>JAKFWF010000018.1 GCA_021730785.1 Hyphomicrobiaceae bacterium
CGGTGATCGGGGATGGCGGACAGCGCCTCGAACAACGTGCCGGTCGTCATCGTCGGTCTCCTTGGCTCGGGAGACCTGAAGACACTTGTTCGCTGTGCAATACGATGCGGTGAATTGAATCACCCTGCCCTGTACGGGGGTGTGCGTGCGAACCTGATATGGCACTGTCGGGTCGGCAATCGCAGGGCCCGCTGCGGTAAAGTGGGGCAATTAGCGGCGATTGTCGGTCGCATCCGCGACATATCTGCCTGTTCCCTTGCGTCGCACGTGCCCGATCTGGCGTAGTGCGCCGCGCCAATGGCCTCGCAAGGCGCGGCGAATGAGGGTAGTCAGCGTGCCATGTCCTGGGAACTGATCACGAAGGAATTGAGCGCTGCAACCGCGCAAACCGGCGCCAGGCGTCCGACGCTGGTCGAGCGACTGTTGCGCGCGTTCGGCTTCGGCCAGGGCGTGTCGGGCCATTCCACGGTTGCGTTCACGATCGCACTGGTGTCGCTGTCGGCGAAGCTGGCCAAATCCGATGGCGTGGCGCTTCGTGTCGAGTCGGACGTGTTCGAGCGGCTGCACCGCATTGCGCCCGGCGAGCGGGACAACGTGCGGCGCATCTTCGATCTGGCGGCCCGGGATGTGGCGGGCTTCGAGAGTTGCGCCGACAGCATCGCAACGCTGCTGCGGCATGATGCGAAACTGATGCGGGACGTGCTGGACGGGCTGTTTCACATCGCCACCGCCGACGGCATCCTGCATCCGCAGGAGGAGCGGCATCTGAAACTTGCAGCCGCCGCATTCGACATCGGCGAGGTCGAATTTCGTGCCATCCGGGCGCTGTTCATCGAGGACCCGGACGACCCCTATACCGTGCTCGGCCTGACCCCTTCGGTCGACAACGCGAAGCTCAAAGCGCGGTTCCGCGAACTGGTGCGCAAGTATCATCCCGATTCTCTGATGGGGCGCGGCATGCGGGAGGATTACGTGGCGGTGGCGAGCGCTAAGTTGGCGACCATCAATGCCGCCTACGAGAAGATCGCCCGGGAGCGCGGGCTGTGAACAACCAGCACGCCCTGTCGTTCGAGCCCGATAGCCGCCTTGTCGCCGATCTCGTGGCATCGCCCAACCGGGGATCGCGCAACCGCGGCTTACGGCCGAGCCTGCTGATCCTGCACTACACCGGCATGGCGAGCGCGGCCAAGGCGATCGACTGGCTGGCGCGACCCGAGAGCAAAGTGTCGTGCCACTATGTGATCGACGTCGACGGCCGCATCACCCAGATGGTGCGCGAGATCGACCGGGCCTGGCATGCGGGCGTGTCGTACTGGGCGGGAGAATGCGATATCAATTCGGCGTCGATCGGCATCGAGATTCAAAACCCGGGGCATGCGGACGGCTACCACGCGTTCCCGCGGTCACAGATGCGCGCCGTGCGTGACCTTGCCGGCGATATTGCCGGTCGGCACACAATCGCGCCCGAGCATATCCTTGCCCATTCCGACGTGGCGCCGCTGCGCAAGATCGATCCCGGCGAAAAGTTCGACTGGCGCTGGCTCGCCCATGAGGGCGTCGGCCATTGGGTGCCGCCGGTGCCGGTCCGCGCGGCCGATGCCGCGCTCGAAGGCGCCACAGCGAGCAATGCGGCCCGCGCCATGCTCACGGCCTACGGCTACGGCGTCGGCATCGCCGGGGCGAGCGGTCCTGAGTTTGCGACCGTGATCGCCGCGTTCCAGCGGCATTTCCGCCCCGCCCGCGTCGATGGCGTTCTCGACCACTCGACGCTTGCCACATTGGAGCATCTGCTGAACGCGCTCGCCCGCGGCGTGGTTTTGCAGTGAGAGCGAAGCAACGAGAGATGCAACGGCCCGCAATCGACGACCCAGGCGCCACCGCGCGGCCGGTCCTGCGGCCCATGGACCTGATCGCGGTCACGTGCCTCGTCGCGTGCTGCCTGTCGTGGGGGCTCAATCAGGTCGCCATGAAGGTCACCAACGACGGCATCACGCCGCTTTATCAGGCGAGTGCACGCTGCACGATTGCCGCCGGACTGATCTGGCTGTGGTGCGCCTGCCGCGGCATCCCACTGTTCGCCCGCGACGGCACGCTGGTGCCGGGAATCGCGTCTGGCCTGCTGTTCGCCGTGAATTTCATGTTCATCGGGCCGGGATTGTCGTTAACGGAAGCCTCGCGCGGGGTGCTGTTCCTCTACACCGCGCCCTTTTTCGTTGCGATCGGCGCGCATTTTCTGTTGCCGGGCGATCGGCTGAGCGTCCTCAAGATCGTGGGGCTGCTGGCGGCCTTCGCCGGTCTGGCCGTGGGGTTGAGCGACCGGTTGACGGTGACCGGCACGGCGGCGAGCCTGCGCGGCGATTTCTATTGCCTGCTGGCGGGGCTGTTCTGGGGCTTGACGACGCTCGTCGTGCGCGCGACCAGCCTGCGCGGTATTTCGGCGGAAAAGAACCTGTTCTACGAGTTGGTGGTCGCAGCGCCGCTCTTATCGATTGCCGCTTGGGTCGTGGGCGAGC
The DNA here is from genome assembly GCA_021730785.1 of Hyphomicrobiaceae bacterium. Classification (GTDB taxonomy): domain Bacteria; phylum Pseudomonadota; class Alphaproteobacteria; order Rhizobiales; family Hyphomicrobiaceae; genus JAKFWF01. Next base: position 2,514 of record JAKFWF010000018.1, read on the forward strand.
AGGGCATCGTTTCGTTGTCGCCGCTGATCGTCGGTTCGTTCCTCTATACGACCATCGTCGTGGTGTTCGTGAGCTACGCGGTATGGTTCTGGCTGCTCAATACCTATCCCGCGAGCCAGGTGTCGGTATTCTCGTTTCTGGCGCCGATCTTTGCGGTCGCAGCCGGGCATCTGCTGCTGGACGAACCCGTGACGTGGCGCCTCGCCGTGGCGCTGATCCTCGTCGCGCTCGGCATTTATCTCGTCAACCGGCCACGAACTGTCCTATGATCAGTCTCCATTCCACGAAGAGTATGCCCGATGAACCAGAGCAAAGACGCGAGTGCCGAAGCTGATGCCATTCTGGCCCGGCATGGCGAGGCCGGTCACGTCCACGGTCCCAACTGTAACCACGGGCATGATCACCACCACCATCATAGCGCCGGTGAGACCTTCGTGCGCTCGGCCCGCAAGACCGGCCGCAACGACCCCTGTCCCTGCGGATCGGGCAAGAAGCACAAGAAATGCTGCCTTGCGTAAGCTGAGTGGTCAGGCTGCAGCTTTGACGCTGCTGTTCATCCGCCAGATCGTGAAGTTGAGCGCGCCGGCGAAGGTGCCCCACGCAAGGTAGGGCAGGAACAGCAGGCTCGCGGTCGGCGAGATCGGCCAGGCCGCCCAGATGAATGCCACGACGCAGAACCAGAGCAGGACGATGGTGGCGAGGGCGCCCGCGATCTGCCGGCGCCCGAACATCACCCACGACCAGCTGGCATTCACAAGCAGTTGCGCCAACCAGATGGCGAGCGCCGGGGCCAACCCCTCGCGCTGCCACACCAGCCAGCCGGCAACCGCGATCATCACGTAGAGCGTGCTCCACACCGGTCCAAACAGCCAGCCGGGCGGCGTCCACGATGGCTTGCGCAGCGTCTGATACCAGGGGCCCGGACGAAACAGGGCGCCGGTCAGGGAGACGGCGAAGACTGCCGCGAGAAACGGCACGAAGGTGGCATAGTGGTACATGGAGGGCCTTGGCAACGGCAGCCGATAGGTCGGGTGCCCGCTGGTCTACTGCCTATTGCCGGCCCCGTCATTGGCGTTCACGGCAGAGCGGGCAGCGCAGCGCTCAGCCCTTCGCGAGGCCAGGCCCGAGTTTTCTGAGAACGGCGTCCAGCACCAGCGTGTCGCCGCCGACCCAGCGATGGCCGCTTTTGACGTCCTGCAACGGGATGGTGCCGACGCGCCCGGCGAAGCGCGGCAGATAGAGATGCAGCCACGCCATGCCGGACCAGGGCGCAGCGTCCTGCCGCACACCCACGCGCGCTTCTAACAGGTTTGGCTCCGCTACCCCTTTGACGGTCACATGGACCAGTCGATGCAGCGCGCCGTCGTTGAGGGCATACCAATCCTCGCCCTTGGCACGGGCGAGTTCCGCGAGCGTCACCAGCGGCATCGCGGAGAAGGTGTGATACAGCAAGGCCCGTCCGCCGCGCGCCAGTTCGAGTGCCAGCGTGCCGTCGGCGGCGATATCGCGGGCTGCATCCGTCATGATGCCGCGGGCGATTTGCCAGTGGCGCTCGCTGTCGGTCGCAATTGCCGTCGCACCGACCGCTAGGCCGAGCCAATACCAGTGGTTGTTGCGCTTGTGACTGGCATCATCGAAGAAGGCGCGAGCGGCATCGGCAAAGCGCATCAGCCACGGTTCTATGGTCCGGCGCTGCTCGGTGCTCGCAAACGATTTCACCTTCAGGTAGGCGAGCGCAACGCCGGCCAGATCCCACTTGCGCTGGTACTCGGCCTGCGCCTGGGCCATGCGGCCGAGCCAGGCATCGCCCTTGGCCCAGGCCGTCAGCCAAGCGAGCGCGCAGGATGCGGCTTCCTGTTGCTCGGCGGGCTTGCTGCGCTTGTGCGCCTTGTCGGCCTGGCTCGTCACGTCCCGAACGAACGTCGTGAGCGGAACGACTGCGGCGTCATGCAGCGCCTTCTGCCGCGGGTCGATGACCGAGCCCTTGGCATCGCCATAGAAGCGCGGGATGTCGAGGTCCTTCTGGACCGGCGGCGGCAGCGGGCAGCCGAGCGCGCTGGTCGCCGCAAGCGAGGCGACGATGAACCCGGCCGCGCGCATCGCCAGTGCCTTGCCCCAATGCGTCATCGCAGCACCCTTCGAGAATGGCCCCGAACAACCAGCATGCCGAGCGGACGTTAACCCGTGCTTAAGCCGCCAAATGCGCGCTCCGTCTCGATGATCACAACGCACGGGAGCACGGATCGATGCCGCCATGCGGTTTTCGAATGATGCAGAAATGCCATGGGATCAGAGAAGTTGCGCATTCAAACTTCAGGTCAAACTTTGTCATGAACATGTCGCAGTACGACCGCACAAAGGCCACAGTTGCCGCAGGGGGCCCTAGGGGGGCGTCGCGTCGCCGTCAATGGTTTGCATAGGCAAATTGGGGCCGTGCAAAATAAATGCCGCGGACGGCGGAGCGTGTGTTGGCAGCGGTGCCTGCGCAAGGCGCTGAGGGCGAACGGGGTCTCGTAGCATGAGTAACTGTAACAGCTGCGGTTTGTCGCACAGCAGCGCCATGGCCCTGATTGGTAAGCCCGAGCAGTGGGCGGCGCGGCACCGGCGGTTGAGCAGCCGCGACGACGGAATGCCGATACGGCGGCGGCAACATGAACTTACCGAGGCCGCCCCATGACAAACCTCAGCATCGAGGCAACAACCGACGGCGACGCCAAGACCGGGCAACGCGTGCTCCTGTTGCTGCGCGGCCAGTCGAGTTTGCCTGAGGGAACAATGTTCCGCATCGAGCCGGCAACAATGGGTGACGAACCTTCGTCGCCTGAAGGCTGGCCCACGGGCGAGCACGTTCCGGTCGAGGTGCGTCTGTTGCCTGAAGGCGTGCAACTCGTGCTTGGACCTGATGTTGCCGGTGCGGCCGCAATCCAGGCCGGCAGTTCCGTCAAGTTTGCGCTGTCCAAGGGCGATCTGCAGGGCGAATTTGCCTGGCCGGCGCCCGCGACCCGTAAACCCGCCAAGCTCGAGCCGGGCGCGATCGACTCCGATCCTGTGGCGCCGGTCAAGATCACACCCGTCGAGGTCATAATTGCCAAGGTCGAAACGGTCGATCGGAAGCCCGACGAGGCTGCATTGGAAGCAATCGCCCCGCGCATCGAGACTGCGGCGCCGCAACCGCCGCAAGCGGAGAAGACAAAGGCCGACATGGCCGATACTCCAACACTGTCCAGCCTGATGGTCAGCGGCAAATCACCCGGGCACCTCAACGGTAGCCCGATGCAATTGCCGCTGCCGGTGCGACCCAACGCGACACTCGAAGCGTCCTTGAGGGCGGCGCCTGATACGCTGGCGAAAGCGCCGGTGAAGACTGAGGAAAAGCCGCGACCGAGCCAGCCCGTTATTCTGGCAAGGGCGGATATGCCGGTTGCAAAGCAGGTGCGGACGGACGCCCGGACGCAGTATTCCAGACCGGGTCGTCTCATGATGGCCCTCCGGAGCTTGCCACTGCTTTTGACCGGCGCAGCGCTTGGCGTGATCGGCACGATGATCTGGTTCGGCATGTCCACGCCGGGCCTTGTGGATGCGCAGCGGCTCGAATTTGCACGCAACATCTATCCAGTCGTTGGCGATGCGTTCAAAGCCGGTGCCGTGTCGCCGCGCGGACGTGATGCCCGTTCCGTCGATCTCGACGCCGCCTTGCGACTGGCTGAGGCAAATCTGCTGGGCATCGGGCAGCCCGTCGACCGGGTCGAAGCGCGCTATTGGCTCGCCAAGTCGCTCGACTATGCGGTTGGCGACACGCGCATGGTGTGGGCGTTGTCGCAACTGGGAACGCTCTATGCCAACGCCGATGGCAAGGAGCCCGATTATACCACCGCGCGCGCAGTTTGGTTGCTTGCCGCTGGCCAAGGCGATGCAATGTCCATGTGCTTCTTGGCGACGCTCCATGAGAAGGGGCTGGGCACGCCGGTCGATCCTAAGGCGGCACTTGCGCTCTATGAGCGCGCACAGTCGCATGGCGGGTGCAGCGACTCTGTGGCGGCAATCTAACGGCTGAGGAAGTAGATCGATGCGTTGTTTGACACGCGGTTTCAATCTCGCGGGCGCCGCTGGAGTTGCCTTCGTCGCCATGGCACCGGCCGCGCTGCATGCACAGTCAGGTTCGACGACGGCTGTCCGTGACCAGGCCTTGTTCCGAGACGAGCGCGTGTTGCCGGTTCGGCGACCCCATGAATTCGATGCGACCGAGCAGAATCGCGCGGCCGCCGCCGTGGACGCGAGGCGGGTTGCCGAGGAAGCCCAGCGGCGCGTCTTCGACGCGGAGGAAAGGTTGAAGCTGGAGGCGGCCCAACGATTGGCCGCAGAAGCGGAAGCCCGGCGTCGCACGCAAGAAGCCGAGCAGATTGTTGCCGATGCAGATGCCAAGCGCCGCGCCGAAGCAGCTCTACGGGTCACGGCAGCCGCCGAGGCCAAGCGCAAGGCTGACGAGGAACAGCGAGTTGCTGCGCTGGCGGAAGCGCAGCGCCTGGCCCAGGAACGGCAGCAGGCGGTCGCCGCCGAGGCGGATGCGCGCCGCAAGGCCGATGAAGCACAACGGATTGCTGCCGCAGCAGACGTGCGGCGCCGGGAAGACGAGGCGCAGCGCGCGGCCGTTGAGGCAGAGACGCGACGCAAGGCGGAGGCGGAGGAGCAACAGCGTCTCGCCGCCGAAGCGGACGCGCGTCGCAAGGCTGAAGAAGCGCAACGGATTGCGGCCGAAGCAGACGCCAAACGCCGGGCCGACGAGGCGCAGCGTGTGGCTGCGGAAGCAGAGACGCGACGCAAGGCGGAGGAGCAGCAGCGTCTGGCCGCCGAAGCGGACGCGCGTCGCAAGGCTGAAGAAGAGCAACGGATTGCGGCCGAAGCAGCCGCCAAACGCCGGGCCGACGAGGCGCAGCGTGTGGCTGCGGAAGCAGAGACACGGCGCAAGGCGGAGGAGCAACAGCGTCTGGTCGCCGAAGCGGACGCGCGCCGCAAGGCAGATGAAGCACAACGGATCGCGGCCGAAGCAGACGCGAAGCGCAGCGCGCTGCCCCAGCAGTCGGCATCTCTGGTGGCGGCCAGTCCGCCGGCCAGTGTGCAGCAAGCGTGCGGTACTACGCCCGTCCTTGCCACGCCCCTGTCTGGCGGCCGCGTTAATCTGCAGATCCTGGATGGCTGCCGCGCTGGCCAGCCCTGGAGCGTGCGCTATGGGGTGATCGAGTTTACCCGGCGTCTCGATGCCGCCGGCCGGGGCGTGTTGCTGCTGGATCTGTTTCAAGGTTCGAATGAAGCGATCATCATCGAGTTCGCCGATGGGAGTCGCGAGGCCATCACGGTGGTGTCGCCCGACCTTGCCCGCGTATCGAAAATCGCGGTGGTATGGCGCGGGCCTGAACTTCTCGATCTCCAGGCCTTTGAATTTGCAGCAGTGGCCGATGGCGCCGGGCCTATCTCGCGCACGCGCCCCGGTTCGTTCGAAGAAGCCTCCAGAGCGTCCGTGGCGACGGGGCGTGGCCACGGCTTCCTCAGTACGATCGATGAGACCGCCGACAACGGTGGCGCGCGAGCGCAGGTTTATACGTTCTGGCACGTCGATGGGCAGCCTGGCGGAACGGTGACGATGGCGCTCGACTTCATTCGGCGGGCTGCGGCAACCGGTCCGGGAAAGTGCGGCGACGGCGGGCACATTCAGCTCGATTACGAAGTGTTCGTGCGCGAGCCGACCGGCGCGCTGCGCCAGGAGCAGCGGATCTTGCCGCTGGCACGATGCGGGACACCGGTGCCGGCGAGGGTCACCTATCAGCGAGGGGCAGTGCCAGATCTCAGGATCAGGCGCTGATCGAATTACGTCTGGCGGAGGGCGCGTCGGCGGCAGTGTTTGCGTGTGTGGTTCCAGGGGAGTTGGGAACATGAAGGCGACTTGGAATACGGGATTGGCCGGCGCCACTGCCATGACGGCCTTAATCGCGATGAGCGGGAGTTTGACCGCGGCCGAAGTGACGTTGCGCACAAAGGGCGGCGAGTTCTCGATCGTCGGCGAGATCCAGTCGTTCGGCGGCGGCAAGTACACAATTCTGACGAAGTCACTCGGGCTCATGACGCTCGATGCGACGCGGTTCGACTGCATCGGCAGCGATTGCCCCGGTGCGTCCGGGCGTGTGGTGCCGGCTGCCGCTGCCACGTCCGGACCCGTTGCCGGTCGCGGCACCGCATCCATCGTTTCGATTGCCGGCTCCAATACCATCGGCAATCAGCTGATGCCCTCACTGATCCAGGAATATGCCACGCGCAACAAGCTTGCCGTCGTAACGTCGATCGGCGCCAATCCGCTGGATATCACGTTCAAGCTCGGTGCTGGCGGCACGGACGCGGGCTCCGTCGAGCTACATCGCCATGGCTCGACCACGGCATTCAAGGACCTCGAGGCGAAGACCGCGGTCATCGGCATGTCGTCGCGCGCCATCAAGAAAGAGGAAGTGGACAAGCTTGCTTCGAGTGGTCTGGGCAACCTGAAGGCGCCCGGCAGCGAGCATATCCTCGGCCTCGATGGACTGCAGATTCTGGTCGCGCCCGAGAACGGGCTGCGATCGATTTCACTCGACAACGCCGCCAAGGTGTTCGCCGGCCAGATCACCGATTGGTCGGCCCTCGGCTTGCCGCCGGGCAGCATCAATGTCTATGCGCCGACGCCTGACTCCGGCACTTTTGAAACCTTCGACCAGATCGTGTTGAAGCCACGCAAACTGGAGATCGCGGCAGCTGCCAAGCGCACCGAGAACCACGCCGAGCAGTCCGACTGGGTCGCACGTGACAAAAATGGGATCGGATTTGCTGGCATCGCCTATCAACGCAACGCCAAGCCGGTGAACATTCAATTGACCTGCGGCTTGATCTCGGTCCCCAGCGTCTTCAGCATGAAGACGGAGGAATATCCGCTGTCCCGGCGTCTGTTCCTGTACACATCGGGCGAGCCGCAACAGCCGCTCGCGCGCAACCTTCTCGCGTTTGCGTTGTCGCCTGCCGCCCAGCCGATCATCAAGCAGAACGATTTCATCGATCAGGCGCCGGAGCTGATTGACTATGGCGCCCAGGCCTCGCGCATCGCCAGCGCCTTCAATGCGCCGCCGGAGGACTTCGACGCCAATTTGATGCGCGCCTTGATCGGCGATCTCAAGGGTGCGCAGCGCTTGTCTGTGACCTATCGGTTCCAGTCGGCGTCATTTTCCCTCGACAACAAGGCGCTCGCTGACGTTGCGCGCCTGAGCGATATGCTGCAGTCGCCCGAACTCAAGGGCAAAACGCTGCTGCTGCTGGGGTTTGCCGACTCTCGCGGCCAGTTTTCCACCAACCTCGCACTGTCCGAGCGGCGTGCGCGTGCCGTGATGTCGGCGTTGGAAGCGCGCGGCGCGAGAAGCAACGTCAGCATCAAGGCATATAGCGAATTGGCCCCGGTCGCCTGCAACGATGCGGAGGACGGCCTCCAGCTCAACCGCCGCGTCGAGGTTTGGGTGCGCTGACCATGGTGGGCGGTACTGCATTGCAAAACATTTAATTGGTGCAATGCAGCAATTGACGTATGCTGGTCGTGGTCCCGAGGAGAATCGACATGGGCGCGACATGGATGACGAAGTATGGCGCACGTCGCGTGCGCCATGAGCCGCCGACGCTGGAAGAGGCGCTGGTTGCCGCCGAGGGCTTGACCACGGACACCGATCAGCAGCTGCAGATTGCGGCGCAGTTGATGGACCTGCCGTTCGAAGAGGTTCAGCTTGCGGGCCGGCGAATTCTTGCTGCCCGATCTCGGCCATCCCGTGCGGCGCCGGTTCGCAGCGTGGTTGGCCCCAACCAGAACACAGTGGTCGTTGAGCGTCGCGTGTCGCGGCGGGCAACCACGACACGGGCAACTGGCACGGCCCCCGTCGCCGCCCGCCGCTGACTAGGTCCGGCCGACAGCCCATCAGGCCGCCAGCTGTGCTTCGCATCAGTGACGTGAAAGGAAATGGTAGCGAGACCCAGACTTGAACTGGGGACCTACGGATTATGATTCCGCCGCTCTAACCAGCTGAGCTATCCCGCCAAACCAATTGTGTGCCGGCGTCGAAAGACACGTCAGCCTCGCGCCAGCTTATAGAAACCACATTCCCGCCCGTCAAGGCACGTTCCGTTGGTCAGTCTCGGGCCGGTCTCAGCTGGTGGTGGCTTTTGCGAAGTGCATCATCGTGAACAGGCCGAGCGGGCGCAACGCGCGGCTCTCCACAAGCTTCAAGTCCGGCGCCACCATCACCCGCTCCACATCGAACACGGGGCGCCAGCCCAGCATGTCGGCAAACGGCGCCATGCGGCGCTCGACCCAGCCGCGCATGCCCTCTTCCGTGCTGAAGTGGTTGACGATCAGCACCTGGCCACCCGGCTTGCACACGCGGGCCAATTCGCGCATGACCTTTTCCGGCTCCGGCACCACGGTCATCACGTACATGGCGACCACGGTGTTGAAACTGTTGTCGGCGAAGGTCAGCTGGCCGGCGTCCATCTCATGCAGGCCCGAAACGTTGGCGAGCGCCAGTTCGGCCACCCGCTCGCGGGCGAGGTCGAGCATTTCGGGCGACAAATCGATGCCGACGATGTCGAGATCGCGCTTGTAAGTTGGCAGCGACAGGCCGGTGCCGACGCCAACTTCGAGGACGCGGCCCGAACTGCGGTTGATGATCTCAACTGCGTGGCGGCGACCCTCCGACGCGATTTTGCCGAAGGTGCGGTCGTACACCGGCGCCCAGCGGCGATAGGCGGCGCGGATCGATGTTTCCTCCATCTGCGGGTTATGGCCCTGCAGGAAGGCTTGCGCCCGTGCAGCAAGCGCCGTTGTCGACGACCGTGCTGCTTCTGACCTCATCTGTTCGCCTGCCACCAGACTAACTCCTCATACGCGGTTCTTGTTGGCCGGCGAACTTGGTACCCGCTGCCGCAGGACCTTGCGTGCCGACGATGAAGCCGCCACCCAGCACCGCTGCCCGTGGCGTCCCATCCGAGTAAAAGACACATGCCTGGCCGCCAGCAATGCCAAATTCCGCACCTGCCAGTTCGACGATAGCCCGATCGTTGGCCAGGAAATGCACCGTTGCCGGTCGTGGCGGCTGCTGCGACCGAACCTTCACGTGAAGGTCGATGCTTTGCGTCACGAAACCGTCATGTTGCCCCAGCCAGTTGACCCCTCTAAGCAACAGCGCCGTCGTGCGCAAGTCCTCGCGTGCGCCCACCACCACTTCTGCCCTGCTGGCATCGAGCCGCACGACGAACAGTGGCTCAGCACTGTTTAGGTTGAGACCGCGGCGCTGGCCGATTGTGTAATTCGCGATGCCAGCATGCTGACCAAGGATGCGGCCGTCGACATGCACGATGGCGCCTGGTGCATCGGTGCCGGGCCGCAGCCGGGCGATAACGTCGGTGTAGCGACCCGACGGCACGAAGCAGATGTCCTGGCTGTCGGGCTTCTCGGCGACCGGCAGTTTCATCTCGGCCGCCAGCGCGCGCACGTCGCTCTTCTGCAGATCGCCCAGGGGAAAGCATACCTTGGCGAGTTGGACGGGCGTTGTCGCGAACAGGAAATAGCTCTGGTCGCGCGCCTGGTCGGCGGCGCGCACGAGTTGGGGCCCGTGCGCGGTGTCGCGCCGGGCAATGTAGTGGCCGGTTGCCATGAGGTCGCAGCCGAGATCCTGGGCGGTGTCGAGCAAGTCGCGGAACTTGACATGGGTGTTGCAGGTAACGCACGGGATCGGCGTTTCTCCGGCGAGGTAACTGTCCGCGAACGATTGCATGACCGTGGCTTCGAAGCGCTTTTCGTAGTCGAGGACGTAGTGCGGAATGTCGAGGTGGTCCGCCACCCGGCGCGCATCGTGGATGTCCTGGCCCGCGCAGCAGCTGCCCTTGCGCTGGGTCGCCTCGCCATGGTCGTACAACTGCAGCGTGACGCCGATCACGTCGTGGCCTTCGGCCTTGAGGAGGGCTGCCGCGACCGCGCTGTCGACGCCACCCGACATGGCCGCGACGATGCGCTGGCGGCCTGGCACCAGCGGGCGCCGTGTGCCAGAGGCAAAGGCATTGATCGTCGAAGACGTGAGCTGCGAGGGCATGGGGCGTCGTTCGTTGAACCGCGGGACTTGATCGGGGGCGGCAATCCGTCGGGCAACTACATCCTGCACTCGACCCTTGCCACCTGCAGGGAGGATGTGGCCCGAACGGTGGGGCGATGCAAGGGCGAGGAACCCGCTTTTACGGGACGCACGCAAAATCAGCGCTGACCTGTTCGCCGTGGCGGCCGAGCGACGCAAGGCCCCTCGGTTGGTAATCACGTTCGCCGGCGCACGCTTGACAAACATCGTTTCTTAATTCATTTTAGTGCGAAATATGAAGCATTTAAACACGGTTTCTTTACCTAACTGTTTAGATCAAAATTCATTGCGTTGTACTATCGTGACGCTGGGTCTTGAACCGTGTTGTGAGTACGATGACCGAACAGCAATTCAGAGCGCGCGTGCGCTACGTAATCGGCCCCGATGGGAGCCCGCTTACCGTTGCCGATCTGCCGCCACGGGAGACCAAGCGTTGGGTCATCCGTCGCAAGGCCGAGGTGGTAGCCGCCGTCCGCGGCGGCTTGCTCAGCCTCGAAGAAGCCTGCGAGCGGTACAAGCTGACGGTGGACGAGTTCCTGAGCTGGCAGCGGTCGATCGACCGCCATGGCCTGCCAGGCCTGCGGGCCACGCGCATCCAGGAATATCGCGGTCCTTGAGAACCGCAGTATCGGGGCGCTTCTTGCCGCTTCGATTGCAGGCGCTTGTCGCAAGGCAGGCGCTTTTGCTGTTTCAGGGCGGCGGCGATGTCTTTACAGACTTCACTTTCGCCTTTGTCTTGGCTGGGGTCGGCACGGCTGCGACCGGCGTCACTTCGACCGGCTTGAGTTCGCAGTCCACACCGCCTTGCGCCCAGTGAAAGACATCGACGCGCATCGCCGCAGCCACGACTTCCGGCATTTTCAGGTTCTCGATGTCGATCGTCGTCTGCTCGCCTGATGCCTTCAGGTTGACCTTGAAGGTGCGGGTTCCCCACAGTTTCGCACCGGTCCGATCCCGCTCCAGCACCGAAATCTCGGCCGCGCCGCCCGACGACGGCGGTTCGACATCGGCATGGAAGACGTGGGAAACCTTCAATTGACCGTTGACCGCGAACCAGCAGCGCATGGCACCGGTGGCGATCAGCCCATAGACCGCCTGGGGCGATGCATCGATGCGGCTCGGCTCGCCCGGCACGGACTTCAGCGCTGGCAACTGGGCGCCGATCTTGGGCAGCGTTGCCTGCAGGGACTGGGTGGAGCAGCCGCACAAAAGCGCGGCAAGTGTGCCGGCCAGAGCCATTACGGTGGCTGGCGAGCGTACTGTGCCTGCGGGCGGCCAAGCTGTCGAATGATCGGTCATGTCGGCGGCAGAGTTCTCATGCCGTCGCACCAAAAAGCAAGCGCCCCGAAGTGGGGCGCTTTGTGTCGATGTGAAGTGCAGTGACGCTCGCGGCTGCCGCCTCAGCGCATCACGATGCCAGCGACGCGTTCCGGCCGGCGGCGACCGCGTTCCAGTTCGCGTGGTTCGCTGGTCATGACGGCGTCGAGATCGGCCTGAGCCGCGTCCCGTTCCCGGACAGCTGCGTCAAGCTTGGCCACCAGGCCCTCGATCGAAGCGCGCAGATTGGCACGGCGCTGATCGGCAGCCTTGGCAAAGGTCGAATAGTTGAAATGAGCGATGTCCTTGACGCCCGTGCGATCTTCTTCGGCGCTGATCTGCCGGTCGAGATCGACCGCCATCTGCTCGAATTCGCGGATCATGTGCTCCAGGTCGGCGACCTTGCAAGCCTTCTCGTTCGCTTCGAAGCGCTTCAAGCGAACAGCTGAATCTCGTGATTTCACGTTCGATACCCCTGACAAATTTCGAACACCTGCACCCTGTCGATCCAAGTCTCGTGCCATCCACCGGACAGCAAATGGGACACCCAACTGTTGATCGGCGAACCGATGTCCGTCAGACCCATTGACACTTGGAACCGCGCAATGCGCGGTCTTTTGCTTTTGTCGTTGCTTCTTCCTCCTGCCACTATGCCGAATACCGCTTAAATTGCCGTGAACTCAAGTGTTCCCTCGGCAGATCAGGGCTTTAGATGTATTTTCGAACCTTGCCTACTAAGATTAACGCCGCGTCATGCGTTTGTCGCGATACAGATCTGCAAAAACGACATGAAATTGGGCCGCAAGGTTGGCCGCCGGCACTGCGAATTTGCTGTCGCCAAGCTTGGTGTTCACTGTTGCTTGGGTTTCGGCAACCTGCTTAGGTTTGCGAAAGACTGGAAGTTGCGGGTGGGCAGGCACAAGGACGTCCAGCTCGCAGACCGTGTTCCTGTGTCAACGAACAAGCAGAATGGGGAGAAAAACTCGTGAAACTGACGCGCCGCCAGATGGTCGCTGGCTCGGGTGCCACGTTGGGCATGCCGTTCCTGTCGCGCTCCGCCGCAGCTCAGGCTGCGGTGACGCTCAAGTTGCACCACTTCTTGCCGCCGGTTTCCAACGGTCACGCCAAAATGTTGGCGCCCTGGGCCAAGCAGATCGAGGACGACAGCAAGGGCACGCTCAAAATCGAGATTTTCGGGTCCATGCAACTCGGGGGGACACCGCCCCAGCTCTACGACCAGGTCCGCGATGGCGTTGTTGACATCTGCTGGACGCTGCCCGGCTCAACGCCAGGCCGGTTCCCCACTACCGAAGTTTTCGAGCTGCCTTTCATTGGCGCTCGTCGTGGCATCGTGAACGCCAGGGCAGCCCAGGAATTCGCCGATACCTACCTCAAGGACGAAGTCAAGGACGTTAAGATCCTGAGTTACTGGGCGCACGACGGCGGTTTGATCCATGCCAACAAGGCCGTCAAGACGATGGACGACCTCAAGGGCCTCAAGCTGCGCAATCCGACCCGCCTTGCCGGCGAAGCGCTGAAAGCGCTGGGCGCCACGTCGATCGGCATGCCCGTGCCGCAGGTTCCTGAAAGCCTGGCCCAGAAGGTCATCGATGGCGCCGTGGTGCCGTGGGAAGTTGTTCCGGCGATCAAGGTGCATGAGCTCGTCAAGTTCCACACCGAGATCCCGGGCTCGCCGACGCTGTATGCTGCGAGCTTCTTCCTTGCCATGAACAAGGCAAAGTATGACGGGCTGTCGCCGGAGCATAAGGCGATCGTCGACAAGAACTCCGGCATGGCGTTCGCAACCCGCGCAGGTACCATGTGGGATGAAGCCGGCGCCCTCGTGCTCGATCTGGTCAAGAAGCGCGGCAACACCATCGGCGCCATCAGCGAGGAAGAAAAGGCCAAGTGGATCAAGGCCTGCGAGCCCGTTACTGCGGCCTGGATCGAGCAAGTCAAAGCGAAGGGCCTCGATGGGGCAAAGCTGATCGAAGTGGCCAAAGCTCTCGTTGCAAAATACGACAAGTCGTAACCTTGGCTCGCCCGAACAGAGGGCGGCCGGTTTCACGGTCGCCGGTTCACTTCAAGCTGACGGTACGTGCCTGCGGCACAGCCAGAACTGCGAGCAACGTAAATGGCTGTGCCAGACTTACCCGTTGAGGCCGGCGGTCCAAGTGCCCCACTGACGTCGGCGATCGAACGGCTGACGGGGGCGGTCGCCATCCTCGGCGGCCTGCTGGCCATCGCGGTTGCCATCCTCGCGACCGCGTCCGTCCTGATGCGTTGGATGTTCAACGCGCCGATCGACGGCGACTTTGAATATGTGAAGATGGCAACGGCCGTCGCTGTGTTTGCCTACCTGCCCTACACCCAGGCGCGGCGGGGTAACATCATGGTCGACACGTTCACCAGCTGGTTGCCGGCGGGTGTCTGCCGCTTTCTGGATGCGTTCTGGGATGTCGTGTATGCGGTCTTCGTCGGTTACATGACCTACTGCCTGGTCTTTGGCACCCTTGCCAGTATCCAGAGCCAGGAGACGACGATGCAGCGGCAGATCCTGCTGTGGCCGAGCATTGCTGTCGCAACCGCGCTCAGTGGTCTGCTGGCCGTCACGGCTGTCATCACCGCCTGTCGCCTGGTCACGTTCAAAGCGAGCAAAAGAACAGAATGACCGGCGCGACCGTGGCCCTCGCGGGCTTTGCCTTGATGCTCTTGCTCATTGCGCTGCGCGCGCCGATCGGCCTTTCCATGCTGCTGGTGGGGGCGGCAGGCTATATCCAGCTGTCGAGCGCGCAGGCGTTCTTCGGCTATATGAAGACCAATGCCTATCACCAGTTCGCCAACTACACGCTGTCGGTGATCCCACTGTTCATTCTCATGGGAGCGCTGGCCGAGCGGGCTGGGATTGCGCGGGCATTGTTCAAGTCGGCAGAAGGGGCACTAGGTCGCTTTCGCGGCGGCCTTGCCATGTCGGTCATCGGCGCCTGCACCGCGTTCGGTGCGATCTGCGGCTCGTCGGTTGCCACAACGGCGACGTTCGGCCGGGCAGCGTTGCCCGAGCTTCTGAAATACAAATACGACGCGGGATTTGCGACCGGCACCATAGCGGTTGGCGGCACGCTTGGCATTCTGATCCCGCCCTCGGTGATCCTGGTCGTCTATGCGATCACCACCGAGCAGAACATCGCCAAACTTTTCCAGGCCGCCTTGATCCCTGGACTGCTGGCCGCTCTGTTCTACTGCATCACGATCGCCATCATGGTGCGGCGCAATCCGGATCTGGCGCCCCCGGCCACTGTGATCGATATCCCGCGCACCAAGCAGCCATGGTGGCCCAAGGCGCTCGGGGCCGCGATTTTTTCTGCCGTCGCCGTGCAGGTGGTGCGAGGGCAGCTGGCCTGGGATCTGGCAGCGGTGTTTGCCGGCCTGGCCTTGCTGATTGCCGTGGTCGACGTGGCTGTGATGCCGGCGATCATGGTCGCGGTGGTGGTGGTGGGTGGCATCTATGGCGGCGTGTTTACGCCGACTGAAGGGGCAGCCGTCGGGGCGATCGCGATGCTCGTCATCGGCGTTGCACAGCGCTCGCTGAGCTGGAACGACATCATCGAGGCGTTGCGGCAGACGGCAGAGACGTCGGGGATGATTTTCATCATCCTGCTGGGAGCGGAAATCTTCGGCGCGTTTCTGGCGCTCTCACGTCTGCCGACCATTGCGGCCGAGATTATCGGTGGATCGGGCTTGTCGCCTTACGTCGTCCTGATCGTGATGCTGGCGTTCTACATTCTGCTCGGCGCGGTGATGGACGAACTCGCCATGATCCTGTTGACCTTGCCGGTATTCTTTCCGGTGATCCAGGCGCTTGATTTCGGCATGCCGCCTGACGAGGTGGCGATCTGGTTCGGCATCCTGGTGCTGATCGTTGTCGGCATCGGTCTGACCGCACCGCCGATCGGGCTCAACGTCTTCGTTATCTCGTCGATCGCGCGAACGGTGCCGATCCGGGAGACCTACCGCGGCGTGCTGCCGTTTCTGCTCGCCGATGTCATCAGGCTGGCGCTGGTTGTTGTCGTCCCGGGGCTCGCGCTGTGGATGGTGCGCGCGCTGAACTGAGCGAGCGGGTGTTCAGGGTTTCTGCTTGACGAGTTTGGCGCGGCGTGGCCCCCGCCATTTGATGACGCCCGGGTCGTTGGCCGGAACCGGGGGCGCACGGCGAAGCGCCATCGTCATGCGGGCTGTCGCAATCTCAGGCTTCACGACGACCGGGGCAGACGGTGCCGCCACCGCGGGGACCGGCGTCCCAACGAAGGGCGCCAGCCTGGCGTCGATCCAGGCCAGGATCGGCTTGCGCAGGCCGATCGCTGGCCGTTCGATCAGCTCCCAGGAGAACACGGCGAGCGGCACCGCGATCAGCAGCGCGTGCAGCGACACGGCGGTTGCCCCATGGTCCGGCAACAGCGCGACGACCAGTTGCTGGATCGGGCCTGCAAAAATGTAGACGCCGTAGGAATAGTCGTTGTCGTTGGTGAAGGCGCGCAAGGGGCCGAACGTGAAGGTGGCAAACCACAACGTCGCATAGCCGAGGCACAGACAACAGGCGAGTTCGCCGAAGCGGGTGCCGATCAGGGCCACGAAGGCGGCCGCCAGCGGCACCAGGATCAAGCCGCTGATGCGCAGGTGATCGCGCAGCAGGTAGGCAACCACGCCCGCGTAGAAGTAGAGGGCGAAATAGCGCAGGTTGTCGAAGAACGTATAGGTGTCGAGCGGTTTCGGGCGGCCGACGAACACGAGGACGACAAGGGCGATCAGCAGTGCGGTCGTATAGGGACGCAGCCGCTCGTTCAGCAGGCCGATCGCTCCGACCGTGCCAAGGCCGATGTAGCACAGGACCTCGTACTTGAGGGTCCACAGTGACACGTTGACGACGTCGGGCAGCGCCTGGTCATGGAACAGCTGCGGCAGCGGCGCCGAGCCGGTGAACAGCATCAGCGTCTTGAGGAGATAGAGCGGCAGCTGCTTGTCGGTGAAGTACTGCAGCAGGCTGCCACTGGTGAACAGCGGACCCAGCACGAAGGCGGTGAGCAGGACGCACACGATCAGTGCGGGAAAGATCCGCAAGACGCGCGCCACGGCATAGTTCAGAACGCTGCGGCTGCGCAGCAGGCTCTGTGCCACGAGAATGCCGGACAGGAAAAAGAACACCTGCACCGCATGCTCGCCGATCGAGTGGCCGGTAAAGCGCACCAGCGGATCGGCGGTCTTTGAGCCGGTCGTGAACCAGTAGGAATGGGACACCAGCACCGCAATCGCCATGGCGAGGCGGATCACACCGAAGCTGTTGTTCTCCGGCGCCAGGATGTCGGTAAGGCGGGGGGCGGTCCCCGGCAACGGGATGATCTGACGTGCCATGGCGGAGCTGCGGTCCCTGCGGTTGGGTGGTCAACCGCAGTCGTTGCATCGCTTGTGCCAGGGTACGTCCAAAGTGCGGGGACAACGTGCGTGCGGTTAACAGCCCGGCTTGGAGGCCCGCGCCGCGTCCTATCAAATGCTCAGGGCGTGGTCTTCGGCGCGACGGGCCGGATGATCGGCGGCGTCGGAGTGGCGGCCAGAGGTTCGGGCCGTTCATCGAGTCCCGGGACAGTCGCTCCGTTAGTTCCCTGCCGCTTCTGCAGCGCACTGCGCAGCCGCTCCTCGAAGCGTTGCTCGGCTCTTTTCGCGCCCTCGATGATCTTGTCGTCGATGTCGCGGATTTCGCGCAGACCGCCTTCGGTGCTGGCCCACAGCACGCCGAGCAGGATCGCTGCGAGGGGAGCAAGGAACAGGGCTGTTTGCGATGCAACCCGCAGGAAGCCGGTCCAGAACAGCGAAAACAGCAGGCCGAGCAGCAGGATCGGCCAGCGCTGCGTTGGGTCGCCGATGATGTACATGAACGCGAGCACGAGGGCTGCCGTGCCGAGCAGGCTCACCCAGAGCGGGTGGCGCGATTGCATGATGCCCATGGGCCAGCTGTTGCGGAGCGCGATCGGGCGGTAGATCGCGAGGCTGAACCCCCAGCCGAGGGCTGCGGTCGCCAATAGATAGAGCGGATTGAAAATCATGGCGTGCGTTCCGGTCTTGGTGCGTGTGTTGCGCGGCCCTGGCCGAAGGTACATTCCGTCGTCGGGCCGCAAAATACCAGGGCGTGCCTGCACTCTAGGTTAAAACCACCGCGTCAATCTCGCAACCAACCATGGCAAAAATCTGCAGTCTGTCCAAGAGCTTCGCACTGAACTGGGGCGTGCCGACCCGGCGCTTTGCCAGCCCCATTGGCCGCGGCCTAACGCTGGTCCCAAAGATACAGCGCCAGCGCGTGGGCGATGGCCGTCAGCAGCATGCCGAACGCTGCCATGTTGACGATGTCGGGGCTGAGGCCGAGGCTGGCGGCAAACCAGTTGATGGCGAGGCCCATGATCAGCGTCACAAGCGAGACGGCAGCCAGCGTGAGTTGCAGGATCCGAGTTGCCGCGCGCCTCTGCGCCGGCAAGCTGTCGGTCGCGACCTGTTCGCCCATGGCCGTTACACACTCCAACAAGGGACCACTGCCTTCAACCTAAACCGTCAGCAGCGCGGTTGCCAGCGACCAGTAACGGTTCGTTTAACTTTTGCCGATGATGGCTTGCAGGGCAGCGTCGATGCGGGGCCTGTCGTTGGGGAACGCCTCGGCGATCCACCAGGCTTCGAACGCTGCCAAAATTCGGCCGATCCGGGGGCCAGGCGCCAGTCCTCGATCGAGCAGGTCCTGCCCCGAAACCGGCAGATCGGGCGCCTGCCAGCGGTCGGGCAGGCCGAGGACACGCTGCCACTCGCTGTCGTCGGCGGCTGCATCGCTCTGCGCCCAGGACAGCAGGATGCGTTCGCGGAACGCGTTTCGACCGAGCCGGTAGAGCGCGGCGCGCTGGTCAACTTCGTCCAGTCCGGGTCCAGCTGGCGCAGTTTCTGCGGCACGCTGCAGCACGTCGCGCTCGGTGCCGGACAGCCGCAGAAGCTTGGACAGCCGTTGTGCATCCTCCGACCCGACGATTGCCAATGCTGCGAGCCGCAACACGGCGCTGGGCGCCAGCGCCTGTGTGGTCTCGATGGCGGCAAGGCGGCTTAGAACGCCAAGCCGGGGGGCAACCGGCAGAATTGCCGTCAGCAGGCCGTGCGCTGCCATCGTCTCGACGACCGGTATCGCGCGGCGCGCCACCATCAGCCGCAACAGCTCTGCACGGACGCGCTCTGCCGAAAGGCTCTGCAGCCCGGCGCGCGCCGCGACTGCGGCGGCAAGCCCCGCGCCGTCGGGCGCACCATCGGCATACTCGGCGGTGAAGCGGAAGAACCGCAGGATGCGCAGGTAGTCTTCCGCGATCCGTGCATGCGGATCGCCGATGAAGCGGACGTGGCCAGCCCTGAGATCATCGAGGCCTCCGAGCGGATCGAACAGGGTGCCGTCGGCATCGCAATAGAGCGCATTCAACGTGAGATCGCGGCGACTGGCATCGGCCGTCCAGTCATCGGTGAACGCGACGACGGCGTGGCGGCCATCGGTCTCGACGTCGCGGCGCAAGGTGGTGACCTCGAACGGCTGGCCAAGCGCGATCACGGTGACCGTGCCGTGCTGCAGGCCGGTTGCGAGGGTCTTCAGGCCGGCGTCGGCTGCGGCTGCCAACACTTGTGTGGGCCGGGCGTCCGTTGCGATGTCGACGTCGGCCACCGTCCGGCCCATCAGGGCATTGCGCACCGCACCACCAACGACGCGCGCCCGAAAGCCGCGCTCGACCAGGCAACTCAGAACCGCTTGCGTTGACCCAGCGCGCAGCCAAGGCGCATCACGCAACAAGGGCACCTGTGACGCCGAGCGCGAAGCCATCCGCAGCCCCTCAACGGTCAAGTCTCACCTGACGGACTGCCCCGGCTGGACCTTGCCGTCCTTGTAGACGGGCGGCTGATAGGCTTCGCCGGGCTGCCAGCCGGTCGTCGAGCCGAAGATGATCAGCGTCGACACCATCATTAAGGCGCCGGCAGCCAACAGCCACAACAGGGGCGCATCGCTGAGAATAGGCGCGGTGTTTCCCTCGCTGCGGCGCCGCACCAGCACATAGGCGCTGTAGATCAGGGTCGGGGTCAGGAACAGCAGGAGATTTTCAATGACGATGCGGATCATGGTTGCTCGGCCGCGCCCCCGGCTTGTTGCAGTCGCTCACGCGAACAGCCGCTGATGCAGATTCTTCAGCATCCCGGCGGTTGCGCCCCAGATATAGCGCTCGCCATAGGGCATTGCATAGAACGATCGTTCGCGCCCGCGCCATGCCCGCGAATGGCGCTGGTGATTGGCCGGGTCCATCAAGAAGGCGAGTGGAACCTCGAAGACTTCCGCCACCTCGCCGGGATTGAGCTTCAAGCTGAAGTTGGCCTCCACGAGCGCCACCAGCGGCGCGATCCGGTAGCCAGTGCCGGTGCGATAGCTGTCGATGAAGCCCAGGGGCTCGATGTGGGCGCTGGCGAGGCCGATCTCTTCCTCGGCTTCGCGCAGCGCGGTTGCGATCGCGGATGCGTCGGTGTCGTCGGCACGGCCGCCGGGAAACGAGATCTGGCCTGCATGACTGGACAGATTGGCGGTGCGCTGGGTGAACAGGACGGTCAGCGTTTCGCGGGCCACGACCGGGATCAGGACGGCGGCGGCACGGGGGGCTTCCATCACCGCGAAGTCGGCGACCATTTCGGGATTGAGGTCGAAGTCGCTCGGACCCCAAGCCTGCCCGCTGCGCGGATCGAAGATGGCTTGCGACGGCTCAGCAAACAGCCGTTCCCGGCTCAAGCGGCGAAAGTCGGTTGCGTCGAGGGCGTTGAATGGCATCATGGTGGCGTTATGGAAGGCGGTGACGGCCTTTGGCAAGGTGGCGTCCCGGCAGAGTGGCGAAGGAGGCACGCAATTGCAAATCCGTGTGATCAATCCGAACACCACGGCTGCCATGACGGCCGGCATCGAGCGAGCGGCGCGGGACGCGGCCAGCCCCGGCACCATCATCGAGGCGGTTACGTCGTCGACCGGACCAGTCTCAATCGAGGGCTACTACGATGAAGCGATGAGCTTGCCTGGGCTCTTGCAGGCAATCGCAACCGGTGAAGCGGCAGGCGCTGGGGCCCACATCATCGCCTGCTTCGACGATACTGGGCTCGATGCGGCGCGCCAGTGCGCGGTTGCGCCGGTCATCGGCATCGGCCAGGCCGCGATGATCGCTGCCAGTTTGGTCGCCGCGCGGTTCACCATCGTCACCACCCTGGCGCGCTCGGTGCCGGCGTTGGAATTCAATGTGCTCAAATACGGCTTCGAGCGTCAGGCCAGGGTCAGGGCATCGAATGTTGCGGTCCTCGATCTGGAGACGCCTGGCGGCGACGCGCACGGGCGGATCGATGCCGAGATCGTGCGCGCCAAGGCCGAGGATCGCGCGGAGGCGATCATCCTGGGGTGCGCGGGCATGGCACAGCTGGCAGCGGATCTGTCGCGCCGGCACGGGCTGCCGGTGATCGATGGCGTGGGCGCCGCGGTGAAGCTCTCCGAGATGCTGGGGACGCTTGGCCTGCGGACCTCTAAAATCGGGGCCTTCGAGACCGGCGCGCCGAAACTGCTGACCGGCCCGCTCGCCCAACTGATGGGGCGGTCGTAGCGCATTTTCCGCAGTGGTGCGCAGTTCGTTGCCCCGGGGAAGCGCAGGTGGGTATGGACCAAAGTGCCCATCGAAGCCGTGATCCCATCGCAACGAACGCTCGCGGTCAATCGCCCTTGCGGCGCGTGAGAAATGCCAGGCGTTCGAACAGATGCACGTCCTGCTCGTTCTTCAGCAGTGCGCCAGCGAGGGGCGGGATCACCTTGCGGGGATCGCTTTCGCGCAGCGTTTCGGGCGAAATATCCTCGTTGAGCAGTAGCTTGATCCAGTCGAGCAGTTCCGAAGTCGACGGCTTCTTCTTCAGGCCCGGCACCTCGCGCAGCTCATAGAACACGCTGAGCGCTTCCTTCACCAATCGACCCTTGAGGCCTGGAAAATGCACCTCGACGATTGAGCGCATGGTGTCCGCGTCGGGGAACTTGATGTAGTGAAAAAAGCAGCGACGCAGGAATGCGTCCGGCAATTCCTTCTCGTTGTTCGAGGTGATCAGCACCACGGGGCGTACCTTGGCCGTCACCGTGTCGCCGGTTTCGTAGACGAAGAACTCCATGCGATCGAGTTCCTGCAACAGGTCGTTGGGAAACTCGATGTCGGCTTTGTCGATCTCGTCGATCAGCAGGACCGGACGGGCAGGCGCTTCGAACGCCTCCCACAGCTTGCCGCGCCGGATGTAGTTGCGGATGTCGCCGACGCGTGCATCGCCAAGCTGGCTGTCGCGCAAGCGGGATACGGCGTCGTATTCATAGAGGCCCTGCTGGGCCTTTGTGGTCGACTTGATGTGCCACTCGATCAGGGGGCAGCCAAGCGCCTTGGCGACCTCGTTGGCGAGCACCGTTTTGCCGGTCCCAGGCTCGCCCTTGATCAGCAACGGGCGCTGCAACGTGATGGCGGCATTGACCGCGACCTTGAGGTCGTCGGTCGCCACATAGCGGGCGGTGCCTTGGAACTTGGATTTCACGGGCAACATCACTCCCCTTTGGCCGTTTCAGCAGTGCACTTAAGACCGGCCACGCACGACCATCAAGCGCTTAAGTCCGGGCCGTTGCGCGCGTCCGTCATTGGCGCCTGCAGGTTTTGGCCGCAGGCCGCGAGGCAGCCAGGCAAGTCAAGGACAATTTGTCGCAAAATAAATTTATCAGCGCTGTCTGGTGAACGACGCCTTGAATGTCTTGACTTGGAAAAACAGGTACTTAAAAGACCGAGCACGCATGGGTAGGCGAAATCAGTCCGCTTACATACAATGCGTTGCATGGAGGCCACGATGGGCGTGAAACACCGCAAGCCCGCTGTCAAGGCGAAGTCAATGCCGGCCACGAGTGCGAAATCAAGTGCCAAGAAATCGCAGGTCATTGCATCTGCCATTATCCTGTCCACCGATTACCGTCCGTCCGAGACAGAGCCGTTCATGAACGAACGGCATCGGCTGTACTTCCGACGCAAGTTGTTCGCGTGGAAGGAAGACATCATTCGGCAGACCCGCGAGACGGTCCAGGGGCTCAATGATGACAATGGCCAGCACGCCGACATCACGGATCGGGCGACTTCGGAGACCGATCGTGCCCTGGAATTGCGGGCCCGGGATCGCCAGCGCAAGCTGATCTCGAAAATCGATGCCGCCATCGCCCGGATCGACGACGGTTCCTATGGCTTTTGCGAGGAAACCGGCGAGCCGATCGGCCTGCGGCGGCTCGAGGCTCGGCCGATCGCGACGTTGAGCCTAGAGGCGCAGGAGCGCCACGAGCGCCGCGAGCGGGTATTCCGCGCCGATTGATGCGCGGACAGTGGTGAGTGCGACCACTTAGGCTTGGCGCTGACCATCAGCGTCAAGCTGCATCCATTCCCGTAAAATCTTTCATTTGTCGCCGACCGCCTGCCCGAGCGTGCGGGCGGGCCGCGCATAAACCACGCCCGGGCCATCGACAACGTCGGCTGTTCGCGGACGTGGCTGGCCGATGTTGGTTTCGATCACCACATCGACCGGGCCGCCGGTCATGATGAGATGTTCGACATCATCGCGCCGGATCAGCACCAGACGGCGGCGGCCGTCGACGTTCGTTTGATCGACGACATCAAGGCGCCGCTCGGGCTTTGGACCAAACAGCGCACCGGTCAGGGCGGACGTCGGCGACCCGGTCGTCAGATAGCCGCGCACCAACAGTCCGCCGACCACGAGCAGGGCCGCGATGAAGATCAGGAAAAACAGCCACGACAGAATGTCCCACATGCGTCTCATCTCGCGGAGGTATCATCCGCGCCCATGGTTCGTGGGGCCACCGGTAGGACACCGTAGGCCCGAGTATGTCTCCGCTCGCAGAGCCGACCATCACACGACGCAGCGGATCACGGGGAGCTATAGACGCTATTTAGCGCCTTTTTAACCCTGATGATCGATTTGTTGACAGCAACGAGGCCGTAGCGTGGTGCCAGACTGCCACGGTGCATTTCAGTTGAGGTTGCGCGTGTCGGTTCAAGGTCAAGCGGTGGCGGGTGCGGTGCGGTTGAAGGAAAAAATTCTCCGGGTGGCGCGCGCGGTTGAAGCGCGGGCGCCGGCCGCGCGGCACCAGATTCGCATGTTCGGCCACGAGCTCGCCTCCGTGATCGCTTCGAATCGCGCTAGCCTGCACCGCATGAAGGGGTCGACGACACGCACCACACCGCTGGTGAACGACGAGACTATGGCCGTGCTGCGTGGCGGCGGCTTCCTGACCCTTGCGCTGACCCTCGCCGGGGGCGCCGTCGGCGTGTTTGCGCTGCTGGCCTCGGGCTCGGGCGAGCCCGTGGTGCTGACGCTGATGGCCCTGCTGTCGACGATCGGCGTATTTTTCATCCTCGCCGCCCTCGCCGGTCATCTCAGGCTCACCGGCCGCATGACCGAGGACGAATTCGCGGCCGCAGCCGCCAGCGCCCTCGACGATGGCTTGATGATCACCAGCCGGGATGGCAGTCCGCTCTATGTGAGCCAGCCGTTCCAGGCCTTCCTCGGCAGGACGCGGGCCGGCGTGCCGCGCAGCCTCGAGGAGGTGCTGGCGCACGATCCGAAAGCAGTACAGGCATTGTTCCGGTTGGCACGGAACGCGGAGCGGGGGCGCGCCCATGACGAGACATTTGAGTTCGTGCGTGCCGTTACTGCGCCGGAGACTGTGTCGCACTCGCGCTGGTATCGCCTGAGTGTGAAGCCGTGGACCGCTGGTGGCGGTGCAGCGGCCGGTATGGGCCGACTGGCGGTGTGGCAGCTGAGCGATATCACCGCCGAACGCATCCGCGAAGCCAAACAGGCCGCCGCTGTGCAGACATCGCTTGCCCACTACGACACCATGCCCGTTGGCTTGTTGGTGGTTAGCGATGCTGGGGCGATCGAGCACATCAATAGCACGCTGAGCGACTGGCTCGGTATGTCGCCAGCTTCGCGTGGTCGCTTCTTGCGGTTGGCCGATCTGCTGTCGGCCGATAGCGCAGAATTATTGCGGTCGCTGGCCCGGCGCCGCACCGGTACGCCGCAGACGATCGACCTTGATCTCATCGGCCAGCAGGGCGAGGCGGTGCCTGGCCGCCTGCTCGTGATCGAGCGCGAGGCCAGCGACGGCCCGGGGGGCAGCGGCTTTGTTGCAGCCGTCCTGAAGCGATCGATTGAAACCGCGGGTTTCGGCAATCTGAAGACCACGAGCCAGCGTCTGACCCGACTGTTCGACGGCGCGCCGTTCGGCATCGCACTGGTGGGCGCCGATGGCCGCATCACCAGCGCCAACGGCGCATTCTCCCGGCTGCTGCTGGCGCCCGGCCAGGTCGAGGGGCTGCCGGCGCTCGGGCTGCTCGGCAAGGAAGCAGTGGGGGGGCTGCGTGCGCCGATCGAGGCCGCACTCGCAGCCGTGCTGGCGCAGAAGGCCCAGGGCGCGCCCGTGGAGGTGACGGTCGGCGAGTCGGGCGAGTTCACCCGCCGCATCGTCATGAGCCCACTCGGTGGCGCCTCGGGCAGTGGCGATGCTGCGGTTCTCTACGTCATGGATGCGACCGAGCAGAAGACGCTCGAGGTCAATTTCGCCCAGAGCCAGAAGATGGAGGCAGTCGGCAAGCTTGCCGGCGGTATCGCCCACGACTTCAACAACGTATTGACCGCCATTATCGGGTTTTCCGATCTGCTGCTGCAGACCCATCGGCCGAGCGATGCAGCCTACAAGAACATCATCGCGATAAAGTCGAGCGCCAACCGCGCCGCCGGCATGGTCAGCCAACTGCTGGCGTTTTCGCGCCGCCAGACGTTGCAGCCGGAAGTGCTGGCCCTCGGCGAGACGCTGGGCGATCTCTCAGTGTTGCTGAACCGGCTGCTCGGCGAGAAGATCGACCTCAAGATCCACCAGGGACGCGATCTTTGGTATGTCAAGGCCGACCGCACGCAGCTTGGCCAGGTCATCATCAATCTCGCCGTCAACGCCCGGGACGCCATGCCGGACGGCGGGGCGCTCAAGATCACAACGCGCAATGTGTCCGAGCGCGAGAGCCAGCGCATCGAGCAGCCAGGATTTGTCGTCGGCGAGTACGTGTTGATCGAGGTGGCCGACACCGGCCATGGCATGAAGCCCGAGGTCATGGCCAAGATCTTCGAGCCGTTCTTCACCACGAAGGGTGTGGGCAAGGGCACTGGGCTTGGCCTTTCGACCGTGTATGGCATCGTCAAGCAGACCGGCGGTTTCGTGTTCCCCGAAAGCGGTGTCGGACGCGGCACTACGTTTCGGGTCTATCTGCCGCGACATATCGTCGAGTACAGCGACGAAATCGTGCAGCAAAAGGCGCCGAAGAAAGAGCGCGCGATCGACCTCACCGGCAACGGCTGTGTCCTGCTCGTCGAGGACGAGGATGCCGTGCGCGGCTTTGCCACCGAAGCGCTCCGCCGCCAAGGGTACGACGTTCTGCAGGCTTCGAGCGGCGCCGAGGCGCTCGAGGTGATTGCGGCCGCGACCAAGACCATCAACCTCGTGGTCAGCGACGTGATCATGCCCGAGATGGACGGCCCGACCTTGTTGAAGGAACTGCGGCGCACGCGCCCGGACCTGAAATTCATCTTCATGTCCGGCTATCCCGACGACGCCTTCAAGAACACGCTCGATCCCAACACCGAGTTCGCCTTCCTGCAGAAGCCGTTTTCTCTGATGCAGCTCGCGACCAAGGTCAAGGAACAGCTCGGCCGCTGAGATCTGCCCGGCGCGCACTGTTGAGTCGCGCCGGAATAGCCGTGCGGCATCAAGGGTCACCTCCTGGTTGTTCGTGCGTGAACAAGCCTGGAACATAGGCCATTTTCATATTCTAAAACAGGTGGTTAAAATGTTCTAGACAAACGAGAACAAAATGTGTACAAATATGGTCAATTGCTCATCTGCAACTCATGCCATAGGGTGAACGACATGACCTCGCCACAGCTTCGCGTCGTCGAAGGGGACACAATGGACAAGCACAAGGCGCTCGATGCGGCGCTGGCGCATATCGAGAAACAGTTTGGCAAGGGCTCGATCATGAAGCTCGGTGCCAACGATCACCAGATCGATGTGGAGGCGGTGTCGACCGGGTCGCTTGGGCTCGACATCGCGCTTGGCATTGGCGGCCTGCCGAAGGGGCGTGTCGTCGAGATCTATGGTCCGGAAAGCTCGGGCAAGACCACGCTGGCCTTACATGTAATCGCGGAAGCGCAACGCAAAGGCGGCGTATGCGCCTTCGTCGATGCCGAGCATGCGCTCGACCCCGTCTATGCGAGGAAGCTTGGCGTCAACGTCGCCGAGCTGCTGATCTCGCAACCCGATACCGGCGAGCAGGCGCTCGAAATTGCCGACACGTTGGTACGGTCGGGGGCGGTCGAAATCCTGGTGGTCGATTCGGTCGCGGCCCTGACGCCGAAAGCCGAACTCGAAGGCGAAATGGGTGACAGCCTGCCCGGCCTCCAGGCACGCCTCATGAGCCAGGCCCTGCGTAAGCTCACGGGCTCGATCTCGAAATCGGGCTGCATGGTGATCTTCATCAACCAGATCCGCATGAAGATCGGCGTGATGTTCGGCAACCCCGAGACAACGACGGGCGGCAATGCGCTGAAGTTCTACGCGTCGGTGCGCCTCGATATCCGCCGCATCGGCCAGATCAAGGAACGCGACGAGGTGGTCGGCAACCAGACCCGGGTCAAGGTCGTCAAGAACAAGGTGGCGCCGCCCTTCAAGCAGGTCGAGTTCGACATCATGTATGGAGAGGGTATTTCAAAGACCGGCGAGTTGGTTGATCTCGGCGTCAAGGGCGGCGTCATCGAGAAGTCGGGCGCCTGGTTCGCCTATGGTGGGCAAAAGATCGGCCAGGGTCGGGAGAACACCAAGCAGTACCTCAAGGACAATCCGGCGGTCGCGGCCGTGATCGAGAAAGCCGTGCGGCAGAACGCCGGATTGCTGGTCGACAAAATGCTGGCTCAACCCGAGGGCACCGAGGCGGTCGAGGCCGTGGAAGGGCCGGACGATGTCGATCTCGATGGTGGCGCTGCGCCGCAGAAGGCCGGCAAGGGGCGGCGCTGACACGGGCGGCGGCCACGTTCCTGGACAGCGACGGCCCTGGCCGGTACAACGCCGGGCCGTTGCGCTCGCGGGAGTGATGGCATTTCGGTTCGTTCGGCGCGGTGGCAATCGCGCCTGCGAGGCGATGTCGAACTCGCGGGCGCGCCGGAGTGCGGGATCTCGCGGGCAGC
Source organism: Hyphomicrobiaceae bacterium (assembly GCA_021730785.1). GTDB lineage: Bacteria > Pseudomonadota > Alphaproteobacteria > Rhizobiales > Hyphomicrobiaceae > JAKFWF01. The sequence continues at coordinate 30,407 of JAKFWF010000018.1, forward strand.
ACGTCATCAAGGGCTAGAGCGCAATGAGCGGCGTCAATCAGATCAGGGCCACGTTTCTCGACTACTTCAAGAAGCAGGGTCATGAAGTGGTCGCCTCGTCACCTCTGGTGCCGCGCAACGATCCGACCTTGATGTTCACCACCGCCGGCATGGTGCAGTTCAAGAACATCTTCACCGGCCAGGAGAAGCGGGGCTACTCGCGCGCCACAACCTCACAGAAGTGCGTGCGTGCCGGCGGCAAGCACAACGATCTCGACAATGTCGGCTATACCGCCCGCCACCACACTTTCTTCGAGATGCTCGGCAATTTCTCGTTCGGCGACTACTTCAAGAAGGACGCGATCCCGTTCGCCTGGAACCTGATCACCAAGGAGTTCGGGCTCGATCCGAAGCGGCTCTACATCACCGTCTACCACGACGATGAGGAGGCGGCCCTCATCTGGAAGAAGCTGACCGGGTTTGCGGATGAAAAGATCATCCGCATCGCGACCTCCGACAACTTCTGGGCCATGGGCGATACTGGTCCCTGCGGTCCCTGTTCGGAGATCTTCTTCGACCACGGCTCGAAGATACCAGGTGGTCCGCCGGGCTCGCCCGATGCCGATGGCGACCGCTACATCGAGATCTGGAATCTCGTGTTCATGCAGTATGAGAGCCGGGCGCCCGGCGACCGCATCAGCCTGCCAAAGCCCTCGATCGACACCGGCATGGGTCTCGAGCGCATCTCGGCCGTTCTTCAGGGAACGCACGACAACTACGAAACCGATCTGTTCAAGGCACTGATCGCAGCCTCGGTCGAGGCGACGGGGGTCGAAGCCAAGGGCGAGCACAAGGCCGGCCACCGTGTCATCGCCGACCACCTGCGGGCATCGAGCTTCCTCATCGCCGACGGCGTGCTGCCATCGAACGAGGGGCGCGGCTACGTGCTGCGCCGGATCATGCGACGTGCCATGCGGCATGCCCATCTGCTGGGCGCCAAGGATCCGCTCATGCATCGTCTGGTGCCGGCGCTGGTGCGACAGATGGGCGAAAGCTACGGCGAACTCGTGCGCGCCCAGCCGATGATCACCGAAACACTGGAGCTCGAGGAGCGTCGCTTCCGCAAGACGCTCGAGCGTGGCCTTGGGCTGCTTTCGGAGGCGACCACCACGTTGGGCCGGGGCGCGACGCTGCCGGGCGAGACCGCGTTCAAGCTTTACGACACGTTCGGCTTCCCGCTGGATCTGACCCAGGATGCGCTGAGGGCGCGCGGCATCGCCGTCGACACGGCGGGGTTCGCTGTCGCCATGGAGAAACAGAAGGTCGAAGCCCGCAAGGCCTGGAAGGGGTCGGGAGAGGCCGCCACCGAAACGGTGTGGTTCGAATTGAAGGAGCGGGTCGGGGCGAGCGAGTTTCTCGGCTACGATACCGAGACGGCCGAGGCAGTGGTCGTCGGCATCGTTCGGGATGGCAAGGAAGTAGCATCGCTGAAGATCGGCGACACCGCGTCGATCGTGGTCAACCAAACGCCGTTCTACGCCGAATCGGGGGGGCAACAGGGCGACCATGGCGTGATCAAAGGGCCGCAGGGCGCACTGCTGCGCGTTAGCGATACCGCCAAGAAGCTCGGCGAACTGTTCGTGCATACGGGTGTCCTCGAGGGGGCGCCGCTCAAGGTTGGTGATGCCGTCGAAATGACCGTCGATCATCAGCGCCGGCAGGCCACACGCGCCAACCACTCTGGCACCCACCTCATCCACGAGGCGCTGCGCCGGGTACTGGGCGATCACGTGGCGCAAAAGGGCTCCTCCGTCGGGCCAGATCGGCTGCGGTTCGATTTTTCCCACACCAAGCCGATGAACGCCGAAGAACTCCGTCGCGTGGAGGACTTGGCCAACGCCATCACAGCGCAGAATTCGACCGTTGAAACTCGGCTGATGGCGCTCGAAGATGCGCGCGAAACCGGCGCCATGGCGCTGTTTGGAGAGAAGTATGGCGACGAGGTTCGGGTTGTCTCGATGGGACTGCCCGATGATGCGAGGCGGCCCAACAAGCCGTGGTCGATCGAGCTTTGTGGTGGCACGCATGTCGCCCGCACTGGCGACATCGGCCTCATCCGTATCCTGGCCGAGGGCGGATCGTCGGCCGGCGTGCGCCGCATCGAGGCGTTGACCGGTGATGGCGCGCGCGCGCATCTATTGACGCAGGACGAACGGGTGCGGGAAGCCGCCGGGCTGCTGCGCGCGCGACCGGAGGAACTGGTGGAGCGCGTCAAAGTATTGCTGGCGGAGCGGCGAACGCTCGAAAAGCAATTGTCCGACGCGCAACGACAGATGGCACTCGGGGGCGGCGCGCGGGCGGCTGCGGATACCAGCGCAAACGCGGGTGCGGCCGGCTCGGTCACCACGATCGGCACGGTGAAACTGCTGACCCGCGTCGTTCACGGATTGGAGCCCAAAGATCTGCGCGGTCTCGTCGATGACGGCAAGGCCCAGCTTGGCTCCGGCGTTGTCGCCATGGTCGGCGTGTCGGCCGAGGGCAAGACCGGTCTGGCCGTCGGCGTGACGGGCGACCTCACGGTGAAGATCAGCGCCGTCGACCTGGTGAAGGTCGGCGCCGAGGCGCTTGGCGGCAAGGGCGGCGGCGGTCGTCCCGACTTCGCCCAGGCGGGTGGTGCCGATCCCGCCAGGGCCGAAGCGGCGCTGGCTGCGATTACAGCGCGCTTGTCGAGCTGACACCGGGCGGCGGAAAGACGCGGCCGCTACGGTTACGACTTTATAAACTGTGTGCCTTGAGGAGATGACGACAATGCCAGCGCCCTGGACGCCCGAGAGCTGGAGAAGGTTGCCAATCGAGCAGGCGCCGGTGTTTGCGGATCCCAAGGCGCTGGCCGAGGTCGAGGAGAAGCTTGGCACGTTTCCGCCGCTGGTTTTTGCAGGCGAGGCCCGCCAGCTGAAGCGCGCGCTTGCCGACGTCGCTCATGGCAACGGGTTTCTGCTCCAGGGCGGCGACTGTGCCGAAAGCTTCCTGGAGCACCGCGCCGACAACATCCGCGACTTCTTCCGTGTGTTCCTGCAGATGGCAGTCGTCCTCACCTACGCGGGCGGCTCGCCGGTGGTGAAGGTCGGCCGGATCGCGGGTCAGTTCGCCAAGCCGCGCTCGTCGCCGGTGGAGAAGAAGGGCGGCGTCGAGCTGCCGAGCTATCGCGGCGACATCATCAACGGACCCGAGTTCACGGCAGCTGCACGGACGGCGGACCCGCAACGCCAGATCGAGGCCTACCGGCAGTCGGCGGCGACCTTGAACCTGATCCGCGCATTCGCGATGGGCGGCTATGCCGACCTCGAACGCGTGCACCAGTGGAACATGGGCTTCGTCAAGGACAGCCCGCAAGGCCATCGCTACCAGGAACTGGCCGATCGCATCGCCGAGACCATGGGATTCATGCGGGCCTGCGGGATCACGTCCGACACCACCCCGCAGCTGAAGACCACGAATTTCTACACGAGCCACGAGGCGTTGCTGCTCGGCTTCGAGCAGGCGCTGACCCGGCTCGATTCGACCAGCGGCGATTGGTACGCAACAAGCGGTCATATGGTGTGGATCGGCGACCGTACCCGCCAGCCCGATCATGCCCACGTGGAGTTCTGCCGCGGCATCAAGAACCCGATCGGTCTCAAGTGCGGGCCGACGCTGGAGCCCGATGGCCTGCTGCGGCTGCTCGATTTGCTCGATCCCAAGAACGAGGCCGGGCGCATGACGCTGATCTGCCGCTTCGGTGCCGACAAGGACAGAAACGATGTCAGCTTCAATGCCATGCGTACGCAGCTGATCAAGCTGATCCGCGCCGTGAAGAAGGCTGGACGCATCGTGGTGTGGAGTTGCGATCCGATGCACGGCAATACGATCACCGCTGCATCGGGCTACAAGACCCGCCCCTTCGATCGTATTCTCGGTGAAGTCGAGACGTTCTTTGCCGTGCATCGTGCCGAGGGCACGCATGCGGGCGGAGTGCACGTTGAAATGACCGGCCAGAATGTGACCGAGTGCACGGGCGGTGCGACCGCCATTCTGGAATCGGATTTGTCGGCGCGCTATCACACGCATTGCGATCCGCGCCTCAATGCCGATCAGTCGCTCGAGCTGGCGTTCCTGGTGGCCGAGCGGCTGAAGCTCGAGCGTGCGGTGTTTGAATCCGGAAAACAAGCGGCAGCAGGGTGAATGACATGCGGACGATGATGGTTGCAGCGGTGGCGCTTTCAACGCTGATGCCGCTGGGGGCCGGTGCGCAGACGGCGCCAGTTGCGCCGCCGGCAGCGGCTCCCGCTGCACCGGTCGCAGCAGCCGCCCCGTCCGCGGTGACAACGGCTGCCGCAGCCAGCGCCGCCAAGGCAAAGCCCGTTCTGCCGGCGAACTGCTTTCGATTACCCCTGTCCGACGTGGCATTCGGCACGGAAGGGGCGACCCGGTATGCGCGCGAGAAACTCGACGAGTATGCCCAGGTAGAGGTGAAAAAGCGCAAGTGGGCGGCGAAGCCGTTGATCAAAAGCAACGAAACCGTCAGCTGTGACGTCTATCTCAACCTTGGTCCGCTTGGCACCGAGTATCGCTGCCTCGTGACCGCAACGTTCTGCCAGAAGTAGCCGAACGGTCGGCCTCAGCCGAGGCCGAACAAGGCGAGGATGCGCCGGGCGGCGGCTCGCAAATGAGACCTGACCAGCATCTGTCGCGCCGATTGCGGCAGATGCTCCACTGCTTCCTTCAGTCGCTCACGGACGTAACCTAGATAGAGGCGGGCATAGAGGCGGCCAATGATGGTGAGGCCGATCGCATGGTCGACAACGCCGACCGCGCCGTCTGCCCATTCCTTCTTGTAGTCGGCCTTCGGCGCCAGCAGATCGATGCGGTCCAAGCCCTCGGTCAGCGCGTGACGAATGGCTTCTTCCAAGTGGAGGGCACCGGCGGCCATTTTTTCATACGCGCGATCGTACGCGATGACGTGCATGGTGCGGGTGTTCTTCGCCGTGAACCCGATCTGCACCGCGGCAGGCGTGGTGCCTGACAGAAGCACGGACACACGCGTGCCGTTGCGGTGGCGCGAGCTGCCGGCGACGGACTGCATGAAGCGCGCCATGCGTGTGTCGGCGAGCGCCGGCGACACATGACCACGATCGATCAGCCAGCGCCGTTTGATCTCGATGGCCACGCCCGCCAGGGCTTCCGCTTCAGCGCCCTGATCGAGATGTTTGAAGGTGACAGGACCCGCCTCCTCCAGCCGCCGCATTTGCCGGCGACGATTGCGCCTGGATCGCGTTGAGAAGCGCTCTTCATAGGCGGCAAAACTTTTCATCCTGGTGAGGTCAATGAAGGGGGCTTCTAATACCACCGTGTGCATCGAGCCAAGGAACGCCAGGAGTGGCGCAATGGTTGCGCTTGTGCGGACTTTGCGCAGCCTGGCGAGGTCCGGCCGCAATTGCCGACATAGGTAAGTCCACCCGTCCAGCAGGAGTGTGGCGTGGTTGGCAACGACCGGGTCGACCAGGATATCGCCGTACTGGCTGACGGGCTCCCCCATCCAGGCGAGTTCGCGCATGCCGTTTCGACGCTGCAGCACCAAGGGCCACACGGTCACGAGTTGTCCGTCCCTGTGGCCGGTCAGAATCGCAATCGGGCAGCGGCGACCACCCGTCTGATCGGCGTCCAGGAAGGTTTGAGCCCAGTGCCAGTTCCAGCCAAACGTCTGAAACACCTGATCGGCCCGGCCCGCGCGCTCGAACAGCGCGCCCCACTCCGCTTCCAGGGCTTCGAAGCCATCGAGATCGCAAACCAGGGCGAACGTTATCGCAGGCTCACTCGCATGGCTGGTGGTGGCCAGATCGGAATGCTGTGTCGCCTTCTGGTCAGCGTCGAAGACTGCGTACTCGAATTTCGATGTCGTCTCAAAACCACTTGTGAGGCCGGCCATTGAACATTCCCCGCGACAGTGCGTTCGCGAGAAGCGACGCTCTTGTTCGAGGGAGCAAGGCGCATGCCAGCAAACGATCTGGCGCGAAAGCACTGGAATGAAGGCTCGCCGAGGATCGCCGCATAGCGGACGGTCACTGTGCCCGATCCGCTGCCCTTGCGCTAACCAAGCGCACCGCATGCGCGAAACCAACGGGAGACTGCAGCGCCTGCGGGGGGGGGCGTTGATCAGCGCGACAGCAGTCCTTAGCGTCCTGTATCAAAATGACGCCCGAGCGCTTCCAAATTGCCGCTCAGCAAGCGCAAAGCCATGCCGTTGCAACCCGAATCGCCCGTTCGTCGACCTGCTCTATTCTTCGATCCGCTTAGTTTTGGGCGCGTTTCTATCGAGCAGGAATTCACGATTCAAGACTTCGCGAGTGCGAGGGACGTTCGCCAACAAACGCTCGTCGATTTTCTTGTTTTCGACACCCAACGAAAAGTCTCCGGCCATATGGCGGGTCAAGTCGGCCTTGATCGTGCGGGTGCGTTGATCCGAGCAGAAATCCGGATCGGGAGTGATCGTATCGGCGACTTTTGCTCGGATCGTGTCGAACTCTTTCTCAATCTTGGCCATGTCCTGGACGCTGGCGCCTTTCGCGCTTTCGGCAGCGAGGAAATTCGATTTCAGGCGCGTCGGGTCGAAGTTATAACCGCATTTGGCGGCCCGCGCCGACACAGCGCTCACCTGCGCTGCCCGCATGCTTGGCGTTTCGGTTGGACCTGCCGCGACGGCCGAGGCTTCTTTCGAACCGAAAAGTGAGCCGGTGATCAAACTCGATGAGTCAGCACTGCAACCTGCGCAAAGCAGGCTGGCGGCGACGAGAGAACCGGTGATGAGTCGTTTGTGCATGACATCATGTTGCCGAAGCGGAACCGGACGTCAATCGGTAGCAGCGGAATTTGATCAATGTGGCGCCAGATCACATCAGCGGATCAGCGTGCGCATGGCAGTCTCGATGCCCCCGATCGTGAGTGGGAACATGCGCTGGCGCATGATCTCGCGGACAAGGCGGATCGAAGGCGTCCAGCCCCAATGGTCGGCCGGGACTGGGTTGAGCCACACGCTGCGCTCGTAGACGTCGGTGAAGCGCTGCAACCAGAGCGCGCCGGGCTCCTCGTTCATGTGCTCCACCGAGCCACCGGCAATGGTGATTTCATAGGGGCTCATGGACGCGTCGCCGACGAAAATCAGCCGGTAGTCCGCAGGATAGGTGTGAAGGACTTCCCAGGTTGGCATGCGTTCGGTCCAGCGGCGGGCATTGTCTTTCCACAGGAACTCATAGGGGCAATTGTGGAAATAGAAGAACTCCAGGTGCTTGAACTCGGCGCGGGCGGCCGAGAACAACTCGGCGGCGGTCTTGATGTGCCAGTCCATCGAGCCGCCGACGTCGAGCAGGAGTAGAACCTTTACCGTGTTGCGACGCTCGGGGCGCAGGTGGATATCGAGGTAGCCCTTGTGGGCAGTGCCCTTGATCGTGCCATCGAGGTCGAGCTCTTCCGGGGCGCCATCGCGGGCGAACTTGCGCAATCGGCGCAGCGCGACCTTGATGTTGCGTGTGCCAAGCTCGACTTCGTCGTCGAGATCCTTGTAGTCGCGCTGGTCCCAGACCTTGATGGCCCGGTTGTTGCGGTTCTCCTTCTGGCCGATCCTGACGCCGGCAGGATTATAGCCATCGGCGCCATAGGGCGAAGTTCCACCGGTGCCAATCCACTTCGAGCCGCCCTGGTGGCGCCCTTTCTGCTCGGCGAGGCGTTTGCGCAACTCCTCCATGATCTTGTCCCAGCCGCCGAGCGCCTCGATCTTTCGCTTGTCTTCTTCGGACAGATGCAACTCCGAGATGGTCTTCAGCCATTCGGCCGGGATTTCGGCAGTGATGGCTTGCGATCCAAGGTCCAGCCCCTTGAACACGTGTCCGAACACCCGATCGAACCGATCGAGATAGCGCTCGTCCTTGACGAGGCAGGTGCGTGCCAGGAAATAGAATTCATCGATGCGCAGCCGCGCCAGATCGGCATCCAGCGCGCGCATCAAATCGAGATATTCCGTAATCGAAACTGGAACTTTCGCAGTCCGCAGTTCGTGGAAGAAGGTGATCAGCATAACAAATTTGCTCGAGGTCGCCCCATTGGGTCCCCCTTCATAGCAACGATGAAGGTTGCTTGACCACAGCTGCCGTCAAGTGGACTTCGAGACCTCGAGCATCAGTTCTTGCGGTAGAATGGCGCCATACTTGACTGCCAGCACCACCACTTGGATGCGGGTTGCAACACCGCATTTCCGCTTCATGTTCTCAACATGAAAGTTCACGGTCTTGTCCGAGATGTTGAGGATCTGGCCGATCTGCCAGTCCGACTTGCCGGTTGCTATCCATTTCAACACTTCAGTCTCGCGCGTCGTGAAGTCCACCTGCCACTCCCACCCGATGCACAGCTTCTGCCCCAACTGACTGCAACCACCGGTTTGGCATGCCGGAATTGCATTTAGGAATTTCTGTAAGAGCATGCACACGGTTAAGCGGCTTGACCACTGCCTTTTTTGTGACCAGATCATGTGTGTACAAGCGATATTATTGCCGGTCATGCAATTGAGTATTGTATGTTAACTGCAAATAAATGCTGCAGTTTTCACAGTGAGGCTGTGGCAAATGCGGCTCCTCATAATGACTTAGGAGCTGAATATGCGGCGAACGGTCGCATTATTTTGGTAGCAGTTGCCGGTGTTGAACGAAGCTCGGGACGATCAACGCGAGGGCAACGACCGTGAATGCCAGTCCGTGCGTCAATAGGATCATTGTCTCGCGACCACTGAAGTCGACATTTACGAATGCTTTCAACAGGCCGTCGTGGAAGCGTCCAGGTTGGCCGTAGTCGAGTTTGTATTGGACATGCAGTGCGGCCAGCAGATCGTAGGCGTTCTTCAGTGCTGACCCATTGATGTAGCTGAAAATTCCTAAACCGATGAGGGCCAGCGTCCGCGCTAGCCGGTTGAGGCTGTCGACGGCCTCGTCGTAGATCATGATCAACGCGAACAGTGCCAACTGCACGGTCACGAAAACCTGCCACAGCAGGTCGATCTGGCTGCGCATGTGCATGATCGCGTCGACCATGGTCTGCTCTTGCATCGGCATGCGAACGACCTCTGGTTTACTGCCGATCCACGACCATCGATCCGGGTGTAATCGGCGATTTGCGGATCGACTCTAGCCGGTCGACAAACATCGGCAAGCCGAGCGGCGTCGCAAGATCGCAACTTGTTGTTTTGTTGCACCGCTTTTGGGCTTGAGCGATCGGGCAGTTCGGGTATAGCGACGCGTGGGAACGGGCGCGCCACCGTTTCGCATCTAGGACACAAACAGTGTTCATGGAGATGCGGCGGGCAACGGCATCGGAAGCAGACGAAATGAGCACTTTCGGCGTCAGCCGACGCGCGGCACTTGGTACATTTGCATCTTGGATGGTTTTGGAAGGCTGCATTGCGCGTGCCATTGGGGGTGGCTCGGCATTCGCCCAGGTCGGCGGCTCGGAGCTGGGCGACCCGGTTGCGCCCGACCATGTCTCGAAGCTTGCACAGGCGCTCAGCGGCCGGCCGTTCCAGAAGCCGAAACTGGAGGTGCCGGAACCGTTCGGGAAACTGACCGCTGATCAGTACCATGATATTCGGTATCGGCCCGACCAGGCGATCTGGCGCGGCGAGAAACTCGACGCCGAGCTGCAGTTGTTTGCTTTGGGCTGGATTTACGATTCACCGGTCGACATCTTCATCCTCGACAATGGGCGGGCGCGGCAACTGAAAGCGGACGGCACACAGTTCGCGATCGGCTCCAAGATCGCCAACCCGCCCAGTGCTGCCCCCTATGGGTTTTCCGGCTTTCGCGTGCACGGTCCGATCAACCGCTCCGATTTCTTCGACGAATTTGTCGTGTTCCGCGGCGGCAGCTTTTTTCGCAGCCTGGGGCGCAATCAGATTTATGGCATGTCGGCGCGCGGATTGGCGATCAACGTCGGTCGGCCGGGCGGCGAAGAAGTGCCGCTGTTTCGCAGCTTCTGGATCGAGAAGCCCAGGGCCGGCGTACAGGAACTGGTGGTCCAGGCCCTCCTCGACAGCCCCTCGGCCACGGGGGCCTACCGCTTCGTCCTACAGCCGGGCGTATCGACCGTGATCGACGTCGACATGACGTTGTTCCCGCGGCGCGAAATCCAGCACATCGCCATCGCGCCGCTGACCAGCATGTTTCTGCATGGGGCGGCCTCCCGCCGCAACGGCCACGACATCCGCCCCTCCGTGCACGACAGCGAGGGGTTGGCCATCCTGAATGGTCGCGGCGAGCGCATCTGGCGGCCGCTGGTCAACCCGCGCAAGCTGCAGACCAGCGCCTTCGTCGATCGCGATCCGAAGGGCTTCGGTCTGAGCCAGCGCGACCGCAGTTTCAGCAATTTCGAAGACATCGAAGCGCGCTATGAACGCCGCCCGACCACCTGGGTGGAGCCAAAGGGCGCATGGGGTGAAGGCGCGGTCGAACTGTTCGAGATCCCGGCCGAGGAGGAGATCCACGACAACATAATCGCGTTCTGGCGGCCGGCCCGGGCGCTGGAAGCGGACAAGCCGTTCCGCCTGGCCTATCGCCTGCATTGGGGCGATGCCGTGCCCGTCGCTTGGACGGGAGGCCGCGTCCGCAAGACCCGCGTCGCAGTTGGCCGCAAGGGGGCTATTCTGTTCGCTGTCGATTTCGACGGGCCAGGTCTGAAGGACATCAAGGAGCCGCCGGTGGCGGACGTGTCGGCGAGTGCCGGCACCCTCACCAACGTCGCGGTTCAGCGCCATGCCGAGATCGGCGGCGTGCGCTGCACGTTCGAGCTCCAGGCCGGCGGCAGTGAACTGATCGAATTGCGTCTCGTTCTGCGCAACAACGAACAGCCGGTATCGGAAAACTGGCTCTATCGCTGGACCAAAGCATGAGTGCGGACGGATCAGTCGCGCCGCGCGACGCGGGTCAATGTTGGCTGCCGGTTGAACAAAATCTCGCAGTGGCGGAGCAGAATTTTGCTTCGCCGCCGGAAGCGCTGCAACCGAAGTGGGAACCTGTCTTGTGGGTGCCGCGGATGGCGCTGTTGTTTGGGGCTGCGCTGCTGACCGGCGCGTTCGCAAGCGAACTGTACGCGGTGCTGTCGTTCGTGCGCATGACGCCGGTGCAGTTCCTGTTCCTGATCCTCTCGACGCTGACCTTTGCTTGGATCGCGATCGGCTCGCTGTCGGCCGCGATGGGCTTTCTGCCGTTGTTCGCCCGCGACCACGACCTGTCGATCGAGTTGCCGCCCGCTTCAACCGCATTGTCGGACCCGGGGCGCACCGCGCTGCTGTTTCCTGTGTACAACGAAGCTCCCGCGCGACTTGCCGCCTGCATCGAAGCAATCACGGAAGATCTGGCCCGACGCGGTGCAACCAAGCGCTTTGACGTGTTTGTACTCAGTGATACGCGGGGCGAGGAAGTCGGCACCCGCGAAGCGGCAGCCTACGCTCTGTTGCGCAACCAATTGGCGGATCGCATCGCGCTCTACTACCGCCGACGGGACCAGAACACGGCCAAGAAAGCCGGCAACATCAAGGAGTGGCTTGCCCGTTTCGGCGGCAGCTACGAGACGTTCGTGATCCTTGATGCCGACAGCATCATGTCCGGCGATACGCTAGTACGCTTGCAGGTCGCCATGGCCGGGCGACCGCGTGCGGCCCTGATCCAGACCGTGCCGAGGCTCGTTGGCGGGCGCACGATTTTCCAGAAGCTGCAGCAGTTTGCGGCCGGCACCTATGGTCCAGCTGTCGCGATGGGGCTCGCGGTCTGGCACCGCCACCAGGGCAATTACTGGGGTCATAACGCCATCATCCGCACGCGCGGCTTTGCCGGCGCGGCCGGGTTGCCGGAACTGCCGGGCGCGGCCCCGTTCGGCGGCAACATCCTGAGCCACGATTTCGTCGAGGCGGTACTGCTGCAGCGCGCCGGCTGGGAGGTGCACATGGCGCCAACCATCGAGGGATCCTACGAAGGCGCGCCGCCCGGCCTCGTCGATCTCGCCGTGCGCGACCGCCGTTGGGCCCAGGGCAACCTCCAGCATCTGGCGATCGTCGGTAAGCCCGGCTTGACGCCGATGGGGCGCATCCATTTGGGCATGGGCATCTGCGCCTATGTGGTGTCGGCGATCTGGGCTGCTTCTCTGGTTGTCGGCCTCGTTCTCGCGCTGCAGGGCCAGCAGCTGGTGCCAAGTTATTTCCAGGATTCGAAATCGCTGATCCCGATCTGGCCGGTGATCGATCCGGGCGCTGCTTTTCGCCTGTTCGTCGCCACCATGGCTGTCGTGCTGCTGCCGAAAGCCTTGGGCCTGATCCTTGAGATTGAGCGCGCACGCCGATCGGCCGATCCGGGCGGCGCACTGCGCGTGACATGCGGGGTGCTCTACGAGACGCTGTTGTCGATGCTGTTCGCGCCGATCCTGATGGTGACGCAGACGGCGGCGGTGGCGCAGATCCTGGCCGGGCGCGATGCCGGCTGGGCGTCCCAGCGGCGCGACGATGGGCGCATCACCTTCAGCGAGAGCTTGTCGTTTCACCGCTGGCATCTGCTGCTTGGCGCTGGCGCTGCCACGGTCTGCTACATCGTATCCTACAGCCTGATGGCGTGGACCGCGCCGATCCTGCTCGGCCTGCTGCTGTCGGCTGCCCTCAGCTGGTATACGGCGCGGCCCGCGGGCGGGCTCGTCTCGTGGCTGCTCGCAACGCACGAAGATCGCCATCAGCCCGCGATCCTGCGCCGCGTCGATACCCTCGCCGGGACGTGGGGCCATCGCCTTGCCGAGCCTAAACGCGGCTGAGTGCCTTTACTTGGCTTTCGCCGGCGGCTCGACCGTATCGGGAGCCTTGCGGAACAGTTCGGCGACGAAATCGCGGGCGCGGATCGGTGTCGCCTCGATGAAGGGCAACGGCCGTGTCACTTCCACGGCCGCGGTGCCGAGCCGCGCCGTCAGCGCGCCGTTGAAGGCACCCTCGCCGAGCCGCCGCGATAGCCGCCGCAGCACATCCTGGCCAAGGAACTGCCCCAGCAGATCGTCGGTGAGTGCGAGGCCGCCGGTCGCGATCAGGTGGCCGACGACGAGGCGGGCGAGGCGCAGGCTGCCGAGAAATCCGGGGCGCCCGCCATAGAGCGCGGCGAGGCTGCGCATCATGCGCAAGTTCTCGAAGGCAACGAAGCCGACCGCAATGAGCGCCAGCGGCGACAATGCCGTCACGGTTGCGACGCGCTTGGCCGACGCCAGGATCACGCGCCGCGCCTGGATATCGAGTGGCATCATCAGGTCGCGGTCGGCCAGCGCCAGGATCTCGCCCGCATCGCGGATGTCACGCTGGTGCTCCTTGAAGCGGGCGAGCGACCAGGCGAGGTCGGTGCGTTCCGCCATCAACGCGGCGAGGCGCGTGGCCACGGCCGATTCGGCCTTCACGTCGCGGGCAGCGATCGCCGTGTCGGCCGCAGCCCGCAGACCCGTAAGCCGGCCCAGGCGCCAGATGCCGACGATCTCGCGGCCGAGGATGACGATCCCCGCGAACAGGCCAATGCCCAGGATTACGGTTGCAGTGGTGCCGACCCAGTCGTCACGGGCCAGCGCCACCGCGACGAAGCGGGTGAACCAGACGCCGGCCGCCATGACCGCGAGGCTGACGACGGCCGACAGGAACAGAGTTCCCCAGCCGAAGCCACGAGCGACGTCGGCGCGGCCCGGCAGAACGAGTGGACCGGCGGCCGGTGGCGGAGTGGCGCCTGCGGTCGCCTCCGGTTCGGAGGGCACTGTGATGACGGCTGGATCATCCGGGGTGAACACGCGCGGCTTGCGCGGGGCGTTGGTCGAACTCATGCCAAGCGATCTCCGATCAGGAAATCGAGCGCCCGGTCGAGGCGGATGTGCGGCCAGGCCGGTGTCTCGATCTGTGTGCCGGCAGCGGCAATGCGCGGTGGGCGGAATTTCACGTTGCGCACATCGGCGCCGCGCCCGTGCAAGAGGGCTGCGGCTGGATCATCGGGCAGATCGCCGGGGAAAATCACCGCCTCTTGCTTGCCATCGAACACGCGCCCATCGATCCGCTCGCCCGGCAGCGGGATGCCGGCGATGCAGGACAACAGATCGCTGCCCTGGCGTACCTCGGCTTCCCGCGTCGCCCGCAGCGCCGCAAGCGCCAGCGTCTTGACCTCGGCGCCGGCAAAGCGGGCGCGGGCGATCGCCCGCTCGGTGACGAGGGCGAGGGCTGCTTCGAGACGATCGTGGCTGCTGCGCGGCAGGTGGTCGGCCTTGGTGGCAGCGAACAGAATGCGGTCGATGCGGGGCGCGAAGATGCGGGCGGTAAGCGCATTGGCGCCGGGCCGGAATGCGTTGAACGCGGCGGTCAGCGCCGCGGTCAGATCCTCGATAGCGGCGGGCCCGGCGTCTATCGCGGCGAGCGCATCCACCAGCACGATCTGCCGATCGAGGCGGCCGAAATGGCGGGCGAAGAACGGCCGCACCACCTCGCGCTTGTAGCTCTCGAAGCGCCGCTCCATCATGCCCGCGAGAGAGGTGCGGGCAATCTGCGGATCCGACGGCAGATCCAACGGCACAAAGGTGAGGAGCGGCGATCCGGCGAGGTCGCCCGGCAGTAGAAAGCGTCCCGGCCCGAGCGTCGCCACGACCCCGCCACCGCGCGCTGCCTGCAGATAAGCCGTAAACTCGACCGCAGCTGCTCTGGCGATCGCCTCATCGGCCGCCCCGTCAGGCGCGAGCGCGGACAGGCGTGCGAGCCATGCCGCCGCGGCGGTCGCGCGGTGGGGCTGGCGCGCGCGGGCGATCGCCTCAGAGGACCAGGCGGCGTAGCTCTGGTCGAGGAGTGCCAGATCGAGCAACCACTCGCCGGGATAGTCGACGATGTCGATGTGCAGTTTCTGTTGGCCAAACAGCCGGCCCATCATCTGGCGCATGCGGGCCGTCGGGGTGAATTCGAGGGTCACGCGCAACTGTGAGATCCGCGACGTGCTGTCTGGCCAGGCAGGGGACGCGGCTGTCAAGCATGCCAGATGCGCCTCGATGTCGAAGCGCGGGATCGCATCGTCCGGCTGCGGCTCGAGGTAGGCCCGCGTGATGCGCCCCTCGGCATAGGGCTTGAAGAACGGCAGGCGGCCACCCTCGATCAGGTTCTGCACCAGGGCCGCGATGAACACCGTCTTGCCAGCTCGCGACAGGCCGGTGACGCCGAGGCGCAGCGCCGGCGCGTTGAACTCGGCCAGGTAGGCACCGGCATTGCGCAGGGCCTCCGCGCTCGCACCAGCAAATCTCGTGGAAGTGCGGTCGGTCACGGGCGGGCAGCCTTCAGGGAGAGCGGCGGGTGATGCCGTTAAGTGGCCCATGGCGCTGCCCGAGACAAGGTCTAAGCGGACGAGGGGGGCGCCAGCCATCGCCCAATGTTGCGGTGGGCGCCGCCGAGTGACCCTTAATCGTTCATTTATCGAATCAGCAGCGAATGGGCCCCGATGGCCCGGGTCTGCGTCCGGCCAGAGCCAAGACACCCCGTGTGCCGCCCGCGCTCAAGCGGCGCGCAGGGCAAGATGGATCAAGGCAGATGCTGCGGCTGCATAATCGAAAGTCTCACTGTGCCGAGCCGGCGAGGTGGCGGCAGCGGGTGTCGCTGGCGGCGCTGCTGCTGGCGGTCGCGTCGCTGACCGCGCCAACCTCTGCCGATGCGCAAACCTTGCGTCAGGCCCTGGAACAGGCCTATCGCACGAACCCCAGGCTCGATGCCGAGCGCGCGCGCTTGCGGGCGACGGACGAGGAAGTGCCGCGCGCACAATCGGGCTGGTTGCCGACCGTCCAGGGCACCGCCGATTTCGGCAGCCAACGCCTGACGTCGAGGCCCGCGACCACGGGGGCAGGCGATACACAACCCAAGGGCTATGGCATCAACGTCAGCCAGCCGGTGTTCACCGGCTTTCGCACCGTCAACACCGTGCGCGAAGCCGAAGCTGTGGTGCGGGCAGGCCGCGAGAACCTGCGGCTTGTCGAAGGTAACACGCTGCTCGAAGCCGTAACGGCCTACGCCGACGTGGTGCGCGACACCGCGCTCGTGAAGCTGCGTGAGGCGCATGTGAGCGTGCTCACGCTTGATCTCACTGCGGCCGAGACCCGCCGCACGGTGCGCGAGGTGACCAGGACCGACGTCGCCCAGGCCCGTGCCCGGCGTGCCAGGGCGGTCTCCGATCTCGACGTGGCGCGGGCCAATTACAAGTCCTCCCGCTCGGCCTACGAGCGCGTGGTTGGCAGTCCGGCCGGCGCCCTGTCGGACCCTTCCGGCCGGCCGCCGAATTTGCCGAAGACCTTGGATGAGGCACTGCAGATCGCCCAGCGCGAAAGCCCGAACGTGGTCTCGGCCCAGTACCGCGAACAGGCCGCGCGGCACGCCGTTGACAAAATCTGGGGTGAACTGCTGCCCGACGTCAGGCTGGAAGCGAGCTACCAGCGGCGCAACGAGATTTCCGCCTCGATCGGCGAGCAGGACACCGCGAGCATCAGCGGCCGGTTGTCGATCCCCCTTTATACCGGCGGCGAGACCCACTCACGGGTGCGGCAGGCCAAGCATACGCACGTCTCGCGCGTGCAGGAGATCGAACAGGCCCGTACCGAAGTCAGGGCCCAAGTGACGACGGCGTGGGCGCGGCTCGCTTCGCTGCGGTCGCAGCTGAAGTCGGACATGGTGCAGGTCGAATCGAACCTTATTGCCCTCGAGGGCGTGCGCGAGGAGGAGAAGGTCGGCCAACGCACGTTGCTCGACGTGCTCAACGCCGAGCAGGAGCTGCTCAGTGCCCAGACCCAGCTGGTTACGACCAAGCATGATCTGGTGATTGCCGCCTACACGCTGATTTCCAACATCGGCCGGCTCAACGCCGAGACCTTGGCGCTCGCCGATGACATCTATGATCCCGAGGCGCACTATAACGAAGTGCGGCGCAAGTGGTTTGGCATTTCGATCACGCATGCCGACGGCCGCCAGGAGACCGTTCTGCCACCCGGCGCGCCAGCCGGCCCAGCCGACGACTCAGCGGAGTGAAGCCCGCTCGCTGCCATGGGTTCTAACCGGTAGTGGGCGCGCCGACCGCAACATAGCGCAAATGACCTTCCTTGATCCAGACGCGGCAGCCATGGGGACCGACGGCGGCGGTGAGGGGCACGCCGATCGGCAGGCGCAGCCAGGAGTGCACAGCGAAGACCTCGCCGCCTTCAGTGAAACCGCCGTCCAGCACGAACACCTCGAGCCCACCCTGGGGCGGAAGTACGATTGCAGCGCCTGGTGCCCACCGCTCCAGGCGCACCGTTTCGCGGGTGTCGGCAAACAGCGGCGTTGCCATGACGCCAGGGCGCCCCGGTACCTCACGTGCTGCGATCCTCGCGGTGTCGAGCTTTACTTCGGTGCGGTCTGCCGCATCGAATTGCCACAGTTTCACCAGGATGGTGCAGCCCGGTTCCGAGCGCGGCGTATGCGACGTGCCCGGCGGATTGCGCAGGTAGCTGCCGGCCGGGAAATCGCCATGCTCGTCCTGGAACACGCCGTCGAGCACCAGGAACTCTTCCCCCCCGCCGTGCATGTGCGAGGAAAAGCGGCTGCCCGCCGCATAGCGCACGATCGAGGTGGCACGCGCGACCTCGCCGCCGATCCGGTCGAGCATGCGCCGCTCTACCCCTGCCATGGGCGATGGCTGCCACGGCAGGGCTGCGCCATGAACCACGGCCCGCCTGGAAAAATCAGCATTGAGGTGCATCGCGCGCTCCCTTCAGCCGGCAACACTCGGCCGCTGTGCCATGCGGGCCCGCCAGCCGGCAAGGTGCGTAAGTTGGGGCGGGATGTCGAGCTTCACGAAGTCGGCGAAGGCCAGACCGGCGAGCACCGTGATGTCGGCCATACTGAAGCTGTCGCCGGCAATGTACGGCTGGCGGGCCAGTACGCCGTCGAAGTAGGCCATGCCTGCCGTCGCGCGTTCGCGCTGCTTCAGGCCCCAGTCGCGGTTCTGGTAGGTTTCGAGCTCCGGCCCGAGGCCGGGTGTCGCGTGGTGGAAATAGGCGCCGACCGCGTCCATCAGCTGCACTTCGGCACGGCGCTGCATCATGTGAATGACGCCACGCTGCTTGGCCGTGGTGCCGGTCAGCGTCGGCTTGCCATCGAGATGGTCGATGTATTCGGTGATCGCCGTGCACTCCGAAATCACCGTGCCGTCGTCGAGTTCCAGGGCCGGCACGGCCGCAGACGGGTTCTTGGCCAGAAATGCCGGCTTGCGGTGTTCGCCCTTGGGAACGTCGACTGTGATGAACTCGACCTTCTGCGTCAGCCCCTTCTCGGCCAACGCGATGCGGACGCGGGCGGGATTGGGGAAGCCCTTGTAGTCGTAGATCTTCATGGCGTCATACTCCGGTTGCGGCGGGTGCCAGCGGTTTGGTGGCGGCATCACGTGTTGCAATGGCGGTGGATTGTGCGTAACTATCTATCAGTAAGTAGAGAAACCCTTAATCCCAGCCTTGTGATCGAGTCAATCGACTTATCTATCGATCAATAGATCGTGTTGGACCGCCATGGTAACACTCAACGCCACTGCCAATCTGATCCTCGATGCCGCCGAAATCCGCATGCGGCAGTCGGGCTTCAATGCGGTCAGCATTCGCGATCTCGCCGACCACGTTTCGGTCAAAAGCGCGAGCGTGCACTACTATTTTCCAACCAAGGAAGATCTTGGCGTTGCCCTTGTCGAGCGCTATCACGCGCGGTTCTTCGAGCAGCTGCAGGCGTCGACGAGCGATGGCGTGCCGGCGCCGCAGCGGCTGCGCGCCTTCACCGAAAGCTACCGTCGGTCGCTGGTGACGGCGGATGCGATCTGCCTGTGCGCCATGCTGGGAGCGGAGGGTCCCGGATTGCCGGCCAGTGTTGCCGCGGCCGTGCGCGGTTTCTTTGCTGCAAATATTGAATGGCTGGCCAAAGTGCTGCCGGCGAATTCCGAAGGCGGCGAGCCGCAACAGGAGGCAGCAGTCATCGTTGCAGGCCTGCACGGCGCGATGATCCTGGCCACGAGCCTGGGCGATATCGCAGTTTTCGATGCCACTGTCGCACGGCTGCTTCGGCCCTATCTGGCGTAAGCGGTGGTGGTGCGGCTCAGTCGCTGGTGCAGGTCCTGCGTCATTTCTTCCGTTTCGACAGGAAGGGTCCAAGGATATCGGATGTGTCATCCGTCCAAGGTTTCAGTCGGCCGCCGTGAAGCTCTTGCACGCCAGCCAGCGGACGGAAGGGGTCGAGCGCAACCTTGGTCTTGGAAAAGGCTGCAATCGAGGACGTGGACTGGGCATAGCTGCCGTCGGCATCATCGTCGGAAACCAGGATGCCGTGCAACTGCGGCACCAGCGGCAGGGTGGCGCCGAGCACGCCTTCGAGATCGAGATAGCGGTTCGAAATGTGCAACACTGCGACACCCGCGGGCGTGAGCTTGGCCGCATAAATGCGCAACGCTTCCGCCGTCATCAGATGCACCGGTACCGCGTCGGAGGAGAACGCATCGACGATGATGAGGTCGAACGAGGCGTCGGCTTCCTTGGCGAGCGTGAGGCGGGCATCACCCAGCACGATGTCGGGGGTGGGCTGGCAGGTGTGCAGGAACGAGAAGTTCACCGGGTTCTTGGCGAGGCCGACGACGACGGGATCGATCTCGAAAAAGCGCCACGCCTCGCCCTCCTTGATGTAACACGACAGCGACCCGGCGCCGAGGCCGATGACGCCGATGCGTGGCTTGGCGCCGCGGGCATGCGCGGCTGCACGCACGAATTCGATCGACTGCGCCATGGGGCTCTTTGGGTAGTAGTATGAGGTCGGTGTGGTGTCGACGACAAGAGCGCCGGTGTCGTCGCGCACACGCTGGGCGCCATGCAGGGTGGTGCCGTGTTTTAGAATGGTGAAGACGTTGTCGGATGACGCAATCACCCGGTAAACGCCGAAGAAACTGCGCTTGGCTTCACCCTCCCGCACGCTGAGCGGCAATGCGACGACGGCCGCCGCCATCAGCAGGCCAAGGACCAGCTGGCGCGGCGGGTACCACCACAGCGGCGGGATGAGGACCGCGAACACCGCGCACAGGAGGCTCGCGTTGCCCCAGCGCTCGAACGCCATCCGTGCGCCAGCGAGAACACCAGTGGCGCCTTCCGCCGCGGCGGGCAGCCTGCTGATCGCCCACGGCACCCAGTACAGCGCGAGAATACCGGCCGCCGTGATCAGCCACAGCCGCATCCATTCGGTGGTGTCGCGGCGGTGGACGGCGAGGGCGCCTGGGCGGCAGGCGAACGTGAGGGCGAGCAGGATCGGATACTCGAACACTTCCGAGAATATCTGGGGGGCGAACAGGCCGGCGAACAGGCCGCCGAGCCCACCGCCGAGCGACATCCACAGATAGAACTCGGTCAGGTGATGGGGGGCCGGGCGCTGCTCATAGAGCGTGCGGTGGGCGACCATGGCGCTGGTGAAGAATGCGGCAAGCCCAGCGCCGGCGGTGAGCAGCCAGCCGTCGTGCTTCGTCTGCGCGAGCACCAGCAGGCAGAAGGTCACCGCCAGCAGATGCAAGATCAGCAGGATGACCGGCGGGATCAAGGCGCGGTCGCGGAACACGAGAACGAACGTCAGCAGGTAGATCGACAGCGGGATCACCCAGATCAGCGGCGCCGAGGCAACGTCGGTCGCGATGTGCGTCGTGAATGCGGTCAGCAGGGCCGACGGCACCAGCGCGAGACCGACCCAGCCGGCGCGCTGCAGGTGTGTCGGCGCCGGGCTCGCTTCATCGACGTCGGTGCGGTCGGGCGCCAGTGCGGTGCCAGCGCTCCACAGCCCGGCGCGATAACTGCAAACGACGAGTGCCACCTGCAGCAGAACAAAGCCTGCGGTCCACAGCGTGGCCAGCGCCTTCAGCCCGAACAGCGGCTCCAGGATGAAGGGGTAACCGAGGAGCGCGATCAGGCTGCCGAGATTTGAAGCGGCATAGAGGAAATAGGGATTGGCAGAGTTCGCATGCCCGGTTGCGCCAAACCAGGCCTGTAACAGCGGCGCGTTGGCTGCGACCGCGACGAAGGGCACGCCGACGCCGATCGCGAAGATGCCGAGTTGCCAGAGATAAGGCTCGCCGGCCGGCGGTTCGCCAAAGGAAGCGGGGAGGCCGATCGGCAAGAACAGCAGGGCGACTGCACCGAGCGCGGCATGGATCAGCGCAGCGCGGCCGCTGGCATGGCGCATCAACAGGTGCGCGTAGCAGTAGCCGGCCAGCAGTGCGCCCTGGAAGAAGCACATGGCGACGGCCCACACCGACGGCGATCCGCCGAGCACGGGCAACACCATCTTGGCAAACATGGGCTGGATCGAAAACAGCAGCAGGGCCGACAGGAACGTCGTCGCCGTATATAGGACGACCGGGGCGAGTAGCACGGTGTCCAGTGCCGTTGCGGCGCCGGCGCCGTGGGTACTGTCTGGTCGATCGCGGGGTTCAAACGGCATCGTGGGGTCTGTTCGTCCTTCGTGCATACAAGCTGCAAGGCCACGCCGACTGCGGCCATGTACAAGGTTTCAAGCCGCCGATCACTAGTTATAAGAGCACATGACACAGGTACCGCCCTCGCCTCCGGTTGCGGCCATCGGCCGGACGTTCGACGATACGATTGCTTTTGCTTCGTGCCTTGGCGCCGGCCGTCGCCTGATCGGGCTCGATCTTGGCACCCGGACGATTGGCCTTGCCCTGTCGGATGTGACGCGCACGATCGCGACGCCGCTCGAGACCATTCAGCGCGTGAAGTTCACGCCCGACGTCGCCCGCCTGTTTGCGATTGCCGGTGATCATGCGGCCTGCGGGTTCGTACTCGGCCTGCCGGCCAACCTCGACGGCACGGAGGGACCGCGTGCCCAAGCGACGCGCGCGTTCGCCCGCAACGTGAACAAGCTGTCGCCGTTGCCGATCCTGCTGTGGGACGAGCGTCTTTCCACGGCCGCGGCCGAGCGCACGTTGCTCGAAGCCGACACCAGCCGCCGCCGCCGCGCCCAGGTGATCGACAAGATGGCGGCCGCGATCATCTTGCAGGGCGCCCTCGATCGCCTGCGCCACAACGCCGCGCAGCAGCGATAACCCCTGACATCGGGGCGGTGCCCCGGCCGCACCGTGCAGAGTGTGGACAAGCGGCAACAGCCGCCGGGAATGACAGATATTGCTCAGGTATTTCCTACTTCGGGGACCGAGGAAGTCGTTAAGAAACTGTTAACAAGTCGAAGGTGCTGCCCTAACGCGGCGCGGAATCGTTCTAGCTCGGAAACCAGTTTCCCGAACTCGTCGCGCGTCAGAGGCAGCAGTAAGATTAAAAGTCCGACTGGAGCGATGATGTTCATACGAACACGGGTCTTTTCGACTGCGGTTCGGCGGCGCACGGCCAGCAGTGTGGTCACCACGCTGGCGTTGGCATTGCTGGCATTGCCCGGACCCGCGCACGCAGAAACGCTCAAGCAGGCATTGACCGGCGCCTACAAATACAATCCCAGGCTGGACGCTGACCGCGCCCGCCAGCGCGCGACCGACGAGGAAGTGAACCGGGCGTTGTCCAACTATCGGCCGACCGTGTCCGCCAGCGCCGATGTCGGCGTGCAGAATTCCACTACCAGTCCGCGCTCGGTCGCCAACGGCGAGACCCATCCACGGGGGGTCAGCGTCAGCGCCACGCAGCCGCTGTTTCGCGGCTTCCGCACCATCAACGGCGTCGGCGTCGCTGAATCGACGGTTCGGGCCGGCCGCGAGACCCTGCGCGATATCGAGCAGCAGGTGCTGCAGGAAGCCGTCACCGCCTACATGGATGTCGTGCGCGACCAATCGCTGGTTCGCCTGCGCGAGAACAACGTCAACGTCTTCACCCGGGAATTGAAGGCGACCCAGGACCGCTTCACCGTCGGCGAGGTGACCCGCACGGACGTCGCCCAGGCAGAGGCGACGCGGGCGACGGCGGTGGCAGCGCTCGATCTCGCCAAGGCCAACTTGCAATCCTCCCGGGCGACCTATGAGCGTGTGGTGGGCCGTCCGCCGAGCAATCTCGTCGAGCCGCGCGTACCGGAAAAACTATTGCCGAAGTCGCTGCAGGACGCGACAGCGACGACGACCAAGGAACATCCGCTGGTGGTCGCGGCCCAGTACAACGAGCAGGGCGCGCGTCTCAACGTCGACCTGGTCTGGGGTGAACTGCTGCCGACGCTGCAACTCGAAGGCAACTACTCGCGGCGGTTTGAACCCTCGCGCACCACCGACGAGTCGGAGACCACCTCCCTCCTGGGCCGCCTGAACGTGCCGATCTACCAGGCCGGCGAAGTCCATGCGCGCGTCCGCGCCGCCAAACAGACCCACGTCAGCCGGCTGCAGCAAATCGAGCAGGCACGCACCGAGCGCACTGCCATCACGATCAGCGCCTGGTCGAACTTGCAGGCGTTGCGGGCCCGCTTGGTCTCGGACCAGGTGGTCGTCAATTCCAACCAGGTGGCGCTCAACGGCGTGCGCGAGGAAGAAAAGGTCGGCCAGCGCACGCTACTCGACGTTCTGAACGCCGAGCAGGCGTTCCTCAATGCCCAGGTGCAGCTCGTCACCGACCAGCGCGATCTGATCGTCGGCGCCTACGCGGTACTGGTCGCGATCGGACGCATGGATGCTGCGACCTTGCTGTTGAACTCGGAAATCTATGATGCCGAGGCCCATTACTTCGAGGTGCGGCGCAACTGGTGGGGCCTCAGCATCACCCATGCCGACGGCCGGCGCGAACAGCACGATCTGTGGGAAACGCACGGCCGGCATCAGCCGGTGAAGTGAGGGTTCGTGCGTGTCACCCCGCCCGCCGCCACATCTTTGCCGTGGCGCGTGTCTATCGATTATCGGGGGTGGGATGTTTGCTGAGGACAAGTGCGGGTGCCGCGTTGCGTGCGGCAGTGGCAGCGTGTAGGACGCTTGCACTCTGCTAACCGGGCCCGAGTGCGGGGCTGCTGGCGTGCGCCGTCGTGGTGCGGCGCCGAAATGAGCGGGTGATGGATGCAGCAAGTGAACGGTAAGGGCGCGGAGCCGAGCATGGATGACATCCTTGCCTCGATCCGCAAGATCATTTCCGAGGATCCGCCCGGGGCCAAGTCCTCGGTACAGCGCCCGGTGGCTGTTGCGCCACCGGCGCCGTCGTTGCCACTCGCGCCAGCCGTTCCAGCCGCCGCGGCAAAGCCTGCCGTGCCGACGCGTCTCAGCGATATCATGCGTGAACTGGCGCCGTCTGCCGTGCCGGTCAGCGCGCCCTCGCCCGCCTACCACGATGACATCGCCGACATGGTCGAAGGCGGCGTGAATGGGGCCGAGCCATCGCGTCTCCCTGCCATGGGCGAGCGCCTGCATGCAGGCGCCGAACCCAAGACCTTGTCGCCCCCCAGTTCGCTCGTGAGTCCGCCCGTGCCGACGCTGTTTGCCACGCCGGAGCCTCCTATCCCGGCGACAGCTCGCATGGAGGCGCTGCGCACCGGGGATCTTGGCGCGTTCGTGCCCAAGACCGCCGACATGGCGCGCAACCTGACGCCGCGCCTGCCGCCGCTGCCGGCAGCGGCCGAAGTTCGCGCCCCGGAATTGGCGCCCAGCTTCACGCCGATGCGGCACGAGCTTGCTCCGGAACCCGAGATGCCCGAGCACGCCGCCGTCGAGCAGGACGAGCCGATGTCGTCCATGGCCGCACCGGAGCCAATGGCCCTGGACGGCGCCGACACCGACCGCGCCGCGCAGTCGGCACTCGGGGCGCTCGCCGTGGGTCTTGCCGCACCGGCGAACATCGCCGTCAGTCCAGCGAGCGATCCTATGGCCATGGCAACCGACGGTGCCCTGCGGCGGCCACTGGATGACGCCATCCTCGATATGCTCCGACCCATGGTGCGCGACTGGCTCGACGCCCACCTGCCGGCCATGGTCGACAAGGCGCTAAAGGAGCAGCTGGCGGTAACCGCCCGCCGCGAGCCCTGACGCTGCCCTCGCATTGACACCGATCGGAGGGGGAGCGTACGACCGCGCTTCCCCTTTTGCCGTTTCGCGGGTGCGAAACGCGGCAGCAAGCAGGTGTTCGAGCGATGTTGGACAAGCACTATCAGCCCGCGGCGATCGAGGCGCGCATCCATGCCGCGTGGGAAGAGGCGCAAGCCTTCAAGGCCGGCCGCTCGGGCCATGTGAAGGGCGGCAAGAATGCGCCCTATTGCATCGTCATCCCGCCACCCAACGTGACGGGTTCTCTCCACATGGGGCATGCCCTCAACAACACGCTGCAGGACATTCTGTGCCGCTTTGAGCGCATGCGTGGCCGCGATGTACTCTGGCAGCCCGGCACCGACCACGCCGGCATCGCGACGCAAATGGTGGTGGAGCGCAAGCTCGCGGACGGCAAGCAGCCGGGCCGCCGCGATCTTGGCCGCGAGAAGTTCCTGGAAAAAGTCTGGCAGTGGAAGGCCGAGAGCGGCGGCACCATCATCAATCAATTGAAGCGGCTCGGCGCCTCCTGCGACTGGTCGCGCGAGCGCTTCACGATGGATGAAGGGCTGTCGAAGGCCGTCGTCGAATTCTTCGTCAAGCTCGACGAGGCAGGACTGATCTACAAGGCCAAGCGCCTCGTAAACTGGGACCCGAAGTTCCAGACTGCCATCTCCGATCTCGAGGTCGAGCAGAAGGAGATCAAGGGCAGTTTGTGGCACTTGCGCTATCCGCTGGAAGGCGTGACCTACAACGCGCAAGACCCGGCGACCTACATCGTCATTGCGACGACGCGGCCTGAGACGCTGCTGGGCGACACCGCGGTCGCGGTGAACCCGGACGACGAGCGCTACAAGCATCTTGTTGGAAAACGGATCATTCTGCCGCTGGTCGGCCGCGCGATTGCGATCGTGGCGGACGAGTACTCCGATCCCGAGAAAGGCTCCGGTGCGGTCAAGATTACGCCGGCGCACGACTTCAACGATTTCGAGGTGGGCAAGCGTCACAAGCTCGAGCAGATCAACATCTTCGACGATTTCGCCAGGCTCAATGGCAGCGTTCCAGCGGCCTATCGCGGTCTCGACCGGTTCGTCGCGAGGAAGCAGATCGTCGCCGACATCGAGGCCTTGGGCTTGCTCGACAAGATCGAGCCGCACACCCACGTCGTCCCCCATGGCGACCGCTCCGGCGTGCCGGTCGAGCCCTACCTCACCGACCAATGGTACGTGAACGTCAAGCCGCTGGCCGAGCAGGCGATAGATGCGGTGCGCTCCGGCAAGACCCGGATGATGCCGGCCAACCGGGAGCAGGACTTCTACCGCTGGATGGAGAACATCGAGCCGTGGTGCGTGTCGCGCCAGTTGTGGTGGGGTCACCAGATCCCGGCATGGTACGGGCCGGATGGCGGCTATGTCGTTGCCCGCGACGAAGCCGATGCGAAAGCCAAGGCGAAGGCCAAGTGGGGCAAGGCTGTCACCCTGAAACGCGACGAGGACGTGCTCGACACGTGGTTCTCTTCGGCACTGTGGCCGTTCTCGACGCTCGGCTGGCCCGACAAAACAGCCGAACTCGACAAGTACTATCCCAATGCGACGCTCGTCACCGGCTTCGACATCCTGTTCTTCTGGGTCGCCCGCATGATGATGGCTGGCCTGTTCACGCAAGGTGAGATCCCGTTCCACGAGGTCTACCTGCACGGCCTCGTTCGCGACGAGAAGGGGCGCAAGATGTCGAAGACGCTCGGCAACGTCATCGACCCGCTCGACGTCATCAACGTCTATGGTGCCGACGCGCTGCGCTTCACGCTGGCCTTGCTGGCGGCCCAGGGGCGGGACCCGAAGCTCGGGCTCAAGACGGCCGAGAGCAACCGCAACTTCTGCACCAAGCTGTGGAACGCGTCACGCTTCGCCGAGATGAACGAGTGCGTGCGCGTCAAGGGCTTCGATCCCGCGTCCGTCAAGCAGCCGATCAACCGCTGGATCGCGGGGGAAACGCAGCGGGCAGCCGCCGCCGTGACCGCTGCAATTGAGGCCTATGAGTTCAACGAGGCGGCAAGCGCCATCTACGAGTTCACCTGGGGCCAGTTCTGCGACTGGTATCTTGAACTCATCAAGCCGGTGCTGGCCGGCGACGACGAGCCGGCCAAGGCCGAGACGCGGGCCATGGTCGCCTGGACGCTCGACCAGATCTTGAAGCTGTTGCATCCGTTCATGCCCTTCATCACGGAAGAGCTGTGGGCGCACATGGTCGAGCACGGGGAGAAACGCGAAAGCCTGCTGTGCTTGAGCCAATGGCCGGCCCTCGACCACCTCGTTGATGCCGGCATCGAGGCTGAAATCGGCTGGGTCGTGCGGCTGATCAGCGAGGTGCGCTCCGTGCGCACCGAGATGAAAGTGCCGGCGGCCGCCAAGATCGACCTCGTCGTCCTCGGCAGTGCCAAGGCCGTCACTGAGCGCATCGGACGCCACGAGGACACCGTCAAGCGGCTCGCCCGCCTGGAGACGATTTCGTTCGCCAAGGCGGCCCCCAAGGGCTCGGCGCAGATCATCCTCGACGATACCACGGTCGCACTCCCGCTCGACGGCGTCATCGACATGGGTGCCGAGCGGGCGCGCATTGCCAAAGAGCAGGCCAAGACGCGCGAGGAGATCGCTAAGGTCACGACCAAGCTCGACAACGCGGAACTGATGGCCAAGGCGCCCGAGAGCGTGGTCGAGGAACTGAAGGAGCGCTTTGAGACCTTCACCGCGACGCTCAAAAAACTCGACGCCGCCCTGAAGCGCATCGAGGGGTGAACTCTGGCCTGGCATCACACGCCGCTGAAACTCTCGCGGGCGACGCGGAACGTGGTGGCGTAGGCCTCCACACTGTCGGTGATCGGGTCGGCATAGCCGCCGCCGATCGCGATCGACACCGGGATCAGGCGCTGCCGACAGAACTGCAGCACCATGCGGTCGCGCGCTTCCATGCCGGCAAACGTCAAACTGAGCCGGCCGAGCGTGTCCGATCGCAATGGGTCGGCGCCCGAGAGGTAGAGGACGAGATCGGGTCGGAACGCGGCGACGTGTTCAAGTGCGGCGCCGAGCGCCCGCAGATATGCCCCATCCTCGGTGCCGTCGGCCAGGCCGATGTCGAGCGTTGAGGCCATCTTGCGGAACGGGAAATTCTTTTCGCCGTGCAGGCTGAGCACGAACACGCTCGCGTTGCCGGCCAGGATCGCGGCGTTGCCGTCGCCTTGGTGCACGTCGAGGTCGATGATGGCAATGCGCTGCACGCGCCCCTCGGCGAGGAGGGCCAACGCGGTGACGCTGAGATCGTTGAACACGCAGTAGCCAGAGCCGAAAGTTCGGTGCGCGTGGTGCGTGCCCCCCGCCAGTTGCCCGGACAAGCCGTTGTCGAGCGCCGCGCGCGCTGCCGCCAGTGCCCCGCCGCTGGTGGCCAGCGAGCGGGCAACCAGCGTCGGACTCAGCGGCAAGCCGATGCGTCGCTGCAACTCGGCCGGCAGCGTGCCGTTCAAGACGTGGTTCACATAGTGCGCATCGTGCGCCCGCAGCAGGTCGGCTTGCTCGATCGGCGGCGAGGGCAGGAGGGCAGCCGACCCCAGCGTACGGTCACGCTCGATCTTCTCGCGCAGCAGACTGTATTTGCCGGACGGAAAGCGGTGCCCCGGCGGCAGCGTCATCGCGGGCGTGTCGGGATAGTAGAAGCGCATCGCCCGACCATAACGGCGCGATTCAGTCCTGCAAGACCTTCGGCGGTTCGGCCAGATGGAACCCCTGGTAGGCTGGCGCCAAATTGGTCGTCGCGCATGTCTGGACCCTGGTCAACACGCGTCCAGTGGACGCTGACCTAGCTCCAGATGCGACTGCCATCGCCCGCGTACTCCATCGCGCAGAATGACCCGCCTTGATAGAAGTCGGCGACCTGGTCCGCGGGCAGCTTTGCCTGTTCGGCAAGCGCATGATCGCGGTAGTCTTCGGCGCGATGCTGCGGGCGATAGCCGAGGTCGTGCGCACGGTGGTTGTCCCACCAGCTGCGCTCGTTGTTCGAGGCACCATAGAGCACTTCGAAATGGATGGCGGGATGCTCGAGCCCGATGCGGATCAGCTGCACGAGGTCGTCGGGGTGCAGCCAGATCGACAGCCGGCGCTGGTCGATCGGCTGGTCGCCGAAATTGCCGATGCGCAGGCACGTGACCTTGAGGCCGTACTTATCTGCATAGAGGCTGCCGAGTGCCTCGCCGAACACCTTCGACACGCCATAGCGGCCGTCCGGGCGCGGCTGCACGTCGTTGCCGATGCGATGGTGGCGGGGGTAGAAGCCGACCGCGTGGTTTGACGAGGCGAAGATCACGCGGTTGACGCCCTGGCGGCGGGCTGACTCGAACAGATTGTGAGCGCCGATGATGTTCGACTGCAGGATCGGTTGCCACGGACCCTCGACCGAATAGCCGCCCAGATGGATGATGCCGTCGATGTCCTTGCAGATGGCGTCGGTCTGGGCGGCGTCCGCGAGGTCGGCCGCCATGAAGTGCTCATTGCCACCAAGATCGGGTGGCGCGACGAGGTCGGAGAGCCGCAGCTTGGGGTAGATCGCCGGCAGCATCTGTCGCAGCCGCGTGCCAATGCCACCGCCAGCTCCTGTAAGTAGAATCCGCGGCATGGTGATCTCCGTCGTTGGCCCGGTGCATTGCGCTTGAACAAGGTTGATGACGAAGCCAGGGCGGCGTTGCAAGCACTGGGTGCGTCTGTCATTTGCCGTCCGTTCGCGCGGCCGTTCACTCCGGGGGGAGGACGCAGGCCTGCAGCGCAAGAACGGGGCGTGTGATGCTCGCGTGAGGACGCTGGATATCCACCTCAATTCGAGCCCGCTCGACGCTGTCGAACCGGTTTTTTCTTGTGGGGATGCTGTGGATCAAAGATTGCGCATGTGCCGTGGTTTGCCGCAGCCACGGTGCCTGCAAAGTAGGCAAGTTGCGCCAAAAACACACTGTTGTGGGATTCCAGGGTTTCGGCCGGCTCACGATCATTCACTAATTGCAACTATGGCAGTTTGTTGACTAGATAAAGGCAGTCGCGGCACTCGGGGTCCGAGTCGATAGGTCGCAATTCGTAAGGCCTGATAGGGGGAAACATGACCAAGAGATTTCAAAAGTCTGGATTGCTTGGAACAGTTGCCGTTACGGCTCTAGCTGCCGGAGCCTCCGCAGCGCTCGCCGGCGGTTTCGCCATTCGCGAGCAGTCTGCCGAGAGCCAGGGCGCTTCGTTCGCCGGCAACGCGGCCAGCACCAGTCTCGGTGCCATGTACTGGAACCCTGCAGCTGCGGCCAACAAGTCCGGTCCGGGGATCAACACGGAATCGAACTACTCGTTCATCGTGCCGAAGTCATACCTGACCGTTGACGAGATTTCGGGGCCGGCTACAGCGTCGCCTCTGGTGCGGGGCTCCTTTGCAGCTGCGCCGAGCGCCAGCGACATCGGCAAGCCAGCAATCGTGCCGGCCAGTTATGCCAGTTATCAGCTGACCAATAAATTATTCTTGGGCCTCAGTTTGAACTCGGGCTTCGGCTTGAAGACCGAACCGAGAGAGGGGCAGTATGATGGCGCCGTTCTCGGCCGTACGTCATCGCTGTTCACCACGGGTGCGTCGCCGACCTTTGCCTACGTAATCGCTCCCGGCATCACGATCGGTGCTGGCGCGCAGATCAACTACGCCAAGGGTGTATTTAAGTTCGCCACTGGTTTGCCGCAGCAGCCCACCACCTCGTATGCCGGTGAGGACTTTGGCTTTGGTGCGACCGCTGGTATCTTGCTGCAGCCTGCTGAAGGTACGCGCATCGGTCTCGGCTGGCGCTCGGCCGTCGACTACCAACTTGAGGGTACGTTCAATCAGCCCACGACTGCAGTCACTGGACCAGGCAGGTTCTATACAGGACGTGTCGACCTGAAGTTGCCCGACATCGCTACGCTCAGCCTCAATCAAGCAATCACCAAGGATGTCCGCCTGCTCGGCACGTTCGAGTGGACCAACTGGAGCCGCTTCCAGGAACTCCGCGTGCGGGCCCGTGACGGCGGCATTGCCGACGTGGTCATCCCAGCCAATTGGCAGGACGGCTATTTCTTCTCTGTTGGAACTGAGTACGACTATAGCAAAAGCCTGACATGGCGCGCGGGCTTTGCATATGAGATTTCGCCGATTGGATCTGCAAGGGATCGTCTGACGGCCGTTCCGGACGCCGACCGTTATTGGCTGAGCGGCGGCCTGACATACAAATTGACTCAGGCGACTACGATCGATGTCGGCTACTCGCATGTGTTTATCGACGACTCGCGCTTCCTGCGCGACAATTCGACTGGCACTCTGACCTTGGGTGGTTCGGTTCAATCATCCTCAGATATTTTCACGTTCGGTATGAAGTCGAAGTTCTGATCTCCGTTCAAACCAGCGGCCCGAAACTGATGGCCACCTTTGCAAGCCGACCCCAACGGGTCGGCTTGTGCGTTCTAAGACCGCGCGTTGCAGTGGTTGACGGCGCCACGCCCATACCGTCTAGTCCGCGCGTCATGATCGAGAGAACGAGGGGCCGCGTATGCAGGGCAGATTACCGACCTATGAGGATGTGCTCAGCGCCGCCGAGCGTCTCTCTGTTCTTGCGGTGAAGACGCCGCTGATCGAGCATCCAGCCCTCAATGCGCGCACCGGCGGACGCATCCTGCTGAAGGCGGAAAACTTGCAGCGCGTCGGTGCATTCAAGTTCCGTGGCGCTTATAATGCCGTGTCGCGCATCGATCGCACAGCGTTCCCAGGCGGTGCGGTTGCCTGTTCCTCCGGTAATCACGCCCAGGGCGTGGCGGCGGCTGCCACGCTGTGCGAGGTGCCGTCGGTCGTGGTGATGCCGTCCGACGCGCCAAAGTTGAAGATCGCACGGACCAAGGCGTTCGGCGCCCACGTGCACCTCTACGATCGCGACAAAGAGGACCGCGAAGCGATCGCGCACCGCTATTGCGCGGAGCGCAAGGCCGCCTTCATCCATCCCTTCGACGACATTCACGTCATGGCCGGACAGGGCACCGCCGGGATGGAGTTGATGGCCCAGGCGAAGGCGCTTAGAGCAATACCGGACGCGGTTTTGGTCTGTTGCTCAGGCGGTGGATTGGCGGCCGGGGTGGCACTTGCCGTCAAGCACGCCAATGCCGCCACGGAGGTCTACACCGTCGAGCCCGCAGGCTTCGACGATTTCGCCCGCTCGTTGAAAAGCGGCAAACCTGAGAAAAATGCACAGATGTCGGGGTCGATTTGCGACTCGCTGCAGGCCAACGGTCCGGGCAAGCTGACGTTCGCCATCGCGCAGCAGACGATGCAGGGTGGCCTCGTGATCACGGACGACGAAGCGCGCGCCGCCATGCGCTTTGCCTACCACGAGCTGAAGCTGGTGTTGGAACCGGGCGGCGCCGCAGCCCTCGCAGCCGTCCTGTCAGGCAAACTGCCGACGGCCGGACGCACGATTGCCTGCATCCTCTCGGGCGGCAATGTCGATCCGGCCCAGTTCGCCGCGATCATAACGGCCGAAGCCGCCTGAGCCAGTACCGTGACTGCGCTGTGAACCCGGATTGCTGCTCAACCTGCTGAGCGCGCCGTTGTCTCGACCTCGGCTTCGAGATGGATCGTCTGCAGGATGCCATCGAGGCGAGCCATTGCTGCATCAAGGGCTGTGGCAACATCGGTCGCGCGCTTGGACTGGGCCGACTGACTCACACTATGCGCGTAGATTTCCGACGCCAGTTTGGCGATCTGCTGGCAGGCCGCTTCGTTGACCGGCGCCGACTGTAGCGTCCAGGCCATCTGGTGCAGGCTTTCGACCGACCTGAGGATCGCGGCAGGCGCAGGCTCCGCCGATTGCACATCGGGCTTGGCCGTGACGCGGGCGCGCGCGGCGGTGAGTTCGCCGCGCAGCGAGGTAATTTCCGTCTTGAGCTGGCCGAGAAGGGCTGGCGGCTGCCGCAGCGACGACTGCAGCTTGGAAAGTGCATCATCGAGGCGCTCGCTATCGACGCGGCGGGCACGCTTGCTGTGTTCGACGAGGAACCAGCGACCGAGCGCACTTCCGAGAAGCGCCTGTTCGATCGAGCTGTATTCCGCCTCGACGTCGGTGCCAGCTGGCAGGGAAGGTTGAGGAGAGGCGGGCATGGCGCTCATGGCATCCGTTGGCTAGGAGTGGCGGCAATCATCGCAATGATGGTGCAGGTGAAGGTGCCAGTCATTTACGCGATTCGGTGTGGGGGCGACGGCTGGTCGTGGTCGCAAAGGGGGATGTGTGGGGCTTGAGCAACGCTTTTTCGCCTGGCGGGTCGGCGCCTTCTTCGGCGCCCTGTGCCTCGTCTATGGCGTCTCGGTGCCTTACCTGCCGGTCTACCTGGATGCGTCCGGCCTGACCGCGCTCGAGATCGGGGTGATCTCATCGGCGCCCCTGTTCCTGCGCTTGTTCCTGACGCCGGGCTTCGCCATCTATGCAGATCAGAATGCCTGCCACCGTGGCATGATCATCGCCCTGACCTGCACTGCTGCCGGCGCGATCGCATTGCTGGCCGGCGCGCGCGGGTTCTGGCCGCTGCTGATCTGCGTGGCGGCATTTCAGGTCGCGGTACAATCGGTGATGCCGCTGGTCGAGGCGATTGCGCTGGCCGGCGTGAAGCGGGCCGGGCACGACTACGGACGCATGCGACTGTGCGGCTCGGTGACGTTCATCGTCGCCACCATCGTCGGCGCCTGGGTGGTCGAGGGCCAAGGGGCGGCATCGGTCGTGGCGCTGCTCGCCGCGGCGACGCTTGCGACACTGGTCGCGTCATTCGCGCTGCCGACGCCACAGGCGACCGAGAGCCGGACGCCGGTGCGCAAGCTGGAGTTCAAGTCCGCCTACGAACTGGCGGCATCCCGCCCGATCCTGATGTTCCTGCTGGCGGCGGGTGCGGCGCAATCGGCGCATGCGGTGTTTTACGCCTTCGGGGTCTTGCATTGGCGCAGCAACGGCGTGCCGGCCGCCTGGATCGGCACACTATGGTCGATCGGTGTGATCGCCGAGATCATTCTGTTCTGGTACTCGGCGGCCGTGCTGCGTCACGTGCGAGCCGTCGACCTGATTGCCATCGGCGCCGCGGCATCTGTGGTGCGGTGGACCGCGATGGCGTTCGATCCGCCCTTAGCTCTCCTCATTCCACTGCAGATCCTGCACGGGCTGACCTACGGTGCAAGCCACCTCGGCGCCATGCACTTCATCAAGGATCGGGTGCCAGAAGGGCAGGCGGGAACCGCCCAGGCCCTCTACTCGACGGTCACCGCCGGCGTCGGCATGGGGCTCGCGCTGCTGCTCGCGGGCTTCGCCTACCAGCGTCTGGGCGGGCTCAGCTATCTGACAATGGCAGTGTTGGCGCTGCCCGCCCTGGCCGCGGCCCTGGTGCTGCGCCGCGAACAGTTGGCGACGGTGGGGACTAATTGAGCCGGCCGCTGACGTGGGCCAGGAACAGATAGACACGCCCCGTATCCGAGGTCAGTTGGGTCTGGGTCAGGCGGCCGGTGGGGTCGCGCTGGTCACTCTCGCCGAGGATGCGCTCGTAATCGACCAGATAGCGGTTGACCGTCTGCTGGAACTCCAGGTCGGAGCGGAACCGGCGGGAGATTTCGTCGAATGCGACCCGCCCCTCGGCGGTGTAGATGCTGCGCACCATCACGCCGCGCTGGCCGGCTCGGAACCGGGTCCAGATCGCAGCGGCTGTCGCCGGGTCGAGCGCGCGTGAAATGGCGTCGACGTTGAGGCCGCCGCTTTGCTGAGCGGTCATGGGCGCCGGTCCGGATGCAACGGGAGGCCGCGGTGCGCCACGGCCGACACCGGCACCATCTTCATTCGAAGCCCGAGCCAGAAGATCGCCGAGCGACCAGCCGGTGCGGCCATCGGCACCCGCCGGAGCACTATTGGCAATCGGCGCTGCAGCCATCTGTGGCGGTTGCTGCGGGGGCTGCATGAATGCTGGTTGCGGGGCTTGCCTTTGGCCCATCTCCTGCGCCAGGCTGGTGCCGAGTGAAGCGAGGTTGCGGCCGGTCGGCTGTTCCCGCGATGGCCCCGGATAGGGCGAGGAGCCTAGCGGTAGCGGTGCTGCTGGCTCTGCTGGTGGCATCACGTCGCGTCGCGTGGCTTCGCGGTTGGTGAGGCTCGACAACTGTTCGAGCGCGCGCAGCTGGTCGCCCAGCGCCCGGCGCATGGCGTCGGCACTGTCGCGCGTGGTCGCCGGCAAACTCTGTACCTGCGCCCGCATCCGCTCCTGCTCCGCTTCGAAGGCGCTGGCGGCGGCGGCGGTCTGGTCCCGCATCTGGGTGGAGGTCGTGGTGAATTGCTGGGTCAGGCTGCCGAGCTGCTGCGTGACCTCTTGCGACACATTCGAGAACTTAGAGCGCAGGTCGTTCAAGGCACGATCGGCTTCGAAGGAGGCGGATTGCTTCATGCGCTCGATCTCGGCGATGGTCGAGCGTGACTGGGCTTGCGCGCCACTCGCCAGTTCGGCGGTGATCTGGCGTGCCCGCGTTTCGGCTTCGGACAGGGAGCCCTCGAGCGACGTCGAATAGCCCTGCATGAAACGCGACAGATCCTCCGCCTTACTGGTCATGCGCTCCAGCGTCTGACCCAATTCGGCCTGGCGATTCTGCAAGGTGGAATCGATCTTGTAGTTCGCCGTCTCCAGGGCATTAGCGGCCTTCATGATGGCCTGGCCCTGGTTCTCGAAGCGATTGGTCACGCCATTGATCTGCCCGAGCATGTTCTCGGAAACGTTCTTCAGCAGTTCCGACTGGCTGGCGAGCCCCTCGATCGCCTTCAGCGACTGTTTCGTGATGCTTTCGCTGGAGCGGCGCACCGCGTTGATGCCGTGCATGAGAGTTTCGTCGAGTTCGACCGCCTTCTTGCCGATCGTATCGCTCATGGCGCGCGCATGGTGGTCCATAACGTGCGTGATGGTATTGGCCTGACTGCCGATCGTGTCGCTGATGCGTTGGGCATGATGCTCCATCGCGTGCGTGAGCGCATTGGCGCGCTCGCCGACGGCGGTGTCGATCGACATGGTGGAGCGCATGATCGATTCATCGAACAGGCGCAGGCGCTCCGAGAAGGCGTTATCCAGCGTCTTCGTGCGTTCGACGAGTTGGCCATCGAGCGCCTGGGCGCGGTTGGCCAGCGTGGTATCGAGGGCGCGGGCATATTCCTCGAACACGGTCTGCAGCGTCTCGGTACGGCCGCCGATCGTCGAGTCGATCGACTGCATGTACGTCGCAAACATCTGCTCCATCTGCTGACTGCGACCGGAAAGTGCGTTGCCGAGTGCACCTGTGTAGTTTTCCAGCACCGCCTGCAGCTGCTGGGTTCGGCCGCCCAGCGCCGACTCCAGATTGCCGGTCTGCATCGCCATCGACGTTTCGAGCTGGGTGAGGTTCTGTCCCGCCCCCTCGATGATGCGGGCGAGCTTGATCTGCTGGTCGTTCAGCTTGTCGATCAGCGCGGGTACTTGTCCAGCAAGCGTCTGCAAGGTGCCGGACACCCGGTCGCCGGTGGTGATCAGCGCGTTGCGCTCGCCCGCCAGTTCCTGAATCAAGCCGCGGATCTTGCGCTCATTTTCCTCATAGGACCGTTCGAGCGCGGTCACTTCGTTGTGAACCAGTGCCTCCAACTCGCCGGCACGCCCGAGCGCGCGACCAACCGCATCGTTCATGAACGAAACTTGGCGCCGCACGGCCTGGCCAAGCGAAGCGACGGACTGCTCGGCCATTCTGTCCGGTTCAGCAAGCCGGACCGCGACCTCCGTCATGGCTGTCGAGCGAAGTTTGAGCTCGTCGGTCCGCCATGCGAGCACCGCCAGGAACCAGAACAGGGCAATCGGTCCGAGCAGCGTTGCAACGGCGCCGAGCGAATTGCCGCGGTTGAGGATCTCACCCACCGTGCGGCCGTTGAGCAGGTCGGGGCCGACCAGGAACCACACGAAGCCGAGCCCCATGGCAAGCCACACCCCGGAGGCCGCGGCCGCCAGCGTAAAGGGTCGGTTCGACGGCTTCTGGTTGAGCGCGTAGATCAGGCCGCCGATCGAGGGCGCATCGTCATTGGCCGCGATCCGCCCGCGCGACGGCCCGGCAGGGCGCCGCTGGGCCTGCCGGCGGTCGGCGGGTTCGACGGCGCCGCCATCGGTTTCCGTTGACGCAGGTTGGGTCCGCGGGCGCGCCGCAATATTGGGTTTGGGTGCCGCCGGGCGGTTGGCCACGGCCCCCTGTACGTCGGGCGCGCGTGCCGGCAGCGGGGGCGGCACGCTGACCGCGCGCGGCTCCTCTGCTACCGCCGTGGGGAGCGGTGCGTTGCCGCGCACTGTCTTGGAATCCTGCGCCATTCACCCGCCTGGCTTAGACCACGCAAACTACAGGGCCCTATGCATTCCCACTGAACAACGATTGTAGAATCACCCAACCCTTATCAGCCATTGGCACAAAAATTACCATGCCGAGCTGAGCTATGGCACTTCGATTGTGACCTTTTTCCCCATGCCTTAAGGGGGATAGGCGAGGTTTGCGGCAGAACCGTGGATCGGACATGGCATTGTCCGGCATTCCAGGTTTCCAACGTGTTGCATCTGATGTGTTAATGAGGACCCATTCGTTTACGCGACCTTATTCCCAGCCGGTGCATAACACCAGGGAAGTATGGAGACGCCCTAGCGAGTGCGATGCCGATGAGCCGTCAAATCCAGGTTGCCGTACACGTTGCTGCCGACAGCCAATCCGCAGCGCCAGTCGACCTCACGCATCTGCGCCGCTTCACCCTCGGCAATCGCGCCTTGGAGCGGGAGGTGCTACAACTATTCGCCGATCAGGCACCAAAGACATTCCAGCACTTGGAAAGTGCCAGTACCGAGAAGGCGTGGCGTGACGCCGCACATACTCTGAAAGGTTCAGCGGCCGCGATCGGCGCGCTCGCCATTGCGCGCACCGCTGCCGAAGCCGAAGCCCTGCGCGGGGAGCCGAGCGCATGGCCCGACATGCTGCTGCGGTTGGAGGCGGCCTTGGCGGAGGCCTGCAGCTTCATTCAGTTGAGCAACGCGCAAGGCGTCTGAGGTGTGGGCAGGGGCTTTTTGCAACTGGGTGCGCCACGGGTGCGCTTGTGTTCGCTTGGCCGACTGTCTAACAGTGCAGGCGCCGAGGTAGCGAGGGGTCGAGCGACGCCCCGCGCCTCGTGAAACGAAGCGCGACAGGGCGTCGAAGCATGGCAAAGATCACGTTCATACAACCAGATGGCACGTCTCAGACGGTGACCGCCGATCCGGGCTTGACGGTCATGGAAGCGGCCAAGCTCAACGCCATTGCCGGCGTCGAGGCCGAGTGCGGGGGCGCCTGCGCCTGCGCCACGTGCCACGTTTACATTGACGAAGCATGGCGGGCGAAGACGGGGAAGCCCGCGACCATGGAAGAAGACATGCTGGATTTCGCTTTCGACGTCCAGGATACCAGTCGCCTCGCCTGCCAGATCAAAGTGACGGCCGATCTCGACGGTCTCGTCGTGCGCGTGCCAGCCAAACAGTTCTGAACCGTGGGGCTTGTGCGGCGGGGAGACCGGCTCCCGGCCGGTTCGCCCCCTTTGCATGGATCTAACCTCGTGCCCCAGGATCTCCCCCCCCCGACCGATGTGGCCATCGAAACCGATGCCCTGATCATTGGCGCCGGGCCGTGCGGCCTGTTTGCCGTATTCGAACTCGGCCTGCTCGACATCAAGGCGCACGTGGTCGACATTCTCGGCAAGAGCGGCGGGCAATGTGCCGAACTCTACCCCGAGAAACCGATTTACGATATTCCAGCCCTGCCGATCGTGACCGGCCAGGAATTGACCGATCGCCTGCTGCAGCAGATCAAGCCGTTCAATCCGACGTTCCATCTGGGTGAGCGTATCGACGGCCTGAAGCGGCAATCCGACGGGCGCTTTGCCGTTGCCACCGACGCCGGCAAGACGTTCCTCGCCAAGGTCGTCGTGATCGCGGCCGGCGGCGGTTCGTTCACGCCGAAGCGGCCGCCGCTCGAGGGCATCGAAGCTTTCGAGGGCACCAGCGTGCATTACGCAGTGCGGCGCATGGAGGCGTTCAAGGACAAGCACATTCTGATTGTCGGTGGCGGCGATTCGGCGCTCGACTGGACGCTCAATCTGCAGCCGCTGGCCAAGAGCCTCACGTTGCTGCATCGGCGCGACGATTTCCGCGGTGCACCCCATTCCGTCGAGCAGATGCGGCAACTGGTGGCGTCGGGCAAGATGCGGCTGATGATCGGCCAGGTCGGCGGTTTGCACGGCACGGGTGCCGAACTGGAAGCCGTGACGGTCAAGACCAAGGACGGCGACGAGCGCATCGCCTGCAACGCCATGCTGCCGTTCTTCGGCCTCACCATGAAGCTCGGCCCGATCGCCGACTGGGGGCTGAACCTCGAGGAAAACCTCATCCCCGTTGACACCGAGCGCTTCGAGACGAGCACACCCGGCATCTTCGCAATCGGCGACATCAATACGTATCCCGGCAAGCTGAAGTTGATCCTGTCGGGCTTCCACGAGGCGGCGCTGATGTCGCAAGCGGCCCAGAAGATCGTCTACCCTGGCAAGAAGGTGCTGTTCCAGTACACGACGTCGTCGTCGAGCCTGCAGAAGAAGCTCGGCGTGAAGTGAGGTTGCTTCAGCGGTAGCGCAGCACGGGCGCCAGTCCTTTGGCGCCGGGGGCCAGCAGGGCAGCCAATCTGGCCGGCGCGTCGGTAAAGGCGATCTCCTCGGCGAGCAGGGCATCCAGGCGGTCGTCGCGTAGCAGCTGCAGCGCCGCCGTCAGGCGCCGCTTATAGTCCCAGCGCGCGCGGCGCGACGCCGCTACGCTGCCGACCTGCGAGGAAATGAGCTTCAGCCGGCGGCTGTGGAATGCGCCGCCGAGCGGGGCAGCAACCGTGCCGTCGCCATACCAGGACAGCTCGACGATCGTCGCCTCGAAGCCCGCAGCATCGATCGCGGCGGCGAGGCCCGCGGCCGACGCGGACGTGTGGAAGACGATGTCGGCATTTTGCATGGCGCCTTCCGACTCCCCGGTGGGGAGCCGGCCGGAAGGCGCGGGACGGGAAGGCGTGAACTTGGACGGCGCGGGACCAGCAAGTGCGAAGCGCATGCCCAGGGCTTCGGCAACCGGGCGCCGGTCGGCCGCGACATCGACCAGCGTCACGTCGGCGCCCGGAAGTCTTGCGGCCAGATAACCGACCAGCAGGCCAACGATGCCGCCGCCCACCACCACGATACGGTCGGCCGGACCGGCGCCCGAATCCCACAGCCCGTTGAGGGCGGTTTCCATGTTGGCAGCGAGCGTCGCACGGCGCAGCGACACGCCATCGGGGATGGGCGTTGCCATCGCCACCGGTGCGACA
Organism: Hyphomicrobiaceae bacterium; assembly: GCA_021730785.1. GTDB lineage: Bacteria > Pseudomonadota > Alphaproteobacteria > Rhizobiales > Hyphomicrobiaceae > JAKFWF01. Next base: position 70,930 of record JAKFWF010000018.1, read on the forward strand.
AAGCGGTCCTGGTGGGGATGCAGGACGAACACCGGGCGGCCGAGCAGCTGTTTGTCGCCGGCTTCCACGATCCCGGTCGCGCAATAGCCGTATTTGACCGGAAAAGGGAAGTCGCCCGCCTGTAACGGCGCGCGCATGCGTTCCCACTCGGCCTCACCCACCAGACCCGCCATGACCAGACGTTCGGTGCCCCTGCTGACGCCGCTGAATGCGGTTGCGACCAGCACCTCGTCTGCCCCCGGCATCCGGAGTATTTCAGGCCGAAGCTCGATGCTGCCTTTGCCCGCGTACCACAGCGCGCGGGCCTCGACGGTATCGGTTGAACGCGCCATCAAGGTTCCAATCGAGGATTTCAGACGATGACCGAAGGTCAGGGCGTATCGGCGCCGCTGCAAGCCACCAGGGACATGAGCGTCCTTACAACGCCGACCGGCATCCAGTCCATGGACGAACTCGGCCGCCGCCGGCTGCTGGTGATTGCGCTGAACGTGGCGACGTGGTTGCTCCTGATGTGGGGCGTTGCAACCGTGCTTGGTGCCGGCGGCTGGTCGCTGCTCGACTATGTCCTTTTCATCGCGTTCGCCTTCGGCAGTCCCTGGACGGTCCTCGGCTTCTGGAACTCGGTGATCGGCTTCTGGCTGCTGCACATCGCGCACGATCCCATGCAGCAGGTGGCACCCTTTGCGGCCGCCGGCGACCAGCCGACGCCGATTGCGCTACGCACGGCGATCCTGATGACCCTGCGCAACGAAGATCCGGTGCGCGCGTTTCTGCGCCTGCGCACCGTGAAAGCAAGCGTGGATGCGACCGGCGAAGGCGCGCAATTCGACTACTACATCCTGAGTGATACCAACGACGAGGCCGTTGGCCTCGCCGAAGCCGCAGCTGCCGAAGCGTGGGCGAAGGAGGTCGGCCAGCCGGGCCGCATCTTCTACCGGCGCCGCCTCGTCAACACGGGCTTCAAGGCCGGCAACGTGCGCGACTTCTGCGAGACCTCGGGCACGAAATACGAACTCATGCTGCCGCTCGATGCCGACAGTCTGATGTCCGGCACCTCGATCGTGCGGCTCACCCGCATGATGCAGGCCCATCCCCGGCTCGGCATCCTGCAGAGCCTCGTCGTCGGCATGCCGTCGTCCAGCATGTTCGCGCGCATCTTCCAGTTCGGCATGCGGCACGGCATGCGCACCTACACCATGGGACAGGCCTGGTGGGTCGGCGAGTGCGGCCCGTTCTGGGGCCACAACGCGCTGGTGCGGATCAAGCCCTTTGTCGAGCAATGTCACCTGCCGATCCTGCCGGGCAAGCCGCCGCTCGGCGGCGCGGTCTTGAGCCACGACCAGGTGGAGGCGACTTTGATGCGGCGTGCCGGCTACGAGGTACGCGTGCTGCCGATCGAGGACGGCAGCTGGGAGGAAAACCCGCCGACCATGCTCGATTTCGCCAAGCGCGACGTGCGCTGGTGCCAGGGCAACATGCAGTACATCAAGCTGCTCGACACGCCGGGCCTCTATCCCATGAGCCGGTTCCAGCTGGTGTGGGCAATCCTGATGTTCCTCGGCATCCCGGCCTGGACGCTGATGATCGGGCTGTCGCCGCTGGCTGCCTGGGAGGCGCAAGGCATTGCCGACTACCCGGGCCGACTCGCAGCCTTCATCTATGTCGCGTTCTTCCTGATGTATCTGTCGCCGAAAATAGCCGGACTGCTGGACGCTATCTTCACCAAGGGCGGCATGGCGCGTTACGGCGGGCCGCTGCGCTTTGCCGTCAGTGCCGTTATTGAGATCGTGTTCTCGTTTCTCCAGGGCGCCGTATCGACGATCCGCACCACGATCTTCATGATCGGGCTGGCGTTCGGCAAGTCGGTGACGTGGGGCGGGCAATCGCGCGATGCTTACGGCATCTCCTGGCGCACGGCCATTCTCGATCTGTGGCCGCAGCTGCTGTTCGGCGTCATTGTGTGCAGTGGTCTTTATGCCGTCTCGCCGACCGCGTTCTGGTGGAGCTTGCCGCTGACCGCCGGCTATCTGCTGGCCGTGCCGTTCGCGGTGGTCACGGCGTGGCCGGCGATGGGCCAGCTGTTCCAGTCGCTTGGTCTCAACGGCATCCCCGAAGATTTCGATACGCCTAAGGAAGTGAAGGCCGTCATTGGCCGCGCGTGAACGGCGAATCCTTGCCATAGGGATCGAACGTTGACGGGCGCTGTGTTGCCACCGGAGCGGTGACCGGGCGCGGTGCTTTCGGCGGCGATGCCTTTACGATCTTCGGCGTCGGCGTCGGCGCCTGGGCCGGCACTGGCTTTGCGGTCTGTACCGGTTCCTCCTGTGTCGCCACCGCAGCCGTCGGTTCAGCTGGCGCAACTGCTGCCGGTGCAACCGGCAACACCTCTGGTGGCGCTTGCGGCGTGACGAGTGCCGTTTCCGGCGACACTTCCGGTACTGGCAGGTTCGCCGGCCCTGGCGGGCACAGGCTGCTGGCCGTGGCAGCGGAGGAGCAATCGGGGCTCGATGCCGGCAGTGCTGCGGGCACCACGGGTGCCGGTGCCGGTGCTGCGACCGCACGCGGCGGCGCCAGTAACTGCTCGCCGGTGACAAAGGCGGTTGCCAGCCGGGTCGACATCAGCTCGCTGTCGCGCAGCCAGCGGATTTTGGTGTTGGGCGTCGACAGCAGAATCGGCATTACATCGTCGCCGATGCCCATTTCCGCGAAGTACACTCTGATCTTCTGGTACACGCTTTCCGGTGTCGGGGTCGGCTGCCGCGTCTCACCGACCTTTGTTTCCGAAACCAGCGATTTTTGGCTTTCGACAGGCACGCCGCGCAAGTACCGCGTCGTCACCCGGTAGATGCGCAGGATTTTTGTGCGAATATTGAACGTCGAGATCTGGTGCAGGCCGACGCGGCTCGGCGCACCGGCATAGCGCTGGGTGCCAGCGGCCAGAATGAAGGCGCAGGACGATGCGCATTTGGATGAGGTGGTCTGGGGCAGGGCCAGGTGAATGTCGCGTTGCTTGAATTTCTTGCACACCGCATCGGTTCGACCGCAGACCTTGGGCACGGTTTTTGCAACCACTACGTCGAGGCCTTTGGCGCGAATGAGGCGTCCGATCGCCAGGGCGTCATCGACCGAGCCGCCGGCCGAATCGACCACGATCGGCAGCTTGCGGTTGCCGAGACCGCTCAAGACCCGCTTGAATGCACGCAGAGTTTGCGCGTCGATGGCGCCTTGCGCCGCGATCCATTCCGGGCAGTTCGGTTCGCAGCCCTCTGCGGCGCTGCGGGCGATGATGACCTTCATTGACTCAAGTTCGAGGCTCGGTGGTTCTTTTGCCACCGTCGGCGTGGCCGACATGAGCGCCGCAAGGCCGGCAAGCCCCAACAGGATGCACAGAGGAAAGTTCATGCAGCCTCTCCACAGATTGTCATCGAAGCCAGCGATTCATAGCGGCTGCCGACGGTTCCCGCCATAGTCGCCGTAGGGTGAGCGACACCGTCGTGCCACACCTTGGCGGAAATGCGATCCGCACAGAGCAACGCACGCAGCCCCTCCCTGATCCGTGCCACGTGTGATAGCTGCTGGCGCTGACGGGCACGGGCCTGGTGCCGTGCGGTGCCAATCGCAGGTGTCGGTCGGTTGTGGGCGCTTGGGGATCAGGGAGTTCGACATGGCACTGGCTGACCGACTGGCCGGACTCAAAAGCGATCCGAGCCTCGCCAACCTCCGCCGCTCGCTCGCCGTCTACTACGGCGATGCCCCGCGCGATGCGGCGATGGATGCGCTCTATGCGCAGTTCGTGCGGGCGGGCGATCTCGCGTTCGACATAGGCAGCCATGTGGGTGATCGGATCGGTGCGTTCCGGCGCTGCGACGCCCGCGTCATTGCCCTCGAACCGCAGCCCGATTGCGCTCGCGTCATACGCGCCCTTTACCAGGGCGATGACCACGTGACGCTGGTCGAGAGCGCCTGTGGGCCAAAGCCCGGGCGCCTAGAGCTGCACATCAATTCGGCCAATCCGACCGTGACCACCGCCTCCAGCGACTTCGTCAAGGCGGCGGATGGCGCCGGCGGCTGGGAGGGGCAGCGCTGGGACCGAAGCATCGATGTGCCGGTGACGACACTCGATGCGCTGATCGCCGCGCACGGCCGGCCGGCGTTCGTGAAGATCGACGTGGAGGGCTTCGAGGCCGACGTGCTGGCCGGCCTCTCACTGCCGCTGCCGGCATTGTCGTTCGAGTTCACCACCATCCAGCGCGACGTGGCAGCCCGCTGCCTCGAGCTGCTTGCTGCTAGTGGCACTTACGGATTCGACGTGGCGCTGGGCGAGAGCCAGAAGCTCGAACTCGGCCGCTGGGTGGGCGCGGCCGAGGTGCGCGCCTTCATCGAGCAATTGCCGCACGAAGCCAACTCCGGCGACGTCTACGCGAAACAGATGGCAGTCGCCGGGTGACATCAGGAAAGGCCTGGCATAAACCACGGTAACCCAACGACTGGGAACAGGCGGGTGCCGGCCATAGATTGTTGCCCGGTTGTGCCAGCCGGATCACGGCAGTCACCGTCGAACCACGCCTGTGTAGCTGTCGCCCTCGTCGTTCTTGGCGGTGCAAGCCGCACCGATTGGCTGCGGCGCCTTCAACTGCGCACGAAACGACACCGTCCAGCAGGTGCGGCCGACAGCCTGCGCCGGCTTCGACCCGGCCGCGACGTGGTCGGCCGGAGCAGATGTCACTTCGGTGTTGGCCGTCACCTTGTCATACAGACAATACTGCGTATCGGGCATGCCGTTGGCATGGCGACCAACGACGATCAGCAGCACGGCAGCCGGGAAATCGGCCGGCGTGCCGCGCACCTTCGCGCCTTGCAGCCCAGAGGCTTTGACGCAGGCTGCTGCCGCTTTGGCGTAGAGTTCGGTCCATGCCGCCGGCGACGACGCCTGTGCAGCGGTGGCTGGGAGTCCGAGGGTTGCTGCTAACACGACGCACTTGATAGTGTCGGTCATGAAAAAGCTCCAAGTCACACGTTTTGCGCGGCAAATGCACTTCGACTGGGTTGAGGCCTGCGCGCCAGCATGCCAGATTTTTCGACTGCGTCCTTTGTCAAAACAAGATGACGGCTTCTTTGAACCTCGCTCCCGGCCCCGATTGCGCTTTGCGTTCCGAAGTCCGAAGCCGGCAGGGGAAGGAGCGTGTCGATTTCGCACCGACCGTGAAGCTGCCCTTGCTCAGTTCCTGCCAGTCTGACGCCAGCGCCGCAGAATTTCCCGCGCGCAGTTGTGCCCTGGCACGCCGGTGACGCCGCCGCCGGGGTGGGCGCCGGAGCCGCACAGGTAGAGCCCCTTCAGGCCGAGCCGGTAGTCGGCATGGCCGAGCGCCGGTCGCAGGGAGAACAACTGATCGAGCGACAGCTGGCCGTGAAAGATGTCGCCATCGACCAACCCGAAGCGCCGCTCGAGGTCGAGGGGCGACAGGCTCTGCCGGGCGAGGATGCTGGCGCGGAAATTGGGGGCGTGGGCCGTCACTGTGTCGACGACGAGGTCGGCGAAGGCTTCGCGCTCGGCCGGCGTTTCCCAGCTGCGTCCCGTGGGCAGCTTTGGCGCCACGTGCTGGACGAACAGGCTCGCCACGTGCTGGCCCGACGGCGCGAGGCTGTCGTCCAAGGTCGAGGGGATCAGCATCTCGACGATGGGGTGCTGCGACCAACCGTGCATCCGCGCGTCGAGATAGGCCTGGTCGAGATACTCGATGGACGGGCCGATGACGATGCCGGCGCCGTGGTGATCGGCCTGCCGCACACCCGGCCGGCAGGTGAAATTCGGCAGCTCGGACAGGGCGACGTTCATGCGGAACGTACCCGAGCCGGTCCTCATGCCGGTGAAGCGGGCGCGCACCTCGGGCGCAACGGCACCGTCCGGCACGAGGCTGCGGAACAGCAGCTTCGGCGCGATGTTGGCGGCGACAGTGCGGGCCGCAAACTCCTCGCCCGACGTTAGGACCACGCCGCTTGCCCGGTCGCCGCTCACCATCAGTCGGGCGACCGGCGCATTCGTGCGGATCACGGCGCCATGCGCTACCGCCGAAGCTGCGATCGCCGTCGATATCGCGCCCATGCCGCCAATCGCGTGGCCCCAGACGCCGCTCTTGCCGTTCACTTCGCCGAAGCAGTGGTGCAGCAGCACATAGGCCGTGCCGGGCGTCCATGGCGACGCATAGGCCCCGACGATGCCGTCGAAGGCGAAGGCGGCCTTGACGTGGGTGTTCTCGAACCATTGGTCGAGGTAGTCGGCGGCGCTCTTCGTGAACAGCGCCGTGAGCAGGCGCTGGTCGTCGAGCGACAGGCCGATCAGCCGCCGGCCGAGACCGGCGTTGCGGATGAGTTCGATGACGCCGCCGCCCGCGTTCGGCGGCGTGCGCAGGACGAGGTCGCGCAGGATGGTGGCTGCCCGTTCGAGGGCTGCATCGTAGGCCGGCAGGCGTGCTGCATCGGCCGGGGAGAGTGCGGCGAGGGCTGCCTGCCGTTGCGAGAGGCCATAGGGCATCAGCAGGCCGCGGGTCTCATCGATCGGCCAGAAGTTCGCGACTGGCCGCTCGACGATGCGCAGTCCATGGCGGGCGAGGTCGAGGTCGCGGATGACCTTCGGATTGAGCAAACTCACGGTGTAAGACGCGACCGAATTGCGGAACCCGGGGTGGAATTCTTCCGTGATCGCAGCACCACCCACGACCGCGTTCTTCTCCAGCACCACGACCTTGAGGCCGGCGCCGGCGAGGTAGGCGGCGCAGGTGAGGCCGTTGTGCCCCGCGCCGATGATGGCGACATCGTACGTGTGGGAAGTCATCGCCGGCTTGTCCCGTGATTTGGGCTGGATTGCAAGAACGGCGGTCGGTTCGGCGTTGCCGTCGCCACGTGCCGGATGCTAGGCACAACTTCGCGAATTCCCCCCGCTTCCGGAGAGCCACGACGATGTCGAAACCAGCCCTGCTGCAGACCGGCCCGATGATGGCGCTGATTGAAAAGGAACTCAACGCGGCGTTCATCGTGCACAAGGTTGCAAAGCCCGCCGACCTCGAAGGCGTACTTGCTGCCAGCGCCGGCAGTATCGAAGCGGTCTGCACCGGCGGCCACACCGGCGTGAAGACGGACGCCGCCCTCATGGCCAGACTCCCGAAGCTGAAGGTGATCGGCAACTTTGGGGTCGGGTATGATTCAATCGACGCGGCAGCTGCCGCCAAGCGCGGCGTCATCGTCACCAACACGCCCGACGTGCTGACCGAGGAAGTGGCCGATACCGCGCTCGGCCTGCTGCTCATGACGGTGCGCGAGTTCGGCCAGGCCGAGCAGTATCTGCGGGCAGGTAGATGGGGCACAGAGGGTGACTATCGCCTCACTCCCCAGTCGTTGCGCGATCGCTCGCTCGGCATGGTGGGCTATGGCCGCATCGGCAAGGCGATTGCGAAGCGGGCGGCGGCCTTCGGCATGCCGATCAGCTATTTCGGCCGCACCAAGCAATCTGACGTTGCCTACCCGTTCTACAACGATCTCACTGCCATGGCGCGCGACGTCGACACCTTGATGGTGATTACGCCGGGCGGTCCGCAGACCAAGGGGCTGGTGAGCCGGAGCGTGCTCGAAGCGCTGGGCCCGCGCGGCATCGTCGTCAACATCGCGCGCGGTTCGGTGGTCGATGAAGCAGCCCTGATCGATGCGCTCCACAAGGGCACCATCTGGGGCGCTGGCCTCGACGTGATGTACAATGAGCCGAACATCGATCCAGCTCTCCTAAAGCTGCCGAACACCGTGCTGTTGCCGCACGTGGGGTCTGCGTCGATCCACACTCGCAACGGCATGGGCCAATTGGTGGCCGACAACCTCAAGGCCTATGCCGCAAAGAAGGCACCGTTGACGCCAGTCCCCGAGACGCCGTTCAAGGCGTGGTGAGGGGGCAGGCGGGCCCTCAGCCGCGCCGTTCGACCCAGAAGCGGTACATGGCATCGAACGTGCGGGGATGTGCGTCTTCGAACGCTGCCCAGTCGGCCAGGGTTCCAGGCAGGCGGCGCCCAGGTGCCGCTGCAAGATACTCGGCCGTGATTTCGGCATCGAGCGTGAAGCCGCGGAAGACGAGGTTGTGCGTGTCGAGAAAGTCCGCGATGTCGGCTGACGTCACGTGCGCCTCGCTCTCGTGCAGGGTGAGATCGCGGAAGGCTGCGAGCGCGTAGAAATCGCGGCTGGCCTTGAGTTCGCCACCGGGCATAGCGTCATCACGCAGGAGCAACTTGCGGCGAAACTGGCGCGCCGCCGTATCGCCGCAGCCGGGGCCCGGATAGTCAGGCTCGGCGCGCAAGGCCAGGATGTTGCGTCTCGACAGGGCGCTATACAACCCGATGTACATCAGACCGCCCGGCTTCAGGCGGTCGAGGAGTGCCCGCCAGCCGGCCCGCCAGTCCACCATGTGATGCAGAACGCCGACACTCTCGATGATGTCGAAGGAGCGCTCCATGTGGCGACAGTCGAGAATGTCGCCGTGTAGAAACTCGACATTGCTCACTTTGTGCTGCGCCGCCATATCCGCCGCATAGCCGAGGCTCGCCCGCGACAGATCCATGGCCAGCAGTCGAGCGGCAGGCCCATAGGCACTGGCTGCCTGCAGTGCCTGCTGACCGGTGCCGCAACCAGCGATCAGCACGTCGAAGGCGCCATCCATGAAGACTAGGCGCTCGCGCGGGAACAGGAGTTCGATCGACCGCTTCAGCGATCCGGCCGCCGAAACCTGCAGGCTGTGCCAGCGGGGATAGGGTGCGCGCTCGTACTGGCCGGCGACCTTTAGCGAGGTGGCATCGGTCAGCGCACGCAGGCCGGCGATCGCTGCGGCAGCCGCGCGCTGGCGGGTCAGCGTCTGGATGTGCTGTTCGATCGTATCGCGCAATGCTCGCGGCTTCAGGCGGCGTGCCTCCTCGGCCGAGAGCGGTGGCGTGATGATGGTGTCGAGCGGGCGATAGAGGGCCGTCAGGAGAAACCGGCGCGTCTGCTCGCGGTCACCGGCGAGCAGCGCCGCGCGATCGAGGGTGAGGGCTGCCAGTGCCGCGCTCTCTGCCTGCGTTTCGGCCCAGGCATGGTCGTTGTTCCAGCCCTGGACGATGAGGGCGAGAGCGAGCTCCATGACCGCGCGATGGGCCAAGTGATCTGCGGTCAATTCGAGCAGGCAGGCCGCGCGGGCGCCCGTCAGTGCCCGCTCCAGGGCCGCATGCTTGACAATGCCCTTGCGCAAAACGAGCTGCAGCAACTCGCCGCTGCGCTTGTCCACCTTGCAGACCTCGATCAGCGCCTGTCCGCACATCAGCTCATCGATCTGGCCCTTGCCCACCAGGCCAAGGGCGCCGGCGAGCGTGGGCTCGGCCTCAGCCAGCCACGTGGCGGCAAGGTCGATGACAGGCTGGTGGGCAAGACCCTCGGCACGCAGTGCCGCCATCAGCCCAGCCACGTCGAGTTCGCCAAGCTCGCTCACCTGGAAACGTGCTGCCAGCCGGTTGAACGCGCGGGCGGCGAGCGGGTGCAGCGGCTGCTGGGCCAAAATCCGCGTGTAGAGGTGGGCTGCCTGGTCGACATTACCGGCGACCTCTTCAAGGAGCGCCAGATTGTAGACCAGATCGAGGTTGCGGCGGTCGAGGGCGATTGCCTGTTCGAAGGCGATGCGGGCAAGGTTGAGGTCACCCTGCTCGGCGAGCCGCACGGCCTCGCGCAGGCGCTCATCTTTCGACGTTGTCGGGGAGGGTGGTTTGGCCATCACACCGTCTATAGCGCGTGCGGTCGGGGCGCGACAACCTCGGCCACGGTGCAACGTCAGGCGCGGCAGCGGCGGCCGAACTCGTTGCCAAGCTCGCGCGAGACTTCCTGGGCCAGGATGATGCCGCGTGAGATCTGTCCCGGGGTCAGGCTGCCGGCAGCGCTGCGCAGCGATGGGGCTGCGCCGTCGGCTTCGCGGCGGGCGTGGCCCAACTCGTCACACGTCAGCTCGCGCTTCTTCTGCTTGAACGCCCACAGGCGCACGCCCGCCGCATACGTGCCGGGGCTCGCCGGCGCGCGCATCCACGCCTTCGAACGGTCGCCCATCAGTACCTTCAGCGTGTTGCCGCGCTCGGCGATGCAGTGCGGGCTGTCATCGACGCAGCCGATTGCCGCGCGAGGCGCGACCACATCGGCATCCGTGCTCGAACAGGCGCTAACGGCCACGCCGGCCAACCAGGCCAGCAGCAGCGTCGCCGCGCGTGCCACGCGCAGGTTGGAGGTCAGCACCATAAAGTTCGCCTCTTGTGAACTATCGAACATCGCCGTAAATCGATCCGGTGGCGGTCGTGTGACCATGGTGCGGCCAGAGATGGTCGCAGATTGCACGTCGCCACGTACCAGATTCGTTTCGCGCTGCCAGCGATTAGCTGCACAGCCTTCGTGTCACGCGGCACATCCACGCCGTAAAGAAAACCAGGGAAGGAACCACTATGGCCCACGCCATCCGCGTCCACGAATACGGTAGCCCCGACGTGCTGAAATGGGAGGAAGTCGAAATCGGCGCGCCGACCGCCGGCCAGATCAAACTCAAGCACCACGCGATCGGCATCAACTACATCGATACCTACCAGCGCTCCGGGCTCTACAAGCAGCCGGCGATGCCGTTCACGCTCGGCATGGAAGGGGCAGGCGAGATCACCGCTGTCGGCCCTGGCGTGACGGAGTTCAAGATCGGCGACCGGGTCGCCTACGCCCAGCCGATCGGGGCCTACTCCACCGAGCGGCTGATGCCGGCCGACCGCGCCGTCAAGATCCCGGAAGGCATCGACTACAAGACGGCGGCTGCCATGATGCTGCAGGGCATGACGGTGCGCTATCTGATCCGCAAGACCTACAAGGTCGGGCCCGACACCACGCTGCTGTGGCATGCGGCGGCCGGCGGCGTCGGTCTCATCGCCTGCCAGTGGGCAAAGAACCTCGGTGCCACCATCATCGGCACGGCGGGATCAGATGACAAGTGCAAGCTCGCCAAGGACGCCGGCGCCACCCATGTCATCAATTATAAGACCGAGAACTTCGTCGAACGCGTGAAGACGATCACGGGCGGGCGGATGTGCGACGTGGTCTATGACAGCGTCGGCAAAGACACCTTCCCCTCGTCGCTCGACTGCTTGAAGCCGCTCGGCCTGTTCGTTACGTTCGGCAATGCCTCGGGCCCGATCGCAGCCTTTGATGCTGGCATTCTCGCAGCCAAGGGCTCGCTCTACGTGACGCGCCCGTCGCTCATGGCCTACGTGGCGAGCCGCGCCGATCTTGTCGAAACCGCCAACGACTTGTTCGATGTGGTCAAGAAGGGCGTGGTCAAGATCGCCATCAACCACACCTACCCGCTGAAGGATGCGGCCCAGGCGCACCGTGATCTCGAGGCGCGCAAGACCACCGGTTCCATCATCTTGCTGCCGTGATCAGTGCGGGCGAAGCAATGACGTTGTTCTGAAAAAGAAAAAGGCGCCCTTTCGGAGCGCCTTTTTTTTGATTTCACGGTCGCTTCAGCGCAGCTCGCTGAAGCGCGATGGATCCGGCGTGCGGCCGGTCACCCGTTCGAGCGCGATCGCTGCCAGCATCTTGGCGGAGACGGTCTGCTGCGCTGCCCGTTTCAGATCGGCCTCCTGCACGGCTGCCGGCAGTGGACCGCCGAGAAATGATGCGCTGGCCGAGTTGAGCGACAACGGAAGGTTGCCGGTGTCGTTGGCGCAGCCCGTTACGGCAGCCGCAACGGCAAACAGCAGAAGCACTTTGACAGGCACGGTGATAGCCCCCCGAATAGAAAGTAAGCGGTCTTCCCTCACTTCAGCCAGAATGGTGCCACACTCGAGCTGAACGTAGGCTGCAAGGTACTCGGGTCCACACGCCAAACAAGATGAATATTCTGTTGATCGCCACTTTTCAGGCCTTGAAGAATCATAATTCCGCCGATGCGGACACCTTCGCTGAAACAATTACAAGGTTAATGCGCGCTGAACGTATGTGTTGGCGATTGCGAACCAGTTGTCCCACGATGGATCAGATGACCGGGTTCGACGCGGATCGAAGGCGTTCGTTCATCACTATCTTGCTGAAAGGGCTAGAAAAAATCTTCCCCGTTTACCTCTCGTATGCATCCACCTGACATCGTAAACGCGGGCTGAGGCGATGGCTGACGGTTCTGTCGGCGACACCTCGACGAAGCCCACTGTCTGAGGTGGTGCAGGAGTTGTGCGTATCATGGCACGGTTTGAATTCACGTCTCTCAATATCGTCGAGTCGGCAGCCGCAGGCGGCGCGCCTGATGCGTTGTTTGAACTGGGCCTGATGTATTGCGCAGGCCGCGAGGTCGAGGTCGACTTCGTCACGGCGCACAAGTGGTTCAACATCGCGGCCTTGCGTGGCAATACCGAAGCCAAGCGCTACCGTTCAGAATTGGCAGCCGAAATGAGCCGGGTGCAGGTTGCCCGCGCCCAGAAGCTCGCCCGCGAATGGATCGCCCGGCACTGAGTGATCCCACTCAGCAGCGCGAGAACAGCGAGGCGATGCACTCCCACGTGCGTTCTGCAGCTGTGCCGACCTTCTTCAACTGCTGCTTTGACTGTTCCCCGGTGCGCTCGGCCAGTTCGAGCACGGTGCGCGGCGGCGCCTCCGTCGCGGGTGCAGCCTTGACCGGTACGGCTGGTGCCGGATCAACGGCTGCAGTCTGTTCAGGGGTCGCCGGTGCCGGTGCCGGTGGCGATTGGATGAAGGCGTCGATGACGCTCGCCAGTGGCAATTCGCGCACACTTCCCTCGCAGGCAGCGCCGTCCGAGTTGCGTCGCGCCGCGCACTTCTCATGGCCGCCCTGTTTGGCAAGCTCCTTGGCACACACGAGGCTCAGCGCCTTGTCGCCCGCTGCGCCGAAGCGGGCCAGCTTGTCCGCCGATTTCTCAATCGAGCAGCGGTAGGTCGCGTCGGGCCCGGTGCACACGACGCAGGCTTGCTGGGCCGCAGCCGTTGCCACAGCGGCCAGCACGAAACCGGCCGCGGCGAGAAAAAGTCGTGCGAAGGCGATCATCACAGGCCTCCTGATCAGGTTGGTGCAAGCCCATGGTGCCCGGCCATGCAGGCCAAACCTAGGCGCATTCATGGCGTGCCGTTGCGCACATGTTGTTGATAGGCGGGGCGTTGGCCAAGCAGATCATAGTAAGCGTGTACGTGCGGCAGCGCTGGCTTTTCGAACGGGATGGCATACCAGCGATTGACGACGATGCCGGTTGGCACGTCGGCAAGCGTCAGATTTGCTCCTGCGAGATAGGGCCCGTTGGCGGCCAGTTCGCCGTCCAGCCGCTGCATCTGGCGGGTCCATTCGGCAGCACCGGCGGCGATGATGGCCGGGTCCATGAAAGCCGGGTTCTTGACCACTAGGCCCATGAAAACCGGACGCACGCCAGCGTAAAGGTCACTCGAGCCCCAGTCCATCCAGGCTTCGACCAGCGCGCGGGCTTTGAGATCGGTCGGATAGAGGTCGTCCCGGCGCGCGCGTGCGCACAAATAGCGCGTAATGGTGTTGCTCTCGCGCAGGATGAAGCCATTGATGTCGACCACGGGGACGACGCCGAAGGCACTCAGCCGCTTGAATTCGGGCTCATCGGTCGAGCGGAAGCCGCGCCCCCAGTCCGTGCGCTCGAAGGGAAGGCCGAGTTCGTCGGCCACCCACGTCACCTTGCGCACGTTGCTCGAATTGGCGCGGCCGTAGATCTTGAGCATGAAGCGGTTCCTCGTTGTTGCGGCAGGATTAGCACGGCGGTCGCGGCTGAGCCTAGGCGGCACTGCAAAAGGTGGTTGCCGGTAGGATGAGGCTGTTGGCGTCCTGCGCGCTCCCGGTTCTGACGAAAGCGTCGCTTGGGCGCTGGCGCTCACCGTCGGAGCGGGCTAAACCGACCGCCTTGCTTCAGCAGGACGATGCACATGCCAGCTCCCGCCGCACCCAAGGCATTTCCCGTGTCCTGGGATCAGTTTCATCGTGATGCCCGCGCGCTGGCCTGGCGCCTGGCCGGCAAAGGTCCAGACGGTGGTCCCTTCGAAGCCATCGTTTGCATCACGCGCGGCGGCCTGGTGCCGGCCGCAATCGTCGCGCGCGAACTCGGCTTGCGCCTCATCGAAACGGTGTGCGTGGCGAGCTATCACGACTATGACAGCCAGGGTCAGCTGCAGGTCCTGAAGGACATCGCGCCATCGATCAAGGCGATCGGCGATGGCCGGGGGCGCGGCGTGCTCGTGATCGATGATCTGACCGACACCGGCAAGACCGCAAAAATCGTGCGTGCCATGCTGCCGTCGGCGCACTTCGCCACGGTCTACGCCAAGCCCCAGGGCGTGCCGACCATCGATACGTTCATAACGGAAGTCAGCCAGGATACGTGGATTTACTTCCCCTGGGATCTGGGTCTCGCGTTCCAGGAGCCGATCGCCAAGGGCGCCAAGGGATGACCGGCCGGTGTGCCTCCGGCACCGCTTCAAGTCACAGTGTGTCAACAGGCGTCGTGACTGCCGGCCCGTTCACAGCCGACATGTCCGCTGTGAACATCATGAAGCGCGGCGGAAGCCAAAGATCGAGCGGCCTTCGATCAGGTGCCACAGTCCGAGCCGCGCGCCCACCACGACTGCTGCGATGAAGATCGGCGCCGACAGCGCCAACGCACTGCCCGCACTCAAGCCCTGGCCGATCGTGCAGCCCTGACCCAGGACGCCGCCCGTGCCCATCAGCGCGGCGCCCACCAGATGGCGGCGCATTTCGGTCGCATCGTCGAAGGCTTCCCAGCGGATGTCGCCGCGCACGGCCGCTACCGCGAACGAGGCTATGGCGACGCCAGCCAAGGCTGTGACGCCGAACCCGACGTTGCGGAACGGCTCGATCATGATTTGCAGCAGTGCGCGGCCGACGGGGGCGACAAACGACAGGCTCTCCGGCCGGTCGAGGCTCAACGCATCGACCGCGCGCTGCGTCATGAACCAGCCCAACGTGATCGCAAGGCCAAGGCAGGTTGAGCCAAACAACAAGCGCGGCCGATTGCGCAGGCGGCGGTCGAGAACGATCGCGACGATGAGCAGCGCGCCGGCGAACGGCAGCAGAATGCGGCCCGCGGTACCGAGGTGATCCGTCAGAAGTGCGACGAGGGACGGATTGGCCTGCACGTTGCCGATTGGCAATAGCGCCTGGCGAACAGGAGCAAGAACGCCGGAGGTGGCGGCATAGGCAGCAATGCCGACGACGATGGCGGTGATGGCCGCACGCATGTCGCCCGCGCCTGCCCGCACGACAAGACCGAAACTGCAGGTGCCAGCGAGCGTCATGCCCAGGCCGAACAGCAGCCCGCCCAGGATGATGCCGAGCAGATGCAGATCGCGAGTGAGGTAAGCGCTGGCGGCAACGTCGATCACGCCCAGATAGACCCCGGCCTGCGTCGTGCAGATCGCAACCGCCAAGGCGAGGCCCCAGGCCTTGGCGGAACGCAAATCGCCGCCGACCAGAGCCCGCTCGATCGCAGCCATCGTGCACAGCCGGCCATATTGCGCGCCGGCACCTGCCAGTGCTCCGCTGATGAAGCCGCCGATAATGGCCCAATCTAAGATCACGAGGCTGCCTCGCGAGACATGCATCGCCGGCGTATGCGATCTGGCGCGAGACCTATGATCAGGAGCGGCAGAACTTGTCGTAGATCGCCTGCACGAACCGGCGCGTCGTCTCGTCCCCGATCGAATAGTAGATGGCCCGGCCGTCGCGCCGCGTCTCCACCAGCCCCTCGTGACGGAGCCGTGCGAGCAACTGGGAGACCGTGGCCTGGCTCAGCTGCAGCAGTTCTTCGAGCTCGGTCACCGAGCGCTCGCGCTCCGACAGCAGGCACAGGATGACCAGCCGGTTCTCGTGCGCGAGTGCCTTCAGGAAGTCGCTGGCCTTGCGCGCCTTGCGCATCAGGCTCTGCAACTCCGGCGAAACTTCCTGGCCCCGTTCGAGGGCGTCTTCGATCGACTGGGGGAGCAATCTGTTCATGCTGCTTCATCAAGGACATAGATAGTTTCGATTTACATCGCACCGGGGTGCGCAGGCACATGTTCCCGTACAGAACCGTGGACCGACGCACGGTAGGCGACCACACCCCGCCCGAGTCTAGTTTAGTGTAGCAGACCGAAATAGGTGGTTGCAAGGTTATCTGCATATATGCTAATTCAACTATGTATTGACCGGCAGGCCCTGCGATCTGCCCCAGTGACGGCGCGATCTACTGGGCCGAGCAGAAGATGACGATGGACTGATTCCTGCCGAAGCAGTCGGAAGGTCGTCCGCTGGACGGCTGATCGGCAGCGGTGGTCAAATCCAAGATGCGAGCGAGGGAAGCCAAACAATGGCGGATGAGCCCCAATCGACCGACCGGGCGCCAAGCCGTAGGCGGTTCTTGAAGTCGACGCTGGCGGGCGGCATCGCTGCCGCAACTGCGGGTGGTGCGGCAGCGCAGCAGGCAGTGGCGCCCGTCGCCACCAGCGGCAATCCAAAGAACCTGCCGCCGCGCGTTCCGAGCTGGACGCAGGTCCTCGGCGATGGCGTCGCAACGCACCCCTACGGCAAACCCTCGAAGTTCGAAAAGCACGTGGTGCGCCGCGATGTCGAGTGGCTGACGGCTTCGCGCGAGAGCTCGGTCAACTTCACGCCGCTGCACGCGCTGGACGGCATCATCACGCCGAACGGGCTGTGCTTCGAGCGCCACCACGGCGGTGCGGCCGAGATCAATCCGGCAGATCACCGCCTGATCATCCACGGCCTCGTCGATAAGCCGCTGATCTTCACCGTTGGCGACCTCATGCGCATGCCGCGCACCAACCGGGTGCACTTTCTCGAATGCGCGGCAAACTCTGGCATGGAGTGGCGCGGATCGCAGCTCAACAGCTGCCAGTTCACGCACGGCATGATCCACAACGTCATGTATACCGGCGTGCCGCTGAAAGTGATCCTGGACGAAGCGGGCGTGAAGCCGGCGGGCAAGTGGCTGCTGGCCGAAGGCGCCGACAGTTCGGCGATGACCCGCTCGCTGCCGATCGCCAAGGCGATGGCTGATTGCCTCGTCGCCTTCAAGATGAACGGTGAAGCGCTGCGCACCGAGCAGGGCTATCCGATCCGCCTCGTGGTTCCCGGCTGGGAAGGCAACCTCTGGGTCAAGTGGCTGCGCCGCATCGAGGTCGGCGACAAGCCCTGGTACACGCACGAGGAGACGTCGAAATATACGACGCTGATGGGCGATGGCCGGGCGCGCCAGTTCACCTTTGTGATGGACGCGAAGTCGGTCGTCACCAACCCCTCGCCGGAGGCACCGCTCCTGACCAAGGGGCGCAACGTCCTGTCGGGCCTCGCGTGGTCGGGGCGCGGCACGATCCCGCGCGTGGATGTCACGCTCGATGGCGGGCGGAACTGGCGGGAAGCCCGCATCGATGGTCCCGTATTGGACCGCTCGCTGACGCGCTTCTATGTCGACTTCGACTGGAAGGGGGAAGAACTGATGATCCAGTCGCGCGCGCATGACTCGACAGGATACGTGCAGCCGACCAAGGATGAGCTGCGGGCAGTGCGCGGCGTCAACAACATCTACCACAACAACGGCATCCAGACGTGGCTGGTGCGCGCGACGGGAGAGACTGAAAATGTCGAGATTTCCTGATTTGCGTGCGCTCGGTCTTGCTGTCGCGATTGCCCTCGCCGGCACGAGTGCTGCGAGCGCCCAGAAACTCGGCCTCGGTCGCGAGGCGACGGCTGCCGAGATCAGTGGCTGGGACATCGCGGTGCGCCCCGATGGTCACGGCGCACCGGCTGGCAAAGGCACGGCCGCCAAGGGCGAAGAGATTTTCCAGGCCCAGTGTGCCGCCTGTCACGGCGAGTTCGGCGAAGGCAAGGATCGCTGGCCAGTGCTTGCCGGCGGTCTTGGCAGCTTGAAGCACGATCGCCCCGACAAGACGGTCGGCTCCTACTGGCCCCACGCCTCGACCCTATTCGACTACGTCAAGCGCGCCATGCCGTTCGGCAACGCCCAGTCGCTGTCGAACGACGAGGTGTATGCGCTGACCGCCTACATCCTGCAGCTCAACGACGTGATCAAGGATCCGAATTTCGAGCTGAACGCGAAGACGCTTGTCGAGGTCAAGATGCCGAATGCTGGCGGCTTCTACGATGACGACCGCGAAACCGCCGAAAAGAAGTTCTGGAATGCAAAGCCCTGCATGAAGGAGTGCAAGAAGGATGTGACAGTGCTGAATCGCGCCCTGCACCTGGGCGTCACGCCGGAAGCCAAGTCGGGCCCCAAGGTTGATTGAGAGTTCGTGGATGCCAGGGTTCCGCCGCGCCAGCCGCCTGTTTGCCGCTCTGTTGGCGACTGCCGCAGGTGCGGCCAACGCGCATGCAGCCGACATCGCCTTCGGTCAGTATCTGGCCGGCGAGTGTGTCACCTGTCATCGTGCCGATGGCCAGGACAAGGGCATTCCCTCGATCGTCGGCTGGCCGGCCGACCAGTTCCTCGCCGTGCTGAAATCCTACAAGGACAAGGACCGCCCGAACGTCGTGATGCAGACGATCGCGGCTAAATTTTCCGAAGATGAAATGGCGGCTCTTGCTGCTTATTATGCCAGCCAGCCTGCCAAGAAGTGAAGACAGACTGCTGCGCCGACGAACCCGGCACAGCCGCACCACAACGGTTCGGACGGAGGAGATAATTCAATGATCAAACTCGACAGACGCGCGTTTATCGGCGGATCGGCGACCGCACTCGGCACGCTCGCATTTGGCGCGCCAACGGTGCTCGGCCAGGGCAAGCCCCGGGTCGTCGTGATCGGCGGCGGCGCTGGTGGTGCCACGGCTGCCAAATACATCGCCAAGGACGCCTCTGGCATCGAGGTGACGCTGGTCGAGCCTGCCAAGCAGTTCATTACCTGCTTCCACTCGAACCTCGTGCTTGGCGGCTACAAGAAGATGGACGCCATCACCCACACCTATGACAGGCTCGCCTCCGCCTACGGCATCAAGCTCAATCATCAGGCGGCCGTCTCGATCGACCGCGACAGGAAGCAGGTCAAGCTCGCCGACGGCAGTGTCCTTGATTATGACCGCCTCGTCGTGTCGCCCGGCATCGACCTCAAGTACGACAGCGTGCCCGGCTGGGGCTTGGCGCACGAAGAGACCATGCCGCACGGCTGGAAGGCTGGCCGGCAGACAGAGGTCCTGAAGGCCAGGTTGGATGCCGTGCCGGATGGCGGCGTCATCGTCATGATCGCTCCGCCGAACCCCTATCGCTGTCCACCCGGCCCCTATGAGCGCGTCTCCATGATGGCGCACACGCTGAAAGCCGCCGGCAAGAGCAAGGCGAAGATCATCATCCTCGATCCCAAGGACGCCTTCTCCAAGCAGGGCGTGTTCCAGGAAGGCTGGGAGAAGCACTACCCAGGCATGGTCGAGTGGATCAACGCCAAGATTTACGACGGCATCAAGTCGGTCGATCCCAAGACCAACACCGTCGTCACCGGCTTTGAGAGCTATACCAACGCTGCCCTGGTCAACGTCATTCCGGCACAGATGGCCGGCGCAATCGCACGTGATGCCGGTCTCGCCAACGACAGCGGCTTCTGCCCGATCGATCCCGCGAGCATGAAGTCGGCGAAGGACGCCAACATCTATGTCGTCGGCGATGCCTGCATCCCGGGCGACATGCCGAAATCGGCATTCTCGGCCAACAGCCAGGCCAAGGTCGCGGCCCTGATGGTGCGCGGCGAACTCGCCAAGACCCCGACCTTCCCGGCGCGCTACACCAACACGTGCTGGTCGCTGATCGAGACCGACGACACGATCAAGGTCGGTGGGCGCTACGAAGCCAAGGACGGCAAAATCACTGCCGTCGAAACGTTCGTATCGAAACCCGGCGAAACGGCGCAGGTGCGCAAGGAAACCTCGACCGAGAACATCGGCTGGTACTCCGGCATCACCGCCGACATGTTCAGCTGAACGGGGGGCACTGCACGCGACGCAGGCAAGGCAGGGCGGCAAACCCTGTCGCTTCTGCCTTGGCGCCTCGCCCACCTGATCGCAGAGAGCAATGGCTCAAATCATTCAACGATCATCGCCCAGGCGCACCATGCATCGCAGTTTCGTACTTCTGACACTGATGGTGGGCATCGCCGGCGCGGCGTGCAGCGGGCATGCCCAGACGCGCAAATGGGACCACACCGCCAACATCAAGACGTCGGCGACCGCGCTTGCCGAGTTGCAAAGGACCAAGGGTGCGCTCGGCACCTTCGAGTTCATCGCCAACTGCTACAAGACCCATGAGCTTGGCAGCACCTACGGGGCAGCGCTCGAGGGCTGCCTCGTCCTCGATTATCTGCATTCGAAAGTGACGGCTGCGGTCTACGCGAAAGTGCCGCCGTCGGAGCGCACGCGCCTTGGAATGCCCGAGCCCGAACATCTGACGGGGACGATGCTCAAGCGGGTTGGGGCCGCGATGGCCGCTTACAAGCTCACCGAACCGCAAGCGCGCAAGTTCATCGCCGACATCGAGACGCACGGCACGCCCGTGTACGCTGAGGCGAGGTTCCCGAAGGCGCAGTGAAGGGGCCGGCGGCGTCTCGGCCTCATGGGGTCCATGGGTTGATGAGATGCAACTTGGTATCGGCGAAATGACGGATGTTGCGCGTGGCAAGTGCGAAGTTGCCTGCCATCGCGGCACTGGCGACGGCCATGTCGCCAACATCGATTGGCTTGCCAGCCTTCTCGCGATCGGCACGCAGGGAGGCGGCGATCGCCGCGGTGGTTGCGTCGAAGGGAATAATCCGGTCTCGAAGAATTTGCGCCACGATGACCGCCAAATCGGACCTCAATTTGGTCCGGCGCTTGCCCGCCGGCAGTTGATCGATGCCGCAGCGCAATTCAAACATGTTGTAAGCCGACGTGCAGATGTCGTCGTCGGCCAAGCAATTCAGCCACTGAACAACCAGAAGCTCTTGATGTGGCCGCAACAGTGCCGACAACACGTGGGTATCAAGCAAGATCATTCGCCGAAATCAACGTCGCGCATTTTCCAATTTTTTTGCGATCGGGCCAGGTTCTGTTCGAACTCATCCCAGTCCTGTGCCGTCAATGGGCTTTTGCCGATCAGGAGCTTCAGCCGATCGCCAAGTCCCGTTCGCAATTCTGGGAACTTGGTCCCTGCGGTGAGACGGCCGCCTCAAGAATTGATCGTGCTTCAGCCTCGAGACTCCGGCCATTGTCCATGGCGCGCCGCTTGAGGCGGCGTTTCACCTCGGCACCGAGACGGCGTACTATGATATCCACCATTGTATAGCCTCGCATTTTGATATCAAACGCCTTCCAGGATGATATCACATTGACCGTGCACGGAGAACTCCTGTCTGACCCCGCGCGGAACAAAGGAACCACCGCCATGCGCCTCGTCATCGGCAACAAAGTCTATTCGTCGTGGTCGCTGCGGCCGTGGATCGTGATGAAGGCGTTCGCGATTGCCTTCGAAGAAACCACGGTGCAGCTGCGCGAAGGTGATACGCGGGACCGAATCCTCGAACACTCGCCCTCGGGCAAGGTGCCGGTGCTGATCGATGTCGCGACGACCGTCTGGGACAGCCTCGCCATCATCGAGTATCTGGCCGACAAGTACCCAGAGCATGCGATCTGGCCAAGCGACCGGCACGCCCGCGCGCACGCCCGCTCCGCCTCGGCCGAGATGCACGCGGGCTTCCAGGCCTTGCGCACGGCCTGCTCGATGAACGTGACGCGCCGCTTCAAGGCGCGCGATCGGGGCGAGGCGGTGGCGGCAGACGTGGTTCGCATAACGGCGCTGTGGCGCGAAGCGCGTGCGAAGTTCGGCGGTGCCGGCCCGTTCCTGTATGGCGGCTTCTGCGCCGCCGACGGCACGTTTGCGCCGGTGGTGACGCGCTTTCACTCCTATTCGATTGCGGTCGACCCGGTCTCGCAAGCATATATGGACGCGCTGCTGGCGCATCCCGCTTACAAGGCGTGGTTGGCCGGTGCCGTGGCCGAGCCCTGGGGGCTCGATAACGGCGAAGCGGCCGAGACCATCATCGAAGACCTGCGCGCAAGGAAAGCTTGAACCCCATGGCACAGACCCAGAAGCAGTCGCACTATTCCGATCCGCCGGCTTCCGTCGAAAACGTACAGCGCACCTTGTCGGTGTTGGTCGACAACGAGCCGGGCGTGCTGGCCCGGGTGATCGGGTTGTTCTCCGGGCGCGGCTACAACATCGACAGCCTGACCGTGACGGAGACCGAGCACGAGAAGCATTTGTCGCGCATCACGGTGATGACCCGGGGCACGCCGGCGACCATCGACCAGATCAAGCATCAGCTCGAGCGCATGGTGCCGGTGCACCGCGTGGTCGATCTGACCCTGCTGGGCGAGCCGCTGGAACGGGAGTTGGCGCTGATCAAGGTTGCCGGCAAAGGCAACGATCGGATCGAGGCGCTCAGGCTCGCCGAGATCTTCAAGTGCAATGTGATCGACGCCTCGACCGAGCATTTCATCTTCGAGTTGACCGGCCGGTCGAGCAAGATCGAGCAGTTCATCGCGATCATGACCGGGCTCGGACTGGTCGAAGTCTCCCGCACCGGCATCGCCGCCATCGGTCGCGGCAAGCAGGGGATTTGATGCGCAAGCCCCTGGCCCGCTCGCGCGGGGGGGGCGTCAATTCGTCAGGCCTTGGTTGCCGTCGTGACGCGAGAGCGTGACCGGCTCCACAGCTCGTAGAGCACAGGCGCGACGAGGGCGAGTGCCGCTAGCGCCAGCAGGCTCGCCGACAACGGCCGCGTGAAGAACACGCTCCAGTCGCCGGCCGATATGGTCATGGCCTGGCGCAGGTTCTGCTCGGCCAGGGGCCCGAGGATCATGCCGATGATCACCGGAGCCGTAGGAAAGTCGTAGCGGCGCATCAGATAGCCGGCAAAGCCCACCGCATAGAGGAGGAGCAGATCCACGATCGATTGGGTGATGCCGTAGGTGCCGATCGTCGCGAACACCAGGATGCCGGCATAGAGCAGGGGTTGGGGGATCATCAGCATCTTCACCCAGATCGCGATCATGGGCAGATTGAGTACCAGCAGCATGACGTTGCCGATGAACAGCGAGGCGATCAGGCCCCACACCAGGTCGGGTTGGGTCTGGAACAACAGGGGGCCCGGGTTGATGCCGTAGCTCTGGAAGGCCGACAGCATGATCGCAGCGGTTGCCGACGTCGGCAGCCCCAGGGTCAGCATGGGCACCAGAACGCCGGCGGCTGACGCATTGTTCGCTGCCTCCGGGCCGGCCACGCCCTCGATGGCGCCATGGCCGAACTCTTCCGGGTACTTCGACAGTTTCTTCTCGGTGTAGTAGCTCAGAAACGTTGGAATCTCGGCGCCACCAGCCGGCATGGCCCCGATCGGGAAACCGAATGCGGTGCCGCGCAGCCACGCCGGCCAGGACCGCCGCCACTCATCCCTCGTCATCCACAGCGACCCCTTCAGCGGGATGACCTCATCCTGGCCGGTGCTGGCGCGCGAGGCCATGTACAGGGTCTCGCCCACTGCAAACAGGCCGACTGCGACGATGATCACGTTGATGCCATCGAGCAACTCCGGCACGCCGAACGTGAAGCGGGCCTGGCCGGTCTGCAGGTCGACGCCGATCATGCCGAGCCAGATCCCGATCACCAGCGCGGTCAGGCCGCGGACGGCGGAGGAGCCGAGGACGGCCGACACCGTCACGAACGCCAACACCATCAGAGCGAAGTAGTCGGCCGGGCCGAACCGCAGCGCGACGTCGACGACGAGCGGGGCCAGGAAGGTCAACCCGAGGGTGCCGATGGTACCGGCCACGAACGAACCGATCGCAGCCGTCGCAAGCGCCGCGCCGGCGCGGCCCTTGCGGGCCATTTTGTTGCCCTCGAGCGCGGTGACGATGGTGGCGCTTTCGCCTGGCGTGTTGAGCAGGATCGACGTGGTCGAGCCACCATACATGGCGCCGTAGTAGATGCCGGCGAACAGGATGAAAGCGGCGGTCGGATCGACCTTGAAGGTGATCGGCAGGAGCAAGGCGATGGTCAGCGCCGGGCCCAGGCCCGGCAGCACGCCGATGGCGGTGCCAAGCGTCGTGCCGAGGAGGCACCACAGCAGGTTGATCGGCGTCAGGGCGATGGCGAAGCCCTTCGTCAATCCGGCGAGGGAGTCCATGTCAGCCCTTCCTGATGAACGGCAGCAGCCCTTCGACGGTGTTCTCGACGAAGCCGGCTCCGATGTTGATGCCGAGCGTCTTGGCGAAGCCGAAATAGGCGATCACGGCGAAGGTGAAGCCGATGCCGGCGTCCCGCACGATGCGCCGAGAACCAAAGCCGCGGGCGACGCACAGGAACAGCAGAGTGGAGGCGATCGTGAAGCCGGCGACCCCGATCAGCAGCACGTTGAGGGCGAGGCCGGCAGCGACCCACGCCAGGGCCGCGCGATCAGGTGCGGCGGCCGCCTCCTCGTCGGTCTGCCAGCCGCCGCGGATGGCAGCGTTGAGCAGTGCGCAGCCGAGCCCGAACAGGCCGATGGCCGCAAGGGTCGGCACCAGGGCCGGCCCGACTTTCGAATACAGCGGCGAGGCCGGCATCACCTGGACTTGCCAGTAGATGACGAGCGCGAGGCCGATGACCCCTATGGCGATCGCGAGTTCGCCACGGCCGGATCGCCTGGTCGCCCCGGCCGGGATGTTGGTGTCCATCCTAGCCGATCCCGAGGTCTTTGAGGATCGCCTCGAGGCGGACGATCTCCGCGGCGATATAGGTCTTGTAGGCATCGCCTGTGCGGGTGATGCGGGTCCAGCCGCGCTTGTTGCAGGCGTCGACCCACTCTGGCGAGGCCGCCATCTTGTCCATCAGGCTGATCATGGCCTTGCGCTGATCGTCGGTGACGCCCGCAGGGGCGAATACGCCGCGCCAGTTGAACAGTTCGACGTCGATGCCCTGCTCCTTGAGGGTCGGCGCGTCGATGCCATCCTGGCGCTTGTCGGACGAAATGGCGAGCACGCGCAGCTTGCCGGCCTTGATCTGCTCGGCGAATTCTCCATAGCCGGAGATGCCGCCGGCGACCTGCGATCCGAGCAATGCGGCCGTGGCCGGGCCACCGCCGGCGAACGCGACGTAACTGACCTTCGCGGGGGCAACGCCGGCTGCCTTGGCGATCAGGCCGAGCAGGATGTGATCGCTGCCGCCAGCCGAGCCGCCGGCCACCGGAACCTTGGTCGGGTCGGCCTTGAGGGCGTCGGCGAAATCCTTGGCGGTCTTGAAGGGCGAGGATGCCGGCACCACCAGCGCCAGCGCTTCCCCCGTCAGCAAGGCGATGGGCGTCACGGCGTCGAGCTTCACGGCACTCTTGTTGGCGATGATGGCGCCGACCATCACCATGCCGCCGACCATCAACGCGTTACCCTGGCCCTTCCACTGGTTGACGAACTGCGGCAGGCCGACCGTGCCGCCCGCCCCTGCCACATTGGTGATCTGTACGCCGGCCACGGCATTGGTCGCGCGCAGCACCTGTTCGATGGTACGGGCGGTCTGGTCCCAGCCCCCGCCGGGGGCTGCCGGGACCATGATCTTCAGCAGCTCGATCGGCTGCGCGGTGGTGGCGCCAAGTCCAGCCCAGGTGGCGGTGGTAACGGCGGCGGTGGACAAGAGGAGATTGCGGCGATCGATCATGGATTTGCTTTCCAAGCGGTTGCTGGTGTGGGTTGAGCCTTCCCGCCCTTTATATCACATTGTACGTGGCCTGCTGTCCATGCAATGGCAGCCTGGGCACGATCCAAGCGTAAACATCGCCACGAGCAACCAGCCGCTCCGGCCGTGGCGGGTCGCGGTGGCACCTGGGCGAGGCCACGAGGTAGTCGAGGGGAGGAGAGGCGCCGAGTAACGGGAGTGCTCCACACGCTGGGCCTTAAGCTCATTTTCGATACCTGCACATAAAGGTGTTGTTGTCGGCGGTCGCCGATGGCAGTCTCGGAAATTGAGATGTTTCGGCTCGGTGGCTGATCATCGCCGCGCCGTAGCCAGGGGTTTCAAGCTTGTGAGCATCAGCACCGAACCAGTGATCGACTTGTCGCGCCCGATCGGCGACGAGGTGAAGTGCACCACGTGCTACATGTGCGCCTGCCGCTGCGGGATTAAGGTGCATCTGCGCAACGGGCAGGTCCGCTACATCGAGGGCAATCGCGATCATCCGGTGAACAAAGGCGTGCTGTGCGGCAAGGGAGCCGCCGGCATCATGCAGCACTATTCGCCGGCCCGCCTCACGTCGCCGTTGAAGCGCGTTGGCCCGCGCGGCTCGGGCGAGTTCGCCGAGATCAGCTGGGACGAAGCCCTTGGGCTTGCGGCGACGTGGCTCGGCGACGTGCGTGAGAAGGATCCAAAGAAGCTCGCATTCTTCACCGGCCGCGATCAATCCCAAGCGCTGACAGGCTGGTTCGCGCAGCAGTACGGCACGCCGAATTTCGCAGCTCACGGCGGGTTCTGCTCGGTCAACATGGCGGCTGCCGGCCTCTACACATTCGGCGGTTCGTTCTGGGAGTTCGGCGAGCCCGACTGGGAGCGCACCAAATACTTCCTGCTGTTCGGCGTCGCCGAGGACCACGCGTCGAACCCGATCAAGACGGCGCTCGGTCGGTTGAAGGCGCGTGGCGTCAAAGTCGTGTCGATCAACCCGGTGCGCACGGGCTATAATGCGATCGCTGACGAATGGATCGGCATCCGTCCCGGCACCGATGGCATGTTCGTCGCGAGCCTGATCCACGAACTGCTGCGCACGCAAAACGTCGATCTCGACTATCTGGTGCGCTATACCAACGCGCACTGGCTGGTGGTCGACGAGGGTAAGGGTGCCGACGCTGGGCTGTTCGCCCGCGATGCCAAGGGGCACCCGCTGTGCTTCGATAAGACGGCGGGCACGGTCGGCGATGCAATGCTGCCAGAGATCGCGCCAGCCCTGGTCGGATCGTTCAAGCTGCCCGATGGCCGCGCCGCCAAGCCGTCGTTCCAACTGCTGGCCGAGCGGTTTTTGCGGGCCGAGTACGCGCCGGAACGTGCCGAAGCGGAGACCGGCGTGCCGGCCGCCACCATCCGGCGCATCGCGGCCGAGCTTGCAGACGCCGCGTTCAAGCAGCAGATCACGCTGCCCATCGCGTGGACCGATACGCACGGACGGCGGCACGAGACGACCACGGGGCGCCCGGTATCGATGCACGCCATGCGCGGGATCTCGGCGCACTCGAACGGCTTCCAGACCTGCCGGCTGATTCACATCCTGCAGATCATCCTGGGCTCGATCGATTGTCCGGGCGGGTTCCGCTACAAGCCGCCGTTCCCAAGGCCAGCGCCACCGCCGAACCGGCCGGCCGGCAAGCACGCGACCGTGAAGCCGCATACGCCGTTGCCGGGCGCCCCGCTCGGCTTCACTCAAGGGCCGGAGGATCTGCTGGTGTGCCCGCAAGGCACGCCGGAGCGCATCGACAAGGCCTATTCCTGGGACGCGCCGATCGCAGCCCATGGCCTCATGCACATGGTGATCACCAACGCCGCCAACGGTGATCCGTACCCGGTCGACGTCCTGTTCATGTACATGGCCAACATGAGCTGGAACTCGTCGATGAACATTCCGGCGGTCCTGAAGCACCTGACCGCCAGGGACGAGGCGACCGGCGAGTACAAAATCCCGAAGCTGATCTACTCGGACGCCTACCTGTCCGAAATGGTGCCCTATGCCGACCTGATCCTGCCGGATACGACCTATCTCGAGCGCTGGGACTGCATCTCGCTGCTGGACCGGCCGATCTCCGATCCGGATGGCCCGGCCGACAGCATCCGCCAGCCGGTGGTCGAGCCCGATCGCAACGTGCGTGCGTTCCAAAGTGTGCTGATCGATCTTGGCGCGCGGTTGAAGCTGCCGGGTTTCGTGACACCGGCGGGCACGGCGAGATTCCCCGGCGGCTATCCCGACTACATCGTCAACCACGAGCGGGCGCCGGGCATTGGGCCGTTGGCGGGCTTCCGGGGCAAGGACGGCAAGGCCTATGGCAAGGGCGAAGTGAATGGCGCCCAACTCGACGCCTACATTGCGAATGGCGCGTTCCATCAGCACCATCTGGCCGACGACCAGCGCTTCTACAAACACGCCAACAAGAGCTACCTCGAGTGGGCGAAGGGCGCAGGTTTCATCGGTGCGAGCGACCCGATCATTTTTCAGCTCTATCTGGAGCCGCTGCAGAAATTCCGTCTTGCCGCCCGCGGGCATGGGTCCGTCCAGCCGCCCGACAGCCATCGCCGCCGCATCGAGACCTACTTCGATCCGATCCCCTTCTGGTACGAGCCGTTCGAGTCGTCGGAGGCGGCCTCAACCGCCCGCGGCGAAGGTCGCGCCCGGCCTGAACTGGTGGATGCCATACCCCCCAACCTCCACTCACCCCC
>JAKFWF010000033.1 GCA_021730785.1 Hyphomicrobiaceae bacterium
TTCGCCGTCGGCCGTGCCGAGCACGATCCGCGCCCGCCACACGACCTTGGCCGGCGTGTTGCGATCCGCAATCGCTCGCTCGAGCCGCGCCCGGTCTTCCGCCGTAACTGTGATCGCTGTTTTCATGCCCACAGCTTGCCTGATTTGCCAAGCCATGGGAATCCAGAGTCAGTGACGGAACACTAGGATGTGAGTCGCCATTCGAATTAGCCAGATATTCCAGGTCCTTGAAAACTTCGCTCTGCGGATCAAATTCTCCACCTTCTCGACTTGACCGCGGAGGCGGCCATCCACGACAACGGGCCGCAAGCGTGGTGCCAAGTTGATAGGCAACGTGCGACACATGTCAGGAAACTCTCTAACTACCATAGGCTTGAACCTTGTCGTGGATGCCCGTCTACGCGGTAATGACGAAAACTGCCGAGATTTGGCCGGACGAGCCCTTGGTTCGAAGCGGTCAACATCCCAGCGATACCCAAAACATGGACGGCAGTGGATAGCTAATCCGCAATCTTCTCAGGCAGAAAAGCACGGGCGATTTGATCGAGCATCACAGAGTTCAGTCCGAATTCCGCCGGTTCCGGCGCTCGAGGCTGGATTGGCGCTTTGCTCATGACCCGCTCCTGCTTACGAGCGTCACGGTTCCCGGCGTCGCGGCGCTGATTGGGTCCCTCAGCTCCGGCAACAGCGCATCGAAGGCAGCTGGCGACTGTTCGAGCAAGCGCAGGACGACGACCGCGATCGATCGACTGGAGATCATCTGCTGGAAGGTGAGGTTCCGGTCGCGGGTGACCAGAACATCATAGTTCTCCTGTACCGCAGCCAGCAGAGCGCCATCAGGGATCTGGTCGAGGCCTGCACTTTGAGCGGTCTCGACATCGAACTCGGTCAGCCCCCGACGCAGGCGATGAGGCACGCAGGCATCGAGCAGAACCTTGACCATACCCCCCGCCGCCCGCTCATTCAGCTGCGTCCCGCAGCGCTACCGCCCGGTTTGCGAGATCGATTACGGCTACTGCATGCTCCCGCGACACGCTCGGGAAGTCGCCCAAGAACTCCTCCAATGTGTGACCGGCCTTCAGGTAATCGAAAAGCGCCTTTACGGCCACGCGACGACCCGTGAAGCAGGGTTCCCCTCCAAGCCAGTCGGTCGAGGTGGTCACAAGGGGTGTGGGCAGTTGATAGCTCGTATTGATCATGTGAGAAGCATAGCACAGTGGAACTTCAAACCCAACACATCTGAAATTGGTGAGACTAGACCGGAAACGCCAAATGCCTCAATGGCGGCGCTCAGTCATGAGCGCATCGGACGCCGCATTATTCAAGCCATTCACACTTGAGTTAGACGGATCTCAAACCATAGCTATGGGGAACACCGTAGATTTGTCCTATGTCCGTTAAGCGAGCCACTGCGTCACTGCCAGCTTTCGCATGGTGCACCTGCTCAAGTCGGCTGCGGATCAGGCCTCGCCGGCCCCGTCGCACCGCAGTCACACTCGATGATGCCCGTGCACCTGCCAACCTGTTCGCCCCAACCTCGACAGGACCGCCTAACGTAAAGAGACTTGCCCCGACCCATCCCGCGCCATCGCCTCACCCGTTTGATTTCCCTAGCCCAGCGGCCTATTGCTGTCGCGTCAAACGCCCACCCCCGAAATCACGGTCGAAGTTCATGAACGCTCGCGCGCCCCAGCCCCGTCCCGGCATCCTCGATATCCAGGCCTACGTGCCGGGCGAAAGCACCGTTCCAGGCGGCATGACGCCGATCAAGCTGTCGTCGAACGAGACGCCGATTGGCGCCAGCCCGAAGGCGATCGCAGCGTTCCAGGCGGAAGCCGGCCACCTGGAGCGCTACCCCGATGGCGCATCGACCAAGCTGCGCCAGGCACTCGCCCGCGTCTATGGCCTCAACGCCGACCGCATCGTGTGCGGCGCTGGCTCCGACGAAGTGCTGAACCTCGTCGCGCAGGCCTACCTCGGTCCGGGCGACGAGGCGATCTACACCGCGCACGGCTTCCTCGTGTACCCCATTGCCATCCAGGCGCGCGGTGCGACGCCCGTGGTCGCTCCGGAAAAGGACCTGCGCACGGATGTCGATGCCATCCTAGCCCGTGTGACGCCGCGCACGAAAATGGTGTTCATCGCCAATCCGAACAACCCGACCGGCACCTACATCCCCTTCGACGAGGTGCGCCGCCTGCATGCGGGCCTGCCCGCCCACACCCTGCTGGTGTTGGACGCGGCCTACTGCGAATATGTGCGCCGCAACGACTATGAAGCCGGTCTGGAGCTGGTGGCGACCACGCAAAACACGGTGATGACGCGCACGTTCTCGAAGATCCATGGGCTGGCTGCCCTGCGGCTCGGGTGGATCTATGCACCGGAAGCGGTCGCCGATGTCCTGAACCGGATCCGCGGGCCGTTCAACGTGTCGGCGCCCGCGATCGCCGCCGGCATCGCCGCGATCGAGGACCGTGGCCACCAGGAGGCGGCCATCGCCCATAACGAGCGCTGGCTGCCTTGGCTGCAGGGGGAACTGGAACAGCTCGGGCTGAAGGTCACGCCGAGCGTCGGCAACTTTCTGCTGGTCCACTTCCCGGCCGATCCCGCAAAGGGTGCGGCAAGCGCGGATGCATTCCTGAAATCGCGGGCGATCATCGTGCGCAGGGTGGCGGGCTACGGGTTGCCGAACGCCCTGCGCATCACGATCGGCACCGAAGCCGACAACCGCGCGGTCGCAGCCGCCTTGGGCGAATTCCTGAAGGCCAAGGCGGCATGACGAAACCGCTGTTCAAGCGCATCGCCCTCATCGGCATCGGCCTCATCGGCTCGTCGATCAGCCATGCCGTGCGCCGGGCCGGGCTCGCGGCTGACATCGTCGGCCACGCCCGCACCGCCGCAACGCGCGACACCGCGCTTCGGATCGGCCTGATTACCGAGGCCTTTGCGACCGCTGCCGACGCCGTGCGGGGCGCCGACCTCGTCGTCCTGTGTGCTCCGGTGGGCGCCTGCGGTGCGCTTGCGGCCGAGATCGGACCGCATCTCGCGGCTGGCGCCATCGTCACGGATGTCGGGTCGGTCAAGGGTGCCATTGTGCGCGACTGCGCCCCCCACTTGCCGGCCGGCGTGCACTTCATCCCCGGCCATCCGATCGCCGGCACCGAGCATTCGGGCCCCGAGAGCGGCTTTGCCGAGCTGTTCGACGGCCGCTGGTGCATCCTGACGCCGCCATCGGGCAGCGATCCGACCGCCGTCGACAAGCTCACTGCACTGTGGCTCGGCATGGGTGCCAAGGTCGAGATCATGGATGCCGAGCACCACGACCTCGTGCTCGCGATCACCAGCCACGTGCCGCACTTGATCGCCTACACCATAGTCAACACGGCAGCCCATCTCGGCCGCGTGACCGACAGCGAAGTCATCAAGTATTCGGCCGGCGGTTTTCGTGATTTCACCCGCATCGCGGCATCCGATCCGACCATGTGGCGCGACGTGTTCCTCAACAACAAGGAGGCGACGCTGGAGATGCTCGGCCGCTTCTCGGAGGACCTCGCCGAGTTGCAGCGCGCCATCCGCTTCGGCGACGGCGACACGCTGTTCAAGCTGTTTTCGGACGCGCGCCAGATCCGCCGCGGCATCATCCAGGCCGGCCAGGACACCAGCGCCCCCGATTTCGGACGGCAGAAGGCTAAGAGCTGAGCCGAGCAGCATCCCGCCTGCGATCGAGCACCCGATGACCGATCTTTGGATTTTCGGCTACGGCTCTTTGATGTGGCGGCCGGGCTTTGCCTATGTGGAAGCCGTGCGTGCGCGGTTGACCGGCTATCGGCGCTGCTTCTGCCTCTACACGACCAACCATCGCGGCACGCCGGCACGGCCGGGGCTCGTCCTCGGCCTCGATCGCGGCGGGGTGTGCGACGGCGTCGCATACCGGGTCGAACCACAATTGGCGCGCGCAACCGTGGACTACCTGCGAGTGCGAGAACAGGCGAACGGCGTCTATCGCGAGGCGCACCTGCCGGTTACGCTGCAGGACGAACACAAGCGCGAAGTTCTGGCCCAGGCCTATATCGTCGAGCGGGCACATCCAGGCTATGTCGGCGCCCTGCCGCTCATCCAGCAGGCGCGGCTGATCCGTGGCGCGCGCGGCAAGTCAGGCAACAATCTCGATTATCTGATCAACACGCTCGCGCATCTCGATACGCTCGGCATCGACGAGCCGGAGCTGCGCCGGGTGATGACGCTGGCCGGCCCGCATTTCGCACGGGGTGGTATGGAGGGCCTCGCGAGCCCACGGGTCGCCGCGCTGCTGAATGTGTGCCGCGCATTGCCATGCGACGCGCCGGTGTCGCGACCCGGCTCGCGCCGCCGCTTCATCTACCGCCGCCAGATCGCAGAGTGGCACAGCGGGTAGGGTTGGTTCGCTCAATTTGATCAATTTGCTTGCGTGCGCCAAAGGCCCGCGCCACTCTGGCGGCGGCCTGATCGGAAATTTCATTCCTGCGGCGGCAGTGCATGGTGCACAGCCCGCCTGGCCCACCGACAACCCTACCAGCCTACCAGCAACAACAAAAAGTGCATCAACCGGAGGACGACCCACACATGACGTTTCGCGCATCAAGAATTGCGATCGGCGGCCTGGCGGCCGCTGCACTGAGCATTTCGGCGTTGACGACGGCGGCCTCCGCCCAGGAGACTGTGACGTTCTGGGCCAACAAGGGATTTTACAAGGCCGAAGATGATGCGCTTAATGCGGTCATCGACAAGTACCAGAAGGCGACCGGCGTAAAAGTCGATCTCTCGCTCTACAGCATCGAGGATTGCATCACGAAGACGGTCGGCGCGATCGAGGCCGGCACGCCGCCTGACGCCGCCTACTGCCTCACCTACGATTTCCGCACCACCGGCAAATGGGCCTGGGAAGGCAAGATCGAGGATCTGTCCGATATCGTTGCGCCGATCAAGGGCGATTTCGTCGAGGAGGCACTCGCAACTACGTATCTCGCCAACCAGAAGTCCGGCAAGAAGGCCTACTACGCACTCCCCTTCCAGCGCCAGACGATCCATATCAACTATTGGCGCGACATGCTGGAGGAGGCGGGGTTCAAGGAAAGCGACATCCCCACAACCTGGAACGAGTACTGGGGCTTCTGGTGCGACAAGGTGCAGGCGGGTCTGCGCGCCAAGGGCAAGCGCATCTATGGCATCGGTCATCCGCTGTCGGTTGAAGCCTCCGACACGTTCTTCTCGTTCTTGATGGTTGCGTCCGCCTATGGCGCACAGATCGTCGACAAGGACGGCAAGATCACGCTGGACGAACCGAAGAACAAGGCGGCCATGGTCGAGGCCTTGAAGTTCTACACCTCGATCCACACCAAGGGCTGCACGCCGCCCGGCTCGACCAGCTGGAAGGACCCGGACAACAACCAGGCCCAGCACGCCAAGCAGACGGTCATGACCCACAACGCCACGATCTCGATCGCGGCCAAGTGGCTGGATGACTCGAACAATGCGTCGCTCACGCAGGAACAGCGCGATCAGGCCAAGATCAACTACGAGAAGCTGCTGGCGACCACCAGCTGGCCGAAGGGCCCGAACGGGCAGACCATCCCGAACCTAGCCGCCACCAAAACGGCCGTGGTGTTCGCGGACGCCAAGAACAAGAAGCGCGGCCGCGAGTTCCTCGCCTTCTTCGTCAAGGACGAGAATTTGCGTCCCTTCACCGAAGGCTCGCTCGGCCGCTGGTATCCGGCAACAACCGCTGCCACCAAGAGCACGTTCTGGACATCGGGCGATCCCCATCGCGCGGTCGTGCACAAGCAGTTCTCCGAAGGTACGGTGCCGTTCCAGTTCGTCTATAACTTCAAGTTTACGACGGTGAATGCCGAGAACGTGTGGGGCAAGGCCATGAACCGCGTCCTGCAGGACAAGGTACCGGCCGAACAGGCTGTCGACGAGATGATCAAGCGCATCAAGGAAATCGCGACGCTTTGACACGAGCTTGGGCTGGCGCCGCGTGGTTCCGCGGCGCCAGCCTGTCCCATGCCGTCACACGACACTGATGCTGCCTCCAGTTGCGAGGATCAGGCCATGAGCATATCTGCAACCCTGCCCGAGACCGATGTCGTCGAGGGCTCACCGGCCAAGCCCTGGAACAGCAATGGCTGGGTGTGGGCGGTCGCGCTGCTGGTGCCCTATGTGCTGATCTTTGCGGGCTTCGTCGCCTACCCGGTGATGTATGGCCTCTATCTCGGCTCTTCCCTCAAGAGCTACCAGGAGCTGTTCGCCGACCCGGCCTTTGCCACGGCGGTATGGAACACGGTGCTGTTCCTCGGCCTCGCCGTGAACCTGAAGTTTCTGCTGGCGCTCGGCCTGTCCGGCTTTTTCGCCCAGGACCGCTGGTGGGTTCGCATCCTGCTGGTGCTGTTCATCCTGCCCTGGGCGGTGCCGTCGATCCCGACCATCCTGTCGTTCCGCTTCATGCTCGGCACCGAGTACGGCATGATCAACACGCAACTGTTCAAGTGGTTCCAGATCGACGGGCCAGACTGGCTGAACAAACCCTCGCTCGGCTTTGCCAGCGCCTGCATGGTGCACATCTGGAAGTCGCTGCCGTTCTGGACGTTGATCCTGCTGACCGGGCGGCTCGCCATTGCCAAAGACCTTTACGAGGCCGCCAGCGTCGATGGCGCCTCGCGCATGCAGCAGTTCCGCCACATCACCTGGCCCTCGATCGCGACGCTGTACCTGACCTCGACCATCCTTTCGACGATCTGGACGCTTGGCGACTTCAACAGTGTCTACCTGCTGACCGGCGGTGGTCCCGGCGACAAGACGCACGTGCTGGCGACGCTCGGCATCCGCTATCTGCGCATCGACAAGCTCGACCTCGGCATCGCCGCGATCATCACGGCCATGCCATTGGTGCTGCCGCTCGTCTACTTCATGGTGAAACGGCTGTCGCGCGGCCCCGAGGATACCTGATGAACCGCACCTGGTGGTCCGAGGCCCGGCTGATCCTGATCGCGATTCCAATCGTATTATGGACGGTGATCCCGATCTATCATCTGTTGGTGCTGTCGATCTCCGACAAGGAGGCGATGCTGGCCGGCCAGCTCTGGCCCGACAAACCGACGTTGCAGAACTTCGAGATCGTATTCGGGCAGAAGCACTATTACCTGCGCGACTTCTGGCGCCAGTTCGCCAACAGCGCGTTCGTGGCGCTGGCAACCGGCGTCATCACGCTGACGATCGCGACGTTCGCCGCCTTCTCGATCAGCCGCCTGAAGGCGCCGGGCGGGCGCATGATCATGAACCTCGCGCTCGCGACCTACCTGATCCCGGCCGCGTTTCTGGCGATCCCCATGTACAAGACCATGGGCAACTACGGCCTGCTCAATACGCAAGCCTCGCTGATCCTCGCCATGGTGGCGCTCGCCAGCCCCTACGCGATCTGGGTCTTGAAGCAGGCCTCCGACAAGCTGCCGGTTGAGCTCGACGAAGCGGCCCGCATCGATGGCGCCTCGACCATGCAGCTGTTCCGCCTGGTCTATGTGCCACTGATGGCGCCGTCGCTGGTGGCAATCGGCATCTACGCGCTACTGCTCGCCTGGAACGAATATCTCTATGCGTTCCTGCTGCTCAGCTCCGAGAAGGATGTGCCGCTCGCCGTCGCCCTCGGCCTGTTCCTTGGCGCCGACGACAGCCCTTGGACGGTGCTGATGGCAACGGGTTTCATCTACGCCCTGCCGCCCGCCGCCATCTACTACACGTTCCGCAAGTACATGGTATCGGGCCTGACGGCGGGCGCGGTGAAAAGCTGACGTTGCTATCGACCGAGACAGGGGCTGCGCCGTCACACCTTCACGTGCGGCTGCTTGTGCAGCGCGACGTAGCTGCGGTTCCAGGTCGGCGTGATCAGCACTTCGTTGATGCACACATGCGCTGGCAACTGGGCAATGTAACAGATGAGATCGCCGACATCGGCGGACTGCACCATTTTCGCCCGGTCCTCGGCGCTGACCGGGACCGGGCGCTTGTCGAGGATCGGCGTCGCCACTTCGCCCGGGCAAACGACCGTCGAGCGGATGCTGTTCACGCATTCCTCGATATTGATCGAGTGGCTCATGGCGACCACACCGTGCTTGGCCGCAGTGTAGCCGGGTCCCGACAGCGGACTGACAAAGCGCCCGGCCATAGAGGCGGTGTGGATCAGAATGCCGCCGCCCTGCGCGCGCATCATTGGCAGGACCGCCGTCACGCAATAGAACGCACTCGACAGATTGCCGTGAATAACCTCGTCGACGCCGTCCGGCTGCAGCTGTTTCCAGCTCCGTTCCGCGATGTTGAGGCCGGCATTGTTCACGAGAATGTCGAGGCGACCGAAGGCAGCGTTGATGCCGTCTGCGATACGCACGACCGCTTTCGCGTCCATCAGATCGCCGGGCTCGATCGTGGCCCGGCCGCCGGCGGCCTCGATTGCACGTGCCACTTGTTCGAGCGGTGCGCTGCGGCGTCCCGTGAGGACGACGGTGGCGCCGGCACGGGCAAGTGCAAGGGCCGCCGCTTCGCCGATGCCACTGCCAGCTCCCGTTACCCATGCGATCGACTTGTCGAGGCTGCGCATGTCTTGCTCCATGCTCCGTTGGCTCCCACCCGAACCCGGTGTTTGGCAAGCCTAGCAACGGGCACGCCCTGGGTGGCATGCCGATCCAGCGACACAGCTCTGCGTTGGTGCGCCTGGCCAGGCGCTACCGCTTGCCGCGAACGCCCGACAGCACATTCGGTGGCCGGGCGTCTTTGGCATCGAGCGACATCCACACCCGCGGATTGAGGTAGGACTGGCGCATCACATACCGATAGCCGGTGCTGGCCCAGGGCTTTACGGTGGCGACCTTGTTGTCGAGAACGAAATCGCCCTGTGCGACACGCGCGGTCAGGATCGCGTGGCCCTCGCCCTTCTCGTCGAACACCACCGTCATCAAAAGGCTGCTGATCGGCCAGCCGCGCTTGATCAGTATATGGCGTTTGAGCAGGGCATAGTCCTCGCAATCGCCGCGGCCGTTGGCGGGCAGCGTCCAGTGCTCATCAACGCCATAGAGCTCCTTGTCGGTGGCGGGTTCAATTGCGGTGTTGACGGCACGGTTGATTTCTTCGAGTTCGGCGAGGCGCTCGGGCGTCGCAACGAACCGTCCGTCTTCCGTCGGGCCGCTGGCGCACTCCTCCGGTGAACGGCTGCAGAAATCGACAAAGCCGTAGGGTGGGGCTGCCTGTCCGTAGACACGCATATATAGCGGAGCAGGTTCGCTGGCCCGCACCTTCGTGCCACTGGCCACGACGGCGGTGGGCGTCGATACCAGCAGGGATGCAGCCACGGCCGCGATTACACCGAAAACGCGCTTCATCACTGAAACTCCAACACGGGAACACGAAAGAACAAGTGCGCGCGCCAAGGGTCGCGGCGGCCGGGAGGCGGTTCACCCAAACGAGCGCCGCAGCGCTTCAGGGTTCTGGATGTCGAGAAACTGGAGGCCGACGCCCTCGGCGTGGTGGCGCACGACGATCGCGCGCAGCTTGCCGAGTGTCACATGCGTGCCGAGCGCGGGCCGCTCGGCGATGGCGACCGACGCGCCAGAAATCGAAACGTCGATCACCCGCACATCCATGTCCTGGCTGTCGGCAACGCGCATGCCGGTCGTCCGCTCGCCGGAGGCGATGCGCTCGTGGCCGACGCGGCGAGCATCGATACCCTCCAGTTCACTGCGGTTGATCAACCAGGTGATCTGGGCGGCGAGCTTTTCGCGCTTATGCTGCGAGGCCGTGATTTCCAGCGCGAACGATTCAGCATCCGCGCGGGTTACGATGCCTTCGATGCCGCCCACTTCATCGAGATAGGCAACGATGCGCTCGCCGACCGTAACGGAGACTGGGGCCGAGACCATCGCATCGCCGACGGAGAGCGACGTGACGCGGCAGGGAAACTCCTGCTTGTCGGCGCGCATGAACCGGCCGAGCAGGCTCACTTCGAAGCGCACGTGGCGACGGCGGTCGGCCGCCAGCTGCGGTTCGCCTGGCGGGGGAGAAACCGCAGCCGCTTGCTTGCGCAAGCTGACGCGGACACTGGGACTGGCGGTCGAGGTCATGGGCACCTGCAGCGGCATGCGCGCACAAAGGGGTCTGCCGCCACACGAGGCGAAGTCACGCGCGGGAGCACGCACTTCACGCCGCGCAGTAGCGCTAGCATGACCCTAACTGCAGGGATTTAACGCGGACCTAATGCGGTGCGTCTTATTGAAACGATCGAAGGTGCCTGTGCCGATCGATCGTCCGCAGCACCGTCAACGCTCGTCCGACTCGGCCTTGGTCAGTCCACCTTCATAGACGCGAAACTGGCGCCGCTCGGAACGCACCAGTCGGGCGCCGCGCGTATGGGCAACGAAAGGCGCTTGCCCGTCGCCACGCGCCAGCATGGCATAGGGTCGCCCATCCGGCCAGATCGACGACTGACTGGTCAAGATGCGTTCCTGAAGACGCGTTTCGCCGAGCCAGTCCGGGGGATTGATGCAACTGATGGAACCGACGATACGGTCGATGACCTGCGCCGTGTGGACGAGCGGCAGCATGATCGCCTCGAAACTTGCACGCCGGCCTTGGCCGTCCAACGCATCGAAGGTCAGCGTTCCAATACTGCCCTGGGTGGCGAGCGAGGCCAGCATGTCGGCTATTGCATGCTTGTCGGCGTCCTGCCACAGATCCAGGAAGTTGCTGCCGCGCAGCTCGAAACCGAGCGCCTCGATAATGCGCGTGCCAGCGAGGCGAAAGCGATAGCTGCTGCCTTCGACGCGCTCCAGGATGAAGGTCTCGGGCAGGACGCTGCCAATTCTGGCCGGCTCGATTTCGAAGCGGCGCGGGGCCAGGCGTTTACCACGGACCTCGTTCCAATAGCCAAAGAGGATCTGACTGGTACTGGTGTTCATGCGCCGTGCTTTCCGAACGCGCCTCATGCTGAGACGCTGCTTTGGGCTTATTCAGCAGGTTCCGTGCCAGCCCGTCGCGCCCACTGCCAATGTGCCGTCGTTTGGTCGCCGGCCATGTGGTAACGTGTCCTAAAGGTTAATTTGCCAGCAGCCGCGCCGGTGCAGACCGGGACTTCAATCACCGCTCCACCAGGTCCAAGGGAAATCGCCAGTGTCGCAGGATCAGCCGGTATTCAATGGGCCCCGCGTGGTGCTGGCCGTGCTGGTGGTTCTTGCGGCGGTGCACGTCGCTCGCTCGCTCATCGGCGATGCCGACGACGAGTGGGTGATCCTGGCCAATGCCTTCATCCCTGCGCGCTATGCCGGGCGTATCCTGCCGGGCGGCGATATCGCCAAGGCGACCTCGTTCTTCACGCATATCGCACTGCACGGCGACTTGACCCATCTCCTGATGAACTGCGGGTGGCTGCTGGCGTTCGGTACCATCGTCGGACGGCGCATAACGGCGCCGAGTTTCCTCGCGCTGTTGGCGGTAACCGGCGCAGCGGGCGCGGCGCTGTTCCTTGCCTGCAACTGGGCGCTCGCACAACCGATGGTCGGGGCGTCGGGCGCCATTTCAGGCCTGATGGGAGCCGCCGTACGTTTCATCTTTCTGCCCGAAGGCTTCGACCAGGCCAGCGGCGGGGCCGCGCGCACGCGCTGCATGACGCTTGCCGAGGTGCTCCGTGACAGCCGTGCCCGCCTCATGATCATATCTTGGGTGGTGATCAACCTGCTGTTCGGGCTGTTGCTGGGGCAGTTTTTCACGGCGGGCGGCATCGCCTGGGAAGCGCATCTGGGCGGTTTTTTCGCCGGACTGCTGCTGTTTGCGTGGTTTGATCGAGCACAGCCTGCCGGTGCCCCAACCGCTGATCCAGCCGTCCATTGACTGCGCCCCACGATCAGGCTTGCACCGGCCGCCAAACAGGCAGACGATCCAGGCTTCGACCGAAGGTCCAGGGCCGGGTTTGACACTCACGGCGGCCGGCTGGCTCTCTGGTGGCACATGGTTCAGACGACGTTTTTGCCCAGCCCCGCTTGTGCCGTCCAATGGCCAGACCGAACCGCTTCAGGCGAGGAACTGCGCTATGAATGTTGCTGCCATCCTGAAGACCAAGGGCCGCTCGGTTGCGACGGCCACGCGCTCAGCCACCGTGCAAGAGGTTGCAAACCTGCTGGCCGCCAAACGCATCGGCGCCATCGTGATCGTCGACGGTGATGGCCCGGTCGCCGGCATCGTATCGGAACGCGATGTCGTCAAGGCCATCGCAGCCCACGGCGCGCGCTGTCTCTGCGAACCCGTCACATCGATCATGACGCACGAAGTGATCACCTGTGCACCGGGTGAAAGCCTCGACGAGGTGATGGCCACCATGACGTCGGGTCGGTTCCGCCATGTCCCCGTGGTGGAGGGCGGCCAACTGGTCGGCATCGTGTCGATCGGCGACGCGGTGAAGTTTCACATCGCCGAAGTGGAGCAGGAAGCGACCGCGCTCAAGAGCTACGTGCTCGCCGGCTGACCCGACTTCGCATCAGCGTGCCGCGGTCAGCTGGCTTGCCGGCTGTGCGCGCGGCGTTGGCGTCGTAGTTTCCAGCGCCCGGCGCACGCCGATTTCGCGGACGATGTCTTCGATCTCCCGGCGCGCGGTCATATGGCCGCGCTCGATCAATTCGTCGGCACGGTGGAAATCGAACATGCCGATGCCAGTGAGCCGCGGGCTCAGCAGCGCGTCGGGCGGGTCGCCGGCTAGTCGTGAACGGGCGATGCGGTTCTGCACGATGTTGAAGGCATCGACCATCACGGTCGAAATTCCAGGCGCGTTCTCGCCCTTGCCGAAGAACTGGCGTTGCAGCAGCTTGCGCACGGACGTGCCCGAACCCGCGTCGGCGACGGGCTCGATCTCGGGTTCGTTGGCATCGTCGGCACCCGCATCGAGATTGGCCAGTACCGCGCCCAGACCATACATGTCGGCATTGAGGTTGACGGCGATCACATAGCGCGCGCCCAGCGCCCGACAGACGCTGATCGGCACCGGGTTGACGAGGGCGCCATCGAATAGCCAGCGCTTGTTGATGTTGACCGGCTTGAAGATGCCCGGCAGCGCGTAGGACGCCCGCATGGCCGACGCGAGCCGCCCGCGCGACAGCCACACTTCGTGGCCGGTGCCGATCTCGGTTGCAACTGCGGTGAAGGGGCGTTTCAGATCCTCGATTTTGCACTCGCCCAAGGCTTCGTCCAGACGGTTGCACAGGCGCTGGCCGGTGATCAGTCCGGAGCCGGACAGGTTGAAATCGAGGTAGCCGAACACCTTGCGGCGGGTCAATTCGCGGGCGAAGTGCTCGAGTTCGTCTAGGCGCTCGGCCACATAGCAGCCACCGACCACGGCGCCGATCGATGTGCCGGCGATGATGTCGGGTACGATGCCGGCTTCGGCTAACGCGCGGATGACACCGATGTGCGCCCAGCCCCGTGCCGCTCCGCCACCCAGCGCCAGCCCGATTTTGGTCTTCGCCATCGTCTTAGCTCCTGCGACGCCGCGGGGGTTTCGGTTTCCAGCGTACGCCACCCCGTGCCAGCCGTCGGACTATCGGCGGCTTCGGCACTGCGCAGGTGTGTCCGAAGGTCCCTCGCGCGACGGTTGCGCCTTCGGGAACCAGGGAAGCAAAGGCCGTGCCGGTGGCCAGGACAGTCCACGCGTCAGGACGAGGTTAACCAGAAAACATTTAAGGCGAGGTTCCCGGGAAACAAGTCGGAGAGAAAAATTTGGCGGCCTCAGGAGGTCGGCGGCAGTGGCTTTGTACCGCTCGGTTTCAGCGCAAAGGGCCCTTCGGCCGAGGGTTGCAGGTCCACGGCCCGGTAAAAGCACGACCGGGCGCCCGTATGGCACGCAACGCCGGCCCCCGCCAACCGGGCGACGACGAGGAGCACGTCCTGGTCGCAATCGACTCGTATGTCCTCGACATGCAGAACATTGCCGCTTTCCTCGCCCTTCAACCATAGCTTGCGGCGCGAGCGGCTCCAGAAGTGCGCGGTGCGGGTGGCAAGCGTGCGCTCGAGCGCCACCGCATTCATCCAGGCGAACATCAACACCTGGCCGGTTTCCGAATCCGACACGATCGCCGGGATGAGGCCTTCCGCATCGAACTTGGGCATGAACAGCATGCCCCCCTCCACCTCCGCTCTCGACGCTTGGGGAGGAAAAATCGCCGACCCCGTCGTCATCGCTCGCTCCCCTGGCCGCCGCGCGCCAGCATCAGGAACCGATTGGCACGCGCGTCATCGGTGGCAAACAGGCCGCTGAACTGGGTCGTGATGGTTGCAACTCCGGCGTGGCGGATGCCGCGCGCGGACATGCAGCTGTGTTCGGCTTCGAGCAGCACCGCAACGCCACGGGGCTTCAGGGCGCTATCGATTGCAGCTGCAATCTGCGACGTGAGGTTTTCCTGCGTCTGCAGCCGATGGGCGAGGACTTCGACGACGCGGGCGATCCGCGACAGCCCGACGATCGGCCCGTCGGGTATGTAGGCAACGTGGGCGTGCCCCTGGAACGGGGAAACGTGGTGCTCGCAATAGCTCGTGAATCGGACGTCGCGCAGCATCACGATGTCGTCGTAGGCGGACGCATTCTCGAAGGTCGAGCCCTGCAACAGGGCGATCGGATCGTGGTGATAGCCTTCGAAGTACTCGAGAAAGGCCTCAGCCACCCGTCGCGGTGTCTCTGCTAGCGCCGCGCGCGAGGGATCATCCCCCGCCCAGGCGAGCAAGGTGCGCACCGCATCCTCGGCCTCTTCGCGGGTCGGGCGCGGGGGCGGCGGCGGCGCCTGGCCGTGCGCCTCGTCCGTGCGCCCTGCCTTCGGCAGCCGAAACCGTTCGGCAAATGATGTCGTCATCGCTGCTCCCCGCCGGTTCGAACCCTGGATTGCGGTATTCGGCACCGCGGGCACTCGAAGTTGCTGTCTGTCAGCGCTATATAGTGGTGTGTGTCGCCCGGAATTCCAACCGTGTTCGCCCGCAGCGGTGAACAATCCGGGCGCCGAAACGGCGGACACGTACCATGGCGGAACTGAGCGAACTGTACAATGCGAAAATCATGGCACTGGCGGCTGCCATTACGCCGGCTGCACGCCTGCCGCAGCCGGACGCCACCGCCACCGCGCACTCGAAGCTGTGCGGCTCCACGATCAACGTCGATGTGATGGTGCGCGACGGCGTGGTAAAGGCCTATGGGCAGTCGGTGAAAGCCTGCCTGCTCGGCCAAGCGGCGGCGTCCGTGATGGGGCGCGAGATCATCGGCACTTCGGCGGAGGAACTGCGCGCCGTGGGCGCCAGCATGCGCGGCATGCTGAAGGGGACGGGCTCGATTCCAGCAGGCCGCTGGGCGGATCTCGCGGTCCTGGCACCGGTCCGCGACGTAAAGGCGCGGCACGCCTCGACCCTGCTGGTGTTCGATGCTGTGGAAAAAGCGCTCGACCAGATCGAACAGGTGCCTGCCGACGCAACCACCGTGGCCGTGCCGTGACCCCGGATGCTGGCGGCCGGTTGGCGAAAGTCCTGCTGAAGGCGCCGGTGCATGCCTATCGGTGGACGCTGAAGCCCCTGATCGGAAATGGCTGCCGCCACCTGCCGACATGCTCGACCTATGCCCTCGACGCGATCGACCGCAACGGCGCCTGGCGCGGCGGGTGGCTTGC
The DNA here is from genome assembly GCA_021730785.1 of Hyphomicrobiaceae bacterium. Classification (GTDB taxonomy): domain Bacteria; phylum Pseudomonadota; class Alphaproteobacteria; order Rhizobiales; family Hyphomicrobiaceae; genus JAKFWF01. Next base: position 15,708 of record JAKFWF010000033.1, read on the forward strand.
TTTGTCGCGGATCTGCCGGTGCCATCCCTGGGGCACGGCCGGTTTTGATCCCGCGCCCGACATCACCGGGTCCGCGCACCGCTGGCAGCCCTGGCGCTACGGCCAATGGCGGGAGCGGCAGCTGCGGCGATCACCGTGACAGCGGGCAACGTCCTATCTCAGCCGGGCTAGCCGTTCAGCCGCGCCGCCCGAACCGAGCGCATGGGCGCGCATGTACCACTGGCGGGCGAGACCAGCGTCCGGCTGCACGCCGACCACGCCGAGGCGGGCGAGTTCCTGAGCATCGAACGTGCCGGCCAGAACCATCGCGGCATCGGCCGAACCGAGGTCGCTCGCCCGTTCCAGCAGGCCGCGCGCTGCAGCAATCGCACCCGACGACAGCTGCGCCAGGGCGCGCTCGTGCATCCGCTGGGCTTCCGCACGGGCATCCTCCGACATCACGCGGGCAGCCACGCTCACAGCCGGGCCGGGAACTGGGGTCGCCGCCCGCACCGGCGTCTTCAGCAGCGGGCCGACGGAACTCGGCTCCAACTGCGGGCTGACAAAGCGCACGGGCGTCACAATGAGCATCGAGCGTTGCTCCGCAAGCACTCGGCCATCGATCGAGACCAGCGTGACGGTAATGTCGCTCCGTGCTTCCACGCCGCCTGGCACCTTCAGCCGCAAGTTGGCGAGACCGTCGAGCGGCACCGCCCAGGAACCAGCCACGATCTGGTGCCCCTCGGATGGTTCGATGGCCGGCGGCAGGCCCTTGATCCGCACGAACGTGTTGGGCGGCAGTACCGCGCCCGGCGAAACCTTGACATCGAGCCTTGAACTGGTGCCCGGCTCGCTGTGCAGTTGCGGCGGTAGTTCGAGGGTCACGGGCACCTGTGCTGCGGCGGCACCGGTACAGCCCCACAGTGTGGCGATGACGGCCGCTCCGCGTCGTGCGGCGGGACAGACCAGCTGCCGCAAGCCAGTGCTACCTCGCCGCTGCAGTGCGCTCATGGCTTTTGCGTCCGGTTCCACTCGAGGAACCTGGCGAACAAGCGTTCCTGCTCGGCCTTATCGTTTGGCGCGGCGCGGGCCGCCTGCTGGCGCGCGAGCGTCGGATCAATCGCCGGCGTCGGCGCGATCGCGCTCGACGTGATGCCGCGCGGCTTGGCTGCTTCCAGCCGGTCGAGCCGGGCCTGCATCGGCGCAAAGCGCTTCCAGCCGGGCACCGTCGCCGCGAGGTTCACGCTTTTCCAGCTCGGATCATAGGGCGCCACCTGCAGCTGCGGCAGCCGGTCGAAGAAGCGATCGACAAAGCGGGCAATGCGCCGGTAGCGATCGCTGTCCGTTGTCGCGTTGTATACGGCCAGGATCACCGGCACCGCGATCGTCGCCACCTTTTGGCCAGCGGGAATGAGCTTTGGGTATTCCGTGTGCTCAAGGTAAGCCGGCAAGTAGAATTCCTCGAGCGCGCGGGCGTACTCGACCGGCAGTAGCTTGAAGCCCTCGGGCCAGGTTGGCTGGGCGATCGGCTGGGCGGGCTTCGTCGTGACGAACACGACGGCTGCCACATCCTCGGTCCTGGTCATGGCGGCCATCACTTCGCGGTGCGGCTCGAACTGCTTGATCACCTGGATGCCGAGGCGGTCGAAAACGATCGGCCCGGTGTAGGCGGCGGCAGTCCCGGCAGTATTGAAGTTGACGCGCTTGCCGGCGAGCTCTTTCAGTGAATTGATGCCCGGCCGCACCAGCACGTGCATCTCGGCGACCGACAGGTTCGCAACGTAGGCGAGCCGCTTCTCGATGTTCCTGATCTTCCGCGTGGTCCGATAATGCTCGAGGATATCACCGTAGACGATCGCGCCGTCCACGCCCGGCAGATAGAGGATGTCCGACAGATTATCGAACACCCCTCGGGTGACGATCGGCACGACGCGCAGGTTGTCGCCGTCATCCACCACCTGCGCGATCTCGGCTGAGAGCCGCAACGGCGTGCCCTCGATGCGGCCGGCAGCGATGCCGACCACCCAGTCATAGCTGGGCCCGCGTTTCAACTGTGCCGAGGTAACCGACTGTTCGCGCGTCGACGGGCGGGCCTGCTGCTGCTTTGCTGGAGCGGCCACAGCGGGCGGTGATTTCAAATCCGAGACGGGCGAGGAACCTTGTGCGGCAGCCGAGGCGGCCAGCGCCACCAGCACCGCGACCGAAACAGCCGTCATCAGGACTTTGCGATGAATGGGCACGCGTCACCTCGTTACAACGTCGATTGGTGGTCCTGGAGCGGTTCAGGGTTTGATGTAGGCGTAGCCTTGCCCCTGCAGCTCGATCAGCCGCACCACGCCCGAGGGCACGATTTTGGCTTCCGGCAATAGCCTGATGTCGATGCCTTCGGCTTTGGCCATGCCATCGCGCGTGTTGGCGCAGGCGGCGAAGGTGATGCCTGGTTCCTCGAGGGCGAGGGCGGAAATGCGCTGCTTCACCGGACTCTTGTCGTCGCGCAGCATGTGCAGGCCCGGGCCATAGGTTACGATCTCAATGGTGACCGGCTTCGACAGCGCGCGATAGTGCGCGATGATGTTTTGCGCATTGTTGAGCGCGAGGTTCATGACCGCCGGCTCGTTCTGATTGACGTGCAAGGCGACCAATTGCGGCTCGGCGCCCGGCGTGGTTCTGGCCGCAGCGGTGCGTGGTGTGGTCGTGCCGGCGGTCTGGGCCAGCGCACCGGCGGCAATGATCAAAAGCGCCAGTGCCGTCGTGCCAATGTGCAGAAATCTGGTCGTCATGTCGGTTCCCGTTGTCCGTGAAGCCTCAGCGCCAAGCGGGGCAACCCACCCTGCCGCCTTGGGATTGATGTTGTGCTAGTCATGCTCACATTGCGGCCACTTGGCGGCAGCGCACCGCCTTGTCCACCGCCGTAAACTGCCAGCAGGCCTGCGCGGCAGACAGGGGGGAGGCCAACACAGGCGATCCATGGCGCGTTGCGGTGGCGCTCGGCGTGCGAAGCCGCTACACACGTCCCCGAGCAATCGAACCTGCAGGATGCCGCCCGTGGCTGAAACCGAGATCCGCAACTTCAACATCAACTTCGGCCCGCAGCATCCTGCTGCCCACGGCGTGCTGCGCCTCGTCCTCGAATTGGACGGGGAAGTCGTGGAGCGGGTCGATCCGCACATCGGCTTGCTGCATCGCGGCACCGAAAAACTCATCGAGCACAAAACCTACCTGCAGGCCATCGGCTACTTCGACCGGCTCGATTACGTCGCGCCGATGAACCAGGAGCACGCCTTCTGCCTCGCCGCCGAAAAACTGATCGGGCTCGAAATTCCCCGCCGCGCGCAGCTGATCCGCGTGCTCTATTCCGAGATCGGCCGCATTCTCTCGCACCTCCTCAACGTCACCACGCAAGCCATGGACGTCGGCGCGCTGACCCCGCCGCTGTGGGGCTTCGAGGAACGCGAGAAGCTGATGGTGTTCTACGAGCGCGCCTCGGGCAGCCGCATGCACGCGAAATACTTCCGCATCGGTGGCATCCACCAGGACCTTCCCGAGAAGCTCGTTGAAGACATCGCCGCCTGGATCGATCCGTTTCTCAAGGTTGTCGACGACATCGACACGCTGCTGACGGGCAACCGCATCTTCAAGCAGCGCAATGTCGACATCGGCGTGGTGTCGCTGGAAGACTGCTTTGCCTGGGGTTTCTCGGGCGTCATGGTGCGCGGCTCTGGCGCGACATGGGATTTGCGCAAGTCGCAGCCCTACGAGTGCTATGCCGAGATGGACTTCGACATCCCGATCGGTAAGAACGGTGACAACTACGACCGCTATTGCCTGCGCATGCAGGAGATGCGCGAGTCTGCGAAGATCATGCGGCAATGCTGCGCTAAATTGATGTCGCCCGAGGGTCGTGGCGCGATCACGGCTGCCAACAAGAAAGTGGTGCCGCCAAAGCGCGCCGAGATGAAGCGGTCGATGGAAGCGCTCATCCACCACTTCAAGCTCTACACCGAGGGCTTTCATGTGCCCGAGGGCGAAGTGTACACCTGCGTCGAGGCGCCCAAGGGCGAGTTCGGCGTCTATCTCGTTTCGGACGGCTCCAACAAGCCCTACCGCTGCAAGATCCGTGCACCCGGCTTCCCGCACCTGCAAGCCATGGACTTCATGAACCGTGGCCACATGCTGGCCGACATCAGCGCGATTTTGGGTTCGCTCGACATCGTGTTCGGGGAGATCGATCGGTAGGGGGTGGGAACTGCCTACCTGACCTCATCGCCCTCGGCCGCACGTTCGTCCTTGCCGGCCTGCTCCAGAATTGCCAGGGCGTCGGCGGGATTGCCACGGGCAGCTCGGGCTTTAAGGTATTCGATTGTTCGCAGTGCGGCGATCTTTTCCGCAACTGCAACGTTGATGAACTGGTTGAGCGTTGTGCCTTCCTCAGCCGCGAGCGATTCAGCTTGGGACTTGAGGCTGGCCTGAAGCCGCAGCGCATAGTTTGAAGTCGTCATGATTTGTATCCCTTGGCTTTGCCCCAGGCGTCTCCCGGGCGAGTGACATTGATGCCAAAGCGTTCTGCTCCGGTGTAGTCGCGCACGTTGAATGTCAACAGCTGGTCCGCACGTCCAAATACTGCGGTCTCTAAGACCATCTCGTCGTTCGGATCGCGTAGCAATGGCCGCCAAATGCTAGCAATCTCAACGTGCTCGGCAACACTGCATAGCCCATCCAGAAACCTACGGTTCAGCACCTCGTCCAACCCGATAGCTTGCAGTTGTTCCGGCCGGGTCAGCACGGCTTCATATTCCAAGATCAATGGCACCGAGATCAACGCGATATGTTCGCCGCGCAGTGCCAACTCCAAACAACTCCGCGACGCCCCATTACGGCTGCGGAATGCAGCGACCATGACATTTGTATCAAATACGATCCTCACTCAACGAGTGAGTCATATCGCAGGAGATATGACAATAGATTCTTTGACTCCGACTCCCGCAGCGCGTGCGCCCCCAACAACGTCATTTGCTCAGTGCCGAACTCCCGCTATCCTACCCCCATGACCATCCATCAGAAATTCCGCATGACGGTTGCGCAGTTCCTGGTTTGGGCGGAGTCCCAACCCGGCCGCTACGAGCTTGTGGACGGGGAGCCGATCCGCATGGCGCCAGAACGGGCACGTCACAATAAGGTCAAGTATCGCGTTTGTCGGGCGATCGACGATGCGCTGGCGCAGTCCAGTCTCGACTGTGAGTTTTTCACTGACGGCATGACCGTCGAGATCGAAGGAGGGCGCAGCTACGAACCCGATGCTGCGGTCCAGTGCGGCGTCAAGCAGGACCTAGACCAGACCGTTCTGGCAGCTCCCTTGATCGTGGTTGAGGTCGCGTCGCCAACGACCGCGAAACTGGATGCCGGCAACAAACTGCTCGACTATTTCAAGGTGCCAAGCATCCAGCACTATCTGATCCTCGTTCCTGAGCGCCAGGCCGTCATCCACCACCAGCGGGACGGCGCGGGCATCCGCACCACGCTGGTCACGGCCGGCAACGTGCACCTCGACCCGCCGGGCCTCGTGTTGCCGATCGCCGGCCTGTGGCCAATCGAAGCCTGAGTCTGGCACACGGGAGTTTCGTCCGCCAGATTGTCCCAGTTCACGAATCCAGTCATGTCGCAAGCTGGATTCTGGGGATGGTGCGGCTGGCACACCGACCCTGCTCGCCTTTTGTTGCTGGACGGTGTTACAACTTCGCCACGTGCAGTGTGACAGACTTGAGGATTGATATGCGGCTGGTGATTGAGCGTGGCGAACTATTGCGGGCTCTCGGGCACGTCACAAGCGTAGTTGAGCGCCGGACCACCATTCCGATCCTGTCGAACGTGATGCTGAAGACCGCCGGCGCCAGCGTCGAGTTCAAGGCGACCGACCTCGAGCGCGAGGTGATCGAGCAGGCCAACGCCGAGGTCACGCAGCCAGGCGCCGTCACGGTGCCAGCCCATATGCTGCACGACATCGTGCGCAAGCTGCCGGACGGGGCGCAGGTCGAACTGAAGCGCGAGCCGGACAAGGATCGCCTGACGCTCACATCGGGCACGTCGCGGTTTGCCCTGCAGGCGCTGTCGGCCGAAGATTTCCCCGACCTGTCGCCAGGCGAGATGACGCACAGTTTCGAGATCGGCGCGTCCGAACTGAAGCGGCTGATCGACAAGACCCGCTTCGCCATCTCGACCGAGGAAACCCGCTACTACCTGAACGGCATCTACCTGCACACGGCTGGCCATGCCTTGCGCGCGGTTGCGACCGACGGTCACCGCCTCGCCCAGGTCGAGTTCGAGATGCCGGCGGGCGCCGACGGCATGCCGGGCATCATCGTGCCCCGCAAGACCGTGAACGAGTTGCACCGCCTGCTGGAAGACACCGGCGCCAGCGTCCAGGTCGGCGTCTCGAAGGCGAAGGTTAGGTTCGAAATCGGCACCGTAACGCTGACCTCGAAGCTGATCGACGGATCGTTCCCCGACTACGACCGGGTGATCCCGAAGAACAACGACAAGGAGCTGCACGTCTCGAACGCTGCCTTCAAGAGCGCCGTCGATCGGGTGTCGACGATTGCCAGTGAGCGCGGTCGGGCGGTGAAGTTGGCACTCGACGCCGACAAACTTACGCTGTCGGTCAACAACCCCGAAGGCGGCAGCGCGACCGAGGAAATCGATGTCGGTTATAAGGCGGCCGCCATGGAAATCGGCTTTAACGCCCGCTACCTGCTCGACATCGCCGGCCAACTCGAGAGCGATGACGTGGTGTTCAAGCTCGCCGATTCAGGCTCGCCAACCGTCGTGCGCGACAGCGCGGATGCAACCGCGCTCTACGTGCTGATGCCGATGCGGGTGTGAGTGCCGCGCCTGCCATGTTGGAGCAACCCGCTGCCGCCAGCTGGGTCGAGCGGCTGACGCTGACCAACTTCCGCAACTATGCGTCGGCCGAGTTGCAGGTGACGGCGACGCCCGTCGTGCTGCTCGGGCACAACGGCGCGGGCAAGACCAATCTGCTGGAAGCCGTGTCGCTGCTGGCACCGGGACAGGGGCTGCGGCGAGCAGCCTATGGCGACCTCGCGCGGGCCGGCGGACGGGGCGACTGGGCGGTGGCCGCCCGCGTCGTGACGCCGGCGAGTACCGTCGAGATCGGCACTGGCTTGCAGCCGGGCACTGCCACATCTGCCGCCTCGGGTCGCATCGTGCGCATCGACGGGGTTGCCCAATCGGGCTCCGGCGCACTTGCCGACTACCTCGACATGGCCTGGCTGACGCCCGCCATGGACGGCCTGTTCACCGGCCCTGCCGGCGACCGCCGCCGTTTTCTCGACCGCCTGATCCTGTGTTTCGATCCGGGCTATCGGACGCGTGCCGCCCAGTTCGAGCGCGCCATGCGCCAGCGCAACCGCCTGCTGGAAGATGACGTGCGCGAAGCGTCGCGCTTCTCAGGCCTGGAGCAGATCATGGCCGAGACCGGGGTTGCCATCGCAGCCGTCCGTGCCGAGGCGGTGGCGGGCCTCATCGCGACCATTGCCGCGCGCCGGCAGGCCAATCCGACGTCGCCGTTTCCGTGGGCGGCCATTGCCCTCGACGGCCACCTTGAACAGATGCTGCGCGAACGGCCGGCGATCGAGGTGGAGGATGCCTATGCAGCACTCCTCGCCCGCGGCCGCGAGCGGGACCGCACCGCCGGCCGCACGCTGGAAGGGCCGCACCGCGCCGACCTCCTCGTCACGCACGGCCCGAAGCAGCAGCCGGCGAAACAATGCTCGACCGGCGAACAGAAGGCGCTCCTGACCGGCCTCGTCCTGGCGCACGCGCAGATGCTGGGCCAGCGTCTCGAGCGCGGCGCGCCGATCCTGCTGCTCGATGAAATCGCGGCCCACCTCGACGATCTGCGGCGGGCGGCGCTGTTCCAGGAAATCATCGATTTGCGCCTGCAGGCCTGGATGACGGGTACGGATCGTCACGCCTTCGCGGGGCTTGCCGGCCGGGCCACTTTCGCGGTCGTCGACGATGGCTCGATTGTGGTCAGCGGCTGAGGCTCGCGCATCTCCCATAACTCGCTGCAATTGTTGCATAAAAAGATGCTCAAAACGATGGCCCGAGTCGCCGATTTGGCACTTGTTCCAAGCCAATTTGTGCTATGGTTTCAGATGCCAAAAAGAACGCTGTCACAAACAGGTCCGCAATGAGTGCTAAGCCCGCCAAAAAAGAGCCGATCGTCGAGGAATACGGCGCCGACAAGATCAAGGTCCTGAAGGGCCTCGATGCGGTGCGCAAGCGCCCCGGCATGTACATCGGCGACACCGACGACGGCTCGGGTCTGCATCACATGGCCTACGAGGTCGTGGACAACGCCATCGACGAGATCATGGCCGGTTACGCCAGCGCCTGCGAGGTGATCCTCAACGCCGATGGTTCCTGCACGGTGACCGACGACGGCCGCGGCATCCCAACAGGCATGCACGCGGGCGAGGGCAAGAGCGCGGCCGAAGTCATCATGACGCAGCTGCACGCGGGCGGAAAGTTCAACGAAAAGGGCGAGGACGGCAACCCGTATAAGGTGTCCGGCGGCCTGCACGGCGTCGGCGTCACGGTCGTCAACGCGTTGTCGACGTGGCTCGATCTGACGGTGTGGCGCGATGGCAAGGAGCACTTCGTCCGCTTCCAGAACGGCGATGCGGTCGCGCCGCTGAAGGTCGTCGGCCCGGCCAAGCCGAACCAGCGCGGCACGCGGGTGTCGTTCCTGCCCAGCACCGAGACGTTCACCAAGGTCGAGTTCGACTACCAGACGCTCGAACATCGCCTGCGCGAGCTCGCATTCCTCAACTCCGGCGCCAAGATCACGCTGGTCGACCAGCGCCACGCCGACGAAAAGCGCGCCGACATGTTCTACGAGGGCGGACTTGGCGCCTATGTGCAATACCTCGACCGCTCGAAGAAGGGGCTGATCGGCGCGCCGATCCAGATCCGGGGCGAGAAGGACAGCATCGGCGTCGAGGTGGCGCTGTGGTGGAACGACGGGTACCACGAGAACACGCTGTGCTTTACAAACAACATTCCCCAGCGTGACGGCGGCACGCATCTGGCCGGCCTGCGCGGCGCGCTCACCCGCGTCATCAATCGCTATTACGAGGACAGCGGCATCGCCAAGCGCGAGAAGATCGCACTTACCGGCGATGACGCCCGCGAGGGTCTCACCTGCGTCCTGTCGGTCAAGGTGCCCGACCCGAAGTTCTCCAGCCAGACCAAGGACAAGCTGGTTTCATCCGAGGTCAAGTCGGCGGTCGAGAGTTCGGCCGGCGACCAGCTGTCGGCCTGGTTCGAGGAGCACCCACGCGAGGCCAAGGAGATCATGGCCAAGATCGTGCAGGCGGCCCAAGCGCGCGAAGCTGCCGACAAGGCGCGCAAGATCAAGCGCAAGGGCGCGCTCGACGGGCTGAGTTTGCCGGGCGGCCTTGCCGAATGCCAGGACCGCAATGCGGCCAACACCGAGTTGTTCATCGTCGAGGGCGACAGCGCCGGCGGCTCCGCCAAGCAGGGCCGCAAGCGCGAATACCAGGCCGTGCTGCCGATCCGCGGCAAGATCCTGAACGTCGAGCGCGCGCGCACCGACAAGATGCTGTCCTCCGAGCAGGTGACGAACATCATCGGGGCTCTCGGCACCGGCATCGGCAAGGATGAGAAGAACGGCTTCAACCTCGAAAAGCTGCGCTACCACAAGATCATTATCATGACGGACGCCGACGTGGACGGCGCGCACATCCGCACGCTGCTGCTGACATTCTTCTACCGGCAGATGCCGGAGCTGGTGGAAAAAGGGCACCTCTACATCGCCCAGCCGCCCCTTTACAAAGTGTCGAAGGGCAAGAGCGAGCGCTACCTGAAGGACCAGCCGGCGCTGGACGACTATCTGGTCGACGTCGGCCTCGAGGATGCCGTGCTCACGACCGGCGACGGCGTCGACCGGGCGGGGCGCGATCTGCGCGACATCGTCAACCAGGCCCGCACCGTCGCCCGTATCCTCGACGGGCTGCATTCGCGCTACTCCCACCTCGTGGTCGAACAGGCGGCGATCGGCGGCGCGCTCGATGCGAAGTTGCCGGGCAACCGCGAGCGCGCGACCGAACGCGCAACCATGGTCGCCCGGCGCCTCGACATGGTGTCGGAGGAGACCGAGCGCGGCTGGACCGGCAAGCTATCCGACAACGAGGGGTTGGTGTTCTCGCGCGAAAAGCGCGGCGTGCGCGAAGCCCACACGCTCGATCGCGCGTTCCTCGCGTCACTCGATGCCCGCAAACTCAACGACCGCTTCGCGCACCTGGACGAAGTCTACCGTGCGGTTGGCGCTCTGAAGCGCAAGGACGTCAGCCTGCCGATCTATGGGCCGCTGTCTTTGCTGAAAGCCGTGTTCGAGACCGGCCGCAAGGGCTTGTCGCTGCAGCGCTACAAGGGTCTGGGAGAAATGAACCCCGAGCAGCTGTGGGAGACGACGCTCGACCGCGACGCGCGCACGCTCATGCAGGTCAAGGTCGGCGATCTGTCGGAGGCCGACGAGATCTTCTCCAAGCTGATGGGCGACGTGGTCGAACCCCGCCGCGAGTTCATCCAGGCCAACGCCCTGTCAGCGAACGTGGATGCGTGAGGGGGAGAATTATCTTCCCCCAGCCTGCGGAAGCATAGGCGAGCCCGCGCACTCGTAGGGTGCAATAGCCCTCTTGCGTATTGCACCGTTGCACCCAGCGAACCAGCCAAGTGCTACGCATACTTTTCCCTGTCGCGTCGCACTTGCGCTGACGCGCCGGCGTGACTTATCGGGCTGCATGCCGCGCAATTTCAAGTACCGCCATCGCTGCGACCAAGTCCAACGCTCGATCCCGCCGCAGCGTTGACGACGAGCGGATGGAGCGGGCGAAGGGAATCGAACCCTCGTCAACAGCTTGGGAAGCTGCCGCATTACCATTATGCTACGCCCGCGCGGAGGCGATCATAGCATAACCGCAGGCGAAGAGAAGCGGGTGCTCCGGGCAGTTAGCGCGTTATCTATCTTCGCGCCTGCCGTCGGCGGCGCTTGCGGGCCTTGCGGTTGCCAGTCTTCATGCCTGCCATGGCGCATGGCGGCGCGGACGGCGGCGGGCTGACCGGTTGGTCTGCTGCGTCCGGCAACGGGGCGGCATCATCCTGATCCGACGCCTTGCGAGCAAGTGCAAACCGCAGTGTCGGCTCCGCTGGCGGTGGGGCGTGCGGTTGTGGCACCGGCAAGTAGGGTGTCACGAGGTGAGCAGCAGCCCACCGGAAGGCCGGCGCTTGCTCGGGCGGCTGATGCGGCGCCGTCGGTGGCGGCAGGATTGCAGAGGTCGCCTCGCCGACATCGGAGGCCGGCAGCGACTGCGTTTCAACCGGCGCCGGCGCTGGGAATGTCGCGACCACTACGGAATCGACAGGCGGAGGCGGCGCCGGCACCACAACCGCCGCGACCTCTATCGCTTCGGCAGGCGGGGACGCTGCCGGCGTCGGCACCGTGACAGCCGCCACTTCGACGGCTTCGGCAGGCGCAGGCTGCGGCGCAACCGCTGGCAGTTCCTCCGGCGCCGGACAGTTCCGCTGAAACGTCCTGAACCCGTTCGCCGTCACGCGATTGGCCACCGGCAGCCGCCGCAACGTCGCCTGCAGGGCGGTGGCTGCCTCCCGATCCGCTCCGATTTGCTCCACCACGCGATGGCCGGCGCCGCCCGCCATGTCGACCCAGGTCGGCACGAAGCCCGCAGCCGACAGGCGGGCCCGCCCGCCCTCCGGCCGCACTAGCTCCAGCAGTGCGATGATGCCGGACCGCTGCGCCGCGCCCGGCTGATTCGAGACGAAGTTGCCGGTCGAATAGACGACGAGGCCCTCGCGTCCGTCCGCCGTTTCGATGCGCTCCCAGGGCTGCAGGATGTGCGGGTGCGTGCCGATCACCGCGCTGGCACCGGCAGCAATCGCCGCGCGGGCATAGGCGCGGTCGGATGCGAGCGGCGTCGGGCTGCCTTCGAGCCCCCAGTGCGGGGTGACGATAACGGCATCGATCGCGGGGTCGGCTGCGGCCCGCTCGATCTCGCCCATCACCACGTCGCGGTCGCGATAGCACTGCAAGACCTGGTTGTGGCGATCGGGCATGCCGTTGGTGCCATAGGTGCAGGCGAGCCAGGCGACGCGAAAGCCCTTGGTTTCCGTGATCGCCATCCAGCTGCCGGCCAGCCGACCGGGCGTGTCGGTGCGCCGCCGCGTGCCGGTGTAGCCGATCCCGGCCGCCTCCAGCGCGTCGATGGTGCGGTCGATGCCGAGTGCTCCACGATCGGCCGCGTGGTTGTTGGCGGTCGACAGGACCTTGAATCCGGCGGCCTTCAGGTCGGTCAACGCACTCGGATGCGTGTTGAAAATCAGCGCGCCGGGCACGGTGCCATAGGTGCGGCTGTCGACGACGCGGCCGGGATCCTTCACCACTCCGCCGCCGGCCGCGACCGCGTGGGCAGCGGGACCTTCGAGATTGCCGTAGGTGATGTCGGCGCCCTTGAGGACGCCCTCGACGCTGGAGAAGAAGCGGCGGAAGCTCGCGTTCGGCGCCAGTGCCTGGCGCTGCAGCGCTTCGTGGAACAACAGATCGCCGACGCTGGCGATCACGATACGGTCGCCTTCGGTGCAGGCGCCCGCGAACGTCAGGGGCTGCGGACCAGCGGTTGCAGTGGGGGTCTTCAAAGGTCGCGGCGTCTTCGTGCCGGCCCCGGCCGACCCATGCGCCAGCACCAGCACGAGCAGGCCGACGACGCAGGGGACGCTGTACCTTGGAGTGCGCACGGTGATGCCTCGCCACGCCATGAGGACGTGGTCACTATGTCACGATAAATCACAGCCTATTCAATGTATAGCGGCTGCTGACTTACTCGCAACATTGCAATGACCTGGCGGCCGGCGCCGCTCGCGGACTGTCGCCTCCCGCAGGAGGATACCAGCCGCGCATCAGGGATCGCGTGCGTGCGATCGACGAGACACGAAACCGGCAATCGCCATTACTTCGACAGCACGGCCATGTCCTTGAGGCCACCCTTCAGGCCAGCAATCTGGCCGATGGCTTTCGCCGCGCCGGTCGCCAGATCGACCGCGTGCAGCGTGGTGCCGGCGATCAGCCAGGCGGTGTTGCCGCCCTTGCCATCCGACTGGATATCGAACGCTATCCCACCATCGACGGCGACGCCGAGCTTGCCGACCGTGTTGAGGATGCCATCGTTGGGCGGAGCCTGCTTCACGAGCGTGCCGGCGGCCACGTCGATGTCGTAGAGCGCGGTCTCCTTGGTGCCAGCGAAACTGTTGGTGTAGGTGGCGGCACCGGCCTTGGGCGCGGTGGCCTTCATGACATCGGCCTCGGCATACTTGAGACGGCCGTCGACGGTCGCCTTGCCATCCTCGACGTTGATGCGCAGGCTAGTGCCGTCGGCGGCGATGAGGCGCATGCGATCGGCAACCGGATTGAAGTCGACCGAGATTGCCATGCCGGCGGGAACCTTCTCCGAAACCTGCGATTTCTTCGCAGTCTTGCCGGTCATCACGTCAATCGTGACGATCGCGCCATCGATCGTGACGCCATAGAGCAGGCCATCGATGGGGCGCACGTCGATGCCGACGAGGGCGGCATCGAGTTCGACCGTCTTGGTGACCTTCATGGCAACCGTATCGATGTGCACGAGCGACTTGTCGCCAGTGAGGCCGGCCAAGGTTTCAGCGCTGGCGCCGCCCGCAATGGCGGCGACGAGAGTGATGGACGACGTGAAAATTGCCATGCGGCGGACATTGAAAATCATGGACTCTCTTCCTTTGGGTTCGACTGGGATTGAAAACCGAATCTGGAATTCGAAGTGACCCCGCCTGGAGCCGGGGACACCAGGCGGGGTCGGCACCAACCGAACCAGCCACGGGTTGAGGCAGCGTGGGCTGGTTCAGAAGGATCCTCGCGCTGATGGCTCAGCCCGGCAGCAACACGGTGTCGACCACGTGGATGACGCCGTTCGACTGGAACACGTTGGCGATCGTGACCGCCGCCTTGTTGCCCTTGGCATCGACGATGGTCAGGCCTGACTTGCCGTTGCGCACCACCGTCAGCGACGCGCCGTTGACGGTCTTGAGGCCAGCCTTGCCGCCGCCAGCATCGACCTGCTTGGCAAGGTCGGCACCACTCAAGCGGCCGGCCACCACGTGATAGGTGAGGATGCCGGTCAGCTGGCCCTTGTTCTCAGTCTTCAGCAGCGTCGGCACCGTGCCCTTTGGCAGCTTGTCGAACGCCTTGTTGACAGGCGCGAACACCGTGAAGGGTCCAGCCCCACTCAGCGTGTCGACGAGCCCTGCCGCCTTGACGGCCGCAACCAGCGTGGTGTGATCTTTCGAATTGACCGCGTTCTGAATGATATTTTTCGACGGGAACATGGCCGCGCCACCGACGGAGACCGTCTTTTCGGCAGCTGCTGTCTGGGCCGGTGCCGGATCGACGAGTGCAACGGCGAGCCCGAGCGCGCACACGGCGGTGGCCAGTCTGGTTCCAAGTTTGGTCGTGAGAGCCTGTAACACCGAGGAAGTCCTCCACTGCTGTTTCCTCCCGACGGGGAGTTGGTGGAGTTACGGGCGGTCACAGCAAAGGTTTCAAAAAAGTTTACACGGCTACTTCGTCACCTGGATCAGCTTGGCGTGAAACAGCACCGGGCCGGTGGGCTTGTCGGTGGGCGAGCCGCCGGCCGGCTCCAGGCTGACCGCAAAGGTCGCGGCCTCGATCACCTTGCGGTCGAAGCTCACAAGTACCGCCCTCGGGCTCAGATCCGTTTCGGTTACGAGGCCGAGCGAGCGCACGCCCGGGAACGACGCATGCGCCATCCACAGCTGGTAGCTCTTGTCGGGCAGGGCTTCGGCCGCCACGGGGCGAACGGTCAGCAGCCGGGTTTCGAGGTCGACCGTGACGAGGAACGAGGGCGACGCATCGTCCTTCTGCATGACGGCGACGAAGGTGCGCGGCAGTGCGGCGCGCTGGGTTTCCCGCACGGCGAGCGTGCCACCAAGCGCGATTGCCGCCAGGGACGCAGCAATCGCCGCCATGCGCCAGCGGCCGATGCGCTGCCGCAACGCCGTCACATCGACCGGCGTCGTCATCGCCGTCATGCGATCGAGCCGCTCGACACGCTCTTCGATGCGCTTGAACGTGCCCGATGGCGGCTCCACGGCCGGGATCAGATCGACGAGCGGCCCAAGGCGTGCCTCCCAGGCGGCGATGGCGGCATCGAGCGCGGGCTCGCGGCGGCGGCGCGCGGCAACGGCTGCCCGCTCGCTCGGGTCGAGGGTGCCGAGCGCATATTCCGCCGCGATTGCATCGATGTCGCTGTCGTCCGTCATTTGCCCAGACACGATTTGAGTTGCGCTAGACTCCTATGCAGCCACGTCTTGATAGTCGCGACCGGGCTGCCGAAACGCTGGCTCAGCGCTTCGCGGCTCTCGCCCCGGTAATAGGCCATCAGCACCATTTCGCGCTTTTGCGGGTCGAGCGCCTCCAGGCACTTCAAGAGCCGCTGCAAATCCTCGTTCCGCTCGATGCCGGTGATGGCAAGTTCTCCCGGGTCCGCCATATCCATGGCTTCGGGCGTGTCCTCGATCGACACCGGCTTGACGCGACGCACTTCGTCGAGCGCCCGATTTCGCGCGATCGCCGCCATCCACGAGATGGGTGAAGCGCGCGTCGCATCGAAATCTCCGGCCTTTTGCCAGATGCGCACGTAGACCTCCTGCAGCACCTCCTCGGCAATGTCCCGTCGGTTCAAGATACGCAAAATAATGCCGAAAAGTTTCGCCGACGTCGCGGCATAGAGCTTCGCGAATGCGTCGCGGTCGCCGCGCGCGGTGCGGGCGAGGTAGTCCGTCAGATCGCGCGCAGTGGTGGTCACTCGAGGTCGGACCGGAATTGGATGGAGCGCTCAGGCATGGAACCGTCACTCAGGCCACAGCCGCACGGACACGTCAACCGGCACATCGAACTGCGTTGACGCTCTCATCGCGACAGCGTCAAGCCGCGGTGCTGGAGTACGCCGCGGGCGATGGTCGGATCATCCGTTATAAGGCCATCGACGCCAAGCGCGATCACCGAGGCGATGTCCGTTTCACCGTTGACCGTCCAGGGCAGCACCTTCAACCCGAGCGCCTGCGCCTCGGCCACGTTCTCAGCCGTCAGATTGCGCCAGAACGGCGACCACGTGCTGCAGCCTGCGGCCTTCGCCGTGCGCGGGATCGAGTTGCCGTGGGCTGCCGGATCGAAGCCGCCGAGCCAGCGCGACGGACCAGTTGCGGTCGCCGCAATCGTGTTCAGGCCCTTGGCCTCGATCGTCAGGCAACTCGTCTCGATCTCGGGCGCGAGCTTGCGGGCGGCAATCAGCGTGCGCCAGTCGAACGACTGGAGGGTGGTGCGCTGTTCGAGTTTGGCTGCGCGCACCGCGGTGACGACCAGTCGGGCGAACGTCTCGGGGTCCGGCGTTTCGACGGCGGCGTCGGGCGTGATCTTGGTCTCGATGTTGAAGCGCGGAGTTTTGCCCGAGGCAGCGGCCAACGCAAATAGTTCGTCCAACGTCGGAATGCTGGTGCCGTCGACCGGCGTTTGGTTCGGAAACTGCCGGGCGTAGGGGTGGGCCGGATCGATGCGTCCAACGTCATAGGCCTTGAGTTCGGCGAGCGTGAGCGCGCGGATCGCCGGGCCCTTAGCCGGCAGCCACTGGCCGGATGCGTTGCGCGTGAGGGCAGGGTTCAGCGCCGGATCGTGGGATAGGACGAGGACATCGTCGCGCGTAACTGCAAGGTCCGTCTCGAGGGTGGTAACGCCGATCTCGAGGGCCAGCGCGAATGCCGGCAACGTGTTCTCCGGCGCCAGGGCGCGGGCACCGCGATGCCCTTGCAGGTCGAAGGCCAGGGCGGGGCACGATTGGCAACCCAGCACCGCGGCCCCGACCAGCGCCACCAGCACCCAAAGCCGTGAACGGCGCATGCCCGGTGTGCGGCTCAAAACGGCACCACGCGATCGGCCAGGGTCTGCCCCTTCAAGCCCAGCAGCGACACTGTCAGCTTGCGGTTCGTCCAGTCGAAATCGAGAACCCCGAAGTTCTCAGCCACGTATACGTCGGTGACCAGCGGGGCGACGCGCGCATCGCGGTTCGGGCCAGGCGGCGGGATGTTGAGCGCGCTCGACGTGATTTCGACGATCTCGCCTCCGGCGTTCTGCGCACTGTAGATTGCAGCGCCATGCCGGTCACCGGACAGCACCACGATTTTGGCGGGTCCACGGGCGCCGGCAAGGGTGCGCAGGAAGCGCTCGCGCTCGTGTGGAAAATTACCCCAGCGCTCCCAGCCGTGGCCTTCGGCCAGCACCTGGACACTCGACACGATCAGCCGCAGATCCGCCGGCTGCTGTAGCTCGGCTTCGAGCCACGCCCACTGCTCGGGCCCGAGCATCGTCTTCGACGTGTCCGGGTCGGGCTCATAAGGTCCCCAGTGCGGGAAGTCGCTGGTCTTGCGCTTGAGGGCCGAGCGGAACGACCGCGTGTCGAGCAGGATGATCTGCACGCGCTTGCCCTCGGGCCCATAGGTGCGGCTGAAGTGCAGGCCCTGTTCTGGCGGGCGCGGCGGCGTCGCACCCCAGAACTCATAGAACAGCTTGGCCGCCATGTGCTTATGCGGAAAATCAGCCCCACCATCGTTGCGGCCGAAATCGTGGTCGTCCCAGATTGCCACCATCGGGAGCTTCGCCCGGGCCACGCTGAACTCGGGGTGTATGGCCTGCATGGCGTAGGCGGCCTTCAGTTCGGCGGCCGTTTCGTCACGGAAATCGCCGTACACGTTGTCGCCCATCATCAACATCATCTGCGGCTTGGCCTTGATGATATCGTCCCAGATCGGCTGTGGTCGCGCCTGATGCAGACACGAGCCGATCGCGATGCGCTCGAGCGTCGTCGCGGTCGACAGCGCCGCCGCCCGTTCCACGGCCCGGCTGGCAATTGTCGGCACCAGCAAAGCCACCACCGCAATCAACAGGGCACCAAAGCGCTTGCCCATCATCGCGGCCGACGCGCTCCCGCGCCTGTTGCCCTTGAGTACTTCTGTGCCGATGCCATGCATGCTGCCGCCGATCACTTTTGATTACCCAGGATGTCGCCACGCTGGCATGCCCAGTTGAGGATTGCACCATGACAGGGCGATGAAGCCCTTGTTGACGGGCGCCAACGGCCACTGCCGGTACTTGGCCACCCCACGGACAGACAGCAATTTACCGTCGCTTAACCTTGCCAATCCATAACAATACCTTGGCGATTTCCGCGTTTCGCCACAGTCCGCGAGCAACTAATCCGCTCGTTCATTGTTGCCGTTTGCTGAGACGGGGGTCTGGCAGTTATGCGTTGTGTTGAGTTGGCCAGGGCCGGCCGTTGCCGGTCTGCAGGCTTTGTCCGAGTTGCTATGGCCGCTGGCGTGTTGCTGTGCGCGCCCCTCGCTGCCGTCGCGCAGACGGCCGCTCCCTTGCAGCCGAGCGTGCCGGTCCTGCGCACCACTCCACAATCGATTTCCGCGACGACGGCGGTCGCTGCAAGGCCCGCCGCGCCGAATACCGACCTTGCAGCCGCCGTCGATACCGTGAAGGGCGACACGAACCGCACGCGCTTCGTCATCGGCCTGGAAAAATCGACCGAGTTCCAAGTGTTTTCCCTGTCGAACCCGTACCGCGTCATCGTCGACATGCCGGACGTCAAGATGCAGCTGCCGGCGCAGACGGGTGACACACCGGTCGGGCTCGTCAAGTCGTTCTACGGTGGACTGTCGGCGCCCGGCAAAACCCGCGTCGTCATTTCCATGACGGCCGCCGTCATCGTCGAAAAAGCCGAAATCGAGAAGGCGCGGGACGGCAAAGCCCTGCGCCTTGTGCTCGATATCATCCCGGCCGATCCAAGCTTGCGCAACCAGCCGCGCAAGCCACTGAAGGCTGCTGCTCCGCCATCGGCACTCGGGGCCGCGCCCGTGAACGCGCTCGCGCCCTCGGCCTGGTCGGCGAACGTGCAGCCGCCCCTGCCGAAGCCGGCAGTGCGGCCCGAACTCAAAGCCCAAAAGAGCGCCAAGCCGGTGATCGTGATCGACCCTGGCCACGGTGGCCACGACCCCGGCGCGTCAAAGTTCGGTGCGATCGAAAAGGACGTGGTGCTGGCGTTCTCCCTGGCCTTGCGCGACAAGCTGAACGCGACCGGTCGCTACAAGGTGTTGATGACGCGCGACACCGACACGTTCGTCGAACTCGATGCGCGCCGCGACTTCGGCGAAAAGAACAACGCCGCACTGTTCATCGCCGTGCACGCCGACTATGCCGGTGCCCAGGCGCGAGGAGCGACGATCTATTCGCTGAAGGACGGCGTCGCCAAGGATCTGAAGCGCTCCGCCAAGGGCGAGGTTTCAGCCAATGTCCTGTCGGCCGACGAACTCGCCGCCGTCAAGCGCCACGACCACGACGGCAACGTGCAGGCCGTGAAGAGCATCCTCGCCGACTTCGCCGAGCGCGAGGTGGAGACCAACAAGAGCCGCACCAATGTGTTCGCCCGCTCGGTCATCGATTATCTGGGCAACTCGACCAGTTTGCAGAACAATCCCGATCGATCGGCTGCGTTCCGCGTGCTCAAGACCGCCAAGGTGCCAGCCGTCCTGATCGAACTAGCCTACGTGACGAACCGCCAGGATGCGGCGAACCTCAAGTCCGACCAGTGGCGCGACAAGGTCTCGGGCTCGATTCTGACCGCGGTCGAAAACTACTTCTCGAACCAGCTCGCGCGCATGTGATTGCGCCATAGGCAACAAAAAGCCGGCCCTAGCGCATCAGCGACAAGGCCGGCTTTTGATTTTCGTGGCCGGTTCACCAGGCTCGCACGACCCGACCGGCGTGGATGAGATCACGCCCTACTTGGCGGATGCTTGTGTTTGTGTTGCCAACGCAGCAAATCTCCGCGGTGCGTACCTGGTCTCCCAGGCCCCTGTGAACCATCGATCGAATGCAATCGACCAAGGGCGGACTGTGGATGAAGGCTCTTCAGCATGGGCCACTCCATCTTTGCTGCTAGGCGCAACACCGAGACAATCGAACAGCTCGCAGTCTCGCAAAGGGCGCAGCTGTGCACCCTCGGGCGAAATTGGTTCACTGCTTCTTGTCGTGTGCTGCTGTTCAGGACGGGAACGCGGACCCCCCGCGCGGGTTGGTACGGCCGACGCCTCGAGTAGCGGTCCCGTCCGGGTCCGCCTCGCGTGCAGCCGGTTCGAAGTGCCGGCTTCCACAAACGATCCGTGAATTTCGCGGCGATGCTTCAAGGCGATGATTGCCCTCAGCCCTGACGCGCACTTCGCGAGGGTGCAAAACTTCCAACGGGAAGCTTGACCCACGGTGGAATAACCCTCCACGACAACACTTATAGGTGATTCGTGTGTCTCCATTCGAACAGCCGCGGTCACCCGCGCGATCTGGCGCCGTTGTTGCTGCAGCGCAACAATCATTGGGGGCGTGGTCGTTACATGGGACAAAAATCCAGCAGTCAGCTGCCGGAAGGAGCTGGTCGAATGGGTGCGGACAGCGGTTGCCGGGGTGCACATGCCCGAAGTGTACGGGGGCAGGGCTTTAAACTTCACCCAACAGACAGTGTTAAAATACCGTTACCGAAACGCTGGCGAACAGACATCATAAAACGAAGCGCATTCTTGCGCTGTCGTGGCGCATCGAGTGCACAGGTTTATCATTCGAATTCCTAAGGATAATCCGGACAATAATTCCACCTTTACTCGGTTTCCCGGAATTTGGCGTGCCCGTTTGCACGACAAATGTCCGGGACCTTCACCTGGATGCGGCAAGGCTCATGCGTCGGCCAAACCCTTGACGGGCGAAGTTGCCGGATATTTGCCCCGCGAAGGCTGCGGGACAAATTCCGAGAAACCGACTGCGCAGGAGGAGTGATTTCTCCGTCCACAAAACGCGATGTTGTTTTTTGTCGGAACATCCTGAGTCTTAGCGCCCGGCGGTCACGGCTGCCGGTTGGGTGAACTGGGAAGCGGCTTTTGCCGCCGCCTGCACCGCCTTCTGCACCTTCTCGAAAGCCCGCACCTCGATCTGCCGTATGCGTTCGCGGCTGACGCCGAATTCGGCCGACAGATCCTCCAGCGTGGCTGGATCCTCGGCGAGGCGTCGCGCCTCGAAGATCCGCCGCTCGCGGTCGTTGAGCTGCGCCATGGCCTTCGTCAGATGGCCGCGACGCTGATCGAGCTCTTCGTTTTCGGCGAACCGCTCGCCCTGGTCGGGCGTGTCGTCGACCAGCCAATCCTGCCACTCGCCGCCGCCTTCCAGATCGGCTCGCATCGGCGCGTTGAGCGAGGTGTCACCGCCGAGGCGACGGTTCATCGACACCACGTCTTCTTCGGGCACTCCGAGCTTGGTTGCGATCGCCTTGACGTGTTCGGGCTTGAGATCGCCCTCCTCCAACGCCTGCAACTGGCCCTTCGTGCGGCGCAGGTTGAAGAACAACTTTTTCTGGGCAGCCGTCGTGCCCATCTTCACCAGGCTCCACGAGCGCAGAATGTATTCCTGGATCGAAGCGCGGATCCACCACATGGCATAGGTCGCAAGGCGGAAGCCCTTGTCCGGCTCGAACCGCTTGACCGCCTGCATAAGGCCGACGTTGCCCTCGGAGATCACCTCGCCGATCGGCAGGCCATAGCCGCGGTATCCCATGGCGATGCGGGCGACGAGCCGCAGGTGCGACGTGACCAGTCGCTCGGCCGCGTCCGAGTCCGTATGCTCGCGCCAGCGCTTGGCCAGCATGTACTCTTCGTTCGGCTCCAGCATGGGGAACCGGCGGATCTCATCTAGGTAACGGGCGAGACCAACTGAACCACCCGCCAACATGGGAAGTGTTCTGGTTGCCATCTGATTTTCAGCGCTTTCCCCCGAGGTGGAGGAGAGCAGACTGCTCCTCTGTTACAGATTATTACAGCTTGTGAAGTGCAAGCATGGCCGAAGCGAGGCAGCTTTCGACTACCAAGCCGATGTTAACAATCTAGAGTTGCACAGCGCTGTCACACCGCACCTACTCCCCATGGGCTGGAAACGCTCTCTACCTATTCGCAGACCAAAGCGGCCAGCGGCGGTCGCCGAACGCATTGTTCGGGTTTCTTGAACTTAGGAACGCGCATCGGCAGTTTCAAGGACCGGCCAATGCCGTCATCAGCACTGAAAGGTCTGCCGGGGAGGGGCTGACAAAACGCAGCTTTTTGCCCGTGACCGGATGAACGAAGCCAAGGACAGCGGCATGCAACGCCTGTCGACCGAGTTGATCGAGGGCGAGCGCAGCCGGCGCCAGCAGCTTGGCGCGCCGCGTGGCAAAGCCTCGGCCATAAACCGGATCGCCCAGCAGGGGATGCCCGATATGGGCCATGTGCACGCGAATTTGATGGGTCCGGCCGGTTTCGAGGGCGAGGGTCAGCAAACTCGCCATGTCGCCGAACACCTGCTCGACTTCATAGTGCGTGACGGCAGCGCGACCACGCGGCGCCCGCACAACAGACATACGCGTGCGATGCGTTTCGCTCCGCCCGAGATTAGCTTCCACTCGCCCGCGCGGCTGGTCGAGTTGGCCCCACACCACGGCCGTATAGTGCCGCTCCAGCCGGCCATCGAGACCGTGGCTCGCGAACTGCTGTGACAGGCCGGCGCGGGCGGCATCGGTCTTGGCGACCACCATCAGCCCCGAGGTCTCCTTGTCGAGGCGGTGCACAATGCCCGGCCGGCGCACGCCGCCGATGCCGGACAGGCTGTCGCCGCAGTGGGCGATCAGCGCATTGACAAGCGTCCCCTCCGGATTGCCGGCCCCCGGATGCACCACGAGCCCGGCAGGCTTGTCGATCACGAGCAGGTGCTGGTCTTCGAACACGACCACGAGGTCCATGGCCTGGGGTCGAGGCTCTGCCGCAACCGCCGCCGGCACCGTGACCGTCATCCGGTCACCGGCCTTGACCTTGCGCGCGCCGTCGGTGACGGGACCGGCCGCGTCGTGCACGACGCCAACCTTGATCAGCGCCTGCAGACGGGCACGGCTGAACTGCGGCAAATGGGCCGACAGCGCACGATCGAGCCGCTGGCCAGCGTCCGCCGCACTGAACTCGACGGCGTGGGTATCGAGTGTGTCGGGAGCGTCCATCATCGGCGTGCCATCGGCGAAACGAGGGGCGGCTGGGCGAAGCGTATTGTCGGCGCGGGGCCAGTGATGCTACGCCGCGCCATGACCAAGCCCTCCGCCAAAACGCCCGCCCAAGACGACGATGCATCGCCCCCGCCGTCGTTGCTGTCGGGCGTGCAGCTGAACGACCCGCAGACCCGGGCACTGCGGATCGCGGTCATCGTCATGGGTGTGTTGATCGTCATGGGTCTGGTGGCTCTCATCGGGCGCATCATATACCTGGTTGCGCGGCCGAGCGGACAAATTACAAGCGGGGTGGCCGCGATGGCGCCGCAGATCCAGACGGCACTGCCGGCCGGCGCTGTGATCAAAACTGTCGCCCTCACTGGCGACCGCCTCGCCGTCCATTATGAAACCGCCGCTGGCAGCGGCATCGCCATCATCGACCTGGCGAGTGGTCGAACTTTGAGCCGCATCCAATTTACCCCGGAAGCGCCGATCAGGTAGCAGTTGACGAGTTCGCGATAGTGCTGGGCATAGCTCATTTCAATTGCGCGCCTTGCCGCGGCGCTGATCTGCGGCATAGCGGCGGCAACGGCGCCCACTCTGCGACATAGCATCGAGTGGGGCGCGGCAAGAAAGCCTTGCACCACCACCGCGACATGCGGGCGCCGATAGCGTAGTTGAATATTCGACAGGACTGCCTGGAACGGATCATCCTGATCGCTCCGATGTTTCAGCTGCAATCAGCCAACTGATATATTATCAATGCGGTGACGCCGATGCTCCGCTTTCGCACGCGTTGGCGCCGCCGCCGCCAGGGATGATGTCGACCGAACCGTGGGTTGGTTCGAACGCACTGGTCCGGCGCGACACTGCACCAAAGGCCATTGCCGCGTCCGATCGCCGTGCACCCGGTGTTTGCCAGCAAACACTTACCGCGGATCAAGCGGATTAGGCGCGGCAACCGGTGTTCAAATCAGAATGGTAACCGCGAGTGTAACCGGGAACAACAACGGACTGGCGATGGCACTCCATTGCGTCGAAAGCGTCCCGGATGGCAGGTAAGCAGCACGGCGGGCCGCCTTGGAAGTACCACTTGTTCATCCGTCGGGCATATTAAGATTTACGACGGAACGCAACGAAAACGTGGATTTGATAGCGCAAACCTCATATTGAGACTTGAATTGAGTGCAAAACTATTGCACAGCTTTGCACCTGAACTATTTCAGACAGAAAAGGAAACAGCAAGCAATGGCTATCCCTGCCGTCGACAAATTGACACTCAAGGAATTGCAGGAACTACGCATCCGCGTCGAGAAGCAGATCGTTTCGGCCCAGGAACGCGAGCGGACCGCATTGCGCGCCAAGTTCGAATCGATGGCCAGCGACGCCGGTTTCGGCCTGTCCGATCTGTTCGGCAGCCGATCCACCAAGGGCAAATCGGTTGCAGCAAAGTATATGAACCCGGACAATCCTGCCGAAACCTGGAGCGGTCGCGGTCGCAAGCCGAAGTGGCTCGCCGCGAAACTCGATAAGGGCAAGAAACAATCCGATTTCGCGATCTGAATTCTTTGCGTCGTATTTCAAGACGCGATTGATCATGGCATTGCATTGAGCAGCCAACGACGGACGTTCGTCCGTGCCGCGCCGCATTGGTGATTTCCACAGTCGCTGCGCAGACGTGTTTGTCATGAAGTATGAGATGTTCAAAATCCGGCCGGCGATGCTTGAATCGCCGGCCAGCGTTGCGCTGAATTCAATGCTGCAGAGAAAATAATTTTTGCAAAACCTCGGATAATCGACCAGCCAAGTCCTCTGCGATCAGCCCTGGTCCGAACGATGTCGCGCAGGCGCCGTGCATCCACACCGCGGCACTGGCCGCATGCCATGCCGGCATACCTTGCGCCAATAGTCCGGCGATAATTCCGGCAAGCACATCGCCGGCACCTGCGGTCGCCAGATAGGGCGGCGCGTTGCAATTGATGGCGGCCCGACCGTCGGGATCAGCGATTACCGTGTCGGCGCCTTTCGATATAATGACGGCCATGGAGGTTCTTGCCGCTTGCCGCGCAGCCTCCAGTTTTGCAGCCGGCAGTGCTGCGAACAGCCGCCTGAATTCTCCCTGGTGCGGCGTCAGGACCGTCGCCTGGCCGCGATCGTGATGCGCCTGGATCATCGCGAACAGCTCAGCTGGGTCATCGGCAAACGAGGTCAGCGCGTCGGCATCGAGAACGACGGCCGCCTTAGTGGTGAGGGCGATTTCGACCATCCGGCGCGTGTCCTCGCCGACACCGCAGCCGGGACCGATGACGAGTGTGGTGATCCGCGCGTCGGCCATGATGGTGGCGAGCCCCTCGGGCACATCGAACGGCGCCACCATGACCGCGGTCAGATGGCTTGCGTTGACCACGACGGCATCTTGAGGCGAGGCAACCGTCACGAGCCCCGCTCCCGCCCGCAGCGCCGCGTACGCTGCCAGCCGCGCAGCGCCCGTTCGCGCCGGAGGTCCGGACACGACGACCACGTGGCCGCGCGCATACTTGTGATCCTCCGCTCCGGGCACAGGGAACGCATGGCGCCACAGCGCGGGCTCGTTCCGACATGTCTGCGGGCCGATTGAAGCGAGCAGCGCGGGCGCAATGCCGATGTCGGCGACGGTCAACGCGCCGCACAGCCGACGGCCCGGCAGCAGCAGGTGGCCGGGTTTCGCACGAAAGAACGTGACGGTGCGCGTCGCCTTATAAAGGGCGTGCGACGGCTGGCCATCCGGCCCCAACGGCGCGTTCCCGGTGCTGCCGTCGAGCCCGCTCGGCACGTCGACCGCAAGGATCGCGGGTCCCCCTGACAGCGCGCCCAGCTGCGCGACGAGCGCTGCCGCCTCGCCCTCCAGCGGCCGCGACAGGCCGGCGCCGAACAACGCGTCGATGATCAGATCGCAGCTGTCGAGGGCAAGCTGCGAGCACTCCTCGACGCCCCCCGACCAGCGCCGCGCCATCGCGGCCGCATCGCCCTTCAGCCGGTCACGCTCGACCAAACATGCGACAGCAACATCGAACCCGCGCAACTGCAGCAGCCGCGCCGTGACGAAGCCGTCGCCGCCGTTGTTGCCAGGGCCGCACAGAATGGCAATTCGCGCAGGCGGCCTGACCATGGCCTCGGCTGCGTCCGCAACCGCCCGGCCGGCCGCCTCCATCAGATCGAGCGAACTGACGCCTGCCGCCACCGCCAACCGGTCCACCTCGGCCATCTCACGCGTGGTCAGGAGGGCGTACTCCTTCAACATTCGAACTCCCAGCAGGCGCAACGGTTTCGCCTAATATTCAGTCAATTTGCATAACTAATGGGCAATTGCTGCCTGCGTCAGCAGCCCCAACTTCGACATTGACGATCTAAACCCTTGCGCTGGCTGCACTTCATCTTTCACTTACCAACTGGCACGAGCCATGCTTAACTGATTGGACGAGACGAAGCATCAGGGCAACTTTGCCCTCCGGCCGGGCGTGACGCATGAAGAAAATCGAAGCCATCATCAAGCCTTTCAAGCTCGACGAAGTCAAAGAAGCCCTGCAGGAGATCGGGCAACAGGGCATCACCGTGATCGAAGCCAAGGGCTTCGGCCGCCAGAAAGGTCACACCGAACTATATCGCGGCGCGGAATATGTCGTCGATTTTCTACCGAAAGTGAAAATCGAGGTGGTTTTGGCCGACGAGATGTTGGAAAAGGCCATAGAGGCGATCCAGAAGGCCGCCAAGACTGGCCGCATCGGCGACGGCAAGATTTTCGTCTCGAACATCGAAGAGGCAGTTCGCATCCGCACCGGCGAGACCGGGGCAGACGCGATCTGATCTCACGCTTTCCGCGAAGGCATCGATCGAGCGCTGGCATCCGCTCGCGCCGATCGTGTGCATTTGCGGGCATTCGTTTCCATGACCCAACAGTAGGAAAAACAGGGGAGTTGCAATGATCTCTAGTGCCGACGTCCTGAAGATGATCAAGGACAAGGATATCAAATTCGTCGACCTGCGGTTCACCGACACCAAGGGTAAAATGCAGCACGTGACGGCAGAGGCCAGCTGCATCGATGAAGGCGTGTTCGCCGACGGCTATGCCTTCGACGGCTCGTCGATCGCCGGCTGGAAGGGCATCGAAGCCTCCGACATGACACTAAAGCTCGATGCCGGCACTGCCCACCTCGACCCGTTCTTCGCCCAGACCACGCTCGCCATCTTCTGTGACGTGATCGAGCCCTCGACCGGCCAGCTCTACGAGCGCGATCCCCGCGGCATCGCCAAGAAGGCCGAAGCCTACATGAAGTCGACCGGCATCGGCGACACCGTGTTCTTTGGCCCCGAAGCCGAGTTCTTCATCTTCGACGACGTCAAGTTCACGGCCGACCCGCACCATGTGTCGTTCAAGCTCGACTCGACCGAGTTGCCCTCCAACATGGGCACCGACTACGAGATGGGCAACCTCGGCCACCGTCCACGCACCAAGGGCGGATACTTCCCCGTGCCCCCGATCGACAGCTGCCAGGACATCCGCTCGGAAATGCTGACCGTGATGGCCGAGATGGGCGTCGAAGTCGAAAAGCACCACCATGAGGTGGCGGCGGCCCAGCACGAACTGGGCGTCAAGTTCGGCCCCATGATCAAGATGGCCGACGGCATGCAGATCTATAAGTATGTCTGCCACAACGTCGCCCAGGCTTATGGCAAGTCGGTCACCTTCATGCCAAAGCCCATGTATGGCGACAACGGCTCGGGCATGCACGTGCACCAGTCGATCTGGAAGGGCGGCCAGCCGATGTTTGCTGGCAACAAATACGCCGACCTGAGCGAAACCTGCCTGTTCTACATCGGCGGCATCCTGAAGCACGCCAAGGCACTCAATGCCTTCACCAACCCGCTGACCAACTCCTACAAGCGACTGGTGCCGGGCTATGAAGCGCCCGTGCTGCTCGCCTACTCGGCGCGCAACCGCTCGGCATCGTGCCGCATTCCGCACGTGACGAGCCCAAAGGCCAAGCGCATCGAGATCCGCTTCCCCGATCCCGGCGCCAACCCCTACCTCGCGTTCGCCGCCATGCTGATGGCCGGCCTCGACGGCATCCAGAACAAGATTCATCCGGGCGAAGCCATGGACAAGAACTTGTACGACCTGCCGCCGGCGGAACTCGCCAAGATCCCGACCGTATGCGCCTCGTTGCGTGAAGCGCTGCACAGCCTCGACAAGGACCGCAGCTTCTTGAAGGCCGGCGGCGTATTCACCGACGACATGATCGATGCTTACATTGAGCTGAAGATGGTCGAAGTTGCGCGCACCGACATGACGCCACACCCGGTCGAGTTCGACATGTATTATTCGGTGTGAACCGACGGTAGTGTAGCGAATTGTTTCGAGGGGGCGACCGCAAGGGCGCCCCTTTTTTTTGCGTTGTGCCCGCAGTGATGAGGGCTCTGTCCTCATGACTGCGAACGGAACGGCAGGCTGAGGCGGCACGGACATGGGCCGGTTCCCGAGCGCAGCCCACCTCGAGCGCCGGCCAAAACCCAGTCAGGTCAAACGCCTCGTCGCCAAGCTCACCAATCTCGGTTATGCCGTTGAAATCAAACCACTGGCAGCCTGAACCGTGGCTTGTTTCTTTCTAGCGCGTAGGGGGCTGAGGACCTCGTCGGGATGCTCGATGGGCTGAAAGTCTTATCGAAGTTCACCCGAGCTTCAAGCCGTCCGCCACTGCAGCTGCAATGGCGCCGTAAGCTGCGGCCTGCGGGCTGTCGGGCTCGGTGACGACGATCGGCAAGCCGCTGTCGGCGCGCTCGCGGATGGCAACGTCAAGCGGGACTTCGCCGAGAAACGGCACGGCGAGCTTCGCCGCCTCCACCCGCGCGCCGCCATGGCCGAAAATGTGGTGGCGCTTGCCGCAGTCGTCGCACACGAAATAGCTCATGTTCTCGACCAGCCCGAGAATGGGTACACCGACGGAACGGAACATGTCGACGCCGCGGCGGGCGTCGATCAGGGCGAGGTCCTGCGGCGTCGACACGATGATCGCACCGGACAGGGGAGCCGATTGGGCGAGCGTCAGTTGCGCGTCGCCGGTGCCGGGCGGCATGTCGACGATCAGGATGTCGAGCGCTCCCCAGGCGATGTCGCGCAGCATCTGGGTGAGTGCGGACGCGACCATCGGCCCGCGCCATACCAGCGCCTTATCGACGTCGACCACGAAGCCGATGGACATGACCTTGCAGCCGTAGGCATCGAGCGGGCTCAGCGTGCGCCCCTCGACGATGGTGGGACGGCCCTTGATGTTGAACAGCTTCGGCATCGACGGGCCGTAGATGTCGGCATCGAGAACGCCGACGATGAGGCCGCGGGCACGCAACGCGAGCGCCAGGTTGCAGGCGGTGGTCGATTTGCCGACGCCGCCCTTGCCGGAGGCAACCGCGACAATGCGCTTGACCTGCCGCAGATTGGGAAAGCGTGGCGGCGGCGCCACCTCGGACGGTTTTGGGCGAGGCGTAGAGGTGGGCTTGGGCGGCGAGGGCGAAGCAGGTGAAGCTGCACGTTCGGAGGTCAACGACACGAGCGCGAGGGCGACGCCAGGTAGGCCGGCGAGCAACGCCTCAGTGCGTGCGCGCACGGATTCCCAGGCGCTCGCATTGCCCTCGGCAACAGTTAAAGAAACGAGCACCCGGTCGCCCTTGACGACGATCTCGGGCGCGACCGCGAGTGCCTCGCCAGCCGGACCGCGCAGGTTTGACAGGGCAGTGACAATCGCCTCGTGAGTGATCGCCACGGGACGCCTCACAAGCACGAACTCTGGTGTGAGCCGAACGTGGCCGCCACGCCAAATCGCAGTGGCCTGGATCGGTTCAATCTCAACTCTTGGGCGCATCCGAGTGGTGCGGGTCGATGCGCGCGCCGGTCGGACTCGTATAGGCGGTCTCGGACGAGCGCTGCAGTTTCTCCAGCACGATCGAGGCACCGACACTGATACCGATGACGGCCAGAACTGCGGCGAGGAAGGCTTTCATGACGTCTCTCCTTATTCGCCGGGTGCAGGTGCATGCCCGCCGGAAATGTCCTTCGGGCGGCTCTTGGCGACCCTGTCGACCCACAGGCTGTGATGCTCACGCGCCCAGTTGAGATCGACGCGACCTTTGCCCATGGCGTCGAACGCACCCTCCATGCCGACCGAGCCGATGTAGATATGCGCAAAGATGATCGCGACCATGATCAACCCGACGAGGCCATGTATTACGGTGGCGAGTTGCAGGCCGCCGATGGCGATCTCGATTGGCTTGAACATCATCAGATAGCCCGATACGGCAAGTGCTGCCCCGCCGAGCACGGTCGACCAGAAGATGATCTTCTGCCCGCCGTTGAAGCGCTCCGCCGGCGGATGGCCAAGCCCGACCAGCCCGCCGCCCTGGGCGAACCAGCGCAGGTCGCGCAAACTGGGCACGTTGTCTTTCACCCACATCACGAACATCAAGATTATGCCGAGCGCGAAGGCGAAGCTCACGTAATTATGGACGAACTTACCGACCTGCGTGAGCCCGGTGAAGGCGTCGGGCCCGATGATGGGGAGTAACAGGGTTTTGCCGAACACCAGGTTGAGGCCGGTCAGGCCAAGCGCGATGAACGAGACTGCGGACAGCCAGTGGGCGAATCGCGACATACTGCCGAAGCGCAAAATCGTCTGACCTGACGGCCCGGTCGAAATCGCGATGCGACCGCGGATCAAATAGAACAGCGACAGTAGCAGCAGCATGCCGACGATGGCGTAGCCACCGACGGTTGGCAGCGTCTCTTGGCGGAATGTCCGGAACTCCTTGCCGGCCGGCTGGATCAGATTGCCTGCGCGCGCATCGGGGATCGAGATGCGGCCCGACACGGTATCCGTCGAGCCGGGCTTGAGGGCGTCCAGCAGCTGCTTTTCCTTGACCGAGCTTGCCGTCGGGTTGACGGACGTCGGCTGTTGGGCGGCGGCCGGACCAGCCAACAGCGCGGCAAGCGCCAACAGCGGCAGCAGGTGTCTAAGCGAGGTGGTCAAGGTCATATCTGTCTTTCCTGCAGTCAACGTGAAACTCGCATCATGTAGGTTGGGTTAGACCGGCCCCCTTGCCGGTCGTAACCCAACAACTTCGGGCACCACCCGTGTGATGTTGGGTTACGGCGCAAGGGGGCGCCTAACCCAACCTACGTTCTTTACCGGCGCTCCGTCGCATCCGGCCGGCTCCGCGCAGCGGAGTCGAATGCGACAATCAACTAAGTCGCGATGTCTTCCTTGTAGGCCGTCTTCCAGCCCCAGGCACCGGAGCCATAGCCGCGCTTGGCGACCCGCTCCTTGTAGATCTGGGCGATGATCTCGCCGTCGCCGGCGAGCAGCGATTTGGTCGAGCACATCTCGGCGCACAGCGGCAGCTTGCCCTCGGCGAGGCGGTTGGCCCCGTAGGCCACGTACTCGGCCTTGGTGTTGTCGGCTTCCGGACCACCGGCGCAGTAGGTGCACTTGTCCATCTTGCCGCGGGAGCCGAAGTTGGCGGTCTTGGGGTACTGCGGCGCGCCGAACGGGCAGGCATAGAAGCAATAGCCGCAGCCGATGCACAGCTCCTTCGAGTGCAGCACCACCGCGTCGTCGGTCGTGTAGAAGCAGTCGACCGGGCACACCGCGGCACAAGGAGCGTCCGTGCAGTGCATGCAGGCCATGGATACCGAGCGCTCGCCCGGCTTGCCGTCGTTGATCGTCACCACGCGGCGGCGGTTGATGCCCCACGGCACGTCGTTCTCGTTCTTGCAGGCGGTGACGCAGGCGTTGCATTCGATGCAGCGGTCGGCGTCGCAGAGGAACTTCATTCTAGCCATAGCTCAACTCCTTAGCGGCGCATGGCGCCCTGGGTGTTCCGCGCGTGGCGGCCGGCTGCCCGTTGTAGGGAAGTCGCCACGCGCCACGTTTCAAGCGGCGCGGATCTGACAGAGCGTCACTTTGCCCTCGTGCATCGCCGTGACCGGATCGAAGCCGTAGGTGGTGACGATGTTGACGCTCTCGCCGAGCACGATCGGGTCGGTGCCGGCGGGATAGTTCTTGCGCTGGTCTTCGCCCTGGTAGTGACCACCGAAGTGGAACGGCATCCAGGCAACACCGCGGCCGACGCGTTCGGTAACGAGCGCCTTGACCTTCACCTTCGAGTTATTCTCAGGCCCGTCGACCCACACCCAGCCACCTTCGACGATGCCGCGGGATGCCGCATCCGCCGGATGGATCTCGACGAACATGTCCTGCTGCAGTTCGGCCAGCCACTTGTTGGAGCGGGTTTCCTCGCCGCCACCCTCGTATTCGACCAAACGGCCGGATGTCAGGATGATCGGGAAGCTCTTGGCCACGCCCTTGTCGACGGCCGCCTTCTGCACCGAGAAGCCCGCGTTCAAGACACGGAACGAGCGGAAGTCGGGCCGGGTCGGATACTTCGCCACGAGGTCGATGCGCGGCGAGTAGATCGGCTCACGATGGACCGGCACCGGATCGGGCAAATTCCAGGCATTGGCGCGGGCCTTGGAGTTGCCATAGGGTGCGCAGCCGTGGGCGATCGCCACGCGCTGGATGCCGCCCGACAGATCGATTGCCCAGGACACGGTGCCTGGCGTGTTGCCGCCGATCTTGGTGATGGTGGCGAGTTCGGCCTCCGTCAGGTCCTTGTCCCAGCCGAGCTTCTGCAGCACGGCATAGGTGAACTCTGGATAGCCGTCCTTGATCTCTGAGCCGAGCGAGTACGAGCCCTCGGCCAGCATGTTCTGCTTGGTCTCGACCTCGGTCTCGACGCCGGCTGCGTCCTTTTGCTTGGTCTTGATGACACGCTCGGTGCCAAAGCGCGCACGGAACGTGCCGCCGCCGTCCTTGACGTGCAGGTTGGTGTTGTACAGCAGCGGCGAACCAGGATGCTTGTGGGCCGGCGTACCCCAGCACGGCCAGGGCAGACCATAGTGTTCGCCGGCAATTTCCGCAGGCGCATCGGCCTTCGCCTTCAGGGTCACGATGTCGAAGTGGTCCTGGTTCTTCATGTGCGTCTTGATGCGTTCAGGCGACTGGCCGCTGTAGCCAGTCGAGAAGCCGCCGCGATTGATCTCGCGCAACACCGATTCGGCTTCCGGCTCGTCGCCGAACTTGCCTTTCACCAACTTGATGTTCTTGAACATCTTGTCGGCGTAGCCAAGCCGCTTGGCGAGTTCATAGATCGCCCAGTAGTCGTTGGCGGATTCGAAGATCGGCTCGACGATCTTTTCGCCCCACTGGATCGAACGATTGGAGGCCGTGCGTGACCCCTCGCACTCCAGGCTGGTCGAGATCGGCAGCAGGTAGGTGCCGTTCTTGCGGCCGGCGAGCGACACGAAATTGGTCGGGTGCGGATCGGCGACCACGAGCAGCTCAAGGGCTGCGAGACCTTTCACCATCTCGGGCATGCGCGGCACGGTGTTGCCGCCGTGGCCGAAGATGATCGCAGCCTTCAGATTGTCGCGCTGGTCGATCTGGTCCTTCGGCACGGTGACGGCGTCGAACCAGCGGGTCGACGGGATGCCCGGCAAGGTGCGGAAGTTAATCTTGGTGTTGTTCGGCCCGTCCTTCTTGTCGAAGCGGCTGTCGAGCCATTCGAAGTCCACTTCCCAGACGCGTGCCCAGTGCTTCCAGGCGTTGTCGTCGAGGCCGTAGTAGAGCGGCAAGGTGATGACGTCGAGGCCAAGGTCGGTCGCGCCCTGCACGTTGGTGTGGCCGCGGAAGATGTTGGCGCCGGTGCCGGGCGCGCCGACGTTGCCGGTGGCGAGCAGCAAGATGCAGTAGGCGCGCACGTTGGCGGTGCCGACCGTGTGCTGGGTCGCGCCCATGCACCAGATCAGGGTCGAGGGCTTCTCCTTGGCAAACAACTCGGCGACGCGCTTCAATTGGGCGCCGGGAACACCGGTGACGTCTTCAACCGTCTTGGGGTCCCACTTCTTTGCTTCGGCGCGGATCTCATCCATGCCGTTGACGCGTTGGGCAATGAAGTTCTTGTCCTCCCAGCCGTTCTCGAAGATGTGCCACAACAGGCCGTAGATCACCGGGATGTCGGTGCCCGAGCGGATGCGCACATACTCGGTCGCATGTGCGGCCGTGCGTGTCATGCGCGGATCGATGACGATCAGGTTGGCGCGGTTGGTTTCCTTGCCGGTCAGCACGTGCTGCAGCGATACCGGATGCGCTTCGGCCGGATTGCCGCCCATGATGATCATGGTCTTGGCATTGCGGATGTCGTTGTAGGAGTTGGTCTGCGCGCCGTAGCCCCAGGTGTTGGCGACGCCGGCAACCGTGGTCGAGTGGCAGATGCGGGCCTGATGGTCGACCGAGTTGGTACCCCAAAAGGCTGCCATCTTGCGATAGAGGTAGGCGCCCTCGTTGGTGAATTTGGCCGAGCCCAGCCACCACACCGACTCGGGTCCCGACTTCTCGCGGATCTCCAGCATCTTGGTCGAAATTTCATCCAACGCCTGCTTCCAGGACACCCTCTGGTACTGGCCGTCGACGAGCTTCAGCGGGTACTTTAAGCGGCGGTCGCCGAACACGATCTCGCGGATCGCGGCGCCCTTGGCACAGTGCGTGCCGCGGTTGATCGGGCTGTCGTAGGACGGCTCCTGGCCAACCCACACGCCGTTCTGCACTTCCGCCGTCACCGTGCAGCCGACGGAGCAGTGCGTACAAATGTTCTTCTTGATGTCGAACGGCTTGGCGAAATCCATGGGTGTGACGGCCTGTGCCGGCTGCACCGTGGCAGCGCCAAGCGTACCGACGGCGGCAAGGCCGGTTGCTGTTATGCCGGCATTGCGCAGGAAGGCACGGCGGTCGAGCGGGGCTGCACCAGATACAGTCATGGGTGCCGGGCGCGAGCGGCGGGTGGTCTTATCGAGGCGTTTGGTCAGCATGGGCAGTTCCCCAAAAATTACGGTGGCGTGCGGGCGGGATGGCGGCAGCCGTCACAGGTAGCGGTTGGTGGCGTAGAATTTCTTGACGTGTGCGCTCTCGCGATAGCGGGCTTTTTTCTTGTCAGTGGTGCTTTCGGCGGCCAGCGCCGGGCTCGTCGTGGTGACGCCGGCTGCGACCGTGGCAGCACCTGCTGCCCCCGTGCCGATGCCTTTGAGGAAGCCGCGGCGGTCGAGGGTGGTGTCGGTCTTGGACTTGGCCATGTGTGGTCTCCGGTCGTTCAAGCAGCGATTGCAAGGGCGCGGGTTTCGATATCGATCCAGTGCCGGCCGACATCGGCAACGGCACGGTAGAACTTGGCGGACGGGGCAACGGCAATGTCAGCAAACAGTCGCGGTACCCAGGTCTCGATGTGGGCGGCAAAGAACGCGTCCTGGGCGGTGATCGGCACTCGATAGGTGCCATCGATCATGCCGGCCATCGCGTCAAACAGGGTGGCGATGTTGTCTTCGGGTTCATGCAATCCGGCGCGACGCTCGATGCCGAAGCGTTCCAGATCCTGGCGGACGGCGGCCAATGGCCGCTCGTGCAGGAAGCCCGCGAGGTAGAACGAGGCATAGGGCAGCACCTCGCCGCGACCGACGCCGACGAACAGCTTGAAGAACTCTTCACCCGCCCGCGCCTCGGTCGTGGCGCGGGCCGCATCGGCCAGCGCGATCCAGGCGAAACCAAGTGCCGAGGCATCGCCGGTGACCTTGGCGACCTGATCGAGCAGCGCCTGCTTCGGTGGCCTGGCCAGCAGGTTCGCCAGCAGCAGGTAGCCCCTCGCGCGCGCCAGATCGATGTCGTCGAGTTCGACTGCCGGCGCCTTCGGATCATTGAACAGGTCTGGACGCAGGATGTTTCGCGACACGCCGGTCGCCGCTTCGATGGCCGTGACGCGATCGGCTGGCACGCGCTTCCAGCCGGAAACGGAGGGCTGGGCAATTTCGAGCGCACGGGCCAGGGCGCCGATACCGCCCGCCGCATCTATCGCTCGCTGTAAGCCTTGATCGCGCATTCGCCCCTAGCCACATTTTTGATCAGTCAATTTGATCAGTCGAACGGCCGCTCTTGGTGGCGGTGCCGTAGGATCGACCTCTCCGTGCTAGCAGGCGCCGTAATTCATAGGAAGTACCTATGCGACATAAAACAGACTTGTGATCATTCCAGAACAATCGGCCGAGCCCAATCAGTTAGCACATGCAGCAATACTCAGGAGCATGAGCTACGTGGGCAACGCCCCGCCGTGACGACGGCGCGTGGGCTGTTTGGCGAGTTTGGTGTCACGCTGCGAAGCATCTGAAATTTGAGCATTTTCCACTGGCTCCGTGGCGGGCGCTGGTGCATCAGCCGGGACTGGCACAGCCAACGCGACTTGCGGGCCGCTGGGGTCACCGGCCGCCGCATGGGTCGTTTCAATCTGTTGCGGTGCAGCATCCTGATCGGATGCGCTGACGGTCGCGGCGTCCGCAGTGGTGGTTTTTTCTACGAGCACCGTCTGCGTCGCCTGCGCCATCCACACGCTGATGTCGGTGCCCTCGGCCAGATCCTGGAACAACCCGGGAATACCGCCCGGCGCGTTGAAATCCCACTGGTTCTCGGCCACCTCGACGAAGTCGCGGATCGCCGGGTCGAGCGCCCACATGCGGCGCAGCGCCAGCTTCTGCAACGCTTCCGGCACGCCCTTGCGCAGAAAGCCGGTGATGTCGCTGTCCACGGTCAGATCTTCGATCCTGGGCAGTTTGGTGAGGTCGACCTCGGGTTCGGGTTCTGGCGCGGCGGCTTCCGGCGGCGGCATGGGCGCGGTCTTTGGCCGTGCGGCGTCCTGTTTTTGGCGGGCCCAGCGGGTGAGAAACGATTCGTCCGGCCGGTCATTGCTCATGACGGCTCCTCGCCGGTCGATCCATCGCGCCAGCGCACGTCGTGCGGACGGTTATCACGCTTGCGCTTGATGATCGGCCGCTCGACGTGATGGCCGGCGATGAAGGCCGCGACCACGCCCGCGATTTCCACCGGCATATCAACGGTTTCGACGATGTTGTTGCCGGCTTCGGTCGCACCTTCCCCTTCGGCCGGGTCGGCGGTGACGAGCGCCACGTGAATGGGCGGCGCATCGCCCTCGGCACGCATCACGACCCACAGTTTCGGCGTGCCACTCGCCAGATTGTCGCGATAGTTGGCGGTGTCGGTAGAATACAGGCTGATTGGGAATTCACCCGCGTAGAAGCGCGTGGCATCCGCGTTGCCACCGAGCGGGGTCCAGGGCGCGACCTCGGGTGCGGCGGGAAAAATCGTCACCGGCCGCCACGCGACGCCGCCCCACGCGCCGCTCAAGCGGCGGCGTTCGACGACGAGACCGACCGTGATCTGCTCTTCGATCATGCGCGCTTCTCGGCAATGGGGAGTCCGGTGACGAGGTTCTGCGGCTTGACGCGGATGATGCGGTTCGTGGTCATGCCGAGGATGAGATAGGTCGGGTGCCCCTTGACGCGATCGAGCATATCGCCCGCATCATCGAACGTCAGGCTGAACAGCGCGACGATGCGCTCACGCCCCTGCTCGGGCGGCTCATCGCCGGCCCACAGTGCGTTGCCGATGCGCGTGCCCTCCTGGTCGAGACCGGCAAACCACTGCCAATCGGCGCGCTCCAGCCGCTCGATCGCCTCGACCTTGACGGCGAGGCCATGCATGTGCCGCACCCACCGCTCGATCACCTCGGCGAAGGCGGTCCGGGCGCGCTGGCCGAACCGGAAGTCCATGACCATGTGATGAGCGTCGCTGTGATCGAAGTAGTGATCGGCGTTGTCGGCCGTCATCACATCGAGGTTGCGCGCCTTGGCATCGCCGAACACGGCGACCAGGGGCGATGAATGATCGGTGACGTTGGTGCCGTCGACCAGTTCCTCGTCGGCCAGTAGCATGATGCCGTCCTTGATGGTCAGTCGCTGGGGCCGGAACAGGAGTTCGGCCGCCCGCAAGATCAAGGGATCAGCCTCGCCATCGAGCATGTTGCGGGCGATCACATGCACCAGTTGGGCGAGGAACAGCGGCGGGACCGCTACTTTCGGCGCCCGCACCAGCTTCAGATAGGCAGCTTCAAGGGTCGGCGCCGCCAGCAGCGCATCGCGGAAGGACACGAGGAACTGCCAGTTCTCGCGCGCGTCACGATCGGCGATGTCGCGGATCTCGGCCGGCACAACCGCCGCACGGGGCGTGCGCGCGAGCTTCTGGTACACGGCGCGCTCGACGATGCAGGCGTCGTCCGGCGGCATGACCTCGGGGCGGGCGAGGTAGACCTTCAGGAACTCGTCAGTGACGATGAGGCGGCCGTGCTCGTCATGGTCGAGCAGATGGTGGCCGCTGGACAGCCAGAAATCGCGCACATGTTCGTCGTCGCTCATGGTTTTGCCGCCCGCGCCGCCGCGGTGAGATCGAACGTATCGTCGGCGGTCTCCGCGGCGGCGTCGTCTTCGACCAGGGCGAAGGCGCCGGCACTGCACGGCATGGCGGTCGCCTGTTTGGCGTCGGCCGCGTGAAACGTGCGGAACTGCTCGGAAATGCTGCCATCGGCGGTCAGCGTGCGGTGGACGGCGACCAGCGTCTGCACCGGATGCTGGGCGAGGCTCTCGGCAAAGGCGATCTCGTCCGCGGCGGCGGCCTGGGCGGCAGTGAGATCGGGCGCATCGTGGGCATCGAACAGGTGGCGGGCCAGGGCCAACATCGCGTCATGGCGCTCATCGGGTGTCGCCTCGACCACCACCGCCAACGTCGACCAGCCGAATGTCGAGAGGCCGAGAAAGCCCGAGCGGAACGCTTGTTTCGGCCGCCCGTGCAAGATTGCCGGGTTGTCGTCCCAGAACTTGAACGTGCCGGTTACCGCCCATTCGCCGGCCGCGGCTGCGCGCTCGAACACGAAGGTGTCCGAGGCATCGAGGCGGAGGGTGCGCAGCAGTTTCGTCGTCACAGCCATGGGTCACCGGTGGCGGGGTCCAGCCATTGGGGCGTCGCCAGTGCCGCCGTCAAGGGCCGCCGCGCGGTATCCTTGTGGCCGGGCAGTTGTCGCTCGATCAGATCGCCGTTTTTGTCGATGCGGTGGCGGATGCCGGCCGTTTTCTGCAGGCGCGCGACGTAGCGATCGGCAACGCTGGTGAAGCCCTTGGCGTTCCAGCCGTCGAAGGCTGCCATCAAATGCCGCGCGAAGCCCTCGATGATGCGGTTGCCGTCCATCATCTCGAAGCCCTCGCTCGCGAGGCTGGTGCCGCGTTTGAAGCTCGTGTCGGCGGTCATTTCGACGATGCTGCGCACATGCACACCGAGCACGAGCCAGTCGGGCGCCTCTGTCTCAATCGAACCGGGTGCCACCGCCAACCGGCAGCCGCCGATGATGCCGCCGTCGAGTATGATCGTATCGGGCCAGCCGAACACCAGCGGCTTTTCCGGCGGGCAATGCAGGGCGAGCGCGTCGGCCGCCGCATTCATGCCGGCGTACAGCGCACCGCGCGCTTCCGCGAGCGGTTGCTCAGGCTCGAGCACCACGGCCGCCTCGATGCCGTCGAACCGGCAAACCCACACCAGCGTGCCAGCGCCACTGTCCGCTGCGATCGCCTGTGCGTGGCCAAACGCATCGCGGAATTCGCGCAGGGGCACGGCCTGGAAGCCTGGCGGCAGATCGAGGGCGTGGGGGGCTGCGTGCATACTCATCTTGCACATTTCTATATTGTGGCCGACACAGCGGCAACACTCCTCACATGAAGTCGCCAATGGCCACACCGAAATCCGACCCCACGCGAACGATCCTGCTGTGCTCCTGCGAGGGCACCATGCCCCTCGATGCCAAAGGCGTGGCCAAGGGCAGTGGCAACGTCAAAGTGGTCACCGCGACGCATCTGTGCGGGCCGGAGCTCGATAAGTTCCGTGCGGCCGCAGCGAAAGGCAACGTGACCGTCGCCTGCACCGCCCAGCGCGCACTGTTCGAGGATGTGGCCGAGGACGACGCGCTGCCAGCCGCCCTCACGTTCGCCAACGTCCGCGAGACTGCCGGCTGGTCGAGCGAAGCGGCCCAAGCCGCACCGAAGATGGCCGCTCTTCTTGCCATGGCGGCGGTTGCCCAACCGGCGCCGACCGCGGTGACGTTCGAGAGTGCCGGTGTCACGTTGATCTACGGGCCGGGGCAGGTAGCGCTCGATGCGGCAGCCGCGCTGAAGGATCGCCTCGACCTAACCGTTGTGATGTCGGACGCCGGCAGCGGCACGCCGCCGGCAGTCAACGAATTCCCGGTTCTGCGCGGCCGCATCAAGTCCGTGCAAGGCCACCTCGGCGCCTTTGCGATCACCATCGACTCGCTCGCGGTCGCCGCCCCCTCGTCACGGCGCACATTCACGTTCGGCCCGGCACGCAATGGCGCGGTCTCGAAGGCCGACATCCTGATCGACCTGTCCGGCAGCCCAGCCCTCGTCACCGCACCCGAGCTACGTGCCGGCTACCTGCGCGCCGATCCGACCGACGCGGCGGCGGTCGCCAAGCTGCTGTTAAAGGCGGCCGACCTCATTGGAACGTTCGACAAACCGCGCACAATCGACTTCAAGGCCGAATTGTGCGCCCACGCGCGGTCAAAGAAGGTCGGCTGCACGCGCTGCCTCGATCTGTGCCCGGCCGGCGCCATTGCACCCAACGGCAACGCCGTTGCGATCGACCCGCACATCTGCGCCGGCTGCGGACAGTGTGCTGCGGCGTGCCCGACCGGGGCCGCAAGCTATGCCGTGCCTGCCGTCGACGTCCTGCTGCAACAGATCCGTGCCGGCGCCCAGGCCTATTTCGATGCCGGCGGTGGCAGCGGTGTCGCGCCGATCCTGCTGCTACACGATGCGGCGCACGGTGCCGCCCTGGTCGATGCCGGCGCGCGTTTCGGCGACGGCCTGCCGGCCCACGTGATCCCCGTGTTGCTCAACGAAGTGACCCAGGTCGGCCTGGAGACGATTGCTGCCAGCGTGGCCTATGGTTTCCGCGCCGTGCGCCTGCTGACCCGCGCCCGTCCGCGCCACGACATCGCCGGCCTGCGTGCCACCGTTGAAACCGCGACCCGCATCCTCTCGGGCCTCGGCTACGGCACGGATGCCGTCGGCATCATCGAGACCGACGATCCGGATGCACTGGGCGAAAGTTTGCGGATGCCGCGGCCGCCGGTCGCGCCGTTGGCACGGGCGACATTCCTGCCGCTCGGCGCGAAGCGCGATCTCATGAAGCTTGGGCTGCGCGAGCTGCATCGCATGGCGCCAGCACCTCAGGCTCGCATCGAACTGGCCAAGGGCGCAGCTTTCGGCGGTCTTGCGATCGACACGGCGAAGTGCACGTTGTGCCTCGCCTGCGTGTCGGCCTGCCCGGTGAGCGCGCTCGGTGACGCGGCCGACCAGCCTCTCCTGTCGTTCGACGAAAGCCTATGCGTGCAGTGCGGGTTGTGCGTTGCGACTTGCCCCGAGACGGTGATCAAGCTCGCGCCCCGCATCGATTTCGCAGCGTTCGACGCCGGCCGGGTGACCATCAAGCAGGAAGCACCGTTCCACTGCATCAGCTGCGGCAAGGCGTTCGGCGTCAAGTCGACGATCGACCGCGTGACGGCGAAACTGAAAGACAAGCACTGGATGTTCACCGGCGAGAACAGCGCGCGGCTCGAGCTGATCCAGAAATGCGACGACTGCCGCGTCGAAGCGATGACCAACGCCAAGTTCGATCCCTATGCCGCCAAACCCCGCCCGCCGGCCAAGACGACGGAAGACTATCTGAAGGAACGCGAACTGGCCGAGCGCGAAGCCGCCATGAAGGCCAGGATCGACAAAGGCGAAGTGTGAGCAGGGCAGGGGTGCGCCCATTACTCACTAATGGAGGGGCGAGCACCGCTTCCATACAGACTGGCGTTGCCCTTCGGCGTGTCAGCAAACCATGCTGGCTCCCTATCCAGCGCCTCGAAGATGATCCGCATTTTTGAAACAGAATTGGTCAAAACATATCGATATTGATATGCGAGTCATGGCGCTAGACAGTTGCGACGCTCAAGGCGCTGGTGGACTCCAAGATGGAAGCGCTGCCAACTGATATGCGGGCACGACTGGTGCGACTTTCCAATTTGATCGAGGACCACGGTCTCAACGCTTTACCTCGGGACGCTTTCGATCATCTCGAAGATTAACCCTGGGACCTGCGTATCAGAGGACGAGATGGTATTTCTCGCGCCATCTATGTGACTGCATCTGGCCAACGTGTCGTCATCGTAAGAGTGTTCATCAAGAAACCGCAGAAATCGCCGATCAACGAATTCAGGCTGGCCCGCGAGCGGGCGAGGGACGTGCCATGAACAGGATCACGGATCTCCATAAGCAGTGGCTGCGCGATGAGGACTACCGTCGGAACTACGATGCGCTCGAAGAGGAATTCGCACTCGCTTCTGCGCTTATCGCTGCCCGGTCCAGAGCGGGCCTGACACAAGACCAGTTGGCCGAGAAAATGGCGACATCGCAAAGTGCCGTCGCGCGGATGGAGAGTGGGCGCTTCATTCCATCCGGTAGCACACTCAAGCGGTTTGCGAGGGCAACCTGGACGCGACTGCGCATTTCGTTCGAACCGGTGAAGGCGCCAAACCAGGGGTGAGCAGACGTGAGTGGACGGTATGGGTGCAAGCCGAGGTCCGCCCCCGCTCAAACATCCTCCGCGCGGTCCACGTACACGAGGCCGGCGGCTTTCAGCGCGGGGCGCATGTTGTACATGTCGAGGCCGGCTTCGCGGGCAGCCAGACGCGTGCGCTTCTCGCCTTCGGCCGCTTCCCGCTTCTGGCCGGCTGCTGCGACCGTGCCAGCCTG
The DNA here is from genome assembly GCA_021730785.1 of Hyphomicrobiaceae bacterium. Lineage (GTDB taxonomy): Bacteria > Pseudomonadota > Alphaproteobacteria > Rhizobiales > Hyphomicrobiaceae > JAKFWF01. The sequence continues at coordinate 58,788 of JAKFWF010000033.1, forward strand.
CAGGCGCGGGATCACGACGACGCCGTCATCGTCCGCCACCACCACGTCGCCCGGATTGACGAGCGCGCCGGCGCACACCACTGGCACGTTGACCGAACCCAACGTCGCCTTCACCGTGCCCTTGGCCGATATGGCGCGCGACCAGACGGGGAATTTCATCTCGGTCAGGGTCTTCACGTCGCGCACGCCGGCATCGATAACGAGGGCCGCGCCCCCGAACGCGCGCAGCGACGTCGCCAGCAGGTCGCCGAACATGCCGTCGGTATTGTCACCGTTGATCGCGACCACCAGGATGTCGCCCGGCCGCACGAGTTCGATCGCCACATGCAGCATCCAGTTGTCGCCGGGCTGGGCGAGGACCGTGACCGCCGAGCCGGCAACTTGCGCGCCGGCATAGATCGGCCGCATGTAGGTGTTCATCAGGCCAAGCCGGCCGAACGCCTCGTGCGTCGTCGACACGCCAAGCTCGCGCAGCGTCGCGATGGCGCCCGCGTCGGCACGATCGATAGTCCGAACGACCACATTTTTCATGCGAGCACCTCGAGCGCTTCGGGAAACAGCCGTTGATATGCTTCGCCGTATGTCATTGCCTTGCCTGAGTTGCGGCCGCCCTGCATGCCACGGTTCAAGGCGACGCGCTCGTAGTAGGCCCACAGGTGCTTCTGCGCGGCCAAAATCTCGAAGGCTTTGCGCTTCACCTCCCACACTTCGTCGATGTTGAGGATCACGTTCGGCTTGAAGTTGCACTGCTCCGGCTGGTGCGGCTCGAACAGGAACACGGGCGGGGCAGCATAGGCGCGGTTCGGATCGGGCTTATGACCGGCAGCCTGAGCGATGATGCGCGCTTCCTGGGCGAACCGCGCCGCCTCCGGGTGGTCGACGTTGTAGGGGTCTTCCAGCGCATGCGTGAGGACGAACGCCGGGTTCAACGCGTGGAACACGTCAATCGTGCGGTCAAGCATGGCGGGCGTGGTGCGCAGGGGATAGTCGCCCGCATCGAAGAACTCGATCTCGGCACCGAGCATGTGGGCCGCAGCCTCGGCTTCGGCCCGGCGCTGCGCCTTCACCTCGGCCATGGTGACGCCGGCCTTCTTCCAGGCGAACTGGCTTTCGCCACGTTCGCCGTAGGACAGGCACAGAATCTTGATGCGGTAGCCCTTGCGCGCGTGCAGTGCGATGGCGCCGCCCGCCCGCCAGACGAAGTCGCCGGGGTGGGCGGTGATGATCAGGCCGGCCTTGGGAGGAATGGGAGGAGATGACATGGCGACCCCCTGTCGAAGTACTTTGACGCGTAAACGTTCCTCCCCGATTATCTGGCGCAATCGCCAGACTTTCGCAAACGGAACCTCGCATGCTCGATTCCCCGCTCACGATTGCACTCGGCAACTACGGCATCACGCAGCCGCTGAAGCAGGGCGAGGTCGATTTGGGCCGTCTGCGCCTGAACTTCGCCGCGGTCGAGCCGATCACGGCCGGCATGCGGGCCATGGTGCGCTCGCTCGATTTCGACATTTGCGAAATGGCGTTCACCACCTACTTGTGCGCACGCGACCTCGGCGTGCCGATCACGGCGATTCCGGTGTTCGTGACGCGCAACTTCCACCACTGGGCGGCATTCAAGACGCAGCGTTCGGGCATCAAATCGCCGAAGGACCTGGAAGGCCGGCGGGTGGCGATCAACCGCGGTTACACTGTCACGACGGGGCTGTGGATCCGCGGCATCTTGCAGACCGAGTATGGCGTCGATCTGGGCAAGATTACTTGGGTGCCAACCGACGAGGAGCACGTGGCGCAGTACGCGTACCCAGCCAACGTCGATCTCTCGCGCCGGGGCAAGGCCATCAGCGAACTGCTGCTCCACGGCGACTGCGACGCGGCGATCGGCGACGTGAAGTCGGACTCGGCCGAGATTACGCCGCTGATCCCGAACGCGCGCCAAGCGGGGTTCGACTACTTCCACCGCACCGGCATCTATCCAGTCAACCACGCCGTGGTGGTGCGCAACGCGGTGCTGGAAGCGCATCCGTGGGTGGCAGCCGAGCTGATGGCAGCCTTCACGCGGGCGCGCGGCATCTACTATGACCGTCTCGCCTCGGGTGCGGCGACCGCTCCCCTCGACAAGGCGGCGATCGAAGTGCGCAATGCGCTCGGCATCGAGCCGTTCCCGTTCGGCATCGACGCCAATCGCGTGAGCCTCGAAGCGGTTGCGACGTTTGCCGCTGAGCAGTCGATCACGCGGCGGCGCAAAACGGTCGCCGAGATGTTCAGCGCTTAAGTCGGTCGCCAACGGCGCCACCGGATCCAGCACCCGGCAGACGCGCTTCGAACGCCATGCGACGCTGATTGTGGCCGAGATTGCGATCGAGGCGCCGCGCCGCATAGCCGTGCGAGGAGAGCAACTGCACGATTTCAGACTGCGAATAGGTCTTGAGCTGCAGTTTCGATCGGATGGTGCGATAATCCGAGAACGCCGTTTTGATCAATCCCGTCACCGCAGCCGGCAAGAACCCCTCCCGGCCGGCGAAGCTCAGCAGAGCCCACGCATCATGCACCATGCCGACGTCCGGCGGAATGACGTCACCAATGATCAACGCCCCGCGCGGCGATAACATTCGCTGGCAGTTTGTGAGCAATTCGCTCAGCTCACTCGGCTGCAAGTACTGGATGACGGAAATGACCGTGATCAGGTCGATGCTGCCCGCCTCGATGCCAGCGAGGCCGTCGGGCGAGAGCACCGTGATCTTGCCATGCCCAGCGTATCGTTCGGACAGGCGCTGGCGCACCGAGGGTGCGGCGTCCCACAGCAGGAGCTTGGCACTTCGCTCGGCTACGAGATGCGCGCGCGTTGCATCGCCGCAGCCGAAGTCCAGCACGCAGCCCGACGCATCGGCAACGAACGGCGCGATGCAGGCCGCCACCACCGCATCGTGCGCTTGTTGATGCCGCGCCGAAACGTAGATCGTCGGCTTGCCGTTCCAGTAGTCGACCCAGTTCACGTGGCGATGATCTCCCTGGCCGCGGTTTGCGGCGGACGACGACGGCAAATTCCAAGGCGCTGCGCACCACTAGCCGGTCGGCTCGTCATGGCGCTCCCGGGCATAGCGAACGAGCGCCAGGAAGCGGTAGATGCCGTGCACGAACTTGCCGTAGGGCAGCGACAGGAACAGCGCGAACACGACGCCGAGGTGGATCGCCAGCAGCAGTCCCATGGCCGGCGTTGAGCGCAGGACCAGCAGCAGCAGGCCAGTGATGCTCGTCAGGAACAGCATGACGAGGAACGCCGCATCCATGCCGGCCCGCGGCTCATCGCGCATCTGCGGATCGCGCCGCCACTTGGCCGCCAGCAAGCCGACCGGACCGACCAGCAGCCCAATGCCGCCAAGGGTGCCGAGGACGACCGGCAAGTCGTACCACGGATAGGGCGCCTCGAGCCCGCGCAGGTAGTGATAGAGCGTTGCCGTCGAAGTCGAGGCGAAGCACAACAGGAAGCCGTAGAACGTCAGGTGATGATAGAAGCGCCGGCTGTCGGTTGGGCGCTCATCTTCGTTGTAACAGCCAACGCCGCCGCCATCGAGATAGCGCAGCGAGCCGGCATCGCGCACCGCCGACAGCAGCGGCTTGGGTTGGCTGAGCGTCGCGGCCGGCTCGCCGATGTCGCGCCAGAAGGCACGTGCGCCCATCGCCAGGGCCAGGAGGGCGTATAAGAACACGGCGCCGAACAGCAACGCCATCGTGTTGTGCGGCATGAGCTTGTAGAAGGAGCCAGGTCCGGTGTGGGCCGCAAACAGTACGCGCGCGTCGTTCCAACCGATGAAGCCTGTGACAAACGCGGTAACGGCCAGTGCTGCAAGCACGCTGATCGCGAGCCCATTGCGGTCGAAGACGGGGCGCAATGCGGCCGGCCAGGCGTAGGCGCGATAGGACTGAGCCCGAACCTCAGCCAAGGTCTGAGGCACGTTGACGTTGAACTCGTGCGGCGGCGAGAACTGGCAGTCGACATAGCAGGCGCCGCAGCCGTGACACAGGTTGGCGAGGTAGTTCAGATCGCCGTCGCCGAACGAACGCCTGAGCTCCATGGCCGGAAACACCGCGCACAGCCCCTCGCAATAGCGGCACGAGTTGCACACCGTCATCAGTCGGTCGGCTTCGGCGAGCGCCGCCGTGGCGTGGCTTTCACTTTGCGACATGTGCCGCTGCTCCCTGGCCGGCGATGCGGCCGAACACACTGCCAATCGTCATGCCGATGCCGGCTGCATAGCCGCGCCCGAGCACATTGCCGGCCATGATCTCGCCAGCGGCAAACATGTTTGCCGATGGCCCGCCGTCGCGCAGCATCATGCGTGCACTGCGGTCAACGCGGGTGCCGAGGTAGGTGAACGTGATGCCCGGACGCACGGGATAGCCATAGAAGGGTGCTTTTTCGATTCTGCGTGCCCAGTGTGTTTTCGGCGGCGTCAAGCCATCGGTGCGGCAATCGTCGAGCGTGGTGTGATCGAAGCTGCCGGGCCGCACCGCCGCGTTGAAATCGGCAACCGTCTTCTCCAGCACGGCCGCATCCAGACCGAACTTGGCCGCAAGCTCGGCAAGCGAACCGGCGGCAATGGCCGGATATAGCGACGGCATGAAGAGTTCAAGCGAGGACGCATCGAAGATGATGTAGGCGATCTGGTCGGGTTGGGCTGCCACCAGCCGGCCCCAGATGGCGTAGCGCTTGGGCCAGACCTCTTCGCCCTCGTCGTAGAAGCGTTGCGCCTGCTTGTTGACGACGATACCGAACACCACGCAGTCGAGCCGGGTGATGATGCCGCCATCGAACTTCGGCGCGCGGGCATCGATCGCCACCGCATGGCATTGGGTGGCATCGCCGACCGGCTGGACGCCGCGCTCCAGCAGCATTTTCAAGACGGTGCCGCGGTTATAGGGCGTGCCGCGAATGAGGAAGTTGTCGGCAGCCGGCCCCCAAGATTCCTTCAGCCACTCGATGTTGGCCTCGAAGCCGCCGGATGCTGCCACCAGCGTGCGACCCTTGATCGTGATGCGGCCGTCGCCTCGTTTGATCGTCGCCGAGCGGAATTCGCCGCGCGTGATGTCGAGGTCGACGACTTCGGCATCATACAGCACTTCGACGCCGAGTTTCTCGGCCGTCAGATACAGCGCGTTCAGCATGGCGCGTCCGCCGCCGAGGAAAAACGAGTTGGTGCGCCCCAGCGACAAGGTGCCGCCGAGCGAGGGCTGGAACCGCACGCCTTGCTCGGCGATCCAGGTCAGCATCGGTTTGCTCTCGGCGATCATGTGGCGTGCGAGTTGCTCGTCCGTGTTGCCACCCGTAACCGTGAGCAGGTCGTCCCAGAACTCGTCCTCGGTGTAGGGGCCCGATAGTGTTTCGGTTGCCGCATCGTGGGCGCAGCGCATGTTGCGTGTGTGCCGGGTATTGCCGCCGCGATAGAATTTCGGCGCAGCTTCGAGGACGATGACGGACGCACCGGCCCGCTGCGCCGCGATGGCCGCGCACAGCGCCGCATTGCCGCCGCCGACGACGACCACATCGAACGTCTGGTTCAGATCGATCATAGGCATTGCGGTTGCTTTGAAGGCCTTCTGCCGGTGGGACGATCGGCAAGGTCGGCGCCGTTCGCAGTCATTATATCTTTCACTCAGACTGTCGCGAGTTGCGAGAGTTTATCCGTTCGTGGTGGCAGCAACGGCAACTCTCGTATCGTCATCGCACTGTTTCCATTGGCATGCCCCACCGCGGCTGACCGCCGCCGGCCGCGTCCGACGCGTCGAGGCTGAGCCCTGCGTGCTGACTGCACTCTGGTGCCGCCGAGTGTCAAGACCGCCGACTGCCGATCCATGGGCCGGCGGCACCTACCCTTCAATCGGCTGCCCTAACGTTCTGCATTGCGCCCGGTGCTGGCCACGTCGCGTGATGCGCATCGATGATGAATAAATGGTTGTACGAGTGTGCACCGTGAACATGTGTGCCGCTTGCAGCGCCGACGTCATGCGGCGAATGGGGGGCGTTATACCCCCTCCTGCGCATGCTCGCGCATTACACCACTGTGCGTATGCTCGATCGTCCGTGGATCGCTCGAGCGCATGACGCCGGTGCTGATGATTGCGCTGGCGGCCGGCCTCGCCCTGGTGCCGTTGATGATCGGCGCCGGCGAGCCCGGCAAGGAACTGCCGCATCCGGTCGCCATCGTCATACTCGGTGGCCTGATCAGTGCCACACTGCTCGATGCGCTCTTGACGCCGATCCTGTTTCTGCAATTCGTTGTGCGTCCGTTGCGCCACTTGATCGATGCGCGCCGGGACGCCGTGTCTGGCGACGGCACGACAACGCCAGCCGCCGTTCATGCAAGTTAGCTCGTCCACAAGTCCACCTGGAGGATCACCCCATGACCCACGCGATCTCAGCCCTTGCCATCGCCGTTCTCGTCGCGACCATGGCGGTGCACGCAACCGCGCAGACCAAAGCGCCCGCCGCCCACGATCATTCCAATACGACCCACGCCACCCCGGCCGCGCGCGACACGGCCGCAACCAAGGCGTTCAAGGCCGCCAATCACAAGATGCATGCTGAAATGAACATCCCCTTCACCGGGAATGCCGATATCGACTTCGTCAAGGGCATGATCCCGCATCACAAGGGTGCCGTGGAAATGGCCAAGATCGTACTCGAACACGGCCGCGACCCCGCGCTGAAGAAGCTCGCCGCCGACATCATCAAGGCGCAGGACGACGAGATTGCGTTCATGTCGGCGTGGCTCGCCAAAAATGCGCCGAAGTGAGCACCGCTAGACCTCGATCGGAGATCGCCCATGCGTGCAACCCTCTTGGCTCTGGTCATGGTCGCGGCACAGGCTGGATTGCGCGACGTCGTGTCGATCCAGGAGAGCGGCCGCAAGCCGGCCCAGATCCACGTCACGCCAGCCGCGTGAGACCTGCGTCCGCATGACCACCGACCAGCAGCTCGGGCCGGCGTGATTGCTGCGGCTATTTCTTCTCCATCTCCGCATAAACATGGCGGGCGATGCGGAAGCATTCGACGCCGGCCGGCATGCCGCAGTAGATCGCGATCTGGTGCAAGATCGCCTGCATTTCGTCCTGGGTGACGCCGTTGCGGATGGCGCCCCGGAAGTGCAATTCCCACTCTTCCATCCGGTTGAGGGCCGCGATCATCGTCAGGTTCATCATGGAGCGAGTCTTGGCCGAGATGCGCTCGTCGCCCCAGACGCCGCCCCAGCAGAACTCGTTCAGCATGTCCTGGAACGGCTTGTTGAACGCCGTCGCGCTCGCCATCGACTTGTCAACATACTCGGCGCCGAGCACCGCCTTGCGCTTCGCCAATCCCTTGTCCCACAGTGCCTTGTCCATAAAGCGCTCCCTGTCGCGTGTTGAAGTGAGTGCGACAGTAGCGATTGATGTCAATTCGCGAAACCACCGCGAGCGCACGGGTGGCAGCCACAAGTGGCAGTTGCCCCCCGATAGCTGAATGCGGCACTGATGCGGCCCACAGATCGCCCGCTGGAGATCCCTATGACCGCGCCCAGAATCGGCCCGTTGACCGGCACGCTCATCCTCGACTTCACGACCTTGTTGCCCGGACCGATGGCAACGCTGCTGCTCGCGGAGGCCGGTGCCGAGGTCTACAAGATCGAGCGGCCGGGGACGGGCGAGGACATGCGCGCCTTCGCGCCGGACTGGGGCCGCGACAGCGCCAATTTCGCACTCCTGAACCGGGGCAAGAAGAGCCTCGCGCTCGATCTAAAGAGCAAGGTGGATATCGCGCGGCTGCGATCGCTGCTGGCGCGATGCGACGTTATCGTCGAGCAGTTCCGGCCCGGCGTGATGGAGCGGCTCGGGCTTGGCTATGCCGACGTGCGGGCGATCAACCCGCGTGCCATCTATTGCTCGATCTCCGGTTACGGCCAAACCGGCCCGAAGCGCGAGGTGGCCGGCCACGATGTCAATTACATGGGCGATTCGGGCCTGCTGGCATTGAGCCTGGGCACCACGGCACAGCCGGTGCTGCCGCCGGCGCTCATCGCCGACATCGCGGGCGGCACCTATCCGGCGGTCGTGAACATCCTGCTCGCGTTGAAGGACCGTGAGCGCACGGGCACAGGCACGCACCTCGACATCGCGATGGCAGATGGCGTGTTTGCGTTCACCTACTGGGCCATGGCGCAAGGGCAGGCAACCGGCGTCTGGCCCGGCAGCGGTGATGGCCTGCTGACGGGTGGCGGCCCGCGTTACCGGCTCTATCCGACCCGGGATGGCAGGTTCGCAGCGGTCGGCGCCATCGAGCAGAAGTTCTGGATCGCCTTCACTGCCGCGATCGGACTCGATGCGGCACTCGTCGAGGACACGCGTGATCCCACAGCGACGACGGCCGCCGTCGCTGCGATCATAGCCAGCCGCACCGCCGACCACTGGCGCCCGATCTTTGCCAGTGCCGACTGCTGCTGCACGATCGTCGCAACCCTGCAGGAAGCAATGGCGGACCCGCACTTCCAGGCGCGGGGGCTGTTCAGCGAACGCGTGCGCAACGAGGCGGGCGCCGAGATGACAGCCTTACCGGTGCCGATCGCAGCGCACTTGCGTCCAGCACTCGGTCAACCGTCCGGGGCGCCGCCACTTGGTGCTAACAACGCCGATCTCGACGCCTGATCAACTGCCGAGCTTGATGCCTAAATCCTTTTCGACCCAGTGGGCGGCGCGATCGAGCGCCTTGGTGAGGGCATCGAAGGCCTCATTGATCTCGTCCGCAGTGATCACCAGTGGTGGGCACATGGCGACCGAGTCGCCACCGACCGAGCGGCAGATGAGGCCCTCCTCCTGGGCGAAGGCGACCACCTTCGCGCCAACGCCCTGGCGGCCATCGAAGCTCTCCTTCGAACTCTTGTTCTTCACGAGTTCGAGCGCGCCGATCAGACCGATGGCGCGCGATTCACCAACCAGCGGATGGTCTTTCAAGGTCTTCATGCGGGCCATGAACACCGGCGACACGGTCTGCACGTGACGGACGATGTTGATGCGCTGGTAGATCTCGATCGTCTTGTTGGCGACCGCGCAGGCGACGGGATGGCCCGAATAGGTGAAGCCATGTGCGAACACGCCGAGCTTTTTGCTCTCGTCGACCAGCGCCTGGTACACCGGCTCGGACACGGTGATGGCCCCGAGCGGCACATAGGCCGACGTGATCGCCTTCGCCATCGTCACGGTGTCCGGGCGGATGTTGAACGTTTGCGAGCCCCACCAGTTGCCGGTGCGAGCGAAGCCGCAGATCACCTCGTCGGCGATGAAGGCGATGTCGTGGCGTGTGAGGACGGCCTGGACCTTTTCGAAGTAGGTGCGCGGTGGGATGATGACGCCACCGGCCCCTTGCACCGGCTCGGCGATGAAGGCTGCGATGGTTTCAGGATCTTCCTTGTGGATCAGATCCTCGAGATTTTTAGCAAGCCGGGTCGCGAACTCTTCTTCCGTCTCGCCTGGGTGCCCTGCACGCCAGTGGTGCGGAGCTTCCGCGTGCACGACCCGCGCCATCGGCAGATCGAAGTCGGTATGGAAGATCGGCAACCCGGTCAGGCTTGCCGACGCAATCGTGACGCCGTGATAGCCACGCATGCGGCCGATGATCTTCTTCTTGCGCGGTTTGCCGCGTGCGTTGTTGTAGTACCAGGCGAGCTTGATTTGGCTGTCGTTAGCTTCGCTGCCCGAGCTGGTGAAAAAAACCTTCGAGGTCGGCGCCGGTGAAATTTCCTTGATCTTTTCGGCGAGCGCGATGGCCGGCTCGTGGCTGCGGCCGCCAAACAGATGAGTGAACGACAACTTGCGCATCTGATCGGCGGCAGCCTCGATCAGTTCCTGGTTGCCGTAGCCAAGGCCCGTGCACCACAAGCCGGCCAACCCCTCGATATAGCGCTTGCCCGTGGTGTCGTAGACATGGACGCCTTGGCCGCGCTCGAGCACCAGCGGGCCGCTGACGCGGTGGGTAGCGAGGTTTGTCGTTGGATGCAGAAGCGTTTCGACGTCGCGCGTCTCGAAGTTTGTCAACTGGCGCATGGCAAGGTCATCCTGAAGGGTTGCCGCAATTTGCACATAACGTTAGCGCTGTTCTCAGCGCGTGGCAAAACGTGGATCATACTCGCGTTTGTGCGTTCGCCAATGCTCGAATGTGATAGGTACGACGACGACTTCGAGCCCTTGATTCAACGACGCAAGCAGTCACCATGGCGCTGAAACTGCCGGACGACAGGAAGGGCCTGAGCCGTTGGACGGTGCGTTTCGCCGTGTTTGCGTCCTGCCTGACCGGATTCGCATTGGTGTGCCATCGCTTGTTCGGCATGCCGACCCCGGTCGCCTTGAACACGGTCGCGGTGGCGCTAGGGATCGCAGCCCTGGCGCTGCTTACGGGGCTCGTGTCTGCGGTCCGCATCTGGCGGCTTGGCACCGGCGGCGGCCTCGCGACGTTGTTTGGCATGACGGCCGCGGCTGCCCTGCTCACTTGGCCGCTGGCGTTCCTGCCGATCGCACGCAACCTGCCGCGCATCAATGACATCACCACCGATGTGCAGTCGCCGCCACGGTTCGCGGCCCTTGCCAAGGCGCGCCCGGTCAGCGCCAACAGCCTCACCTATCCGGGCGCCGGGTTCTCGACCGCGCAGGCCAAGGCCTATCCCGACATCCGCACCTTCCAGGTCGACCGCTCGGCCCTCGAAACCTTCGATCTGGTGCTGTCGGCGCTCAATACCAAGACGATGAAGCTGAAGACCACCAGCGAGGAACCGCCCAAGGGGCGCTTTGGCCAACCAGGCACCATCGAACTCGTCGACCGCACCTTCATCCTGGGCTTCGCCGACGACGTGGTGATCCGCGTCGACGGCGATGCCAAAACGTCGAAGATCGACATACGCTCGGTGTCGCGTTACGGCAGCCACGACCTCGGTCGCAATGCCCAGCGTGTGCGCCGAATCCTGAAGGAAATCCAGGCGCAGGTGGAAGTGACCACTCCGACAGCGGACGGCTTGCGGCCCTATCGCTTGCGCGGCGGCCTCAGGGGCGCGCCGGTGCCGAAACGGCAGCCAACTGCCGATCAAACGTCGGCGGCCCGTCGCACCATACCAACCCCCGCGAAATCAGATGCTCCACGTGTGCCAACACTGAAAGGCAGGCAGCCGTCACAAGACGCGCGTCAAGGTCCTGGTACACGAGGCTGACAATCGCGCGCACGGTGCTGGTGCCGTCACGAATGGCGCCGAGGATCGCTTGCTCACGCCAGGTGCGGTGCACGATGAAGGCGCGCACCACGCGGTCGGGATTATCGATCCGTCCGCCGTGGCCCGGCAGATAGATGTCATCGTTTGCTGCCCGTGCCAGCAGCCGGTCGAGGGACGCCATGTAATCGGCCATATTGCCCTCGGGCGGCGCAACCACGGTCGTGTTCCAGGCCATCACGTGGTCGCCGGAAAACAGCAGGCGGCGACCGGCTAGTGCAAAGCACAGGTGATCGGGTGCGTGGCCGGGCGTGAATACGGCCTCGAGATCCCAGCCGGGACCGCTGAGCCGGTCGCCGTGTTTCATCACGATGTCGGGGGCGAAATCCTGGTCGACGAACTCTGAGCCGGAGGGCGACAGGCGCGCATCGCCCGGTTTGAGTGCGGTGCGACCATAGCCGCAGGTCTTGGCACCGGTGGCGGCCCGCACCTTGGCCAGCCCGTCGGTGTGGTCGCGGTGGGTGTGGGTGATCAGCACGTGGCTGACCTTGCGGCCGGCAACCGTCCGCATGATGGCATCGAAGTGCGCCGGATCATCGGGTCCCGGATCGATCAGCGCCAGTTCGCTAGTGCCGACGATGTAGGTGTTGGTGCCCTTGAAAGTGAACGGGCTCGGGTTGTTGGCGACGAGCCGCACCACGCCCGGCGCCAGCGCCGCCGGCACGCCGTACTCGAATTCCATGGTCTTCTTGAACGACAATTCGGCGGCCACGGGTGCAGATCTCTGCTGATGAACGGACGGGTAAGAGTTAGGCCAGCCGGTCGGCCAACGTAGTGCTTCCGATTGCTGCGGACCTTAACGCCTGCAGACTTGGAGTGGATCGATGATGCGCTACGGGATCGGGTCCGGCAACCGCTATGTTGCACGCCTTGCCGTCGATCTTCACGGTGTTGTGAAGACAGCCGGCCAAGAACTATTGGTCAATGTCGATCGGCCTGCTTAGTCTTGTATTGCAAAAGCCCGGTTCCCGGGCCAGTCAACAGTCCACCATGATAACGGGTGATGCCATGCCTGCGCACATGAAACTTGCTGCTGGATCTGCCTTTCCGCGCGTGCCGTTTGCCACGGTTGCCGGCGGGACATTCGATTTCGATGCGGTGCAAGGTTGGCGCCTGCTGGTTGTCTATCGCGGCAAGCACTGCCCGCTATGCAAGGTCTACCTCAAGTCGCTGGACGGGATGCTCGAGGGCTTCCAGGAAGCCAGCGTCACGGTCGCGGCAGTGTCGGCTGATCCGATGGAGAAGGCCGCGGCTGACGTCGCGGAATTCGGCTGGCGGTTCCCGGTCGGCTACGGCTTGACCATCGACCAGATGCGCACGCTTGGACTCTATGTCTCCGAGCCGCGCTCAGCCCAGGAGACCGATCGGCCGTTCGCAGAACCGGGCTTGTTCGTGCTCAACCCGCACGGCAAGATCCAGATCATCGATATCTCGAACGCGCCGTTTTCGCGCCCCGACCTCGCTGCCATCCTGCGTGGTATCAAGCTCATCAAGGAACGTGACTACCCTATTCGCGGGATGATGGCGGCCTGATTGGCGATCGGCGCGCCGAGCGCGAGCGGTCGTGTCTGAATGTGAATGCAGCAATGGAAAGTGGCAAAATGGAACGCGACTCGAAGCTCGAGGCTTCGCTGCTGGCTATCAGACTTTCGACGGCAGCGTTCCTGCTGGTGTGGGTGGCCGACAAGTTCGTCAACCCGAAACACGCCCAGGCAGTGCTCGGCGGATTTTACGCGATGAAGGACGCGTCGCCGACGCTCGTGCTCGGCCTTGGCATCGCGCAGCTGCTGCTTGTGCTGGCCTTCACCGTCGGCTGGCAGCGGTTCTGGACCTATGGTGCCGTGCTGGTCATGCACGGCATTACGGTGGCAGTGAGCTGGTTCAAGATCATCCCGCCGTTCGGACCCTCGGCCAATCTTTTGTTCTGGGCTGGTGTACCGGTACTGGCGGCGATCTTCGCATTGTTCATGCTGCGCGATCGCGACCGCTTGCTGTCGGCGGGGTGATCACGCCTTGCCAGACGCAGCCCTATAGCCGCTCCCACTCCAGCGTGCGGCGACCGTTGCGCAGCACGATGCGGTCGCCCTCGAACCGCACTGTGCGGACCTGCTCGCCGCCAACCCAACCCGGGTTCGACGAACCGTCGACGCGCGTGACCAAGGTGGTGCCGTCGAACTCGAACGTGCCGATGTAGGAGTTGTATTCGCGCGATGGCTGGCCAGACGGCAGTTCATCGCGGCCATCGCACAGCACGCACATCATGCGGCCGTTGCCCTCGAACGAGACGAGACCGTGCGGCACAGGTCCATAGGGCGCTGCGACCGGTTTGCCCGCATCGTCGACCGCGCTGGTGGCAACGAGCCGCCAGGTGCCGATCAGGGCGCTGATCGTATCGAAGTTCACCGCGGCGCCTCCACCACCTTGCCGCCGATCAGCCGCATGCGGCCGCGCACATGGGCGACGATGGTCGGCGCCGCATCGGGACCACGATCGATCCACAAGGTCACGTCGAGGATCGCGTTGCGGCCCTCGCGGTAGATCTCACGGGCCTCCGAGATCACCCGGTCGCCGACCTTGGGCGAGCTGAGCATCTCGATGGTCGCGCCGCCCGTCACCGCGCGCTCGTTCTGCGCGTTGCAGGTGAAGCCGAACGTCATGTCGGCCAGCGCGAAGATCATGCCGCCGTGCATGGTGTCGAAGGTGTTGGTCAGCTCCCGGCGCACGACGAGCGCGAACCTCGAGCGGCCCTTGACGGCCTCCAGCACTTCAATTTGCAAATGCTGGAAGACCGCGTTGCGGCCGGCCATGTACGCGATCACTTCGCGCGGTGTCGGATCGGTCACGGACGACGCACCCTCACTTCTTGTCTGCGTGGTTCAAACGCGCGATCAGGCTCGAGGTATCCCAGCGGCTGCCGCCCAACTTCTGCACCTCGGAGTAGAACTGGTCGACAAGGGCTGCGACGGGCAAACTCGCGCCGTTGCGGCGGGCTTCGTCGAGGCCGATCGACAGGTCCTTGCGCATCCAGTCGACGGCGAAGCCGAAGTCGAATTTGCCAGCCTCCATGGTCTTCCAGCGGTTTTCCATCTGCCAGGACCCGGCCGCGCCCTTCGAGATCGTCTCCATCACGGCTGGGATATCGAGGCCGGCCTTCTGGGCGAAGTGAATGCCCTCGGCGAGGCCCTGGACCAGGCCCGCGATGCAGATTTGGTTAACCATCTTGGTCAATTGTCCAGCTCCACTCGGCCCGATCAAGGTCGTCATGCGGGCATAGTGCGCCATCACCGGCTGGGCGCGCTCGAAGATCTCCTTTTTGCCGCCGACCATCACGGTCAGCACGCCGTTGACGGCGCCGGCCTGGCCACCAGATACCGGCGCATCGAGGAAGCCGAAGCCGCCGGCCGTGGCTGCCGCGTCGAGTTCGCGAGCAACGTCGGCAGACGCAGTCGTATTGTCGATGAAGATTGCGCCTTTTTTCATGGCGGAGAACGCGCCATCTTTGCCGGTCGTCACCGCGCGCAAATCCTGGTCGTTGCCGACGCAGCTGAACACGAAGTCGCAGTCCTTGGCGGCCGCAGCCGGCGTCGCAGCCGTGCGTCCGCCGCCGTACTCCTTGACCCAGGCCTCTGCCTTGGCGCCGTTGCGGTTGTAGACGGTGAGGTCGTGCCCACCCTTCTTCGCCAGATGTCCGGCCATCGGATAGCCCATGACGCCAAGCCCGATCCAAGCAACTTTCGCCATGATGCGTCTCCGTGAATGGCGCCGCGCGCCTGTGTCGATGAGGATACGAACGCGGCTTCTAGCCGATCGCTGAGCGTTTGTCAGGGGCGCGGCGAAAGGGCAGGACTGCGAAAGCAGGGCCACTTCCCCCCTTCCGCCGAACCGGTTATCACCGCGTGTCACCCTGGCGGACGTGGCGAAATCGGTAGACGCAACGGACTTAAAATCCGTTGGCCCAAAAGGTCGTGCGGGTTCAAGTCCCGCCGTCCGCACCATGCTCAGCAAGGAACGCAGCGTAGGCGTCGGCGATGCCGTCGCGCAGGCTGAGTTTCGGGCGCCAGCCAAGTGCCTTCAGCTTGTCGCCGCTCATCAGTTTGCGCGCCACGCCGTCGGGCTTCGTCACGTCCGTGACGATGGCGCCCTTGAAGCCCACGACGTCGCAGACCAGCCGGGTCAACTCGAAGATCGTGCAGTCTTCGCCGGAGCCGACGTTGATGTGCTCGGCCTCCGAATAGACCTTCAGGATGTGGATGAGCGCGTCGGCGCAGTCATCGACATGCAGGAACTCGCGCTTGGGACTGCCGGTGCCCCAGATCGTGATCGCCGCATTGCCTTGCCGTTTTGCCTCGTGCGCCTTGCGGATCAGGGCCGGCATCACGTGGCTCGACTGCAGATCGTAGTTGTCGCCCGGACCGAACAAATTGGTCGGCATGGCCGAGATATAGTCGAGGCCATATTCCCGCCGATAGGCCTGCGCGAGCTTGATGCCGGCGATCTTGGCGATCGCATAGGCTTCGTTCGTCGGCTCGAGCGGGCCGGTCATCAACGCCTGCTCCGGGATCGGCTGCGGCGCGAATCTCGGATAAATGCAGGACGAGCCAAGAAACAGCAGGCGCTTCACACCAACGCGCCGCGCCGCTTGGATGACGTTCGCCTCGATCATCAGGTTGTCGTAGAGGAACTGTGCCGGATAAGTGTCGTTGGCGAGAATGCCACCGACCTTGGCTGCCGCGATGATGACGACGTCGGGTCGGTTGGCCTCGCACCATGCTTCGACTTCGAGCTGGCGGGTCAGATCGGCACCGCGGCGGTCGACGGTCAGAAGCTGGCAAGCCTCGCTGGCGAGACGGCGCACGAGTGCTGCGCCGACCATGCCGCGATGGCCTGCGACCCAGACGCGGCGCCCCTTCAAGGGAAAGCGCACGTCGGCCGCCTGGTCAGTTCTTGCATCCGCCACGCGGCCACTCCCGCTTTCACTCCGAGCCGCCTAATCCGTCGAACGGTCGTTGCGACGGCTCTCCTGCACCATGGTTGCCCGATCACTATCGACCATTTCCGCGACGAGGTCACGGAACGTCGTCTTGTGATGCCAGCCGAGCCGCGCATGCGCCTTGGACGCATCGCCACAGAGCTGTTCGACCTCGGTCGGGCGGAAATAGCGCGGATCGATTTTGATCAGTTCAGCACCGGTCGCCCGATCGACGCCGACTTCGTTCACACCCTTGCCGCGCCAGGCGATGGTGCGGCCGATGCGCGCGAAGGCCACCTCGACGAACTCGCGCACGGTGTGCATTTCGCCAGTGGCCAGCACGTAATCGTCGGGCAGTTCCTGCTGCATCATCAACCACATGCCTTCGACGTAATCACGCGCATGGCCCCAGTCGCGGCGCGCATCGAGATTGCCGAGGAAGAGTTGCTTTTGCAGGTTCAAATCGATCGCGGCCACCGCACGCGTGATCTTGCGGGTGACGAAGGTTTCGCCGCGCATCGGGCTCTCGTGGTTGAACAAGATACCGTTCGAAGCGTGCATGCCATAGGCTTCGCGATAGTTGACGGTGATCCAGTAGGCATAGAGCTTGGCGGCAGCATAGGGCGAGCGCGGATAGAACGGCGTCGTCTCCGACTGCGGGACGGCCTGAACCTTGCCATACAGTTCCGAGGTCGAGGCCTGGTAGAATTTTACGTGCGACTCCATCTTCAGAATGCGGATCGCCTCCAGCAGTCGCAGCGTGCCGAGGGCGTCACTGTTGGCGGTATATTCGGGCGTCTCGAAACTCACCTGCACGTGGCTCTGCGCCGCCAGATTGTAGATTTCGTCCGGCTGATGTTCCTGGATGAGCCGGATCAGATTGGTTGCATCCGTCAGATCCCCGTAGTGCAGGAACAGGCGAGTTGCCGCATCATGCGGGTCGATATAGAGATCGTCGATGCGCGCCGAGTTGAAGGACGACGAACGACGCTTGACGCCGTGCACGACATAGCCCTTGTCGAGCAAAAGGCGAGCGAGATAGGCGCCATCCTGGCCGGTAATTCCGGTGATCAATGCGGATTTTTGTTTCATGTGCTCACTTTCAAAATTTGTCGGTAATTTGCAAAACGCGTGATAGCGCCGGACGTCTGACCGCCAATGCAGCAGCTGCCAGCGAGGTTAAGTGCGACTGGATGCCAGTTCGCAGACCTTGCTGGCATTGAGCGTGACCCGCACCGGGCGGTTCAACAGGTTGAGCAGCACGACGAGGCGCTCACGTTCGCCCAGTTCGATGATCGTGCCGATCAGCCCGTCCAGCGCACCGTCGACGACACGGACATCCTGGCCAACCTTGAAGGGAATGGCGGGGCGGCCGATGACGCCGTCGACCTCGCGCTCGCGCAGCTTGCGGATGAAATCGGCGCCGATGAAGCTCGGCTCAGTGCCGCATTTCACGATCGACCGGATGCCGCGCGTCGACAAAAGGGGCTGCCAGCGCTGGCTTGCAACATCGAAGGCGACGAACAGGTAGCCGGGAAACAGCGGCCGCATGGTCTCCATCGTGCGCCGGGCGTGGGTGATGCGCTTGCGGATGAGCGGGCAATAAGCCACGAAGTCCTGCCGGCCGAGGTGCTCGATCGCCACTGTTTCACGTTGCGGCTGGGCGTTAACGACGAGCCAACGGGTGGAACTCGACACGGCTTCGGGCAATCTTTGCAACATACAACCTCACGCCAACAAATACTGAAATGCAACATTATGTTTAAGGCCACTTGGCACGCAGTCCTAATATCGAGATCATAGTACATATTTGGCCAACCTTCAACATCGCCAATCTGCTACTATTTGCCCTGGACGCGTCGCGTTCGAGGGACGTCGCCGCCCTGCGCGCGGCGTCAACCCATTCCCCGCCATTGCTGACGTTGTGAGCACAACGAACGACGCATCGGGTTCCAGACCAGATGCGCCGAAAACACCTTGAACTTATGTCTTCGACGACTCTTGCACTGGGTCAGGGCGTCGCGCTCAGCGCAGGGGCGTCGCCACCGACTGTTGTAGCTCCCAGGATCGATGGGCTTTGCCCCTACAGCACCCCCCCAAGGCTCGACGCCCGGCCCCCATTCTCAGTTGGCGCTTCCACCGTGCTTTGGCCCCGGGGCTAGGGCTTGGAGACAGCGCCTCTCGCTTTGAGTGTGGCACGCTTTGGCCGACGGGCTGTCGGCTGAGTGCTCCGGCCGTCGATTGTTCGCTCCACCTGCCGCAAGAGCTTCATGCTGACGCGCCAGGAGCGTCGGGCATACTGAGCGAGATTCAGTTTGGTGTACATGCAATTATTATCTCCTGTTGGTGGGACATCACCGACCCCGTTTGCGAAACGAGGGGAGGCGAGACGGCCGGAAGCCGCAGCGGGCTTGCCGCTGAGGGTAACGAGGGCGACTTCGGGCCGCCTCGCACAGGATTTTGGGCCTTCCCACAGTGTTTAAGGGATTGCGTCCCACGCCGGGTTCCACGGCGCCAGTGTGGCGAGCCTCCGATCGGCACCGCGTGCGGTGGCGTTGGTTCTTGCGAACCGCAGCCTTCGGCGCTCATTCTCAGACGCTTGACTGTTTCGGGAACCGTCCGTCTGCGTGGTATTCCACACGACAGGTTTCTGCTCCGCCTACAAATCGCACGTCCTCGAACAGGCACCACGCGGGTTTGACCCCCGGACCTGTAACGCTTGCACCATCACAGGTCGCCACCGGTTGACGTCCCCTCATGCGCAAGTGTCGAGGGAAAGAATACGCGAGCGGTGAGTGACCGTGGATAAGTTTGGGGAGTAGCGAGTAGGGAGTAGGGAATTGCACTGACCGTAGGGCGCAATAGCCCTACGACTGTGGCCCCGACCACGGCTCGACTGGGGACAGTCACCGACCGTGAACGTCGGTGTGTTTCCGCATGAGCCTGCCTGATCGGCGACTGTCCCCGATCGACACCGTCAACTCCGCGAACAAAGTTTGCCATGCTACAAACGCATGCTCGAACGCATAGCGCTTCTCGAATGCCGAGCGGGCATTGCTGCCGAGCTGACTTACCAGGGTGGCGTCCTGCGCCAGACGCGCAACCAGCCGGGCGAGGGCCGCGCCGTCACCCTGGGCTATGCAATAGCCACTGCCATCGCGACGCAACGCCTCGGCAATCTCGCCTTTGGCATCGCCAATGAAAATCGTCATGCGGCCGGCGGCGGCGATGCCATAATACTTGCTCGGCACGACGAGGCCCTCGAACTGGGGACGCAGCGACACCAGGTGGACATCGGCGACCGAAAGACTGGCAGCCAATGTCTCTTGCGGCTGATAGGGCTTCATGTCGACCGAACTCAGGTTCCGGAGTTTCACCTCGCCAGCGAATGCGTCATGCAGCGCCCCGCCGCCGGTGAACAACCAGCGTATCGGCCGGCCGGCTGGCCCAACCGAACCTGGATCGCGCTCCAGTAGTTCGGCCGCATCGACGAACGTGGCAAAGTCGTGCACGCGCCCGAGGTTACCGGAATAGCCGACGACAAATTGTCCGTCGTAGCCCCAGCTGCGCCGCAGGTCGTTGTCGTCGCGCGCAATCGGCCGGATCGAAGCGCCATCCGCCCAGTTGGCGATGATCCTGATGCGGAGCGGATCGACGCCGAGGTCGGCGACATGGCGCGCCATCCGATCGCCGAGTACGACGTTGACGGACGCCCGGCGCAGCCAGAAGTTTCTGAGCTGCTTCAGCGGGGCAGCAAGCAGCCGCGACCGCGCAGTAGGTCGCGCCAGCACGTGCTCGGCCACTTCCGGAAACACATCCTGGAGCCAGTTGACGACTTTGGCGCCGCGCACCCAGGCCACCGGGCCTAGGACGAGGGACAGTAGCGGCGGGTCGGTCTTGATAATTACGACATCGCTGGTGCGCGCCAGCCACAGCAGGCACCAAAGTGCGCTGCAGTAAAAGGTCACATAGTCGAAGGCCCGCAGCATCAGCCCGCTGCGGCCGAAACGGGTTGTTGATACACGATGCACAGTGACGCGATCGATCACCTCCCGTGCCGGTAACTGGGCATTGGCGTCGCCATAGAGCTGCCGGCTGGTGATTACGCTCACCTCATGCCCCGACGCGGCACAGGCAAATGCCAGGCGCGACAGCATCTGGCTGGTCGCCGAATGATCGGGGTGGAAATAGCGATTTACGAAAATCAGCCGGGCCACGGGGCAATCCCAAACAACGGTTTCAAATCAAGGGTCGATTGACGCCACACGGCGAGGACCCCGTGGGGTAAAAAAATGAACCTATGTTGACCTCCCTCCGCACACAAATATTTCCGCTGTAGCCCGGCAGCAATTTGCCCGGACGGCGAATCATGACAAGCATCCCCACCGTGTTCCTTGATTTCGATCCCCTTAAGAAATTGATTCATAATCCCAGGGTCTTTGGTCACGCATCAAACGACAGCACGATGCCCCCAGGGCCACCGCTGCAGGCAGGAGCTAAACTTGAGCCGGGCATCTTCCCCTACCGCCATCCTGGCCACCATGCTGGTCGCAGCATCGGCTGCGGTGCTGACCGGCTGCTCCTACTTCCCCAATTCCGGCCCCAATCATCTGGTGATCGAGCACAGTGCGAAAGAGTCCTCGTCCGTCGAGCACCGCCACATCGCCGTCGATTATGTGCTGGTTGACATCGGGCGCAAGGTCTTGTCGGCCGTCCGCAACATCGGGCCCGAATCTTTCAGCGAAAGTTTCGGACAGTCGCGCACACGCATTGCTCCGATCATCAAGATCGGCATCGGCGATACGATACAGATCACCATTTTCGAATCCGCGCCTGGTGGCTTGTTCACGTCCGGGGATATCGCCAATCGGCCCGGGTCGTTTGTCACCTTGCCGGCCCAGACCGTCGACAGCCGCGGCATGATCACGGTGCCCTATGTCGGGCAGGTGAGGGCGGCCGGCCGCTCGGTGGTCGATGTGCAGCAGGGAATTGAGTCAGCACTGAAACAGCGGGCGATCGAACCCCAGGTCATCATCACCTTACCCGACCAGACGTCGGCCGACGTGTCGATTTTCGGCGATGCGACCGGCAATTTGCGGTCGCGGTTGCGTCCGGGCGGCGAGAGAATTCTCGAGCTGATCGCCCGCACCGGGCTGCGCGCCGCCGGTCACGAAACCTTCCTGACGCTCAATCGGAACGGCAAGCAGGCGACCGTGCATTTCCCGAATTTGATCGCGAAGCCGGAGGAGAACATCTTCCTGCAACCGGGCGACGTGATCATTGCCAACCGTGTTCAGCAGAGATTCTCGGTCTTTGGCGCGGCCCAGAACGTGGCGCAGACCTTTGGTGTCAACACGCAGTTCAGTTTCGACACGCCGACGCTTTCGCTGTCCGAAGGTGTGGCCCGGGCCGGCGGGTTGATCGATCAGCGTGCCAGCGCCAGCCACGTGTTCCTCTATCGCGAAGAGAGCCGCGATGTGCTGCAGCGCATCGGCATCGACTTGCGCAAGTTCCCGGAAACACTGCACCGCATCCCGACGATCTACCGCGCGAATTTTCTCGATCCCTCCGTGTTCTTTGCGATCGCCCAATTCCCCATGCGCAACAACGACATCATCTATATTGCCAATTCGCAGTCCGTGCAGCTGGAGAAGTTCCTCAATCACGCGCAATTGGTTACCACTACGGCGTCGACCGTGGCGACCGACTTCCTCGCCGTGCGGGATTCTTTCCGGGCACTTGGCAACTGAGTGGGGATGCCATCACAGGATCGTCCCGTTGCGAATTGTCGTCATCGCTACGGCCTGACATATCCTGCGTACTTCTTCATGTAATCGCGGCGCGTCTGATTGGTATCGTACTGCTCCAGCGCCGGCCCATATGCCTTGTTGATGACGACGCTCAAACACTTGTCATGCACGGTCCTGTTGTTGGCGATCGCCGCGCCGATCATTCTTTGCTGCGTCTTGCCCCATTCGATCACGAAAACGAAGCCGTCGACAAACGGCGCAATGGCTTCGGCATCTGCGCAGCATGACAGGCACGGCAGATCGACCAGGACGTAGGCATGCGAAGAGCTCGAATCCCCGAGCACCGAGTGCAATCCTGGCGAGGACATGAAGCAGGTCGGGTGCGGTGCCTTGCCCTGCTCGCCGACGGGAAGAAACTCTAGTCCGGAGGGGAGAAGCGTCACGGTGAAGCCCTTCGCGGCCGAGCCCAGCGTGGCCGCATCCACGAGGCCCTTGTCCGCCTTCGGCGCCAACAGCCGCGACAGTTCAGGCTGCCGCAAGTCACCGTCGATCAGCATCGTCGCGATGCCACTCTGGGCCAATAGATCGCCCATATTCTTGGCAAGCGTCGAACACCCTTCGCCCGGCGCTGCTGAGACGAACCCGATGACGCGTCGCCGTTTGTCCGGCAGGGCCGTATCCACCGTGACCTTGAGCGATTGCAGCAGCTCGACAAGCTCGGACCTGGGATAATCGATGACGTGCGTCATCGGACTGTCGGATTGCGGTCCCGTCAGCAGCGGAAGGTACTGCACCTCGTTCACGCCGAAGAACCGCTCCGCCTGCTGCTTGGTGCGGATCGTTTCATCCAGCATTTCCCGTGTCGCACCGATGGCTGTTCCTGCAAACAGTCCGGCGAGCAGCCATGCGCCGATCGTGCGCAGCGAGGATGGCACGATCGGCGATGCAGGAAGGGTCGCAGCCGACATGAGGCGGATGTCTGCAAACGGAAAGGATTGCTGCTGGTTCGCCTCCTGCAATCTCTGGGTTGCGGTCGAATAGAGCGACTTCAGCGTTTCATTATTGCGCTCGAGTTCACGCAACTGGATCCCGGCCTCATTGGCAACGAAACTGCTTCCCAACAATTCCTCATATTGCTTTTTGAGTGCCGTCTCCCTGGTCCTCAAAATCTCGATCTCGCTGCGGGTGGCGTCCTCGACGCGCTTCATTTCCGTCAACGTCAGCTTCTCGAACTCCCTGGCTTCCGTTCGCAACCGAACAGCCGCGGCATGATTGGGTCCAAGCCGCTTCGAAATGTCCCGCTCATTCTTCTTGGCGATTTCGAACTTGGTTCTGGCTTGCTCGATTGGTCCACTCGATGTGGCTTCCAGAAAGGTTGCATCGATTTGGTTCGCATTCACCACGCTTTTGATCTTCGCGTACCGCGCTTCCAGTTTGGTGATTTCGGATGAAACAGCAGAAAGCTGAGCGTTGAGATCGATGACCATGCGCTCATCGATCCGCTGCCCGCCGGGCGCGACGATATTCTTTTCGACCTTATACTTCTGTACCGCCACTTCAGAGGCCTGAACGGCCTGACGAAGGTCGTCCAACTGCGTGCGCAGCCACGCGGTGGCCTGCGTCGTCGCTTCGGCGTGCGTTTGCAATTGCTCCGAGAGATAGGCTTCCCCGTAGGCATTGGCGATGCGCGCCGATTTGACGGGATCGGTCGAGGTATAGGCGATCTCGACGATATAGGACCGCCCCACACGCCTGATGCCGAGGCCCTGCCTCAGCTGATTGATTTCCGCCTGCTGGCGTGCCGCCATCACCTGCTCGTGCGAGATCGGCGGCGCGGGCGGGCGACCGAGCATTTCGCGCACCAGCCGCTTCATTGCACTGGTGAATGTCTGCTGATCCGCAGGAACGCCGCTCCCGGTCGACGATGCGGTTGCGGGCGACGTGGCAGTGAGCCGGCTGAGGACGCTGCGGGCCACTTTGTCGGACCGCAGAACCTCGAACTGAGTGGCCAGTCCCGCGTCGAACGTTTCGCCCGAGTTCGAGTAGACATAGGCGTCCTGCACCGCGCGGACCTTGCGCGTATCGATCAGTAACGCTGTGTATGCCGTATACTGCGGCATCAGCAACAAAGTGCTGTAGACGCCATAACCGAGACCCACCAGCGCACATAGAGCTATCGGCAGCGCCTGTCGCCGCAGCATTTTGAGCACAGGTCCGATTTTACCCGACAGAGACGGCCCGAGGAGGGATACGACGCGCGGCGCGGAAACGAACTCACGTGACTTTTGCATTGGCAGCAAGATCCTCGTTGCACTGAAATATCAAAACCAACTCTGTGTGCCGTTTTTTGGTTCGAACATCGACCAGCATAGTGCGGCGGCCGTCGGCAGATGCTTTTGGTTCGCGGTGCGCCGGGCACGAAAATGATTGGTCTACGAAGCGCCAGCAAGACCGCGGCGGTCGAACATGGCAACATCGTTAAGGGAACCACTGGCCGGTGCCTATGGCCGGCCTATTCGAAGGGGCGCGCACCGAGACGCCGCAGGTGCGGATAAGCCTCGGGGCTTTTTTCGGGAATGGGACTGCCTTCAAGTTTCAGATGGGCTGTGAAGAACGCGAGCAGATGGTCGTTGAGGATGCGACGCACCTGTGTCGGCGTCGGCCGATGCGGCCAATGCTTAAGATACCCCAGCCACCGTCGCCACTGCGCTGAGCCACTTTGAAAATCGCCGTGCTGCGACCCGGCAACGAGTAGCCTGATCGCGTCAGCGCGCTGAGCGACCTGTGTCGCCTGTCGATGCTGTTCCGCCAAGTTCAGGCGCGCATTGTATCTCGCCTCGCGATCGTGCCCATCGAGCGCGGCCGGGTCTGGCAGCGACTCGCCGCTATTGAACACGAGGTAAGGCGCAGGCAGAACCGCGTCGGCAGCCGCCCCAAACAACCACCCATCGAGATTGGCAATTGCCACGATCCGCTTGTCCAGGATGGCCGCCTCTGCGGCTGCCGCTCCGCCGAAGGAAAATCCGACAATCCCCACTCTATCTGTCGCGACCCTAACTCCTTGTGGTAATCGCAATAGGCCGGGGCTCTGCGCGAGAGTGTCGATCATCGACGTGAGTTTGCGCGCTGCGAGCAGGGCGCGTCGGGGTGCCAATGTCATTGTTTGCTCATAGGCAGCGTCACTCGACAGATCGAGCCAGGATGCGCGCGCTGCTTCATCCAGCGGATCGGCATAAGCTTGATCAGCCATCACATCGTCGGTTGCGACAACCAGGAACCCGTGGCTTGCGAGAAACTTTCCCTCGCACTGCCCCACCTCGCGGCCCATCCCCCAACCGGCCATATAAAGCACGAGGGGGAACTGTTCTGGCGCCGCACCGGCAACCGGTGATGGGGCCCAAACATCCATGCGGGCACTTCGGCGTTCCGTGACGGAGGCATTGAGTTCCAACATCAGGCTCTGCCGTTCAACCCTACGGGGGCCACCCTGTGCCGTCGGGCATGGCCGCCATGCGAATAGCGCCAACCAGGTCACGATTGCCACGAGCGCACCGATCGTCATTCCACCCAGCAGCAGCACTTCACGATAAGGGCCATTTATCAGTTGCGCTGCTCGATTTACGTTCGTATCTTGAAGCATTGCTGTCGTTGTTGGCGTTTAAGCAGGACTTAGCATGATGTCTACACACATTGCGAATTCAAATTGGCAGTCGATCGGCACCGTCGATGAGTGCAGGAAGAAACTACATCGAGTGCCGTTTCGAATATCACATGGACTAGCCGACTCATCGCTTTTCGACGTGGAACGACTGCTGCAAGCCGCGTCAGCGGCGAAGCATCGCCCCGGTGACGTATATTGGCTCCCCGCTGTTTCAAGTGGGTCGCTTGAGGTCGAGTTTGCCGGCGACGAGATAGGTTATGGCGGTGAGGTTGCGGAGCGTGCGGTAGCCGCGGGCCTTGGCCTTGGCGGCCTGGACGAGGGAGTTGATGCCCTCGATGAGGCCGTTGGCAATGCGGCTGTCGAACCAGGCGAGGATACCGTCGG
>JAKFWF010000057.1 GCA_021730785.1 Hyphomicrobiaceae bacterium
GTTGTGGGGGCGGTGGGCTGCATTGGAAATCCTCAGGAGGGCGCCATACGAAAACGGCCGGTGAGCGGGTAGGCAGCCAGCACGTCGCTTTCCTCCGCGCCGCCGCCGATGTTGTGAATGAGCAGCAGGCGATCAATGCCGGCTGCCTTTCGATCGGAGACGATGCCGATCTGGGCGCGGGCGCTCGTGATCAGCTTCTGGCGCCAGTCAGCGGGCGCCGCTTGGGCAGAGCCGGACACGGCCGCAGCCAGCAGGGCCGAAGCGCCTGCCAGAACCTGCCGCCGTGTGGTGTGCCGTTGGGCCATTCGCCTAGCAATTCATGCGGTATCCGTAAGTTGGGTTAGGCGCCCCCTTGCGCCGTAACCCAACAATCCACGGGTGGTGCCTGAAGTTGTTGGGTTACGACCGGCAAGGGGGCCGGTCTAACCCAACCTACGATCAACTGCGTGGATCGCAGACCTCGGTGCGCTTGGGCCAGCCGGTGTTCTTTTCGGCGTAGTCCTTGGCAGCGGCCTCGATCAGGGGACGCACTTCGTCCTTGCTGGGCGAGATCCAGTCCGACGCCTTTGTCCATTTGGTGCCGTCCCACTCGGCGACGAATGCCTGGTGGTGGCCGTTGTGGTCGCCGCACTCGACCTTCAAGGGCGAGGCAAAACCTTCCATGCCGAGTTCCTTGAGGCGGGCTTCGGTAACGTTGAGGCTTTCGAGACCGCGGCGCATGTCTTCGGAATTGATGACTTTCTTGCCGGTCAGCCGCTGCGCGTTGCGGATCGCTTCCGCCACCATCATGCCCTGGTAGACCGTGCGCGCATACAGCGCTTCACCGACTTTCTCCTTCGTGGTCTTGGACAGGCCCTTGGCATGGACGTGCTTCAGGATGTCCTGCATGACGGGGAAGTTCTGCCCGAACAGGTGCCAGGACAGCGACTTGTAGCCCTTGGCTTCGGCGCCACCGGCCCGCGCGTCATCATCGCCGCCGGACCACCACACGCCAACCAGGCGGTTGATGGGATAGTTGTTCTTGATGGCTTCCTTGACCGCGGTCGGGTTCATGGCGCCCCAGCCGTGGTTATAGAGCCAGTCGGGCTTGTCGCGGCGAATGTTGAGCCAGAGCGCGCCCTGGTTCTGCATTTCGGCGGCCGGCACCGGATAGAGCAGCACTTCGAAGCCGTACTTCTTGGCGAGGTTCTGCAGAACCGGGATCGGCTCCTTGCCGTAGGGGGCATCGAGGTGAATGAGCCCGATCCTCTTGCCCTTGAGCTTGTCGAGGCCGCCTTCTTGCTTGGCGATGTAGTTGAGCAGGATTGAGGCGCCGTCCCAGTAGGTGGTGGGCGGGTTGAACACCCACGGGAACACCGAACCATCAGCTGCGGCCGACAGGCCGTAGGCCATCGACATGATCGGTATCTTGTCGACGTGCGCACGTGGGATAGCAGCCAGCGTCGCGCCCGTGGACCATGGCAGATAAATGATCGAGCCCTTGGCCTTGCCCTGCTCGTAGCACTCGACCGACTTCTTGGTGTCGTAGCCCGTTTCGCACTCCTCGAACTTGATCTTGACGCCGCCGACGCCGCCATCGCGCTCGTTCAACATGGTGAGATAGTCGTTGATGCCATCGGCGACCGGGGTTCCGGAGCCCGAGAACGGGCCGGTGCGATAGGCATTGGATTGGACATAAATGCTGTCCTGGGCAAGGGCGGGTGCGGCCAACGTCGTGGCACCGAGCAGGGCAACGGCAATCAGATGCGTTCGTTTCACGGGTAGTTCCTCCTTGGTTGAGCAAATAGTGCCGCGGGCGCGGATTATTGTTGGCTTGCGCGCCCGCAGAAACAGGGTTTCAGTAGGGGAAGGGCCAGAGTCTGAGCTTCTCCTTCGCGATCTGCCACAGGCGGGCAAGGCCGTGCGGCTCGACGATCAGGAAAAAGATGATCAGGCTGCCGGTGACGATGAACGTCATGTGCTCGGCGGTGGCCCCGGTGATGGGGATGCCCATGGCCGGCAATCCGAACTTCAAGGTCGTCGGCAAGCTCGAGATGAAGGCTGCGCCGAAGAACGAGCCGATCAGGCTGCCAAGCCCGCCGATGATGACCATGAACAGCACGTTGAACGAGGCGTTGATGTCGAACACGTCGTTGGCTTCGCCGCCGCCGTACCACAAGAACATCATGCAGGCGCCAGCGACGCCGCAATAGTAAGACGAGACCGCGAACGACAGCAGTTTGGTTGGCAACATCTTGATGCCCATCAACTCGGCTGCGATGTCCATGTCGCGCACCGCCATCCATTTGCGGCCGATGCGGCCGTGCAGAATGTTGGAGGCAACCCACGTCATCAGCGCGACGATCCCGAGCAGGACGAGGTAGCGCACCTCGGGCGTTGCCCTTGGGCCGGTGATGGCAAGACCGAGCAGCGTACGCTCGGGAACCTCGATCGCGCCCGAAACGTTGTAGTTGAAGAGCCAGGGGATGCGCACAAAGCACCATTGCAGGAAGAACTGGGCGGCAAGGGTGGCAACCGCGAGGTAGAAGCCCTTCACGCGCAAGCTCGGGATGCCGAACATCACGCCGACCGCCGCCGAGAACAGGCCGGAGGCAAGAATCCAGACGATGATGTTGACGTTCGGGAAGTAAGTCGTGAGCTTGTAGCAGGCGAAGGCGCCAACCCCCATGAAGGCACCCGTGCCGAGCGAGATCAGCCCGGTGTAGCCGGTCAAGATATTGAGCCCCATGGCGGCGAGCGTGAAGACCAGGAACGGGATCATCACTGAGGAAATGAAGAACTTCGATCCAAGCAGCGGAATTGCGAAAATGGCGAGACTGATGATCACCAGCAGCCCGATCCGATCCTGCAGGATCGGAAAGACCGCCATGTCATCCCGGTACGTGGTCTTGAACTGGCCGGCTTCGCGGTAGAACATTGGTTTCTCACTTGGTTCGAAACGGGGAGTAAGGAATGGGGAGTTGGGAGTGGGGTTGCATCTCGATCAACTCCCAATTCCCCACTCCCTCATATTCTCTCAATGATCTTGTCGCCGAACAGCCCCTGCGGGCGGAACATGACGAAGGCGAGCGCGATGAAGAAGGCGAACCAGCTTTCGACGCCGCGGCCCATGGTGGAGCCGAGCAGCATGGGGGCCAGGTAGAGTTCGCCGAGCTTTTCGCCGATGCCGATGATGAGGCCGCCGACGATCGCGCCGGGGATCGACGTGAAGCCGCCGAGGATCAGCACCGGCAGCGCCTTCAGGGCGACCGTGCTGAGCCCGAACGACACGTCGGAGCGCGCACCCCACATGATGCCGGTGACCAGCGCCACGATGCCGGCGGTGAACCACACGACGACCCAGATCTGGTTGAGCGAGATGCCGACCGAGAGGGCGGCCTTGTGGCTGTCGGCGACCGCGCGCAGGGCGCGGCCGATGCGGGTGTACTGGAAGAAGGTGGCGAGGCCGGCGATCATGATCGAGGCAATGATGGCGGCGGCGATGTCGATATGCTGCAGCAGGACAAGGCCGTTCCGCCCGTCAGGTCCAAGACCCGGCAGAACCAGTTCCGTCGATCCCGTCGGCAGACCCAGTTCCTTCGTGATCATGATCTTCGGATTGCCGCCAAAGATCGTCTCGCCGACGCCGATCAGCAGGTAAGTGAGCCCGAACGTGGCCATGAACAGGATGATGTCGGGCTGGTTCACCAGCGGTCGCAGCACGACCCGTTCGACCAGCACGGCCAGTACAAACATCACGGCGAGCGCAACCACCAGCGACAGCATCGCCGCTGGAAATCCCTTGAAGCCCAGTTGACTCAACTTCTCGTAAGTGCCGACGAGTGTGAGCGCAGAAAACACCACCATGATGCCTTGCGCGAAGTTGAACACGCCCGAGGCCTTGAAGATGAGCACGAAGCCGAGCGCGATCAGCGCGTACAGCACGCCGGCGACCAGGCCTTCCCAGACGGTTTGGATCAGAAAGTCCATGTGCGTGTTACCCGGTTACGGTGACGTGTCGTGCATTCTTCCTTCCCTCTCCCCCGCGCTTTCGGGAGAGAGGGTAGAGGCCGGCCCCGCTTGGCCGGCCGAGGGTGAGGGGCAGCCGCTTGCGCAGGACCCTTTTCCCAAAATTCAATAGCCAATCGTTCTTCAGGCGGAACAAGCGGCCGCCCCTCACCCTGACCCTCTCTTCTTGCACGTGCAGTGCAAGAGGAGAGGGGACAATTCAATGTGCGACGCCGAGATAGGCATCGATGACTTTCTGGTCGGCTTGCACGACGGCCGGCGTGCCGTCGGCGATCTTCTGGCCGTAGTCGAGGACGACCACGCGGTCGGAAAGGTCCATGACGACGCCCATGTCGTGTTCGATCAGCGCCATGGTCGTGCCCATCTGTCGATTGATGTCGATGATGAAGCGACTCATGTCCTGCTTCTCCTCGAGGTTCATGCCGGCCATCGGCTCGTCGAGCAGCAGAAGCTCGGGCTCCATGGCGAGTGCCCGGCCCAGTTCGACCCGCTTCTGCAGGCCGTAGGGCAGCTTGCCGACGGGGGTCTTGCGGATCGCTTCGATTTCCAGGAAGTCGATGATCTTCTCGACGACCTCGCGGTGGCGCACTTCCTCCGCCATGGCCGGACCATAGCGCAGCATCTGCCACCCTAGCCCCTTGTGCATCTTCAAGGTGCGCCCGGTCATGATGTTGTCGAGCGTGCTCATGCCCTTGAACAGCGCGACGTTCTGGAAGGTGCGGGCGATACCCTGGCTGGCGGCGATGTAGGGCCGCATCTTCTCGCGCTGGGCGCCCTTGTAGGTGATGGTGCCGGCTTGCGGATGATAGAAGCCGTTGATCACGTTCAGCATCGATGTCTTGCCCGCGCCGTTGGGGCCGATGATGGCGCGGATCTCGCCGCGCTTGATGTCGAACGACACGCCGCGGATTGCCTTCACGCCGCCAAACGACAGCGACACGTCCTTGACTTCCAGCATCACGGCGCCGGCGGCCGGCCCGGCGGCGCCCATCTGTCCGACGTCGGCTTTCATTCGGCAGCCTCCATGATCCTGGCCGGTTCGCGCGGCATGATGGCGTGCGGCTGCATGTCGACGATGTCGGCCGAGCCCTCGATCATGCCTTTGCGGCCATCTTCGAATGTGACCTCGGTGCGGATGCTGGCGCGGGCGGAGCCGTCGTAGAATGCCTTGATGAAGGGCTGATAGCGGTCGGCGATGAAGGCGCGCCGCACTTTGAGCGTGCGCGTCAGTTCGCCATCGTCGGCATCGAGTTCCTTCGGCAGGATCATGAAGCGGTGGATCTGGGAGGCAGCAACCCGCGGCTCCTTGGCCAGCGACGCGTTCAATTCGTCGACGCGCTTCTCGATCATTTTCTTGACGTCCGGGTGGGCTGCCAATTCCTGGTAGCTCGAGTAGATCACGTTGTTGCGCTCGGCCCAGTTGCCAACCGTCACGAGGTCGATATTGACGAACATCGACACGTGATCGCGGCCGTGCCCGAAGGCCACCGCCTCCTTGACCTCGGGGAAGAACTTGAGGCGGTTTTCGAGGTACTTTGGCGCGAAAATGGCGCCGTTGTTGAGGCGGCCCACGTCCTTGGCACGATCAATGATGCACAGGTGCCCGCGCGTGTCGATAAAGCCCGCATCCCCGGTGCGCACCCAGCCGTCCGCGGTCTTCGTTTCCGCCGTCGCTTCGTCGTTCTTGTAATACTTCTGGAAAACGCCGGGACTCTTGAACAGCACCTCGCCGTTATTGTCGATCTTGATGACGACGCCGGGGCCGGGTTTGCCGACCGTCTCGGGATAAACCTCGCCATCGGGCTGCAGGGTGATGAACACGCTGGCCTCGGTCTGCCCGTACAACTGCTTCAGGTTGACGCCGAGCGCGCGGAAAAACGAGAACAGCTCTGGCCCAATCGCCTCGCCGGCGGTGTAGGCGACGCGCAGCTTCGACAGGCCCATGCGATTGCGCAATGGCGCGTAGACGAGCTTGTCGCCAATCCAATAGAGCAGTCGGTCGGTCGCCGGGATGCTCTCGCCATTGAGCCGCTTCTCGCCGGCGCGCTTCGCGACCGTGAGGAAATACTGGAACAGCGCCTTCTTGGTCGGCCCGGCATCTTCCATGCGCACCAAGATCTGGGTCAGCATGTTTTCGAACACGCGGGGCGGGGCGAAGAACGACGAAGGGCCGATTTCGGTGCGATCAGCCACCGCCGTGTCTGGGCTCTCGGGGCAGGCGACGCAGATGCCGGCGGCAAAGGCCTGGCCGTAGGAGAAGATGTGGTCGCCGACCCAGGCCATGGGCAGGTAGGCGATCATGGTGTCGTCCGCGGTATAGCGGTCGAACAGATTGGCGTTGACGCCGGACACGACCACGTTCTCGTGGCTCAGCATGACGCCCTTGGGCTTGCCCGTGGTGCCTGAGGTATAAAGCATGACGGAGATATCGCTGCCCCGGCCGATGTCGATTTCACCGCGCCACCAGGCATCGAGGCCAGGGTTCCTGCGCAGTTCCTGCCGGCCGATCTCCTGAATGTCCTCGTAGGATTTCAATTGCTTGTGGTCGTAGTCCTTGAGGCCACGGGGATCGCAGTAGCTGATGTAGCGCAAGGTCGGCACGCGGGCGGTGATCGACTGTACCTTGTCGACCTGCTCCTGGTTCTCGGCGATCGCAAAGGCGGTTTCGGCGTGGCCCAGGACATAGGCCATCTCGTCGGCGACCGAGTCCTGGTAGACCGGCACCGGCACCGCGCCGATCGCCTGGGCGGCGGTGAAGGCCCAATAAAGCCGCGGTCGGTTGTCGCCGATGATGGCGAGTGTTTCGCCGCGCTTTAGGCCGAGAACATACAAGCCGATCGAAAGTGCCCGGATTTCATCCAGGGTCTGCGCCCACGTCCAGGTCTGCCAGATACCGAAGGCCTTTTCGCGGAACGCTGGCCGGTCGGCATGGATGGACGCATTGCGAATTAACAGCTTTGGGACGGTGTCCAATAGCGGTGTCGCCGGCGTGCTCAGCAGCGGATCACTCAAATTATTCTCCTCCCAGGCCCGGCGATGCGGAACCCCACGCGCGATTTTGCTGTAACTGTGTAATGACCGCAATGCAGCTATGCAAGCAATCCTAAGGTCGATGGTTTCGCTCGCGATGAACTTCTGCGAGATCGGGCAGACCGGCATCGGCAATCCTCGTGCAAGGGCACACTGTGCAGACGACGTCAGTTGCTACCGCTCGTTTCACGGCCGCCGGTGCCGCGGCTGGTGCGCGAGCTGCCCTTGTTTTGGCGCCGACCATCGTGATTTTCGGTGCGACCTTCGGCCTGATTGCGGCGACGGCGGGGCTAAGTTTGCTCGAAGCAACCATCATGAGCGCGGTCGTGTGTGCCGGCACGGCACAGTTCGCGGCGCTGCAGCTGTGGTCAGACCCGGTATCTTGGCTCGCCGTCGGCTTGGCCTCGCTCGCCATGAATGCGCGCTACATCCTGATGGGCGCGACGATGCGCGGGTGGTTCACGGGCATTCCGGCGTTCAGGGCCTACGCGTCGCTCTACTTTCTCTACGACGGCAACTGGGCGACCGCCATGCGCGATCGGACAGCCGGCCGCCTGGACGCAGCCCACCTGATCGGCGGCGGTGTAACCATGTGCTCGATCTGGACGCTGGCGACGGTCGCAGGCCACGCCTTCGGCG
This sequence comes from Hyphomicrobiaceae bacterium, assembly GCA_021730785.1. Taxonomy (GTDB): domain Bacteria; phylum Pseudomonadota; class Alphaproteobacteria; order Rhizobiales; family Hyphomicrobiaceae; genus JAKFWF01. The sequence goes on from JAKFWF010000057.1 coordinate 7,678, forward strand.
GCAATCTCGGTGATCCGCGGCGACTGGGGCTCGATTTTCTCATCACGGCATTCTTTGCCTCGCTGTGCATTGCGTTCTGGCGCGGGCGCAGCGATGTGGTGCCCGTGGTCGCTGCGATGGCTGTGGCCATTGCGACCGACCATCTCGTGCCAGGGCCTTGGTACATCGTGGCCGGCGCGATCACCGGGTGCGTAGTCGCCATGGTGCGCTATCAGCCAACCGTCGAGGCGAAGGCGCATGCGTCCTGACGTAATGATCGCGATCCTGGCGATGGCAGCGGCTGCTTTCACCTGCCGGGCCGGCGGCTACTTCTTGATGCGGTTCGTGGCCCTGACGCCGCGGATCGAAGCCGGATTGCGCATGATCCCGATGGCGCTGGTGGCGTCGATCCTGGCGGTGGCAGCGCTTAAGGGCGGCCCGCCGGAGTGGGCTGGAATTGCCGCAACCCTTGTCATAATGGCCGTCACCCGCAGCGACCTCGCAGCGATCATGGCTGGCATCGTCGCGGTGGCGGCTTTGCGCTCGGTCCTATGAATGCGAACGGCCGCGCTGGCCACGTTGTGTCACACAAACGTTATCAGGCGGCCCTACCTGTGGAACGACTTCAACCAGGGGGATTTCATGAAGCGTCGCATTCTGGCAGCCACGATCGCCACTTTCTTTGCCGTCAACGCGCCGGTCGTAGCGTTTGCTGCCGAGCAGATCGGCGGCAATGATGCATTCTCGTTCGTGGCGATGGGCGACATGCCCTACAAACTGCCCGACGACTACGCCAAGGTCGATCGCCTGATCGGCACCATCAATGCGATGAAGCCGTCGTTCACGCTGCACGTCGGCGACATCAAGTCGGGCTCGAGCCCGTGCACCGACGAGAACTTCAAGAAGGCCTTCGACCAGCTGCAGACCATCGAACCGCCGCTGATGTACACCATCGGCGACAACGAGTGGACCGACTGCCACCGCGAGAAAGCCGGCAAGTTCGATCCGCGCGAGCGCCTCGCCAAGATCCGAGAAATGTTCTTCGCCAACCCTGAACAGACCCTCGGCAAGAACCCGATGGCCGTCGAGAGCCAGTCGAAGGCGATGCCGAAGTTCGCCAAGTTCGTCGAGAACCGGCGCTTCACCAAGAACGGCATCATGATCGTGAGCATCCACGTGGTTGGCTCGAACAACGGCTTCGAGGCGCAGGATCCGGCCGCGGCGGTGGAGTTTTTCGAGCGCAACGCTGCCAACATCGCCTGGCTCGACGACAGCTTCGCCAAAGCCGAGGAGGCGGGAGCCAAGGGCGTCGTGGTATTTTTTCAGGCCGACCCCTTCGACCTGAAGCAGATCGAGGAAGGCATGCCGCGGGCATCGGGCATGGTGGATACGGTCAAGGCGTTCGAGCGCGCCTCGAAATCCTTCGGCAAGCCCATCCTGGCGATCCACGGCGACAACCACACGCTGGAACTGAAGGCCTTCCCGGACACCACCGGCAAGCCGATCCCGAATGTGTTGAAGCTCCAGCTGTTCGGCGAAAAGCTCAATCACGCCGTGCGCGTGATTGTCGATCCGTCGAGCCCGGCGGTGTTCGGCTACATGCCGCTGATCGTTCTAGAGAACGGGAACTTCTGAGGCAGACGAAGTCGCAGGTCATGGAAATTTTTGCTTGCTCGCCGTGCGCTGGCTCATGCGGCCTGCGCACGGAGCGGCACTGATGACGCCGCTGGATTCCCGTTACCTCCCGTAGTACGTGCTGGTCTCACTCCACATGAAATTGCCCGGGAGGCAGCCATGGCATCGGAACTCTATCACTTCATCGGCGGCAAGCGCGTCAAGGGCACCTCGGGCCGCTTCGCCGACGTGTACTGGCCGATGACGGGTGAGGTCGCCGCCCGCGTGCCGCTCGCCTCCAAGGCCGAGCTTGCCGCTGCGGTTGCCAACGCGAAAGCAGCCCAACCGGCCTGGGCCGCCACCAACCCGCAGCGCCGCACCCGCGTGATCATGAAGTTCATCGAGCTGGTTGCCCGCGACAACGACAAGCTCGCGCTGGCACTTGCCCGCGAGCACGGCAAGACCATTCCCGACGCCAAGGGCGACATCCAGCGCGGCATCGAGGTGATGGAGGTGTGCCTGGGGGCTGCCCACATGTTGAAGGGCGAGTTCACCGACGGCGCCGGCCCCGGCATCGACATCTATTCGATGCGCCAATCCTTGGGCGTGGTCGCCGGCATCACGCCGTTTAACTTCCCGGCCATGATCCCCATGTGGAAGTTCGGCCCGGCGCTCGCCTGCGGCAACGCCTTCATCCTCAAGCCTTCGGAGCGCGATCCATCGGTGCCGCTGATGCTGGCTGAGCTGATGATGGAAGCGGGCTTGCCGGCCGGCATCCTCAACGTCGTCAATGGCGACAAGGAGTGCGTGGACGCCATCCTCGATGATGCCGACATTTCGGCCATCGGCTTCGTCGGCTCGACGCCGATTGCGGAATATATCTACACGCGCGGCTGCGCCAACGGCAAACGCGTGCAGTGCTTCGGCGGCGCGAAAAATCACATGATCATCATGCCCGACGCCGACATGGACCAGGCCGCCGACGCGCTGATCGGCGCCGGCTATGGGGCTGCCGGCGAGCGCTGCATGGCGGTGTCGGTGGCCGTTCCTGTCGGCAAGGCTGCCGCAGATGCCCTCATGAAGAAGTTGATCCCGCGGGTCGAAAGCTTGAAGGTCGGCCCCTCGACCGACGAGAAGGCGGACTTCGGTCCCCTCGTCACCAAGGAAGCCTTGGCGCGCGTCAAGGGCTACGTCGACATCGGCATCAAGGAAGGCGCGAAGCTCGTGGTCGATGGCCGCGACTTTAAGATGCAGGGCTACGAGGGCGGCTTCTATATGGGCGGTTGCCTGTTCGATAACGTCACGAAGGACATGCGCATCTACAAGGAGGAGATCTTCGGGCCGGTGCTGTCGGTGGTGCGCGCCAAGACCTACGAAGAGGGCCTGAAGCTCGCCAACGACCACGAGTATGGCAATGGCGTCGCGATCTTCACGCGCGATGGCGATGCGGCGCGCGATTTCGCCTCGAAAGTGCAGGTCGGCATGGTCGGCATCAACGTGCCGATCCCGGTGCCGCTCGCATACTACACCTTCGGCGGTTGGAAGCGTTCGGGCTTCGGCGATCTGAACCAGCACGGCCCCGACGCGTTCCGCTTTTATACGAAGACCAAGACGGTCACCTCGCGCTGGCCGAGCGGCACCAAGGAAGGCGCAGAGTTCGTGATCCCGACAATGAAGTGAGGGGGGTGGGGGCAACGCCCGCCACTGCCATGCGCACCGACCTGTTCGACTTCGACCTGCCTGACGACCGCGTCGCGCTGGAGCCGGCCGCCCCGCGCGATGCGGCGCGCATGCTGGTGGTGCGCCCCGGCCAGCCGTTCGAGGATGCCCACGTGCGCGACCTTGCGGCCTTCCTGCGGCCGGGCGATGCGATGGTGTTCAACGACACGCGGGTGATCCCGGCGTTCCTCGAAGGGCATCGCTGGCGCGACGGGTCGGCCGCTGCCGTCTCGCTCAACCTGCACAAGCGCATCGATGGTGCGCGCTGGGCGGCCTTCGCACGGCCGGCGAAGAAACTGCAGACCGGTGATCGTGTGCGCTTCGACGCTGGAGAACCTGCGCAAGCGGACGCCAGCCTCGCGGGCACCGTCGCGGCCAAGGGCGAGGGCGGCGAGGTCGAGATCATGTTCGATATCGGTGGCCAGGCGCTCGATGCGGCCATCGCCCGAATTGGCCACATGCCGCTGCCGCCCTACATCGCCGCCAAACGGCCGGCCAACGACCAGGACGCGCGCGATTACCAGACCATTTATGCCGCCCGCGATGGCGCGGTTGCCGCCCCGACGGCCGGCCTGCATTTCACGGATGCGCTGTTTGCGGCCCTCGATGCCCGCGGCATCACGCGGCACTTCGTCACGCTTCACGTGGGTGCCGGCACGTTTCTTCCTGTTAAGGCCGACGACACGGCCGAACACAAGATGCACCTCGAGTGGGGCGAAATCGATGCGGCGACGGTCGCGAGCCTGAATGCCGTTCGCAAGCGGGGCGGCCGCATCGTCGCGGTCGGCACCACCGCGCTCAGGCTGCTCGAAAGTGCGGCCGGAGCAGAGGGGACGCTACAACCTTGGCGCGGCGATACCGGCATCTTCATCACGCCCGGCTACCGGTTCCGGTGCGTCGACATTTTGATGACCAATTTCCACCTGCCGCGCTCGACGTTGTTCATGCTGGTCGCGGCGTTCAGCGGGCTCGACACCATGCGGTCGGCCTATGCCCATGCGATTGAAAGGCAATTTCGCTTCTACTCGTTTGGCGACGCGTGTTTGCTGGTGCGCGGCTGATCGCTGTGGGTTAGCGCAGTATTGATCGCCGCGTTTCGGATTGTCGCCGCATTTCCAGCGCGCATTAAGCGAACAGAAGCGATCGCGGGCTTAGGGTGTCGCTCGAGTTGAAACCGCAGGTGGTGCTGGCCCGTAGCTTGGCCGATCGGTCCGCCGGCCGTCCCGTGTGCCGTTGCGTTGGAGCGTCCCCATGAGCTTTTCGACTTTGCAGCGCGTCCAGCGCCTGGCCTCGATCGTCCGCCTTGCTGGCATCGTGTCGGTGGCTGCGCCAGTGACATCGGCCTTCGCTGTGCCAGACCCCCAATCGGGCGGCGGCGGCACGGGCGCGCCCCCGGTGGTGGTGGCCGAGAAGCCGCCCGCGCCAAAGCCCATCGAAGTCACGCTCAAGGCCGACATCAATCTGACAACTCAGCATATGACCGTCTCGTCGGGCGGCAAAGTCCTGCATTCGTGGCCGATTTCCTCCGGCCGCGCCGGCTATGAGACGCCGCGCGGTACGTTCCGCCCGCAGTGGGCGGCAAAACTGCACTTCTCGAAGAAATATGATAACGCGCCGATGCCGCATGCGGTGTTCTTCAACGGCGGCATCGCAACCCATGCCACCACTTCGACCAGTTTGCTCGGCAGGCCGGCCTCGCACGGCTGTATACGGCTGCCGGCCACGGCGGCGGCGACATTCTATGCGCTTGTCCATAGGCATGGCTATGCGGCCACGCGCATCGTTGTGCACGGCACGCCGAAAGCCTCGGGCGATGAGGTTGCCTCGCGGCGCAAACGCGACGATGGCCGCGAGCGCGTGGCGGTGCGCTCCGCACCCCGCGTAACTGGCAGCTATGCCCAGTCCGCCTCGGGATACGGCTATGCGCCGACCTACGGCTATGGCTACGGCGTGCCGCGCCAGCAGATCTACGTCGTGCGCCGTTCCCCTTACGATCCGGGACATGGCCAGCTCCGGTATACCCCGCAAGGCTACGTGCGGTACTGATGTGCCACACGCGTTGGCACAGCGCACAATAGCGCAGCCACGAGAACGTGGGGTTACATTGGTGGTCTGATTTGCTATTCCGGCTCCTGGAGTTGCTGCGCTGGCCTTTCAGGACCGATGCGGCCGCTGATCTGTGCCGCGATCCGGGATTCATGCCGGGCGTTCGGCAGCGAGGTGGATTGTGCAAAGCCGCAAGTGTACAATATCAGCGGTTGTCGTGGCGTGTGGACTGGCGCTTTTGGCCAGTTGGCCCATTGCTGCCCAGCAGTCGGGCGCGCCCGCAACCGTGTCGGCGCCCGCGCCCGATCAACTGGGCTGGTTCGCTCGCCAGTGGGCCGCCGTTGCTGGTTTGATTTCAAGTGGCCCCGAGCGTGGCCGTGCGCCGGTTACTGGTGCGCCAGCCGGTGCTCCGCCGCCAGTGGTGACGATCAGCCGGCCCGTGGTGCGCGAAATCATCGAGTGGGATGAATATACCGGCCGCTTCGATGCTGTCGATACCATCGAAGTGCGCGCCCGCGTGGCGGGCTTCCTCAACGGCGTCCACTTCGTCGACGGTCAGCTGGTCAAGAAAGGCGATCTGCTGTTTTCCATCGATCCGCGGCCGTTCGAGCGCGTGCTCGACACCGCCAAGGCCGAACTGGAGCAGTCGAGGACCAGGGTCGAGAGCACGTTGAAAGACGTCGTGCGCGGCCGCTCGCTGCTCGATCGCAGGGTGATCTCCGAGAAGCTGCTGGACGATCGGGAGAACGTGAAGCGCGAGGCGGAGGCCGCGGTCAAGGTCGCGGAGGCGCGGGTGCAGACGGCCGAACTCGACCTGTCGTTCACCAAGATCACGGCGCCGCTGGCCGGCCGCATCAGCCGCAGTCTGCAGTCGGCTGGCAACTATGTCACCGGTGGCGGCGTCGGCAACCAGACGCTGTTGACGACGATCGTCACGCAGGATCCGATCCAGTTCTATTTCGATGTCAGTGAGAACAATACGATCAAGTACAAGCGACTTGCCACATCGAGCGGGCAAACGCCGGGGCAACCCGGCGCGCCGATCGAGATTGCGCTGCCGGACGACAAAGGCTTCCCCCACGCCGGCAAGCTGGATTTCACTGACAACCGTCTCGATGCGACGACCGGGACGCTGCGCTTGCGCGCGGTGATCGGCAACAAGTCGGGGTTGTTCCAGCCCGGCATGTTCGGCCGGGGGCGCATTGCCGGTTCGCAGCCCTACGCGGCGATCCTACTGCCCGACGATGCGATCGGCACCGACCAGGCAGCAAAGTTCGTCGTGGTGGTCGCCGACGACGGCACGGTGTCGCGCAAGGTCGTCACGCTCGGACCTCTCAGCGGCGGCATGCGGATCGTGCGCACCGGTCTCACGGCCGAAGACTGGGTGATCATCAAGGGCGTGCAGCGGGCGCGCCCTGGCCAGAAGGTCAATCCGAAGCGCGAGCCGCTGCAGGTTTCTACGGCGCCCGTGGAAGCCGGCGCGCCAACCACCAAGTAGACGTTCGGCACAGCGACGCCCGAGCATCGGCCAAGGAGCGCAGACCATGGGTTTCAGCGGCTTTTTCATCATTCGGCCGATCTTTGCGATCGTGGTGTCGCTGTTCATCACGATCATCGGCGGCATCGCCTACAACGGCCTCGCCGTCACGCAGTTCCCTGAGATCACGCCGCCGACCATCTCGGTGTCGGCAAACTATCCCGGCGCCAGCGCCCAGACGGTCGCCGACACGGTTGCCGCCGTCATCGAGCAGGAGGTGAACGGCGTCGACGGCATGCTCTATATGTATTCCCAGTCGACCAGCGACGGCTCGCTCGGGCTGACCATCACCTTCGAGATCGGCACCGATATCGACAAGGCCCAGGTGCTGGTGCAGAACCGCGTCGCCTCCGCCGAGCCGCGGCTGCCTGACGAAGTGCGCCGTGCGGGCGTCACGGTGCGCAAGAACTCGCCCGACCTGCTCGTCGTCGTCCACCTCGTCTCGCCCGACAAGACCTACGATCAGGTCTACATCTCGAACTATGCGCTGCTCAACGTGCGCGACGTGCTGGCTCGCATCGAAGGCGTCGGCGCGGTCAATCTGTTTGGGTCGCGCGAATATTCCATGCGCGTGTGGCTCGATCCCGAACGCATCGCCGGGTTGAACATGGCGGCCGAGGAAGTGCTGGCGGCCTTGCGCGCCCAGAACGTGCAGGTGGCCGGCGGTTCCATCGGCGAGCCGCCGATCAAGTCAACCGGTGCGTTCCAGCAGTCGCTGCAATTGAAGGGGCGACTGAAGGAAGCCAACGAGTTCGAAGACATCATCATCAAGACCGGTGTCGATGGCCGGATCGTGCGGCTGCGCGACGTGGGTCGCATCGAGCTCGGCGCGCTGAACTACACGACCTACGGCTACCAGGATCGCGACCCAGCGACCGTGATGGTGATGACCCAGCAGCCGGGCTCGGATGCCTTGAAGACGGTCGCCAACATCAAGTCCGCCATGAAGACGCTGAGCGCTTCGTTCCCGAAGGGACTTGAATACCGCATCCGCTATAACCCGACCGAGTTCATCGAGGTTTCGATCAAGGAGCTGAACAAGACCATCCTGGAAGCGGTGCTGCTGGTGGTGCTGGTCGTGCTGCTGTTCCTGCAGACCTGGCGCGCGACCGTCATTCCGGTGGTGGCGATTCCCGTATCGCTGATCGGCACGTGTGCGGTGATGCTGGCGCTCGGCTACTCGCTCAACATGCTGACCCTGTTCGGCCTGGTGCTCGCCGTCGGCATCGTGGTCGACGACGCGATCGTCGTGGTCGAGAACGTGGAGCGCAAGCTGGCTCAGGGCATGGCGCCGCTGGAGGCTGCCAAGTCGACCATGGACGAAGTTGGCACCGCGCTGATCGCCATCGCGCTGGTGCTGACCGCCGTGTTCATTCCGACCGCCTTCGTGTCGGGCATCACCGGGCAATTCTACCGCCAGTTCGCGGTGACGATCGCGACGGCAACGCTGATCTCGATGTTCGTGTCGCTCACGCTGTCGCCCGCGCTCGCTGGCCTGCTGTTCAAGCCGCACGGCGCGCACGAAGACAAACCGAAGTCCAGCATCATCGGCGCGCTGACCGCGCTGATCGCTGCTCCGCTGAACCTGCTGTTTCGTGGTTTCAACGTGGCCTTCGGCGCGCTGGAGCGTGGGTATGCAGCCCTGGTGCGCCGCCTGATCGGCATTTCGGCGGTGATGCTGCTGCTCTACGCCGGGTTGATCGGGCTCGCCGTCTGGCTCGTCAACAATACCGCGACGGGCTTCATTCCGGCACTCGACCGCGGCATCATCATCGTGTCGATCCAGCTGCCGGCCGGCGCCTCGCTCGAACGCACCGACGAAGTCTTGAAGAAAGCCAACGAGATCATCCTGACGACGCCGGGCTTCGCCTATACGTCGGGATTCACGGGCCGATCGGGCGCGACCTTTACGAATGCCACCAACTCGGCCGCGATCTTCTGCGTGCTCGATGATTTCGAGGTGCGCGCCAAGAAGGGCCAGGACATCCAGAAGCTGGCGGCGACGATGCGCCAGCGGCTGGGGGTGATCCAGGAAGCGCAGGCGCTGGTGTTCGTGCCGCCGCCGGTGCGCGGCATCGGCTCGGCGGCCGGCTATTCGCTGCGCCTGCAGGATCGCGGCGGGCTCGGTTCGACGGAGTTCTCGCGGGTCGCGACCGAGTTCATCCAGACGCTGAACCAGACGCCGGGGCTGTCGAACAACTTCACCACGTTCCAGACCGTGACACCGCAGATCTTCGTCGACGTCGATCGCACCAAGGCGCAGATGCTGCGGGTGCCCGTCAGCAACATCTTCGAGAGCCTGCGGATCTACATGGGTTCGGCCTATGTGAACGACTTCAACATGTTCGGCCGCACCTACCGGGTCACGGCGCAGGCCTCCGGCGAGTTCCGGCTCGATGCGGAAAACGTGTCGCGCATCCGCGTGCGCAACACGGAAGGCCAGATGGTGCCGCTGGGCTCGCTGGTGTCCTTCAAGGAGGTCGCAGGCCCCGACCGCGTGCCGCGCTACAACCTGTTCCCGACTGTCGAGATCAACGGCCAGGGGGCGGCCGGCGTCTCGTCGGGCCAGGCGCTGGAGCTGGTGGCGCAAGTGGCGACCCGCATCCTGCCCGAGGCGGTCGGCTACGAGTGGACCGATCTGTCGTTCCAGGAAAAGCGCGTCGGCCGCACCGGCTACTATATTTTCGCGCTGTCGGTGCTGTTCGTGTTCCTCGCGCTTGCCGCCCAGTACGAGAGCTGGTCGCTGCCGCTGTCGATCATGCTGATCGTGCCGATGTGCCTGCTGTCGGCGGTGTTCGGCGTGTGGCTGCACAAGCTCGATATCAATATCCTGACGCAGATCGGTTTCGTGGTGCTGATCGGGTTGGCGGCCAAGAACGCCATTCTGATTGTCGAGTTCGCGCGCCAGCTGGAGGACCAGGGCCGAAACACCGTCGATGCGGCCGTGGAGGCGTGCAAGCTGCGGCTGCGGCCGATCCTCATGACCTCGCTCGCCTTCACGCTTGGCGTCGTGCCGCTCTACATCGCAACGGGCGCCGGTGCCGAGTTGCGCATCGCGCTCGGTACGGCGGTGTTCTGGGGCATGATCGGCGTGACGCTGTTCGGCTTGCTGTTCACGCCCGTGTTCTATGTGGTGGTGCGGCGGATGACAGGGCGGCGGGCGAAGGGCGCGAAGCCGGCCGCCATGCCGGACGGTGGCATGGTGCCGGCGGAGTAGAACTGCGGTGGCGGGCCCAAATCGCCCTGAAGTCCGTGCCGCTCGGGACGCACCCCAATGTCACGGGCGGCCTAATTGAATCGCCAATTTGTCTACATCGTAAATTCACTTTTATTGGCTATGATTTTTTGTTCGTTCATGTCGTTGAGAAGCGCACTCAATGACGCACAGAAAATTTATCCTAGCATATTTTGTCTTTTTGCTCGCCTGTTGCCTGGTGCGAAGTCTCAACTTCTTTGCAACTGTTATGGTTTGGTTGTTTTTTCCGCTTCTTGGCGTTGTGATCATTCACTCTTATTCTGCTTTATTTTATTCGGTGCTGCTTCTACCAACAGTCCTTGCAATATCGGGCGGAAGTCGGAACGTTCCGCTGAGCATATGTGGGTTTCTGTTTGCCGTGATCGCGGCCGTGTTGCCTGGTTGGCTCGGCGGCAGGCAATACGAAGAAATGAAATACGCATTCCGTGCTTCGGACGTGTCGTTTCCAACACAGGCTCAGCCAAAGTCCTTCAAGCTCACTGGGTACGACATCGGTTATGACACGCCACAATGTCGGGATCTGTGCAGCGATCTGTTGTTGAAATCCAATGTTGAGGCCGTTTATATAGCTAAGCGCAGATCAACGGGCTACTCTGCATTCAGGATCGGCAACCGTGGCAAGTGTAGTTTGCAGCACGGGCTTGACCCCGAACGTAGTGGATGCCTTATAAGAACCGATGGGAATAGCGGCGACACCGATGTCGAAATCGTGCGAGTTGAAAAAATTAGCGACCCAAAGACCAGCCTGTTTGTCGAAAAGAACAGTAGCTGCGTGCGCGGGCGCCAGTTTGCTGTCGCAAATCCTGACAGGGTCGGTGCGATCGAGATCTACGAGCGCGTCGACGGTAAACTGAAGCTGGCAGAACGCATGACGATGTTCGCCGCCCACGTAGCCCCGCTTCCATTCTCCTTCTTAGACGTCTCGTGTGGACAATCGTCTGCACGATTCCACGTCGCGTCAAGCAGTATCGACACTGAGAAGTCCGAAACTCGAGAACTTCTCCAGCGCCGATATGGCCTCAGTTTTAAGGCGGAAAAATAAGAACGCGGCGGCCGGGGCAGATGCCCTAATCGCTCAGCTCTAATTCCCCCTGCTTCCCAAGCGAGAAGCGACTTGGCAATCAACGCCCCGGCTCAATTGCCTGGATCATACCGCGATTGCGCCACCGCACCATCCCTATCACCCCACGCCCGCGCCCAGAATAATGTCCGCCCCATCCTTCATGATTTCGAGCTGCATGCCCGACGTCATGGCCAGCCGCCACGTGTAGTAGGCCTGGATCGTCATGGCGTTGAGTTCGGGCGGCGCAGTGCCAAGCACGAACTCGGTCAGATACTGGGGCGGGCGCGCGCTCGTACCGCGGCAGCGGATGACGAACATCGGCTGCTCGGTGGTGCCCGTCACCATCACTTCGATGTCGCCGCCGCGCGGCAACGCGGTGATGGCGCTGGCGACGAGGTTGAGCAGCAGTTTGACCCGATCCTTCGCCGCATAGCCGGCGATGCCTTTCCAGATCAGCTTGTGCTTTCCGGTGCCGATGAAGCCGCGCGAGATCTGCTCGGCGGTGCCTAGGTCGATCTGGGCGCCGGCAGATCCTGCCGCGCCGAAGGCAAAGCGGGCGAACTGCAGCTTGGCGGAGGCCTGCTCGGTGACGTTGCGGATCACGTTCAGCGCATAGGTCTGCGCTTCCTGGTTGTCATCCTCGTCAAGAATTTCGAGGCCGTTGTAAATGGCGCCGACCGGGCCGATGACGTCGTGGCAAATCTTGCTGGAAATGAGCGCGGCAAGTTCGAGATCAGAAGGCGTAGTGGCAATGCTCATGGCGGCCCCTTGGTTGATCGCATCGACCGATAAAGGTCGAGACCGTGGTCACAGGACGAATAGCCCAGGCGCGAGGCCGCGCTGACGCAGGCGAAACAGATCCGACCCTGGCCGCAAATCAGCTATACTGATACATGCGTCGCGGGGCCGTTGCAAAGCCTGCCGGTGCACATGTGTCAGACGCGAGCCCGCTTTTATCGGCTAAGTGCGTCATTGCTGCCGCGCCGGCCGCTTCGGGAGAACATGCGTCCTATGAATGTGCAAGGACTGGACTACCTGGCGCTCGCGGATCGTCTGTTGCCCTCGATCCTGGCGGCCGGGCGTCTGGAAGTCGGCTACTTCCGTTCCGGGCTTGCCGTGGCCCACAAGAGCGATGCGTCGCCGGTGACGATCGCCGACCAGGAAGCAGAGGCGATCCTGCACGCGGGCCTTGCGGCTGCCGCGCCCGACATTCCCGTGATCGCCGAGGAGGCAGCAGCTGCCGGCCACATCCCCGCGATCGGCGACCGGTTCTTTCTTGTCGATCCCCTCGACGGCACCAAGTCGTTCATCTCGGGCAACCGCGATTTCACGGTCAACGTCGCCCTGATCGAGAACGGCCGCCCGACCTTCGGTGTGGTCTATGCGCCCGCCACCGGCCGCATGTTTGCAAGCCTCGGGCCCGACATCGCGATCGAGGCGCTGGTGCAACCCGACAGCGTGGTCACGAGTTTTCGCGACATGCAGGCGACGCGGATCACGACACGCCGGCCCGATCTGCAGGCACTCGCTGCCATCGCCAGCCGCACACACGGCACGGCGGAGGCCGAAGCCTTTCTCCTGCGCTGTGGCGTGAAGGAGCGTCGCAACATCGGCTCCTCGCTGAAGTTCTGCCTGGTGGCCCGGGGCGAAGCCGACCTGTATCCGAGGTTCGGCTCGATCTATGAGTGGGATACGGCGGCTGGGCACGCTATCCTGCAGGCGGCGGGTGGCTGCGTGACGCTGTTCGATGGTCGCGATCTGGCCTATGGTAAATCCGATAAGCAGTTCAAAAACCCAGATTTTATTGCCTGGGGACGGCGTGAACTGGTCACGCAAATGACGCGCGGCGGCGGCGATTTAGCCACACTTTCGTAATACTTTTCCGCGATTGGTTATCGAAAGATGACCGGCGTTTTGCCGCGCCTGTGCGGTTGGCAATTGCGCCTTGGCCTTTCGGACTGGAGCGGGATTGTGATCATGCTGCAACGCGGCCTCTCGACATTCACTCTCGTCAGCATGGCGCTCGCCTCGCTGCTGCTCACCGGGTTCGGCGCCGCAGCCCAGGATCGCTTGCCGTGGGAGCGCACGCAGCCGCCCGCCCAGCCGCGCTATGAGGACGATAACAACGGCCCGCGCCCACTCTCACCCGCCCCCTACCAAGGCGGCGGCTATGGCGGGGGCGGGCAGGCGCCCTATGGCGGGCGTACATCGAACGACGCTTATCGGCCGGCGGCCCCGACGGGCGGCGCCTATGGCACCGCCAATAGTGATACCTACCGTCCCCCTTCTTCACAGGGCGGCTACAGTGATCCCTTGCCGCCGCCGCCATCACGCCAGCCCTATGACCGCAATTACGGCGACGATGCCCCGCGACGGGCGCCCTATGCCGAGCCGCGCAACGACAACGAGCGTTCCGGTTCGGGCTACTACTCCAAGAACGAGATCGCCGAGGCCGGCCATGGCTTCTTCGGCTCGGTCAGTCGGGGACTGGCCAGTGTGATCGAGTACACCTGGCAGCAGGCCGGGCGGCCGAACGGCTACATTCTAGGCGAGGATGCCGGGGGCGCCTTCATTGCTGGCCTGCGCTACGGCGAGGGGCGGCTGCATACCAAGGATGCTGGCACACACAAAGTCTATTGGCAGGGCCCCTCGATCGGCTTCGATGCCGGCGGTGAAGGGTCGAAAACGATGGTGCTCGTGTACAACCTGCGCGACCCTTCGGACATCTATCACCGGTTTGGTGGCATTCAGGGCACCGCCTACCTCGTTGGCGGCGTCAGCGTACAGTTCCAGAAGTACGGCGATGTGATTTTGGCGCCCATTCGCGCCGGCGTGGGCTTGCGGCTGGGTGCCAACGTCGGATATTTGAAATATTCGCGCAGCCCGACCTGGAACCCGTTCTGACAATTTCGTCGTCGCCACGCATAGGGTCGCCGGTAGATGTCGGCCGGAACCAGGGATTGCTGTCGGTCGTGCGAGGGTATGACACGTGGCGGCGCCGAAGGGCTGCTGTTGCGCGCCACACTCCGTTTTGTCAGAGCTAAGCCGGGAATGCCTGCTTGATTTCCATTCAGTCAGCGATGCTCGTCGGCCTTGGTTTCCTGCTCGCGAGCTTGCTGGCGGTGCTGCTGACGCCTGCCTACCGCGCCCGCACGGTGCGCCTGACGACCGAGCGGGTGCGCGCGCAGTTGCCTGTCACCGAGCAGGAACTGAAGGCCGACAAGGATCGCATCCGCGCCGAAAATGCGTTGCGTATTCATCGTCTGGAATCACAGCTCGCGCGCTTCAAGTTCGGCGCCGCCCGCCAGCTGGTCGAAGTCAACCGGCGCGATGGTCTCATCAACACGCTAAATACCGACATCGAGGCGGTGAAGAGCGAGCTGGACGTGGCGCAGAACGCGCGCAACGTGCTCGAACAGACGATCGCCGACCGCCTGCCACGGGTCGAGCAGCGCCTCCTGGAAGCCAAGAAGCTGCTGTTCCAGCGCGACCGCGAGATTGCAAGCTTGGCGGAAGATTCGCAGCGCACGCAGCGCGCGCTCGTCGAAGCGGTGCAGATCAACGCCCAGCAACGTACCGAGATCGAACGGCTCTCGACCGTGATCCACACCCGTGCCGCCGTGAACCGCGATGGTCTCGCCGATCCGACGTTCGATGCGGAACTGGCCTTGCGGGCCGAACTCGAAGCCTTGCGCACCCGTTCGCGCGATCAGGCCTCGTTGATCGATCGGCTGCGGTCGGGTGACGATGCGCATGCATCGCTTGAAAACCACCGGCCTAGTGCAAACGGTGCCAGCACCGATGCCGGCAGATCGATTCCGGAGGTCGTGCGTTTGCAGCGTGATCTCATGCGCGCGGAAACGGCGCTCAAGTCCTTGAAGGACGTGGCGTCCGCCGGACAAGACGAGCAGAATAAGATCAACAGCGAATTGCGCCTGCGCGATCAGAAGATCGAGGATCTGACACAGCAGATCGGCGGGTTGCAGGCGGCATTGCGCGCCTATCAGGAAGAGGGCGTCGGTGATCGGCCGAACTCGCTGAAAGACAGCAAGATCGCGATGAAGTCGCGGCTGAGTTCGCTGAACGCCCAAACCGAGGTGCAGCACGAGACGATCCGCAAGCTGCGGGCCGAGGTCGCAGCGTCCAACGAGCGCATGGCACGGCAGGCGCAGCACTTCATGGAAGAGATGCGCCGTCTGGGCGCCGGTACGCTGCCGGCCTCCGCTCAGCTCCGCCGTCCGGCGACGGCAGCATTGCGCCGCACCTTGACCCAGCGGATCACGGACGCCAAGCCGCAGCTGGCGGCAGGCGCTGCGGGGGCGGTGAGCCGTCCAGTGCTGGTCAAGTCGGACGCGCCACTGGCGGACGCCGCAAAAAACGAGCCGGCCAAGGCTGAGTTGGCCAGTTCCGAGGTGGCTAAGTCAGAGCCGATCAAGTCTGAACCGATTAAGCCCGAGTCGATGAAGTCCGAGCCGGCAAAGTTGGAAGTGGTCAAGGCAAGTACCGCGCCGCCGGCTGCTGCGACCAACACAGACGCGGCGATGGCGGAGCCAGCCAAGCTGGCTGCAGTGCCCGCGGAACCGCTGGCTGCAGTGCATTCCCCCCCTGTCACGGCGCCTGCATCCGTGCGTGAAAGCACTGACATTGCCGCCAGCACCGCCAACGGCCACGCGGTCGCCGAACCGGCACTCGCGCCCGCGCTGCCCACAGTTCTTGAAGCTGCCGCGCCTCCAGTTCCCAAGCGCACCCGCCTGCTGGACCGTATAAAGGACTACAACAAGGGGTGAGCAGGGGGCGTTGCGGCTGTCGTGGCCGTGCTCCTTGCCAACCGGACGAGCACACCCTGCCAAAATGCATGACACGCGCCCGCGCGCCTGCACTATAACTCATGGCTGCGGCACATTTCACGCCAAGGGCTGGCTCATGGAAAATTTCGATTACGTCATCGTCGGCGCGGGCTCGGCGGGTTGCGTCCTGGCCAACCGCCTGAGCGAAGACCCCGCCAACCGAGTTTTGGTCCTGGAAGCGGGCGGCACCGACTGGAACCCCTACATCCATATCCCGGCGGGTTTCATCAAAACCTTCCACGACCCGTCGGTGAATTGGCTCTACAAGATGGAGCCCGGTCCATGGACCGGCGGCCGCAGCATCCTGGCGCCGCGCGGCAAGACGCTCGGCGGGTCGAGTTCGATCAATGGCAACGTCTACAACCGCGGCCAGCCCATGGATTTCGACACCTGGGCGCAGATGGGCAACCGTGGCTGGGGCTATGCCGACCTGCTGCCCTATTTCCGGCGCCTCGAGAAGCGAATCGGTGAGGGCGACGAGACCTATCGCGGCCGCGACGGCGCGCTCACCGTGACCGACAACGAGTGGCGCCATCCGCTGTGCGAAGCCTTCATCGAGGGCGCCGTCCAGATGGGCATTCCGCGCAACAAGGACTACAACGGCGCGACCCAGGAGGGCGTCTCCTACACCCAGCGCACGATCGAGAAGGGGCGCCGCATGAGCGCGGCGCGCGCTTTCCTGCATCCGGCGATGAAGCGCGCCAATCTCAAGGTCGAGACGCACGCGCACGCAACCAGCATCGTATTCGACGGTCGGCGTGCGGTCGGGGTGCGCTATCATCGGGGCGGCGCCAACGGCGTTGCCCACGAAGTGCGCGCGGCGCGTGAAATCGTGCTCAGCGGCGGTTCGTTCAACTCGCCGCAATTGCTGCAGCTGTCCGGCATCGGCCCGCTTGACCTGCTGAAGGCCCATGGCATCGAAGTGCGGCAGGCGACGGCCGGCGTCGGCGAGAACCTGCGCGATCACTACGCGCCGCGTTTCGTCGCCCGCGTCAAGAACATCGACACGATCAACCAGCGCGCGCGCGGCCTGCGGCTCGCCGGTGAGGTTGCCAACTGGGTGTTGCGCCGCCAGGGCATTCTGGGTCTCGTGCCGACGCTGGTGTATGCCTTCTGCCGGTCCGAGCCCGATGTGCCGAGCTCCGATTTGCAGATCACGTTTACGCCGGCAAGTTACCGCGAAGGCGTGCAGGGGGAACTCGAAGCCGAGCCCGGCATGACGGTTGCCTCCTGGCAACAGCGGCCAGACAGCCGCGGTCATGTGCGCATCCGCTCGAACAATCCTTTCGAGGCGCCGCTGATCCAGCCGAATTATCTGGCGGAAGCGAGCGACCGGCGCGTGCTGCTGGCCGGCATGAAGCTCGCCCGGCGGTTGCTCGCCTCAAAGCCGCTCGAACCCTACTACGATCGCGAAGATTTCCCCGGCCCTCACGTGCAGAGCGACGACGAACTGCTGGGTGCTGCGAAGCAGCGCGGCACCACGACGTTCCATCCGGCCGGCACCTGCCGCATGGGGCCGGCGAACGATCGGCTCGCCGTGGTCGATGATCAGCTGCGCGTGTACGGGTTCGAAGCCTTGCGTGTAGTGGATGCGTCGATCATGCCGACCATGCTGTCGGCGAACCTCAATGCGGCCACCATGGCGATCGCCGACAAGGCGTCGGATCTGCTGCGTGGGCGGGCCGGTGCCGAGCCGCTGGTGTTGGCCGGTTGAATGTCGCGCGTTCAGGCCGGTGATGCGGGCCGCTTGTGCATGAACGCCTGCCGGCGGCACTCGGCGACGAGTTCGGCGCGCTGGTTATAGGCGCGGTGGTGGAACTCGACGAGGCCGGCGTCTGGCCGTGATTTGCTTTCGCGTTTCGAGATGACCTCCGTCGTCGCGCGGATCGTGTCGCCGTGGAATACGGGGTTGGCGAACTTCACGTCCGTCATGCCGAGGTTGCCGATGGTCGTGCCAAACGTCGTATCATTGACCGAGATACCGATCATGAGGCCGAGCGTAAACAGGCTGTTGACCAGCGGACGGCCCCATTCGGTCTGGCCGGCGAACTCGTGGTCGATGTGGAGTGGCTGCGGGTTGTGCGTCAGGCACGAGAACAGCGTGTTGTCCATTTCCGTGACCGTACGGCGCAGCGCATGCTCGAACAGGCGGCCGATCTCGAAATCCTCGTAATACAGGCCTTGCATGGGATGAGGGGTCCTTCTCACTCAATATCTGAACTGCTCTGATAAAATGCGCTCGTCCAGGCTGTGGCCCGGGTCGAACAGCATGATCAGATCGACCTTCGAATCCTCTTCGATCTGCACGCGTATCACATCCCGTGTCTCGGCATGATCGGCAACCGCGCTTACCGGCCGCTTGGCCGCTTCAAGAACGTCGATCGTTATGCGGGCGCGGTTCGGCAGCAGCGCGCCGCGCCAGCGCCGTGGGCGGAACGGGCTGATCGGCGTCAGCGCCAGCAGCGCCGTGTCGATCGGCAGAATGGGACCGTAGGCCGACAAATTGTAGGCGGTGGAGCCGGCCGGCGTCGATACCAGGATGCCGTCGCAGATCAGTTCCTCGAGCCTAACTTTGCCGTCGACCGAGATCCTGAGTTTTGCTGCCTGATACGTCTGGCGAAACAGCGACACCTCGTTGATCGCGGGCGCACGATGCGTGCAGCCGCCCGCATCGGTTGCGGTCATCGTAAGGGGGTGCGTGATCGCCGGCTCGGCGCGGGTCAGGCGCTCGAACAGATCCTCCTCCCGATACTCGTTCATCAGGAAGCCGACCGAGCCGCGGTTCATGCCGTAGATGGGGATATGGCGGTGCATGTAGCGGTGCAGCGTCTGCAGCATCAGGCCGTCGCCGCCGAGTGCCACGACCGCATCCGGCGTATCGCCCGTATAGGCGCCATAGGCCTTGGTCAGCCGCTGGAGTGCCGACTGTGCCTCGGGGTTGTCGCTCGCGACGAGCGCGACGCGCTCGAATTTGTGCGGAACTTTTGCCATAGTGCCTTGTGTCGTATTCGGTCGAGGTGCGGCGTCGCGCGGGAGGCTCGCTCAGTTGGTGGCAAACGACAAGATCAAAACCGCTGGCGTGATGACCAGCGACGCATGCCTCGTCTATGCAACTTTTCCCTCGACCGACAGCGCCGAGGCAGTCGGCCGGGCGCTGGTCGCGTCGAAACTTGCCGCCTGCGTGAATATCCTGCCCGCCATGACGTCATTGTACGAATGGCAGGGCACGCTGCACCGCGAGGCGGAAGTGGTCATGCTGATCAAGACCGTGACTGACCGCGCAGCCGACGTGGTGGCGAGCGTGCGCCAGTCCCACCCTTACGACAACCCGGCGATTTTGGTCCTGCCGATCATGGGCGGATCGATGGATTTCCTGCGCTGGATCAGCGCGCAAACGAGCGAGACCCCCAGCCATGCAGGCGAAGCTTAATCACGGGTTGGCAGCGCTGCTGCGCCGGGTCGGTGTGGTGCCCGTACTGACGATCGACAAGCTCGACCAGGCCGTACCGCTCGCACGCGCGTTGGCCGAGGGCGGGCTCAACGTCCTCGAGATCACGCTTCGCACAGCTTGCGCGCTCGACGCCATCCGAGAGATGGTGCGCGCTGTTCCGGGCGCGATCATCGGTGCCGGCACGGTGCTTAGCCCCGAACAGGGAGCCGCCGCCATGGCGAACGGCGCCCGTTTCATCGTCTCGCCCGGCATGACGCCGCGGCTGATCGATGCGGCGGCCACCTGGCCGGTGCCATTCCTGCCCGGCGTCGCAACCGCCTCGGAAGCAATGGCGCTCGCCGATATGGGCTATCGCGTCTTGAAGTTCTTTCCTGCCGAGCCGACTGGCGGCGTGCCGGCGCTGAAGGCTCTTGGAGCGCCGCTCGCCGATCTGGTGTTCTGCCCGACAGGCGGCATCGATGCGGCGAAGGCTCCAGGCTATCTCGCGTTGCCGAACGTGGCAGCCGTCGGCGGTTCCTGGGTGGCACCTGCCAAGGCGGTTGCAGGGGGTGACTGGGCAGCTGTCACGGCACTGGCGCGGGAGGCTGCCCGGCTGCGAGTATCGTGATGATCGATCGGTCGGCCTTCACTTCGCCAGTTCCGCGTCGAGACGGCCGAACATGTACGCCCACTTCGCGGTTTGCGTATCGACCAGCGCCGCCATGCTTGTGCGCAATGGCTCGAGCAGCTTGCAGTCGGGCTGTGCCTCGTTCGAGGCTTCCCCGCTCATCGCATTGATGCGGGTGAGAAACTCCGCCGATTTCGCATCGTAGTCGGCGATCGTGTCGTCGGCGACGAAGGGCGCTGCCTCCTTGACGAACTGCTCATAGGTCCACTGGCGCTTGTCGCGCAGCTGGCGCAGTTTGTCCTGGAAGGAGGGCGTGTTGCGCTGCGTCATCTCCCGCAAGGTCGTCGACGCCGTGCCGACCACGCCCTCGAAATCGGCCCGCGTGCAGGCCCATGCCGGTGCGCCGGTGGCGAGCACGCAAAGCGCCGTCGCAAGTGCTGCGGCGATCAGGCGATGCGGATCGAAGCTCGATTTCATGGCCTCTCTTGGAGCCCAAGCCGCGATCATGTGCAAGTCGAGCGCAGCCGGTGTCCACGATCTGTTGCATTCGTGCACTTGGGCGGCGGTCACGTATTGGTTACGCAAGGCGTGCAAGATTCGAGGGGCCGAAGGTGGTGATTTTCCAGATCATGTCCAACATGGATGCCGCCGCGCTGGTGTGGTTCATCGTCGTGGTCGGCAGCTATCAGGTGATCGCGGAATGGGCACCCGCTGAGAGCAGCAGCATCGTCGGCGCCGTCCAGCAGCAACGCGTGGCCTGGATGCGCAACATGGCGCGGCGCGAAGAGCGGGCGTTCGATGCGATCGTCCTGAACGGCCTCGGCCAGGGCAATGCGTTCTTCGCCTCGACGAGTGCGATCGTGATCGGCGGCTTGGCCGCCATCATGGGCTCGGGCGAGAAGGTGCAGAAGCTGCTCGAACAGCTGCCCTACGTCGCACAATCATCGGCCGTACTATGGGAGATGAAGGTTCTGCTGCTGATCGCAATCTTCGTATTCGCGTTCTTCAAGTTCGCCTGGGCCTACCGGTTGTCGCACTATACGGCAATCATGATCGCGGCGACGCCCAATCCCATACCCGGCAACGAGGCTGCGTGTGACAGCCATGCCGATCGTACCGCTAAGCTGATCGGGATCGCGGCCGAACACGCCAACAGCGGGCTGCGCGCCTATTATTACGCGATCGCGGCAATGGCTTGGTTTTTCCACCCGTTGGCCTTCGCAGTCGCGACGACGTGGGTGCTGGCCATCCTTGTCAGGCGCGACTTCTACTCCCGCTCACGCCGGATCCTCCAAGGGTGATCTGGGTGACGGAGGTGGCGCCGCGCCGCCGCCCTGCCGCAGGTGCCGGCGGCTGGCGCTGGGCGTCATCTTGTAATGGCGTTGGCACCAGCGGGTGAACGCCGACAATTCGGAAAAGCCCAGTAGATTTGCGATTTCCGTCATCGGGTGATTGCTGTCGCGCAGATGGCGTTCGGCGTGCAGCATGCGGGTGAGCAGCAGCACCTGCTCGTAAGTCGTTGCCTCCTGCTGGAGCCGCCACTGCAGGCCCCGCGGTTGTGTGCCAAGCGCCTTGGCCACGCTGTCGAGGTCGAAGGGCTGTCCGCTGGGCAATCGATCCGCCAGCAAATGCTGCAACTGGGATGCCGCGTCGTTCAGGTGTACGTGCTCCTTCAGCACGCGATCACCCATGGCACGAACCGTTTCGTGCAGCTTCGGCAGGAGTTCGGGCATGGGCATCGCCAGGGTGCTCGCGTCCACGGCAATGCTGCAGTCGCGCTGATCGAACTTCAGGCGCGAGCCGAAGAAGTGTCGGTAAGGCTCGACATCATCGGGGGCACGGTGATGGAAATGCACGGCCAGCGGCAGCCAGTTCGGGCCTGTCGCCCGGCGTAGCCTGAGGATCAGGCTCGCCATTGCAAAGCCGGTGTACTGGATCTGCGGCGACGTGAACGAACTTGGCCAGGCGAACGAGAACCAGCCCACACCATCGTCGTGAATTTCGAACCTGGGCTGCATGGGGGTGGTGTGCACTTGCAGGTAGCGCGTCAGCACTTGGAAGACGTCGCGCACGGTTGGCGCGGTGATCATGAGATGACCGAGCAGGCCGGTGGCGCCGGGCGGAAATACCTTGGCGTATGAGATGCCCAAGCCAGGGTCAGCGAGCCGACTGGCGGTCAGTTCAAAGAGCATGCCGACGTTGTTGAGCGGGAGCGGTTCGTCTGGATTGTCCGCCGCAGTTTCACTCAACCCGGCTTCGCTCAGCAAGCTCCGGATGTCCACGTCGCGCGCGCCCAGATAACTCGGCAGCGCTACCAGGATACTGGCTCGAACAGTGGGTTCGTGAAATGGCACGGCCGCCACCTCCTCAGTGACACGACTATCTGTCGTTGCAGACAAACTGATGTGCATGCTGAGCGCGTCGAATGTTAACCCACACTGGTCTACGGTCAAGATGCCGCTAACGACAGCGTGTATCGCAGAGGTCAACGAGCGGCGATGCGCGTACCAAGTTGGTCGGCCTCGAATCGTCGCCAGCGGACAACCAGGACGATGCCCATGACAAGATCAACGAATGGCGCCAATGGCGCGAACGGCCACGATGTGTCCGCCATCCACCTGCTGCATCGCGCAGGGCAGTGTGCGGACGAGTTGTTTGCGCTCAAATCCGGCAAGTCCGAGTTGACGCCCCGCCAGTTCGCCGTGTTGCGGGCGGTGTCGCATGCTGAAGATGTAAGCCAGACGGCGCTGGTCGACGTGACCGGCATCGATCGCTCGACCCTGGCCGACATCGTGCGCCGCCTCGTCGAACGTGGCCTGCTCTCCCGCAAGCGCACGAAGCAGGATGCCCGCATGTACGCGGTGCGCCTGTCGGCGGCCGGTCGTCACGCCATCGACGCGGCGGTCCCAGCCGCTGCGGCCACCAACGAAGCACTGCTGGCCGCACTCCCGGCCGGCCAGCGCACGGCCTTCATTACGGCCCTGCAGAGGATCGTTGAAACGATGGGCCCGATCAGCAGCGCTAAGGTCGCGCCGAAGTCGCGGGCCCGTGCGGCGGCGGTCTAGGAGGACATCGAGTTCGCGTTGAGGGGAACGGCCGGCGCGCGTGCATGCAGGTGCACGCGCGCCAATTTGCGTCTGGAGGAACGGACCGCAGGCGCTTTTCGTCGCCCCGGCCTGCGTGCTACACAAAAAATTCAGTCGCCGCCGCGCGCGTCCATGTGCCAGTGGCACTGGACTGCGCACTGAGCGCGGGCGGATCCAATGAGCAGAGGAGATGCTACCCCCATGTTGCAGCCTGCGAACGCGTCCGGTGCCAATCCGTTCTTTGCAGAAACATTGAGCCAGCGCGATCCCGAGATCGCCAGCGCGGTCGCCAAGGAACTCGGCCGCCAGCGCGACGAGATCGAGTTGATCGCGTCCGAGAATATCGTCAGCCGCGCGGTGCTCGAGGCGGCGGGCTCGGTGCTGACCAACAAATATGCCGAGGGTTATCCCGGCAAGCGCTACTATGGCGGCTGCCAGTACGTGGACATCGCCGAGACGCTCGCCATCGACCGGGCAACCAAGTTGTTCGGCTGCAAGTTCGCCAACGTGCAGCCGCCGACCGGCGCGCAGGCGAACCAAGCGGTGTTCTTCGCCTTCCTGAAGCCCGGCGACACCTACATGGGGCTTGATCTGGCAGCCGGCGGACACTTGACGCACGGCTCGCCGGTCAACCAGTCCGGCAAGTGGTTCAACGTCGTGCCCTACACGGTGCGCAAAGACAGCCAGCTGATCGACATGGACGAGGTGGCGGCCATCGCCCGCAAGGCGATGCCGAAGCTGATCATCGCCGGCGGCTCGGCCTACTCGCGCATCTGGGACTTCAAGCGTTTCCGCGAGATCGCCGATGAAGTGGGCGCGCTGTTCATGGTCGACATGGCCCACTTCGCCGGCCTCGTCGCCGGCGGCGCTCACCCCTCGCCCTTCCCGCACGCACACGTGGTAACGACGACCACGCACAAGACGTTGCGCGGACCGCGCGGCGGCCTGATCCTCACGAACGACGAAGAGATGGCAAAGAAGATCAACTCGGCGGTGTTTCCCGGCATCCAGGGCGGCCCGCTGATGCACATCATCGCCGCCAAGGCGGTGGCCTTCGGTGAAGCGCTGCGGCCAGACTTCAAGGTCTATGCGCATCAGGTCGTCGACAACGCCAAGGCGCTGGCCGAGACGATCAAGGCGGCCGGCTTCGACATCGTCACCGGCGGCACCGACAATCACCTGATGCTGGTCGATTTGCGCCCCAAAAAGTTGACCGGCGCGAAGTCGGAGCGCGCCATGGGCCGCGCCCACATTACCTGCAACAAGAATGGCGTGCCGTTCGACCCGGAAAAGCCGTGGGTGACGTCGGGCGTGCGGCTCGGCACACCGGCTGGCACCACGCGCGGCTTCGGCACGACCGAGTTCCGCCAGATCGGCCGCATGATCACGGACGTGTTGTCGGCGGTCGCCCAGACAGCGGACGGCGAAGCGCCACTGGTCGAAGCCCGCATCAAGGAAGAGGCCGTCGCGCTCTGCCGCCGCTTCCCGATCTATGGTTGAAGTGTAGGTTTGGGTTAGGCCGGCCCCCGTGCCGGTCGTAACCCAACGACTTCGAACACCACCCGTGCGATGTTGGGTTGCGCGCCGAAACCGGCGCTAACCCAATCTACGAAACCCGCAATTCGTTGTTGCGAACAACAGGACATAACCTCCCGTGCGCTGTCCCTATTGCGCCTCGCCCGACACCCAGGTGAAAGACAGCCGTCCCGCCGAGGAGAATGTCGCGATCCGCCGCCGCCGTATCTGCCCCGACTGCGGCGGACGCTTCACCACGTTCGAGCGCGTGCAGCTGCGCGAGTTGACCATTATCAAGCGAGCCGGGCGCAAGGTGCCGTTCGATCGCGACAAGCTGCTGCGCTCGGTCGAGGTTGCGCTGCGCAAGCGGCCGGTCGAGGCGGACCGCATCGAGCGCATGGTATCGGGCATCGTGCGGCAGCTCGAAAGCTCGGGCGAGACGGAAATCCCCTCCTCCGCCATCGGTGAACTGGTGATCGAGGGTCTCAAGGGGCTCGATCCCGTGGCCTACGTGCGTTTTGCTTCCGTCTACCGCGATTTCCGCGAGGCGGCCGATTTCCAGGAAGTGCTGAGCGAAATCGCGCGCGACACTCCCGAGGTAGAAGCGGCAATGCCGGTGGCCAACGGCCAGGCAACCGCCGCCAAGCGGCATTGAGCGATGCCGGGCGGAGCCGCCAGTGACCCCAATCTCAAGTACATGGACCTCGCCGTGCGCATGGCGCGGCGCGGGCTCGGCCAGACCGGCTCGAACCCATCGGTCGGTGCCGTCATCGTCGATGCGGCGAGCGGCGAGATCATTGCGTGCGGCACGACGGCTGCGAGCGGCCGCCCCCACGCGGAGACGGTGGCTCTGGCACGGGCCGGCGCGCGCGCCAAGGGCGCAACGCTCTACGTGACGCTCGAGCCCTGCTCGCACTTCGGCCACACGCCGCCGTGCGCCGATGCGGTGATCGCGGCCGGCATCACCCGCGTCGTGGTCGGCATCGAGGACCCGGACCTGCGCGTTTCGGGGCGCGGTATTGCGCGGATGAGAGCGGCCGGCATCGAGGTTGTCACCGGCGTGCTGAGCGACGCCTGTCGCAGCGTCACCCTCGGCCATATCCGGCGTGTCACCGTGAACCGGCCGTTCGTGCAGATAAAGCTCGCGGTTGGCAGCGATGGCCTGGTGCCGCGTGGCGCCGGCGGCAAGCCGGTCTGGGTGACGGGGCCCGAGGCGCGCGCTGCCGCGCACCTGCTGCGAGCCGAAGCCAATGCCATCCTGATCGGTAGCGGTACCGCGCATGCCGATGATCCGGATTTGACTTGTCGCCTGCCTGGCATGGCGGCGCGTTCGCCGGTGCGCGTCGTACTTGACAGCGCCTGCAGCCTGTCGCCGGAAAGCCGTCTCCTGCGCACGTCGGGCAGCGTCCCCGTGATGATCTTCGCCACGCCGGATGCCGCACTGCGCCACCTGGATCGCAGCCCCGGTCAGGGGCTCGAGGTCGTCCCCGTGGCGCGTGCGGCCAGCGGCCGCGGCCTCGATCTTAGCCAGGTCTTGCAGGTTCTGGCGGGGCGCGGCATCACGCGATTGCTGGTCGAAGGCGGACCAACGGTCGCTGGCGCCTTTCTCGACGCTGGCCTTGCCGACGAATGCGTCATCATGCGCGGGCGCCACGCGGTTGGCGCGGAACGTGGTAGTCTGGCGTTCGGCACCACGGGTCTTGCGCGCCTGACGCAGGGCACCGACTGGCGGCTGCAGGCGACGGCCACCGCCGGGTTGGATACAATCGACACCTACACGTTCGAAGGAACGAAAGCGATGTTCACGGGCCTTATCACCGATGTCGGCGAGGTCATCGCCAGGGACGGCGGACGGTTCACCATCCGCACCGGCTATCTGCCGGCCGGCATCGCGCTCGGCGCCTCGATCTGCTGCGATGGCTGCTGCCTGACCGCCACCAGTGTCAGGCCCGAAGGCCATGGCGCCGAGTTCATGGTCGACGTCTCGAACGAGACCCTGTCAAAGACGACGCTCGGCACCTGGACCAAGGGCCGCAAGGTCAACCTGGAGCGATCATTGAAGGCTGGCGACGAACTGGGCGGGCACATCGTGTCGGGCCATGTCGACGGCACGGCCACGATCGTTGAAATCCGCACCGATGGCGCCAGTCGCCGGTTCACGCTGGAAGCGCCGGCCAGCCTCGCCCCCTTTATCGCGCCGAAGGGCTCGATTGCGCTGGACGGCACGTCGCTTACCGTCAATGAAGTTGCGGGCAATCGCTTTGGCGTCAATCTCATTCCGCATAGCCTGGGCGTGACGACGTGGGGTAGCAAGGCCGCCGGTGAAACGGTTAACGTCGAAGTCGATATGTTCGCGCGCTACGTGGCTCGCCTGATGGAGTTCCGCCGGTGAAGAAAAGCATCAAGACGGTCGAGTACCAGGAGGGCCGCGGGTTCCTGTCCGCGACGCCTGAGATCATCGAGGATTTGCGCAACGGCCGCATGGTGATCCTGGTCGACGCGGAGGACCGCGAGAACGAGGGCGACCTCGTCATCCCGGCCCAGATGGCGACGCCGGACGCGGTCAACTTCATGGCCAAGCATGGCCGCGGACTGATCTGTCTCACCCTGACCAAAGCGCGTGCCGAAGAGCTGCGTCTCGAAAGCATGGTGCGCACCAACGCGTCGCGCACGGGCACGGCCTTCACGGTTTCGATCGAGGCGCGCGAGGGCATTACGACAGGTATCTCGGCGCACGATCGGGCTCGCACCATCGCGACGGCAATCGACGCCAGCAAGGGTCACCAGGATGTGGTCTCGCCGGGGCACATCTTCCCGCTGATCGCGCGCGACGGCGGTGTCCTCGTCCGCGCTGGCCACACCGAAGCCTCGGTCGATCTGTGCCGCATGGCCGGCTTGTACCCGGCCGCCGTCATCTGCGAGATCATGAACGACGACGGCACCATGGCGCGAATGCCGGACCTCGTTGGCTTCGCCCAGAAGCACGGCCTCAAGATCGGTACCATCGAGGACATGATCGCGCACCGCCTGTCGCACGACAAGCTTGTGCGCTCGATCGCCAAGCGTGACGTCGACAGCGCGTTCGGCGGCAAGTTCGCGTTGCATGTGTATGCAACGGCCGTGGACGCGGCCGAGCACTTGGCCCTCGTCAAGGGCGATCTGTCGTCACCGGGGCCCGTCCTTGTGCGCGTGCATGCGGTCAACGCCATGGCCGACCTGCTCGGCATCGGCACCGAGGGCGGGCACGGCTCGCTGATCGAGAAATCCATGCGCATGATCGAGGCGGAGGGCCGCGGCGTCATCGTGCTGATCCGCGATCTCAGGCCGAAGTCGGTGTCCGAGGGGCTGGCCAAGGTCGGGCGCCCGAAACATGCCGGCAGTCACGAGAAGCCCGAAGGCAAGGAGCGCCGCCTCGTCGAGATCGGCGTCGGCAGCCAGATTTTGCGCGACCTCGGCGTCAGCGACATGATCCTCTTGTCGAACTCGCCCGCTTCGGTCTACGTCGGCGTCGAAGGTTATGGCTTGAAGATCGTAGACACGCGAAAGATCGAGTGATGGCAGGCCCTGGTACATCGAGCGACTGGACGATGGCTGCGGCGTTGCGGCCGAAGCTGCCGATCCTCATCATCGAGGCGCGCTACTATGAGGATGTGGGGCAGGCGCTGCTTGAAGGCGCGCTGGCCGAGCTGAAGGCGCACGGCGTCGACCACGATCGCGTCAGCGTGCCAGGTGCGCTCGAAATCCCGCAAGTCCTGGCGGCGGCGGTGGCGGCGGGCGCTTTGCCAGCTGGCGCTGCCAAGGCGCGCTACAGCGGCGCGATCCTGCTCGGCTGCGTGATCCGCGGCGAGACCTCGCACTACGACATCGTCTGCAACAACGCGAACCAATGGGCCTACGAGGTCGCGATCCGGCACGGCATTGCGCTTGGCAATGCGATATTGACCGTCGATACGCCCGCCCAGGCCATGGCGCGTGCGAAGGGCCAGGCCGCCAACGGTCGCGACGGCAAGGGGGCGGATGCCGCGCGCGCCTGCCTGAAGCTGATCGCGACGGCAGCCCGGTTTGCTGCGGAGCCGGCGCAATGAAACCGCCGGAAAAGCCAGCAAAACTGCGGCCGCGCAGCGCCTCCCGCATCGGCGCCGTGCAGGCGCTCTATCAGATGGACCTGTCCGGCATCGATCTCAACGCCGTCATCGATCAGTTTGTGGCCACGCGTTTTGCCGGCGAGGAAGCCGATGCCGCGCTGGCGGGTGCCGATCCGGTGTTCTTCGCCGAAATCCTGCGCGGCGTGGTGCGTCGCCAGCTCGACATCGACCCGCTGGTCGATCAGCAGCTGGCCGCCGGCTGGCGCCTCGTGCGCGTCGACAGCATCCTGCGTGCGATCCTGCGGGCGGGCACGTTCGAACTGATGGAGCGGCCCGATGTGCCGGCGCGCGTCGCTATCAGCGAGTATGTGGAAGTGGCCAACGCGTTCTTCAACGAAGAAGAACCCAAGGTTGTCAACGGCGTACTCGACAAGCTGGCGCGGCGCCTGCGGGCGCCGGAGTTCGTCGCCAAGGCGTGAGCCGGGCGAAGGTCGGTTGGCAATGACGTTATCGCTCCGGACCCATCCGCGTAGCGCCCATCAAGGTCCGGCAGGCCGACGACCTGTAGGGCGCAAAGGGCCAATTGCGCATTCCGCCGGCCGCTTGTTCGGTGGTCCCAACTCCTCGCGCGCGCCAACAAGCCGTGCGTTCTCGCCACAGGCGCCCGCATATGCGCCCTGTGCACGGGGCGGCCAGCTTGTTCCGGTTCGAGGAGTGCGGTAGCCCAATGTCGAAGCATGTTGCAACGGCCAGCCCGCGTGGCGGCCCCGTTTGGATCGTCAACGCCGCTGTGACAACTGCTCCCACCTTCGCCGGTTTCGCCCTCATGGCCGCTCTGGTGGCATGTCCACTGGCGGTGTCAGCGCAATCGATTGCCGATGCGGCTCCGACGCCCGCAGCCTCCGAGAACGCGCGCGACGTGCTTGGACGCGTGCGGCAATCGGTCATTCAGATCGAAGGCCTGGTCGGCAGCAACACCGCACGCTCGTTTCACGGCACAGGCTTTGCCGTGACCGGCGATGGCCTGTTCATGACGAACTATCACGTCGTGTCCGAGCAGGTGCAGCATCCCGACAAGTACCGCCTGCGCTTCCGCACGCCGGACGGCGCCTCGGGCGCTGTGAACGTCGTTGCGGTGGATGTCGAGAATGACCTTGCCGTGGTCCGCACCACTGCCCATATGGCGCCGCCGCTGGATCTCGTCGGGCAGCCCCCGCGCAAGGGCCAGCGGGCCTACTCGGTCGGCTTTCCGCTCGACGTCGGTCTCACCATCACCGAGGGTATTTCCAACGGCGAAGTCGAAGGTTCGTTTGACGCACGCATCCACTATTCGGGTGCCATCAACGGCGGCATGTCGGGCGGGCCTGCGTTCAACGCGAACGGCCAGGTGATCGGCGTCAACGTCTCCGGCTATCGGTTCGAACAACTCGTAAGTTTCCTCGTCCCCGCGGCCCATGCCGTCCGGCTGCGCGACCGGGCCAAGGCCGCCACTGCCGATCCCGCAGCCCTGACAGCCGAGATCGCAGCGCAGCTGCGCGCCCACTCGTCGAAGCTGCTCGGCGCTTTCATCGGGCCGCTCGTGACGCAGAACTCGGCCGGCTATGAGCTTCCCGCCAAAATCGCGTCATTCGTCGACTGCACGGCGGTCGGCAATCCGACGGTCACTCAAATCGCGCAGACAACCCGTATCAATTGCGCTTCGAAAGCCGGGGTCTATCTGAAGGAACGCCAGTCGACTGGCGATATCCGCTATACGCATACCGTCGTCACATCGGAAAAACTCGGCGCCTGGCGGTTTGCCGCCCGATTGTCCAACCATGCGCATGTGATCTCGACCCACGGACTGCGGCGCGATGTCGGACCGTTCGCGTGTGACGGCAGCGTGGTTGCCCTCAAGGGGTTCGCCGCCAGGATCTCGATCTGCACCCGCAGCCACCGCAAGAATACCGGCCTCTACGACACCACCGTCACGGTGGCGAGTTTGAACGGCTCACGGCAGGGTTTCACCAGCGATCTCACCATGATCGGCCTCGAATACGAGCCGAGCATGAAGTTCATCCAGCGTTATCTCGAGGCCATGGAGTGGAAGCCATCGCTACCCAAACCCTGATCGTCGAAAGTGCCGGTGGTCACTGGCGCATGCGTGATCGGGTGATCCTGGACGCGGGCAAACGCTCGTTCTCGATCGGCCGCAGCGTCAACGCCGACGTGACGTTGGACGACGACTATGTCGCCGCACTCCATGTGCGCATCGACGTGTTGCCGGACGGGCGGATGCTGGCCAGCGACCTCGGCTCGGTCAATGGCATTGTGATCGAGGGCACGCGGCACGAGCGGGCGGAAGGGCTGCCGCTAGCGGGCGGTCGCCTGCAGATCGGGCGAACGCGGCTGCGGATACGCTCGGCCAACGAGACCTTGGCGCCGGAAAAGCTGCTCACGCGCGGTACGCCCTTAAGTCGCATCTCGCCGGTCTGGCTGGTGGGCGGCGCCGCAGTGGTCGAGGTCGCGCAAACGGCGTATGCAACCTGGCTCGTTGCACCGACCGATCCGGCCATCGCATTTGCCGGCAGTGTGCTGCGAGCGCTGATCTTCGTTGCCGCTTGGGCCGGGGGCTGGGCACTGCTTAGCCGTATCATCGTCGGCCAATGGCGCTGGGTCGGGCATCTGGCCATCGCCCTCATCGTCGCCGTTGTGTACCAGGGCGTTAGCGACGCGGTCGACGTCGGGTGGTTCGCACTGTCGCTGCCCTTACTCCGGTCCAGTTTGCTGTGGGTGCCCATCGCCGTCATCCTCGGGGTGCTGTTCTATCTGCACATCCGGCTTGCCTCCACCATCAGTGTGCAGCGGGCGGCGCTGATGGTCGGAGCGACGATTGCCGTAATCTCGGCCGGAACCGTCTGGTATGTGGAGCGCAGTCTCGCCCGGGACGTGAACGCCGTCACCGGCCTGCCGGCACGCTTGTATCCAGACACATGGCGACTGACGGCGTCCCAGCCGCTCGACCGGTTCATGCGGCGCATGGACGACCTGCGCGGCCTGGCCGACCGCAAGCGCGAAGCGCTGTCGCCGCAGGACGGGGAGTTCGAAGAATAGGGCCGTGGTCAGGGCGTACGGCACTGTAAGAATGTGGGATCAGCCCACCTGCAAGCCCCCTTGCCTGGCCGGCACGGCATACGGTGACCGGTCCCTTGCCAGATGCTGGCCGTGCGTCATGGCGCCGACAAGGCGGCCGTCGCGTACGACGCAGCGGCCGCGCACGATTGTCGTCACCGGCCAGCCGGTCACTTCGAGCCCCTCATAAGGCGTGTAGTCCGAGCCCTGGTGCAGGTCGGCGGCTGCGATCCGCGCGGTGCGCGCCGGGTCCCAGATCGCGATGTCCGCGTCGCAGCCGACCGCGATCGTGCCCTTGCGCGGGTGCAAGCCATACATCTTCGCGTGGTTGGTCGACGACAGCGCCACGAACTGGTTGAGCGTGATGCGCCCCTTGACGACGCCTTCCGAGAACAGGATTGGCAGGCGTGTTTCCACGCCTGGAATGCCGTTCGGCACCCAGCGGAAGCTCGTTCGGCCTTTGGGGATCAGCTTGCCGGCCGGATCGTCGTAGCGGAACGGGCAATGGTCGGATGAGAACACCTGGAACACGCCGGTCTCGAGCCCGCGCCAGCAATCGGCCTGGCTCTGCTTGTCGCGCGGCGGGGGCGAGCACACGTATTTCGCGCCCTCCATGTTGAGCCCGTCGAGGTCGGCTTCCGTCAGCACGAGGTATTGCGGGCAAGTCTCGCCGAACACCTTCAGGCCTTTCGACTGGGCCCAGCGGATCTGCTCCATCGCTTCACCGTTCGACACGTGCACGATCATCACCGGCACGTCGACCAACTGGGCCAGCGAGATCGCCCGGTGCGTCGCCTCGCGCTCGACGGCAATGGGGCGGGAGGTTGCGTGATACTTCGGCGCGGTTCGTTGCGATGCTTCAAGACGCGTCGTGAGAAAGCGGATCGCATCGTAGTTCTCCGCATGCACCATGACGAGCGCGCCGGTTTCACGGGCAACCGAAAACACCTCCAGCAGCTGCATGTCGTTGAGCGCCAGCCCCTCGTAGGTCATGAATACCTTGAACGAAGTATATCCATCGTCGACGAGGGCCGGCAGTTCCTGCCCTAGCACCTGGGGCGTCGGATCGGAAATGACGAGGTGAAAGCTCGTGTCGATGTAGGATTTGCCGGCGGCCTTGGCATGGTAGTCTTTGAGGGCTGCCCGCAGCGACTGGCCCTTCTCCTGGCAGCAGAACGGCATGACCAGCGTGTTGCCGCCGTGGGCTGCCGAGCGCGTGCCGCTTTCGAAGTCATCCGCCATGACGATTCCGGGGCCGGAGGGTTGCGCGAAGTGCACATGGCTGTCGATGCCGCCCGGCAGTACGAGCCGGCCCTTGGCATCGATCACGTCGTCGGCCGTGCCCAGATCGCGGCCGAGTGCTGCGACCCGGCCATCGCGGATGCCGACGTCGCAGGTGACGGTGTCGCTGGCGGTCGCGACCCGGCCGCCGCGGATGATCATGTCGAAGGGGGGCATGGCTTTGCCTCGGGGTGCGCGCGCAGTTTCGACGTAGAGGGAACTGGCGATCGGTCCGCCGTCAAGGGGGGGCCTATCCCGATCATGTGCCATGCCCCTATCAACGGGCGGATGGGCGCGCTATACTGGAGAACGGGGTGCGGCGTCGCATCCAGCCTTGCCAACCGAGGATTGCCGTGCGCGCGCTCGTCGTCGAAGATGATCCCGATCTCAACCGCCAGCTGGTGGCGGCACTGACGGATGCCGGTTTCGCGGTCGACAAGGCGTTCGATGGCGAGGAAGGCTATTTTCTCGGCGAAACCGAGCCCTACGACATCATCATCCTCGATCTCGGCCTGCCAAAGATGGATGGGCTCAGTCTGCTCGAACAATGGCGCCGCGCCGATAAGAAGATGCCGGTCATCATCCTCACTGCCCGCGACCGGTGGAGCGACAAGGTCGCCGGCATGGACGCAGGCGCCGACGACTATCTGGCGAAACCCTTCCATATGGAGGAGTTGCTCGCCCGTGTGCGCGCCCAGGTGCGCCGCGCCTCCGGCCACGCAAAAAGCGAGATAGAATGCGGGCCGCTGCGCCTCGACACGACGACGGCCCGTGTCGCCTACGACGGGCAGACGATCAAGCTGACCAGCCATGAGTACCGTTTGCTCGCCTACCTCATGCACCACAACGGCCGCGTGGTGTCGCGTACGGAATTGGTCGAGCATCTGTATGAGCAGGACTTCGACCGGGACAGCAATACGATCGAGGTGTTCATCGGCCGCCTGCGCCGCAAGATCCCCGGCGACCTGATCAAGACCGTCCGCGGCCTCGGCTATCGTCTGGCGCAAGAGGACGATGCGCCTTAACTCCCTCGCGTTTCGCCTTTTCGTCACCGCCCTGGCCTGGACCATGGTGGTGTTGCCGCTCGCCGGCTTCCTGGTCTATTCAACCTATTCGCAGGAAGTCTACCGCAACTACGACAATCGGATCAGGCTGCTGCTGTCGGTCGTGCAGGCCGACATCGCCGATCATACCGGCACCGAACTCGGCACCCCCGGCGATGTCGGCGAGCCGCTGTTCCAGCGCCAGCATTCCGGCTGGTACTGGCAGGTGACGCCGATCGACGAACCCGATGGCCCGCGCCGCGTGTCGAACTCGCTCGCCACCGCCGTGCTGCCGTCGCCGTTCGCCAGCAAAATCGTGGCAGATGCGACCGACGTGCGCTGGATGGATGGCGTCGGGCCGCTGGAGCAGCGCCTGCGGGTCGCCGAGGCGATCGAGCGGCTGGGGGACGAAGTTTCCGGCCGGCGCTATTCGGTGATCGTCGCCGGTCCCCTGGAGTGGCCGGAGGCGACGGCTGCGGAGTTCCGCACCCGGCTTGCGACCGCGCTGGCGTTTGCCGGCCTCGGCCTCGTCGCCATGACCCTGTTCCAGGTGCGCTTTGGCTTGATGCCACTCAGGGTGATCGAGCGCGATCTGTCGCGCGTCAGGGCGGGCGACGCCAAGAAACTCGAGGGCACGCTGCCGATCGAGATCGAGCCCTTGCAGCAGGAGATCAACGCGCTCATCCAGTCGAACCAGGAAATCGTCGATCGCGCACGCACGCAGGTCGGCAACCTCGCGCACGCGCTGAAAACGCCTCTCGCCGTCATCACCAACGAAGCCGATGAGGACAAGAGTCCGTTCGCCGCGAAGGTTGCCAGCCAGGCACGCCTGATGCGCGACCAGATCAGCCTCTACCTCGACCGGGCGCGCATGGCGGCCCAACTTGGCACCATAGGCAAGGTCACGGAACTGTTGCCCGTGATCGAGCCGCTGCAGCGGGCGCTGGAGCGCATCTACCGCGACAAGGGCGTGGCGATCACGGTCCAATGCCCCGAGACCGCGAAGTTCCAGGGCGAGAAGCAGGATATCGAGGAAATGCTCGGCAACCTGCTCGACAACGCCAGCAAGTGGTCAAAGAGCCGGGTGTACCTGACGGTCACCGCCCCGGAGGCGAGCGGCCGGCCCGCCGCCCGCCGCCGCCTGACGATCAGAATTGAGGATGATGGGCCGGGCCTCACCGCCGAACAACGCACGCAGATCGGCAAGCGCGGCCTGCGGCTCGACGAGAGCAAGCCCGGCACCGGGCTCGGGCTGTCGATCGTCGGCGATCTGGCGCAAAGCTATCGCGGGTCGATGACGCTCGATGCCTCCCCCCATGGCGGCCTCGCTGTGACGCTCGATCTGCCGGCAGTGTGAGAATGATGCGGAAAAGCGAGTAGCGAGAAGTCAATAAGCAGTTGTCTGATCGTTCTGGTGGATTGCGCCGATGCACCCATGGGACACACGGTCGGCGATGGGGCTGCACCAGAGTGCTATTCGGCAGCTCGGGCTGTAATCGAGTTTTCTGCCGCGGCCGCGAAACTATTGGCCCGGGCTGCCGTCCACCAGGCGCGAAAGCGGTGGTTGTTGGTTCCAGCCAGCAGTTCGCCGGGCTGCAGGTAGGTGTAGAGTTCGGCATACGACACCACTTTGTCGTGGCCGACGCGGCGCATGAAGTGCTGGCCCTTGAACTGGTTCGGATGGTCGAGGCCGGCAGCGGCGACCAGTTCTGCCAGCGCATGCAAAGTCTGCTCGTGGAACATGGCGACGCGCTTCCATTTGTCTTCGACCACCACCGCGCGGCTGCGCGAGGGATCCTGGCTGGTGACGCCGGTCGGGCACTTGCCGGTGTGGCAGGCCTGCGCCTGGATGCAGCCGACGGCAAACATGAAGCCGCGGGCGGCATTGCACCAGTCGGCACCGAGTGCCATCACGCGCGCCATGTCGAAGGCGGAAGTGATCTTGCCCGATGCGCCGATGCGGATGCGCTCGCGCAGGCCGGCACCGATCAGCGCATTGTGCACGAAGGCGAGGCCATCGCGCAGCGGCATGCCGACGTGGTCCATGAACTCCAAGGGGGCAGCTCCGGTGCCGCCCTCCTTGCCGTCGACGACGATGAAGTCGGGCGTGATGCCGGTTTCCAGCATTGCCTTGACGAGTGCCAGGAACTCCCAGGGCTGGCCGATGCACAGCTTGAAGCCAGCCGGCTTGCCGCCAGACAATCGGCGCATCTCGCCGATGAAATGGATCATCTCGAGCGGCGTCGAGAAGGCGGTGTGGTAGGCTGGCGAAATGCAATCCTCGCCGATCGGCACGCCGCGGATCTTGGCGATCTCGGCGGTGACCTTGGCCGCCGGCAGCACGCCGCCGTGTCCGGGTTTTGCGCCCTGGCTGAGTTTCAACTCGACCATCTTGATTTGCGGGTTCGATGCGACCTTGGCAAATAGCTCGGGCGAGAAGCGACCCTTCGCGTCGCGGCAGCCGAAGTAGCCCGAGCCGATCTCCCAGATGATGTCGCCGCCGTTTTCGGCGTGGTAGGGCGAGAAGCCGCCCTCGCCGGTATCATGGGCGAAATTGCCGGCCTTCGCGCCCTTGTTCAGCGCACGCACCGCATTGGCCGACAGGGCGCCATAGCTCATGGCCGAGATGTTGAACACCGAGGCCAGGTAGGGCTGTGTGCAGTCGGGCCCGCCGATGGCAATGCGAAATGACTGCTTCGACAGCGGCCTTGGCGCCATCGAGTGCTGCAGCCATTCGAACTGCGACTGGTACACGTCGTACTGGGTGCCGAACGGGCGCTTGTCGAGTTCGCCCTTGGCGCGCTGGTAGACAACCGCGCGCTTGTCACGATTGAAGGGCGCGCCATCCTTGTCGCCTTCGAAGAAGTACTGGCGCAACTCGGGGCGGATGCTCTCCAAAAGGAACCGCAGGCGGGCGGCGATCGGGTAGTTGCGTAAAATCGCGTGCCGGGTCTGGAACAGATCGCGCAGTCCAAGAACCGCGAAGAAGCCGAAGAAGGCGAGCGCGGGGGCAAAGTAGGCATGCCAATTGTTGGCCTCCCAGAGGCCCAATGCGGTCAGCGCGGTGCCGGCCAGTGCAATCCACAACAGCGTATAGCGAGGTTGGAATGGCATCAGGAGGTAGGACATAAGTTCGGCTCCACCGGCAGTGATTGCGATTGATCGAAACATTCCTATCATGTCACGCGGCAATCGAAACGTCGGCTCGCGCGCGCGGAATTGGGCCGGCTCGGAGGAGCGGTCGCCACCCTCACGCGCGCTTCTCAAAGCCGGCAAATCGATAACTGATCCACGGATGATGCGCCGATGGTCCTGCCCCCGGCACTTGGTAGCAGGCTGCAAGCGCCGTCACTTGTCGGTGCATGCGACGAACGCCGTAGGCTTCACCTCCATGCGGTTCGCCCGCCCGCGCGGGGGCTGGCTGCTCAAAAATGCCAAATCGACATGCCTTTCCGTTGACTTCGCCGGCGAGTTCCTCGATAAAGCGGCCGAACGCAGGCACAGTCGTGCTCGCGCAACGAGCGCTGCCCGAGGCTTGGCGTCCCGCCTATCTGGATGCCCACGAAGTCCGCGATGACGATCGTCGCGGCGCCACAGGGCGCGGTAAAACGATGGGACTACAATGATGTACGCTGTCATCAAGACAGGCGGCAAACAATACCGCGTCGCCGCCGACGAAATCCTCGAAGTCGAAAAGCTGGATGGTGAGCCGGGCTCGCTGTTCAAGTTCGGCGAAGTGCTCATGCTGGGCGGCAACGGCACGGTCGCCGTCGGCAAGCCGTTCGTGGCCGGCGCCGCCGTCACCGCAGAAATCCTTGAGCAAGGCCGCGGGCCCAAGACCATCAACTTCAAGAAGCGCCGCCGCAAGAATTCGCGCCGCAAGAAGGGCCACCGCCAGGATCTGACTACGGTGCGCGTGCTCGAAGTTCTGGCCAGCGGACAGGCAGCCTCTAAGCAGCCGACCGGCGACGGCGTCATTGCCCGCGCCTTCCGCGGCAACGGCCGCCGGTTCGAAGTCCTCACGGCACCGGAAGGCGGCCGCGGCGATGATCTGTCGCTGATCGGCGGCGTCGGGCCGAAGTATGCCGAAGCCTTCCACAAAGCGGGGATATTCCACATGTGGCAGATCGCTGCCATGACCAAGCAGAACATCGCGGCGCTCGAAGCGACCGGCCACTTCGGTCATCGCATCGAGAGCGAGGAATGGGTGATCCAGGCGCAGGAACTGATCAACGGCCGCCCGCCGCGCGCCAAGATCGACCAGGCTCACGCTTAACCGCTCGACCACACGTCCCACACGGCAGTTCAAGCTGCCTTCTGACCGTCATACCGACAGGATACTGAACCATGGCACACAAGAAAGCAGGCGGCTCGTCCCGCAACGGTCGCGATACCGCTGGCCGGCGCCTCGGCATCAAGAAGTTCGGCGGAGAGCAGGTGATCTCCGGCAACATCATTTGTCGCCAGCGCGGCACCCAATGGCACCCCGGCCGCAATGTCGGCATGGGCGTCGACCACACGATCTTTGCGGTCGCCGAGGGCACCGTATCGTTCGCAACCAAACGCAACGGCCGCATCTACATCTCGGTAGATCCGGTGAAGGCCGAGGCGGCAGAATAGGGCGGACAGCGACAGGCGCTGCTGCCTTCGGGTCCCACAAGGACTCCCAGGCGGCGAGCAGCCGACGGACTTGAACCGGGATGATGCCAAGCGCGGCACCCCATTCAAGGCCAGCTCGACGGACCAGGGGGCGGTGGGAAACCATCGCTCCTTTTGTTTTTGGCACGTCTGAGAAGGGTCTTTCCGATGAATGCATTGACGCTTGCTCCCTCTTCGCACGCCCCTGCACACCTGACGCCAGCCGCTGAGCCGGTGTTTCCCTGGGTCACGCGCGACGAAGTCTTCCGGATCGAGACGCCGCGACTGTGGTTGCGCTGGGCAACGCATGCGGATGCCGACCGGCTGCAGTCGATCGCATCGCGGCCGAGTGTCGCGGAAATGACCGCGAGCTGGCCCCATCCGCTGCCTGAGGGCGAGGCTGCGCGCCGCATCGCTGCATCCCGCGAGCTCAATGCCGGCGGGCGCGGGCTCATTCTCGCGCTCACGCTGAAGGGCGCGCCCGATCGTCTGATCGGGCAAATCGGCTGCAACGCAGTGAACGTCGAGCATCTGGGCATCGGCTACATGCTCGATCCAGCCTTGGCCGGCCGCGGACTTGCGACCGAGGCGCTGGGCGGGTTCGTGCGGGCGCTGTTCACGCACACGTCGATCGACCACGTTGCAGCCTCGAGCCGGGTCGCCAATCCGGCATCGCGCCGTGTCCTCGAGAAAACCGGGTTCGTGTTCGAGCGCACCGGCGCCCTCGAGACAAGTGTTCGCGGGACGCTTGACGTCGACTTCCTGGCCCTGTCCCGAACGGCCTGGAAACGGCAGCTGCAGTCGCGCCGGGCACGCCTGTACGCCGTGAAGGGGCAGGGATCGGAGAATGGGCGCGATGACGCGGCAGACACCGGCGAATAGCCGCCACCGCGTTCACGATGGGCGCGCGGCGATCGCATCTGTCCGTGCTGCGAGCCAGCGTTCAAGCGCGTCGACCATGCCGTCGATCGGGCGAAAGCCGTTGGTGACGATGGCATAGTCGGCGTCGGTGCCGGCGAGCAGGCAGGGGAAGCCTTCGACGCCCATGTCCTTGGCCGTGAGGAAGTCGCGGAACGTTTCGTTGCGGATGTCGGCCGACTGGAATGTTTCGACGAAAGCACCCCGGTCGATGCCGGTTTCTGCCGCGATGTCGGCCAGGACATCGCCCGAGGTGGTGTCGCGGTTGTTGGCATAGAACGCGGTTGATATCGCAGCCTTGATGGCGAGCGCCTTGTCAGGCGCGATTCTGCGTACGGCGACGATGGCGCGGCAGGCGGGCTCGGTATCGTAGGTGAAGGTCGGACGGTCGAAGAAGGCGAAGTCGAACGGCTGCCCGCTTGCCGCGCCGACGCGGGTCCAGGCGCTGCGGATGTAGGCGCGGTCCTCAGCGGCCATGGCCCGCGTGTTGCCGGCGCGCAAGCCCCCGACCATGATCCGCACCGGCAGCCGCGCACCGAAGTGGGCGCTGAGCCCGCCAATCACCGGGGCAAAGCCATAGCACCAGGAACACATCGGGTCGGCAATGTAGAGGAGGTGGGGCGTGGAGTTGGTCATCGCTCAGCCTTTTTCAGTCGCTTTTCGCTCATGATTTCGAGCTGTACTTGCTGGATCTCGGCGAGGCGCTGGAACTGCTTCGACATCAGGTGATCCATCTTCTCGTGCAGGTGGCGGATCTCGAGTTCGGCCTTCAGGTTGATCTGGTAGTCGTTCAGCGAGCGCAGGCGGTCCTTCTGTTCCTGGCGCCGCTGGCTCATCATGATGATCGGAGCCTGGGCCGCGGCAATCGTCGAGAGAATAAGATTGAGCAGGATGAAGGGGTAGGCGTCGAACGCGCGCTTCTCACCGACAACCAGATTGATCGCCATCCATATGCCGAGGAAAACGGCGAATGTGATGAGGAACCACCAGGAGCCGCCGAAGCTCGCCAGATGGTCGGACAGCTTCTCGCCGATCGTGCGCTTGTCTTCGTACTCTTCCTCGATGTTCTCGGCGAGTGTCTCGTGGCTCGCCATGCTTTCGGCGACCTTGCGATCTAGCTCGTCGATGTCGCCATGTTCGGCCTTGAGCAATTCCTCCACATAGATCGTGCGGTAGCGTGCAAGTTCGGCCCGGCTGATCGCAGCATCGGGCGCGAGGGTCGGATGGTCCTTGCGGATGCGCTCGACGAGGGCCGGGCGGATCACATCGACGCCGATCAGATCGCGCTTGTTGCGGTCGCGACCGCTGACCGCGCAGACACCGCGCTCCTTACGGGGGGTGGGGTGGGACGGTGCTGTGGTGTCGGTCATGGTGGCGTCTGCGGCTGGTTGGGCTGACGCCTCATATCAGGCAGCGCGAACTGTGGCCAGGAGCCGTCCGCAACGGATAGCCTTGCCATGGCACGTGCAGCTGCGTGTCACTGGCCGCGTGCGAAGCGGTCGAGCAGGACCGTCGGCAGGACCCGCTTCAGGACATTGGCGCCATAGGTGGGAATTGTAACGAAATAGCGCGGCTTGGGGCGCGGACTTTCCAGCGCATGGATCAGTCGCCGAACCACCGCCTCCGGCTCGAGCTTGAATGTCTGCTTGCCGCCGGCCGCCATGCTGGCAAGGCGCCTGGCGTAGGTTTCGGCGTGCGGCGAATTGGCGATGTCGATGCGTTTGCGAAACAGCGCCAGGGCGGTCGGCAAGAACTCGGTGCGGATCGGTCCCGGCTCGATCAGCGACACGTGGATGCCGGTGCCGTGCAGTTCCATGCGCATCGCGTCGGTCAAGGCTTCGAGCGCGAACTTCGTTGCGCAGTAGGCGCCGCGATAGGGCGCCGACATGAGGCCGAGCACGGATGAGCACTGCACGATGCGTCCCGCCCCGTTCCGGCGCATGGCTGGGATGAGGCGCCGGGTCAGGTCGTGCAGGCCGAAGAGGTTCACCTCGAACTGGTCGCGCAGGACTTGCGGTTCGAGGTCCTCGACCGCGCCGATCTGGCCGTAGGCAGCGTTGGAGAACAGCGCGCCGAGGCGGCCGTCGGTGAGATCGAGGGCGCGCGTGGCGCAGGTGGCGATCGAGGCGGGATCCGCCATCTCCAGGGGAAGCGCTTCGAGCCCGAGGGCCGCGAGCCGCGCGAGATCGTCCGGCTTGCGCGCGGTTGCGAGAACGCGCCAGCCGCGCGCCTTCAGGTCGCGGGCGGCGGCAAAGCCGATGCCAGTCGAACAGCCGGTGATGAGGATCGAGCGCTGTGGTGTGGTCATGGCAACCGCAATACCTGCGTCGACTGCGGCTGAGAAGGGGGATTGTCAGGGGCGATGTCCACGTTCAGGCCTGGGTCCAGGGCAAGGCCCTGGCGCCAAGAGCGCGAGAGGCGCACAGTAATGGGCGCATAGTTAAAAGGATTTGAACCAGTCGCTGCTCCCCAATCTCCCCGTCTCGTCATGGCCGCGAAGGCGGCTATCCACGACAACGGGCCGCAAGGGCGGTATCCGCGAGGGTCGAGCACGCTGCATCATATACGCAACGATCACGGCGCAAGTGGAAGCTTGTCGTGGAAGACCGCCTGCGCGGTCTTGACGAAAAAATGTGAGGGTTTGCGCGCCGGATGGCGTGCAAACCCTCGCCAAAAAATCTACACCAACGCGAATCTTGTCCTGCCCAGAAAGGTTGCCCCCCAACGGGCGCGGAGCCTCTCGCATCTCGCATTATGCGGCCGTGGTCTGTGCGCGCCATGCGGCGTCCCGTGCCGAGGGGCGGCGATGCAAGCGCTGGTCGATCAGACTGCGCGCCTTGCCCGCCTGCCCTGTGCGCATCAGCGCGACGATCAGCGAATCTTCGCACAACTGGCGCTGGGCATGGCTGCCGCCGATGCGCACGACGTCGGCTTGTGCAGCTTCGAGTGCCGGGATTGCGCTGGCAAAATCGCCGGCCGCGAAGGCGTGCAAGCCGCGCGCGAGATCGATCAATGCTGGCCCGGCGGCGAGCTTGTCCTGCGTCTGTAGCGCTTCGAGTTCGCCGAGCGGCGATGCGCCGCCGGTCGCGCCAGCGATTATGGCCCGGTGCACGTCGGCAAAGGCGAGGCCAGACTTCGGGAACATGGCGGTGGAGTAGGCTGCAATTTCAGCCCACGGCTCGACGGGTCGCGGCGCGCCGGCCAACTCGACCCGCCACAGCAGCGAGGCTGCATCGGTGAGCAAGTTGAGCGGGGCTGCCTGCGAAACGGCGGGTTTGATGCGCTCGTGGTAGAGGCGCAGGGCCATCGCCGTGTCGCCTTCATCAAGCGCGCCGAGCGCGAGGTGCCAGCACAGGTGGCCGTTGAGGATGCCGGCGCGATCATAGGCCGGCAGCCAGCCGTCCATGAACGTGCGGGCTTCTGCGAACTGGCCCTGCTCGAACAGCGCGTGG
The DNA here is from genome assembly GCA_021730785.1 of Hyphomicrobiaceae bacterium. Classification (GTDB taxonomy): domain Bacteria; phylum Pseudomonadota; class Alphaproteobacteria; order Rhizobiales; family Hyphomicrobiaceae; genus JAKFWF01. The sequence continues at coordinate 50,926 of JAKFWF010000057.1, forward strand.
GCGAGTGCATGCGCGCCGTTGGCGTTGGCAGCCCGCTGGTCCAGCGCACGTTCGGCCAGCAGGCGGCCGGCACCGGCATTGCCCGCTTCCGTGTGCGACCAGCCGAGGTAGGTGAGGAACCACCAGTCGTGACCATAGTGGCGGGCATGGCGCTCGCAGATCGCGACGCGGGCCGCATCGTGGTCGGCGCGACCGGAGAACGCATAGAGCCCGAACGCGCCGAGCAGCAGCGACAGCACCACGACATCGCGCGGGTATTCTTCGAGGTGCGCTTCGGCGCGTGTCATGGCGTACGCACCCCGGCCTTCGATGGCGGAGGCGAGCACGTCGATATGCCCTTGCTCGCGCGCCGTGCAATGGGTGGCGAGGTTGCGAGCGATGGCCGCTTTGGCACGCGCGAGCGGCCCCTCGGCATACATCTGATGAATGCGGCCGCGCGCCAGGTGGGCAAGCGCAAAGTCCGGATCGGCGGCAATGGCAGCTTCGAACTTCTCGGCAGCGCCCGGCCAGGCCGACAGCAGAAGGTCCATGCCGTCACGATAGGCAGTGGCTGCAATGTCCGAGTTCGTCGATACTGTCAGCCCATAGCGGTCGGTGTTCATCAAGACCCCGTCGAGGCGTGCGTGCGAATGGACGACTTAAGGTCGCGGCGCGGCCAGTCGTCAACAGCTGCTGCTATAGTCCACGCGTGCTGCGCGTTTTTAAGATCGAAGGTGACATCAGATGAAAACCGTTACTCCCGAAACATTTGCGGCCCAGGCAGGAGGCCCGATCGAGCCACTGTCCGGGGCGATCGTGCCGCCGATCCATCTCAGCACCACGTTCGAGCGTGATCCCGACAACGCCTACAGCAAGGGCTACATCTACGGCAGGCCGGATACGCCGACCGTGCGCATGACGGAGGAGGTGCTGAACCGCCTCGAAGGGGGTGCTGCAACCTTGCTGTTCGGCTCGGGCATGGCGGCAGCGACCGCGCTGTTTCTGTCGCTGGAACGGCCGGCCCACATCGTGGCGCCCAAGGTCATGTACTGGGGATTGCGCCGCTGGCTTGCCGAGCAGACCGCGGCGGTGGGCCTGTCGGTGACGTTCGTCGACAACGCTGATCTTGATGCCCTGCGGGCGGCGATCATTCCGGGCCGCACCCGGTGCGTGTGGCTGGAAACACCGTCGAACCCGACGTGGGTCGTTTCTGACATTGCGGCCGTCGCAAAGATCGCGCACGCGGCCAGCGCCATCGTCGGGGCTGATTCAACCGTGTCGAGCCCGGTGATCACGCGCCCGATTGAGTTCGGCGCCGATGTCGTGATGCATGCGGCGACGAAATATCTCAACGGCCACTCGGACGTGGTGGCGGGTTCACTGACGTTCAAGGCCAAGGACGCGTTGTTCGAACGGGCAGCCAGCGTGCGCCGCGACATCGGCGCGATTTTGGCGCCGTTCGAAGCGTTTCTGCTGATGCGCGGCATGCGCACGCTGCACGTCAGGGTGCGGCATCAAACGGCGAGTGCGCTGACGATCGCCCGGCATTTCGCAAACAACGGCCGGGTGGCTGAGGTGCTCTATCCGGGATTGGCCAACCACCCCGGGCACGAGATTGCGCGGCGGCAGATGCCGGGCGGGTTTGGCGGCATGCTGTCGATCCGGGTTGCCGGTGGCGAGGCGGCAGCCATCCGCACGGCCGCGCACGTCCAGGTGTGGAAGCGGGCGACCTCGCTCGGCGGCGTCGAGAGCTTGATCGAGCATCGCGCCTCGATCGAGGGACCGACAAGCCCCTGTCCTCCAGACCTGCTGCGCCTCTCAGTTGGCGTCGAAGACGTCGGCGACCTGATCGCAGACCTGGAGCGGGCGCTGATTGCCAACGCCTGACAACTGGGTTTCCGCAGGCCTCAGGCCTTTGGTGGGAGCTCGAGGGCAACGCCCTCGAACTTGCTCACGCAACCTCGCCCCACAGATCATACTCGTCGGCGTGCACGATCTTCGCTTGCACGATCTGGCCCGCGACGAGTTCGGTCGCGCCGTTGAGAAACACGCTGCCGTCGATCTCGGGCGCATCCCACTTTGACCGGCCGAGCGCGCCTTCCTCGTCGACCTCGTCGATGATGACGTCGATGGTGCGGCCGATGCGGGTGCCTAGAATGTCGCGGCTGATCTCCTGTTGGGCTGCCATGAAGCGGTGCCAGCGCTCTTCCTTCACGTCCTCCGGTACGGCGCCTGCGAGGTCGTTGGCCTTGGCGCCCTCGACCGGCTCATACTTGAAGCAGCCGACGCGGTTGAGGCGCGCCTCCTGCAACCAGTCGAGCAGCATCTGGAAGTCTTCTTCCGTCTCGCCGGGGAAGCCGACGATGAAGGTCGAGCGCAGGGCGAGGTCCGGGCAGATCTTGCGCCATTTGGCGATGCGGGCGGCGGTCTTGTCCTGGTTGCCGGGCCGGCGCATGGCCTTCAACACGCGCGGCGAGGCATGCTGGAAGGGAATGTCGAGGTAGGGCAGGATTTTGCCGTCCGCCATCAGCGGGATTATGTCGTCCACGTGCGGGTAGGGGTAGACGTAGTGTAGGCGCACCCAGGCGCCGAGGTGGCCGAGCGCCGTCGTGAGGTCCAGGAACCGCGCGGCGAGGGGCGCTCCCTTCCACGGGCTCGTCGCATACTTGATGTCGAGGCCGTAGGCGCTGGTGTCCTGACTGATCACCAGCAGTTCCTTGACGCCGGCCTGCACCAATTTTTCGGCTTCCGTCATCACGTGATTGGCCGGCCGGCTGGCAAGCTTGCCGCGCAGATCGGGAATGATGCAGAACGAGCAGGCGTTGTTGCAGCCTTCCGAGATCTTCAGATAGGCGTAATGGCGCGGTGTGAGGCGAAAGCCCTCGGCCGGCACCAGATCGATGAAGGGATCATGCAGCGGCGGCACGGCTTGGTGCACGGCCTCCATCACCTGCTCGTATTGGTGGGGACCTGTGACCGCGAGCACGCCTGGATGCTCGGCCAGGATGCGCGCTTCCTCGACGCCGAGGCAGCCGGTGACGATGACGCGGCCGTTGGCGGCCATGGCTTCGCCGATCGCCGACAAGCTCTCTTCCTTGGCCGAGTTCAAGAACCCGCAGGTGTTGACGACGACCACGTCGACGCCATCGTAGTCGGCGGCGATCTGGTAGCCCTCGGAGCGCAGCCGCGTGATGATGCGTTCGCTGTCGACGAGCGCCTTCGGGCAGCCAAGCGAGACGAAGCCGACCTTCGGGATCTTCGGCTTGCCGGCGCGCCGCACTTTAGCAGCGGGTGCCGCGCGGGGCTTGGTCGTGCGTGGGGATTTGGTGATTGCTGTCATGGCCCCGTCTTTACGCGATCCGCTGGTAGGAACGCAAAGGCGCAGTTGGTTGGTGCCGCGCCCACTCTTGCGATTGGTCCCTGAATGGGGCTTGATCGGCGTCTCGGCAGAAGGCGACGAAGGTTCGGTTGATCATGCGGCACGCGATACGACTGGCAGTCGACATTGGCGGCACGTTCACGGACATCGTGCTCGACACGCCGAACGGTCGGCTGACGTCGAAACTGCTGACCACGCCGCGCGCGCCGGAAGAGGCCGTGATCAACGGCACCGCAGCAGTGCTCGCCCGTGCCGGCCTGACCGTTGCCACGATCGACGTGTTCGTGCACGGCACCACGCTTGCGACCAACGCCATCATCGAACGGCGCGGCGCCAGAACCGCGCTCATCGCGACGGACGGCTTCCGCGACAGCCTGGAGATCGCCGACGAAGGCCGCTTCGACCAGTACGACGTGTTCATCGAGCGGCCGAAGGTGCTCATTCCCCGCCATTTGCGGTTTACGGTGCCGGAGCGCGTCGATGTGCACGGTGCGGTGTGCCTGGCGCTTGATGTGCAGGCGGTGCGGGGCGTGGCCAAGCGCATCCGGGAAGCGAAGGTCGAGGCCGTCGCGGTGGTTCTCATGCACGGCTATGCCAATCCGGCGCACGAACGGGCGATTGCGGCCATCCTGCGCGAAGACTGCCCCGGTGTCAGCATCTCGCTCGGCTGCGAGGTGGCGCCCGAAGCCCGCGAATACGAACGCACGTCGACGGTCGCGGCCAACGCCTATGTGCAACCCTTGATGGCCGGCTACCTGACGCGGCTCGATGCGGCATTCAAGGCCAAGGGATCGAAGGTGCCGATCCATCTGATTACATCGGGCGGGAGCTTGGCGAGCCTCGACACCGCGATCCGCTTTCCGGTGCGGTTGGTGGAATCAGGGCCGGCAGGTGGCGCGATCCTGGTCGCCCATCTAGCCGCCGAGCGGGAGGAGACCTTGATCTTCTCCTTCGACATGGGCGGCACCACGGCCAAGATCTGTCTGATCGACAACGGCCGGCCGCTGAAATCGCGTTCGTTCGAAGTGGATCGCTCGGCGCGCTTCATGAAGGGCAGCGGCTTGCCCGTGCGTATCCCCGTGATCGAGATGGTGGAGATCGGCGCCGGCGGCGGCTCGATCGCAAGTGTCGACGCGCTGAGCCGCATCCTCGTCGGGCCGCGCAGTGCGGGGTCGGAGCCCGGTCCCGCCTGCTATGGCCGCGGTGGCCAGGACCCCACCGTGACGGACGCCGACGTGATCCTCGGCCGCATCGATCCAGCCAATTTCGCAGGCGGCACCATCACGCTCGATGCTGGCCGGTCGGCGCACGCGTTGGCCGACCGCATCGGCCGCGCACTCAACGTCGAAGCGCTCGAAGCGGCCTTCGGCGTCGCCGAGATCGTGGACGAGACCATGGCCAACGCAGCCCGCGTCCACGCGGTGGAGCGCGGGGTCGACATCACATCGCGGACGCTGATTGCGTTTGGCGGTGCAGCCCCGCTGCATGCGTGCCGTCTCGCCGAGAAGCTCGGCATCACGCGCATCATCGTGCCGCCCGATGCGGGCGTCGGCTCGGCGGTCGGCTTCCTGATGGCGCCGGCCGCCTACGAGATCATCCGCTCGCGCCACATGCGGCTCGATCGGTTCGATGCGGCGATCGCGTCGAGCGTGCTCGCCGAGATGGCAAGCGAAGCGCAGGCACTGGCGAAGTCTGCGGCTGGTGGCAAACCGCTCGAAGCGACACGGCACGCGAACATGCGGTATCTCGGCCAGGGACATGAGATTGCCGTTGCCTTGCCCGACCGGCCACTGGCGAACAGCGATGCCGCCAGCCTGCGCGAGGCGTTCGAGGCCGAATACCGCCGCCTGTTCGCCCGGCACATCCCCAACGCGACGATCGAGATCATGAGCTGGAGCGTGCTCGTGACGACGGTGGCGCCGGCGCCGGCCATACTGGCGGCTGCTGCACGCAGCGGCGTCGCCAAGGCCGCCGGCAAGCGCCGCCTCTACGACAACGCGGCCAAGCGGTGGAGCGACGCATCGGTCTATGCACGCTCGGAACTAAGGCCCGGCATGTCATTTGACGGTCCGGCCGTGGTCGTTGAAGACGGTACCTCCACCATCGTCACCGCGACATTCCAAGCCGCCGTCGATCACGGTGGCGCCCTTGTTCTGACCGCCATGCAGGCGAAGACGTGATCTTTTTGGCAAGTTGCGTCAGGCGGCCATTAGTGTGCCCGGTCGCGGACGTGGACCCGCCTCAGCAGACAAGATTTGGAAGCAGACTCGCTCAGTTATTGGCCATGGGGCGGCGGCGGACGTTCGGCCGGAGCTTCCCGTAGGGGATGATCCCGGTGTCGTCGAGGGCAGCGCCGGGCGACGCTGCCACGACGACACTGTCGGCGTGCGCCTGCCAGTCGCCACGGAAATGCACCGAGCTTTTCAGGACGATCACCTGATAGGCTTGGATATCGACGCCGAGGTGGGTGACGAGGGCACGACTGTGCGGCTGTTGGCGCACTGAGCCGATGACCACGTCGACGCCGCCAATCCGCAGCCACGCCGCAGGCCCAAGGTTGATCGGCTGGCCGCCGACCATGGGGCCGGTGCCGACAAAGCGGCCGTCGGACAGGGCCATCACCTGCGCCCGTGCTGCAAGCGGAACTTCGCCAGGCCCGGTTCCATCGCGGGCGAAGATAACGTCGATCGTTGCCCCTGTGCCCGCTGCATGCGCAGCCGCAGCGATGGCCGGCTCGAACAGCAGGGCGACCAGTGTGCGCTGGGCCTTGGCGGCCAACAGGGCTGCCAGCAGCCCGGTGGTGATCGAGGCGCCGCCGGCCCCGGGGTTGTCCTGCGTGTCGGCGATGATCACCGGCTTCGTCGCGCCAGCGGCCCGCGCGAAGGCGGTTCCGATCGCTTCGGCCGCGGGCTTCGCGCGGTGTTCGAGGAAGGCTGCTTCGGCCGCCATGACCGCTGCGGTCAGTCGCTCGACAGCGGCATCGACGGCAGCCTGATCGGCGCCATAGCCGATCACGGTCGCGCCCGTGTCGTAAATGTCTGCCGACGGGAAGCCCGGGCACAGCGACAAATGCACGCCGGTCTCGGTTTCGATCGCCTCCAGCAGGGCGTAAAGCCCCCGCATCGGCTCGATCAGGGAGCAGCCCGCGGCGAGCGAGATCAGATACGGGATCTGCCGGAACGCGCGCGCCGGCTTTGCACCCCAGGCCTGCACGCGCGGCAGCCAGCGCGCCACGCGCTCGCCCGTCTGCTTCCAGTCGACATGCGGATAGGTGCGGTAGGCCGACAGGAAACTCGCACAATCGACCATCTTCTGGGTGACGTTGGCATGCAGGTCGAGTGAGGCGACGACAGGCATGTCCGGCCCGACCAGGCGGCGGACGCGGGCCAGCAGTTCGCCCTCCGCGTCCTCGATCGTCTCGGTCGTCATGGCGCCGTGCAGTTCGAGGAACACGGCCTCCGGCGCCGCGTCGGCGATGTCGGCCAGCAGGTAGGCTGAGGCGCGCTCGAACACGCTGTCGGCCACCGGACCCGAGGGCTGCGCGAACGACCACGACAGCGGCAGCATCTGGTGGCCAGCCGTCTCGGCGATACCCATGAAGCCGCTGATGGCGAGATTGAAGGGGCGCATGCGGCTCAGGATGTCCGGCCCGCGCGTGAAGCCCGGCCAGGCGCCGGTGATGCAAAAGCGATCCCAGCCCGTGACCTCGGGCACGAACGTATTGGTCTCGTGCATGAAGCCGCCGCAGGCGATGCGCATGGTGAGGTCCGTTGGGAAGCGAGAAGGGAGTAGCGAATAGCGAATAGCGAATAGTGTCAGGGCTGTCGCCGGTCTAAGGTGCCAGGGGCGTTCCCTGTGCTCAAGTCCCCTACTCCCTACTCGCTCTTTCCTACGGACCCCCCCATGAACGATCTCACTGGCAAAGTTGCACTGATCTCGGGCGCGGCACGCGGCATCGGCGCCGAGACGGCACGCCTGATGTGCGAAGCAGGTGCCAAGGTCATCGTCGGCGACATCCTCGATGCCCAGGGCCGTGAGACGGTCGCGGCGATTACGGGGGCCGGTGGCACGGCGACCTACGTCTCGCTCGATGTGACGAGCGAGACGTCCTGGACGGCGGCCGTCGCCGCTGCCACAACCACCTACGGACGCCTCGACATCCTGGTCAACAACGCCGGCATCTTCATGGGGCGCGACTTCGAGGAGGCGACGCTCGACGAATGGCACAAGCTGGTCGCCGTCAACATGACGGGCGTGTTCCTCGGCAGCAAGATCGCAGCCCCAGCGCTGCGTGCCGCCAGTGCGACAAGCCCGCACGGCAGCGCCATCATCAACCTCGCCTCGGTCGCGGGCCTCGTCGGCTCGGCCCTCGACCCGCTGTACTCGATGACCAAGGGCGGCGTTACGCTGTTCACCAAGTCGACCGCGCTTGCCTTCGCCAGGAAGGGCGACAAGATCCGCGTCAACTCGGTGCATCCGGGCGTGATCGACACCGACATGGGCGCGCAGACGTTCGTGCGCGGCATGGCGATGAACCGGTCGAACGATAGGGACACGGCGCGCGAAGCCTCACGGTTGCGCCACCCGATCGGCCGGCTGGGCACGGCCGAGGACATCGCGCTGGCGATTATTTTTCTGGCCTCCGACGACGCCAGGTTCATGACCGGCTCCGCACTCGTGGTCGACGGCGGGCTGACCGCACAGTGAGGGGGAAAGGAGCGTCTTGTTCCCGCATCGGACCGTCCTGGGATGCACTCCTCACCGGTGTCGTCCTCGGGCTTGTCCCTGCGGCATTCACACAAGTGATTCGGCGTTCGAATTACTCAGGAATTGCAGCAACTTAAAAACATAGCTGTGCGGATCATAGGCTCCACCTTCTCGTCTTGGCCGCGGAGGCGGCCATCCACGACAACGGGTCGCAAGTTCGGTGCTTGGGCAAATGACAGCGCCGGACAGGCGTCTGGAGTCACCTCAAACACCATGGGGTTGAACCTTGTCGTGGACGGCCGCCTACGCGGCCGTGACGAAAACCGCCGAGATTTGGCCGAACTCTTGTTCGGCCAAATCTCGGCTAATGCCGCCCCTGCAACCGACATGTGTGAATCCGGTAGCGCCTGAGGGCTGGCAGTCACAAATGCGAGCCGGTATTCGAATTTTATATATATCGCAATGGCTTGCAAAATCCTCCGAGCGGAACATGCACCCCTCACGCATTCGCGCAGCCGACATGCGTTACCACTTAGCCTGCGAACGGACGGGGCGCGGAGACTAGGGCATTTGTCTTCGTGCGCATGCGCGCCGGGCATCGAACGGATTGACATCGCAACATCGATCGCCAATACCGGCCGAGGCGGCAACAAACGGTTCCTGACAATGGCCTTGGGCGGAAACGAAACTGACGGGCTTCACGGTCCGGCGCTGGTTGCAGCGCTGAAAGAGAAGATCGCGCGCAAACTCTTGCTCGTCGGCATCGTCGGCCTCGGCTACGTCGGCATTCCCCTGGCACTGGTATCGGCCCGCGTGGGCTTTCCCGTGTTGGGTTTCGATATCGATGCGGAACGCGTGAAGCGCCTGAACAAGGGCGAAGCAGTCATCAAGCACATCAGGACCGATGTCCTGAACGAGGCGCTCGCCAGCAAGCGGTTCGAGGCGACCGACAACTTCGACCGGCTGGCCGAGCCGGACGCGATCCTGATCGCGGTGCCGACGCCGTTGACCAAGCACCGCGAGCCCGACCTGCTCTATGTCGAACAGACTGCCCGGGCCATCGCCAAGCGGCTGCGGCGCGGGCAGCTGGTGGTGCTCGAATCGACCACGTGGCCCGGCACCACCAAGGAAATTCTGCGGCCGATCCTGGAAACGAGCGGCCTCGTGTGCGGGCAGGACTTCTTCCTCGCCTTCTCACCGGAACGGGAGGACCCGGGCAACCAGCAGTTCGGCACCGCGACGATCCCGAAGGTGGTGGGTGCCGAAGATCCGCTGGCACTCGACTATGCGACCGCCCTCTATGACGCGCTGATCGTGAAAACCGTGCCGGTATCGTCATCGGCGACGGCCGAAGCCGTCAAGCTCACCGAAAACATATTCCGTTCGGTCAATATCGCCTTGGTCAACGAATTGAAGGTGATCTACGACAAGATGGGCATCGACGTGTGGGAAGTGATCGATGCGGCAAAGACCAAGCCGTTCGGCTTCATGCCGTTCTATCCGGGGCCAGGCCTCGGCGGCCACTGCATCCCGATCGACCCGTTCTATCTGACGTGGAAGGCGCGCGAGTTCGACGTCACGACGCGGTTCATCGAACTCGCCGGGCAGATCAATACTGCGATGCCGCAGTACGTGGTCGACCGTCTGCGCGAAGCGATGGACCGGACCTTGAAGCGCGGTCTGAATGGCGCCAGCATCCTGATCATCGGAGTTGCCTACAAGAAGAACGTCGATGACATGCGCGAGAGCCCGTCGCTGCGGTTGATCGAGTTGATCGAGCATGCCGGCGCCAGCGTCGCCTATCATGATCCCTACGTCCCCGTGATCCCGATGACGCGCGAGCATGCGTCACTTGCGGGACGCAAATCGGTGCCGATCACAGCCGCGACAATCAAGGACTTCGATGCCGTGCTGATCGCGACCGACCACGACGACGTCGATTACAAGCTGCTGGCCGCCAACGCCAAACTCGTCGTCGATACCCGCAACGCATGTGCCAGGGCCGGCCTGTCGGGGCCAAACCTGGTCAAGGCGTGATCTGCGTTATTCATTTTAACGGACCAATTGAGGCTTCATGCAACACTTCGCACTGATCGGTGCTGCCGGCTACATCGCGCCGCGCCATCTCAAGGCCATCAAGACTGTCGGTGGCACGCTGCTCGCCGCGCTCGACCCGTCCGACTCGGTCGGCATCATGGACAGCCACTTTCCCGACACGCGCTTCTTCACCGAGTTCGAGCGCTTCGATCGCTACATCGACCGCCAGCGCCGCGAGGGCCGCAAGATCGACTATGTGAGCGTTTGTTCGCCGAACTACCTGCACGACGCGCACGTGCGCTTCGCATTGCGCTCGGATGCCGACGCGATCTGCGAAAAGCCCCTCGTGCTCAACCCGCATAACGTCGATGCCCTGCTCGAGATCGAGCGCCAGACCAACCGGAAGATCAACACGATCCTGCAGCTGCGCCTGCACCCGGCGATCATTGCGCTGCGCGACCGGATCGCGGCCGATACGTCGGGCCGCATCCACGATGTCGACCTGTGCTACATGACCTCCCGCGGGCGCTGGTATTACACGTCCTGGAAGGGCGATGAAGCAAAGTCGGGCGGCATCGCAACCAATATCGGCGTGCACTTCTTCGACATGCTGAGCTTCGTGTTCGGCAAGCTCAAGAGCAACGTCGTGCATCATCGTGCCATGGACTGCGCCGGCGGCTATCTCGAATATGACCGGGCGCGCGTGCGCTGGTTCCTGTCGATCAACGCGCGCGATCTGCCGGCGGCCGTCGTGGGCAAGAAGACCACGTTCCGCTCGATCACCGTCGACGAGAAGGAAATCGAGTTCTCGGAGGGCTTCACCGACCTGCACGATCTGAGCTATCGCGAGATCGTGGCGGGGCGCGGCTTCCCGCTCTCCGACGTCAGGCCTTCGATCGAGACCGTGGCACACATCCGGCGCGCGGCCGTGGAGCCTGGCAACGGCGAACGCCATCCGGCCTTGGCACCCGTCCTCGACAATCCAGCGAGATACCAAAATGGCTGGCCCGTTTGACGGCGTGTTCATCCACGAGAGCGCCTATGTGGATGAGCCGACGCGCATTGGCCGCGGCACCAAGATCTGGCATTTCGCGCACGTCCTGAAGGATTGCGACATCGGCGAAAACTGCTCGCTCGGCCAGAACGTGATGGTTGGCCCGGCGGTCAAAATCGGGCGCGGTTGCAAGATCCAGAACAACGTGAGCCTCTACAACGGCGTCGAGTTGATGGACGACGTCTTTTGCGGGCCGAGTTGCGTATTCACCAACGTCAATAATCCGCGCGCGGCGGTTGAACGCAAGAACGAGTTCGCGCGCACGCTGGTGAAGACAGGTGCTTCGATTGGCGCAAATGCCACGATCGTGTGCGGCCATACGCTCGGCGCCTATTGCTTCATTGCAGCCGGCGCGGTGGTGACCCATGATGTGCCCGATTTCGCGATGATGGCCGGCGTGCCGGCTCGCCGCATCGGCTGGGTCAGCAGGCTCGGCCGCAAGCTCGGCCCCGATCTCGTCTGTCCCGACGATGGTAGCCGCTATCAGGAGGTTTCCCATGACCGCCTCGTCGCGCTCTAGCGCGGGTCCAGCCAAAATCGACTTCATCGATCTGAAGGCCCAGCAGGCACGCATCCGCCCCGCGGTCGACCGTGCCGTCGCCCGCGTGCTCGATCACGGCCAGTACATCATGGGGCCGGAGATCGCCGAGTTCGAGGCGCAGCTGGCAGCCTTCTGTGGGGCACGCCATGCGATCAGCTGCGCCAGCGGCACGGACGCGCTGCTGATGATCATGATGGCCAAGGGCATTGGCCCGGGCGATGCCATCCTGTGCCCGGCCTTCACCTACACGGCAACGCCCGAGACCATCGCGTTGCTCGGGGCTACGCCGGTCTTTTGTGAGGTCGATGCGACGACCTTCAACGTGGCGCCGACGAAGCTCGCTGGTGGCCTCGCTGCTGCGCGCGCCGCCGGCCTGACGCCGCGGGCACTGATTGCCGTCGATCTGTTCGGTCTGCCTGCCGACTACGACGCGATCGAGCAGTTTGCCCGCGAACACGGCCTGTTCGTAATCGGCGACGCTGCCCAAGGCTTCGGTGGGGTCTACAAGGGCCGCAAAGTCGGCACATTCGGTTTGGCAACGGCCACCAGCTTCTTTCCCGCAAAGCCACTCGGCTGCTACGGCGACGGTGGCGCCATCCTGACCGATGACCCTGCACTTGCAGAGATCCTGAAGTCGATCCGCCTGCACGGCAAGGGCGACGACAAGTATGATATTGTCCGCATCGGCATTAATGGTCGGCTCGATACGCTGCAAGCTGGCATCCTCATGACCAAGCTCGATATCTTTGCCGACGAGATCGAAGCGCGCCAGCGCGTGGCGCAGCGCTACACCCGCGGCCTGCACAACGCGGTGACGACGCCGCACGTGCCGGAGGGATCGCTGTCCGTGTGGGCGCAATATACAATCAAGGTCGATGCGGCGAAGCGGGATCCGCTGATCAAGGCGCTTGGGGCAGTTGGGATCCCGACCATGGTCTACTACCCGCGCGGGCTGCACGAGCAGACGGCCTACCGGCACTACCCGGTCGCAACCTCGGGCGTGGCTGTCGCCGAGCGTCTGCCGGGGCAAGTGCTGAGTCTGCCCATGCACCCCTACCTCGAGGATGCCACCATCGACCGCATCGTCGATGCGGTCCAGACGGCGCTACGGGCGACGTGAACAGCACCTGCCCCGATCGTGTGCGGCCATCGAAGCGCCGCCTGCTGCTGATCACGGTTGCCGATCTCGGTCAATTGAGCGGCCCAGCGATCCACGTGCTCAATCTGGCCCGCCACCTGTCGCGGCCAGAATGCCATGTGACGCTGGTATCGCCCGAGCCCGGCGGGGCGATGCCGGTCGAAATTGGCTCGGCGATCGACCATCGCCTGCTGCCGCGCCGTCGCGCCCGCGGACTGCCGGCCATGGCGCTGCTGCCGCAACTCGTCGCGTGCCTGCGCACCCTCGCGCCGCCGGACGCGGTTTACCTGCGCGCCAGCGTTGGCACGTGGCCGATCGTCACCTTTGCGCGCCGCCGCTGGGGCGTGCCGGTCATCGTCGAATACAACGCCTGGTTCGGAGCGGACTTGGCCGCCATGGGGCGGGCCAACGCGTTGGTCAGCGCTGCCAACTGGTTGCAACTGCGCGAAGCCCACAGCGCGGACGCGATCCGCGTCGTTACGCACGGTCTGCGGGCCATGCTGGTGGAGCGCGGCATCGCCGCGGGGAAGATCCGCGTGATCGACAACGGCACCGACCTCACGACGTTCGAGCCGCTCGATCAGGCGCAGTGTCGCCAGCGTCTCGGACTGCCGGCCGAAGGCGTGATCCTGGGGTTTGCCGGCAATCTGTGGCCGGCGCTCGATTTCAAAACGGTGTTCGCGGCGATGCGACACCTCGCCGATCGCGGCCGCGCTTCGATGCTCGCCGTCATCGGCGATGGCGCTGGACGGGCAGGATTCGAAGGCGAAGCGCGGGTCATGCTGGGTGCAGCAGCGCCCATCCGCTGGCTGGGCGCGCGGCCGCCCGAGGCCGTCAACCATCTGCTGAATGCAGCCGACGTGGTGCTCGCGCCCTTTACCGTCGGTCGCAATAGCATCACCGGGCTGGCGCCGTTGAAAATCCGCGATTGCGCGGCGGCAGGACGGGCCTGCGTTGCCACCCGCGTCGCCGGCATTGACGAACTGCAGGCCGAGCCCTGGATGTTCCTGGCCGAGCCTGAAAGTCCAGCCGCATTCGCAGCGGCGATCGAACAGGCACTGGCGGCTGATCCAGCACTGCTCCGGGTGGCTGCGCGAGGGTATGCCGAGGCCCATTTCGATTGGCGGCAGGTCGCTCATCAGGTCGAGGCGCTGGCGTTCGCACAACAAGCGCGGCGATCACCTGTGTTCGGGTAAGCTCGGGAGCATGGACGAAGATCGCAGTGGCTGCATCGCCAGCCGCAGCTGCGCGGTCACTTGACAACCCAATGCAACGGCCGCCTACCTCGGCCTCACAACGGGAATTGGACGTCATGGACAGCGTTGTTGGGCAGCAGGACAAGCGGGACGCAGGCGCCACCCCGGCCGCGGTCGCGGCAAATTGGCTCGCCGCGTTTCGAGCGCGTTACAATCGCCCCCTGCGCGTCCTGCACGGCCCGGTCAATGTGGGCAATCAGCCTTGGGTGCTGTCGCGCGCCGAGCGTCGCCTTGGCATCGAGAGCGAGTTGGTCGTCAACAGCGATACCTGGCTCAATTACCGTGCCGACCGCGTTCTGCAGCGCCGCGATGAGCGGCATGCGACGAGCCTGGCACGACGCATCGCCTTCGGAATAAGTGCGCCATTCAAATACGACATCGTTCACTTTTATTTTGGACGATCCTATCTGTATTTCGAGGACGCCACGGGACGCCGGTCGCTCCTCGCACCGTTTCTCGCAGCCGACCTGCGCATCGCCCGTCGCCTTGGCAAGAAGGTCTTCATGACCTTGCAGGGCTGCGACGTGCGCAGTGCGGCCAACACGAACAAGCGCAATGTGTGGACCGCCTGTGCCGAGGGGCATTGCCCGGTCTACGGCGCGTGCCTGAGCACTCACGACGCGCAGCGCCGCCGCATGATCGAGCGGCTTCTGCCGCTGTGTGATCACGTGTTCTATCTCAATCCGGATCTTGGTCACGAGTTGCCGGCGTCGGCAACCTTCTTGCCGTACGCAAGTTGCGAGATCGGTGAACTTGCGGTCGCGTTGCCGCGCGCGAGCGGGCGCCCGCGGATCGTCCATGCGCCGAGCAATGCCGGCATCAAGGGCACGCCAATGATCCTTGAGGCATTGCAGCAGCTCAGGGGCCGCTACGACTTCGATCTGATCCTAGTCGAGAACAAACCCCACGCCGAAGCGCTTGCCATGTACCGGGACGCGGACCTTGCCATCGATCAGGTCCTAGGTGGCTGGTACGGCGGTTTCGCCGTTGAAATGATGGCGCTGGGCAAGCCCGTCGCCTGCATGATCCGCGACGAGGATCTGGGTTTTGTGCCGCCCGCCATGCGCGCGGAGCTGCCGTTGCGGCGGGTGCATCCCGAGCGGTTGGTTGCCGATCTCGCCGCCATCCTCGACGCCCAGGCCCAGTGGCCGCACTGGGGCCGCGATGCCCGGCGCTTCGTCGAGCGCTGGCACGATCCAGACGCGGTGGCACGCGCCATGGTCGCCTGCTACTGCGACCCCGCATCCCGATTTGCGTCGACCGAAGCGGGTGTACCGGTTTGAACTCTGATCCGTTCTGACACCATCTACCCCAAGTCAAAAAAATCGTACCGGTACATCGTGTTGCCCTACGGTCGCGCAATGGCATGTGGCAACCTGACGAATGTCTGTTGAGTTCGATTGCTCACCTGCTGTAGGACGATCAGGTACTGCTTGTGGTCCCTTGAGCACATGCAATCGGATCAGGCATTTTAGGGAGCATATTCCATGGATGTTCGCGGCAAGAAGGTCGTGGTGATCGGCGGCGCTGGGTTGATCGGGTCGCATACGGTCGACCAGCTTGTGCGCGAGGACGTGGCGCAGATCGTCGTTTTCGACAATTTCGTGCGCGGCACCCATGAGAACCTCGAGGGTGCGCTGCGCGATCCGCGCGTGAAAATTTACGACGCCGGCGGTGACATCACCCAGCCCGATATCCTGGACGCCGCCATCAAGGGCGCCGACGGCGTATTCCATTTCTCCGCGCTGTGGCTGCTGCAGTGCCATGAGTTCCCGCGCGCCGCCTTCGACGTGAACGTGCGCGGCACGTTCAACGTGCTCGAAGCCTGCGTCGCCAACAAGGTGAAGCGCCTCGTCTACTCGTCATCCGCCTCGGTCTACGGCGATGCCATCGAAGAGCCGATGACGGAGGATCATCCCTTCCTCAACAAGAACTTCTATGGCGCAACCAAGATCGCGGGCGAGGCGATGGCCACCGCATTCCACCATCGCTACGGCCTGCCCGTGGTCGGCCTGCGCTACATGAACGTCTATGGCCCGCGCCAGGATTATCATGGGGCCTACATCGCCGTGATCATGAAGATGCTGGATGCCATCGACAAGGGTGAGGGCCCGACCATCCTTGGCGACGGCAGCGAGGCCTTTGATTTCGTCGCGGTGCAGGACTGTGCGGCCGCCAATCTGTGCGGCATGAAGGCCGACATCGCCGGCCGCTACTACAACGTCGGTACGGGCAAGCGCACCTCGCTCAAAGAGCTGGCCGAGATGCTGATCCAGATCACGGGTTGCAACCAGCCGATCCAATACAAGGAACGCAGCCAGGCGACGCTGGTGCGCAACCGCATCGGATCGCCGAAGCGGGCCGCCGACGAGATCGGCTTTAAGGCGAACGTAGATTTGAAGGCAGGCTTGCGGCAGCTGATCGATTGGCGCAAGAACCATATCGAGGCCGTCGACAGCCGCCGCGCCAAGGCCCGTAGTTGACGCTTGTTTGGCCGATCTGACTTCGGAATTCTGTGCATGTCGCGTCGCAGGGGCCGCCAGTAATGAGGATCTTGGTAACCGGCGCAACCGGGTTCGTCGGCCGGCATGTGGTGGCTGCACTGGCCGGTCACGAGGTCTTTGCGACGACCCGCGGGCGGCACCGTGGCCATCCAACCCCCGCACACGTCGAGTGGCTCGATGTGAATTTGTCGGAAGGGCTGGATACGGCGAAACTGCCGCGTCGCATGGACGCGATCCTCCATCTCGCCCAATCGGATCGCTATCGCGAGTTTCCGGCCGGCGCACCGGACGTGTTCCGGGTCAACGTCGACGTGCCGGCCCAACTCATGTTGTGGGCGAAAACGGCCGGCGTGAGCCGCGCGGTGTTTGCCTCCACCGGCACGGTCTACGAACCGTTCAGCGGACCGATGCACGAAATGGCAGCCGTCGCGCCGACGGGGTATTATGGCGCGAGCAAGTTGGCGTGTGAGACGCTGACCTTGCCCTTTCAATCGGCGGACCTGTCGGTCGCCCATATGCGGATCTTCTTCGTTTATGGACCGGGCCAGGGCAATTCGATGATCGCACGCATCATGGACAACGTCCGCGGCGGGCAACCCGTGACGCTGCCGAAGTCGGGCGATGGCCTGCTGTTCGCGCCGACCTACGTCGCGGATACGGCGCGTGTTCTCGTTCAGGCGTGTATCGAGGGGTGGCGCGGAGTTTGGAATTTCGCGAGCCCGCATGCCATTTCCATGCATGATTTCATCACCGCCGTTGGTCAGGCTGCCGGGCGGTCGCCGGTTGTCCAGCGGACCGAGCAGGCGCCACCTTTGCCGATCGTGCCGGATCTCGCAAAACTAGGGGCGAGGCTCGATGTGGCGTCCTTCGTGAAGCCGGCAGAAGGTATCAAGCGGACGCTGGTCGCATCGGCCTGATACCTATTCGTCGCTAGACCGAATGCCCGGCCCACGGCCGCGGATGACATGCAGGAGCCGACATGTGCGGGATTGCAGGAATACTTCACACGAATGGGCAGGATGCCTCGCTCGAGTATCTGCGCAAGATGACGACCGCCATTGCCCACCGCGGACCTGACGGCGATGGCCACTGGATGCATGGCGCGGTCGGGCTCGGCCATCGGCGGCTGTCGATCATCGATCTCAGCGATGCCGGCGCCCAGCCCATGCAGACCAACGATGGCCGCTACATCATCACCTACAACGGCGAAATTTACAATTTTCCCGAATTGCGCAAGCAGCTGCAGGCAGAAGGCCGTCGCTTCCGCTCGCGCACCGATACGGAAGTCATTCTCATCGCGTTCGCCACGTGGGGCATCGAGACGACGCTGAAGCGCCTCAACGGCATGTTTGCGTTCGCGATGTACGACAAGCACGCGCGCAAGCTGTTCCTGGTCCGCGACCGCTTTGGCGTGAAGCCGCTGTACTACTACCAGAACGGCGCCACGTTGCTGTTCGCGTCCGAAATCAAGGCCATGATCGAGCGCCCGGCCTACCGTTCGCAGCTCGACAAGGAAGCCTTGGTCGAATACCTGACCTTCCAGAACTACTTCACCGACCGCACCCTGTTCAAAGGCGTGCGCATGTTGCCGGCCGGCACCTATGGCGAAATTTCCATCGATGCCGGCGGCCCGGCACGCACGGGCGAACTCCAGGTAAAACGGTATTGGGACTACAATTTCCAGGAGCCGGAACAGCCACGCACTGAAAAGCAATACCTGGAAGAGCTCACCCACCTGTTCGAAGCCGCTGTCACCCGTCAGCTGGTGAGTGACGTGCCGGTCGGCGCCTACCTCTCGGGCGGCATGGATTCAGGATCGATCACCGCGGTTGCTGCATCCCAGCTGCCCTACATGCGCACCTTCACCTGCGGCTTCGATCTGAGTTCGGCGTCGGGCATGGAACTCGGCTTCGATGAGCGTGCGGCTGCCGAGCGCATGTCCTATCTGTTCAAGACCGAACAGTACGAGATGGTGCTGAAGTCGGGCGACATGGAGCGCGTGATGCCGCGTCTCGCCTGGCATCTGGAGGAACCGCGCGTCGGCCAGTCCTATCCGAATTTCTATGTTTCGCAGCTCGCCAGCAAGTTCAACAAGGTGGTTCTCGCCGGCACCGGCGGCGACGAGATCTTCGGCGGCTACCCGTGGCGCTACTACCGCGCCGTCGTGAACAACGACTTCGAACACTACATCGACCAGTACTTCGGGTTCTGGCAGCGGATCTTGCCCGAGGCCGATCTGGCGCGGGCGTGTGCACCGATCTGGAGCGAGGTGAAGGATGTGTCGCCGCGCAACATCTTCCGCGACGTGTTCAGCTCGCACGCCGACCAGCTCACGCGGCCGGAGGACTACGTCAACCACTCGATGTATTTCGAGTGCAAGACCTTCCTGCACGGGTTGCTGGTGGTAGAAGACAAGCTCTCGATGGCCAACTCGCTCGAAACGCGCGTGCCTTTCCTCGACAACGACCTCGTCGAATTCGGCATGCGCCTGCCCGTCAGCATGAAGCTGTCGAGCCTGAAGGAGGTCGTTATGCGCATGAATGAGAATGCGCCCGGCTCCAAGGCGCTGAACTACTTCCGCAAGACCAACGACGGTAAGCTGCTGCTGCGCAAGATGATGACCAAGTTCCTGCCGACCGATGTCACCGAGCGCGAAAAGCAGGGGTTCTCAGGCCCCGACGCCAGCTGGTTCAAGGGCGAGAGCATCGACTATGTGCGCCGTCGGCTGCTGGACAAGAATGCGCGCATTTACAACGTGCTCGACTATAAATACACCACCGGCCTGCTGAACCAGCACCTGACCGGCAAGCAGAACCTGCGGCTGTTGGTGTGGTCGCTGCTCAATCTGGAAGAGCTGTTCGCGCGCTATGAACTCCTGGGCTGAGCATCGAACTTGCCCGAAGGAAGCGGCATCGACGTCATACCATCGCAGTTGCACGACAGTGCACCAGCTTGACTTTGATCAGCACGCGCGCGCTAAAGCGGGTGCATTGCAACACAAGCCATCTTTGACATTGGGCGAACTCACATGCGGACGACAGCGCTTGGCCACTTCATTAGTGCCGAGCTGGGACTGAGTGACGACCTGCGCCTCCAGGTATTCAAGGAGGCCGATGGCCACGTGATCGAAGGCGTGCTGCACGCCAGCGATGGCGGCTGGTTTCCGGTTCTGCAGGGCGTCCCCTGCTTCCTGACCGGCCCGTTGCAGCCCGATCTCACCGCATTCGCCACCGCGCATGGCCTGCCGGCGCCCAAGGGTGGCCCGACGCGCGCGGCCGCCAGCGAGCAGGCCAAAACCAACGAGACGTTCTCGGACAAATGGCGCCGCTTCAAGAATTACGGGCATGAACCGGCACACCAGGAATTCCTGTTCGGCTGGTACTGCAAGAAGCTCGGCGTGCCCAATATCGATGCGCTGAAGGCGTTCTACCGGGGCAAGTCGCGGATCCTCGAATGCGGGCCGGGCTCGGGCTTCAACAGCAAATTCATGGCCGAGGCCTGCGCCGGCGAAGTGTTCGCCCTCGACGTGTCGGCTGCGGCTGCGACCACGTTCGAGAACACACGGCACCTGAAGAACTGCACGGTGGTGCAGGCCGATCTGATGCTGGCGCCGTTCCCCGACAACCACTTCGACTTCATTATTGCCGACGGCGTGCTGCACCACACGCCGAACACGCGTGATGCGGTACGCGCGCTCTATGCGAAGGTCCAGCCGGGCGGACAATTCTTCTTCTACGTCTACCGACAGATGGGAGCTGCGCGCTACTTCACCGACCAGCACATTCGCAACGCGTTCATGGGGCTCGAACCGGAGGCCTGCTACAAGGCGTGCGAAGGCCTGACCGAACTTGGCCGTGAGCTGTCGAAGCTCGATGCCCGGATCACGTTGCAAAAGCCCATTCCCGCACTCGGCATTCCGGCCGGCACGCACGATGTGCAGCGGCTGCTTTACTACAATTTCGTCAAGTGCTTCTGGAACGACGCCTTCGACTACGAGACCAACAACATGGTCAACTTCGACTGGTATCATCCGCACAACGCCTGGCAGCATTCGCAGGCCGAGGTCGAAGGCTGGCTGCAGGAACTGGGGGCCACGGAATATACGTTCCAGGACGCGAACCCGAACGGGATTTCGACGCTGGTGAGGAAGCCGGGCTAAGGCGCTGCCGGTTGTCCGGGCCACCAGAGGTCGGACGAACTGCTGCGTGTCGAATCGCAGCGGAACTGCGGACACCGTGCTTCGAAATTGATGTTTGGGTTGACTCTCTACGCCGCCCGGAGCAAACGCAATGCGATAGCGGAACGCCGCGCGACGCGGTCGCCGCGGCCACCGACCGATGTGGGCCACGTTTCATCGAGCGTCACAAGAACGACCCTGCCTCCCTCACACGCCAGTGCCGGGGAAGGGGCAAAATCAAGCAAACATGGAGCGAGCAGATCAATGGCCACCAGCGAAAGCATGTTGATCGAGGCCTTCGCGGCAACGCTGCAAATCAACCATGCAGTTGTGACGGATGATCTGAAGTACAACTCGATCAAGGAGTGGGACTCGATTGCACATATGCAGCTTGTTGCCGTCCTTGAGGACACGTTCGAAATCTTGTTGGACACCAACGATATCATCGATATGAGCAGCGTCGGCAAGGCCAAGGAAATCCTTGCCAAGCACGGCGTCACATTCTGATGGTCTCCATGGCCACCATTGAATGCTTAACAAAGCCCGGCAAAATGTGAAGCGTCAAAGTCTGGACGATGAACTGGTTTGAGCAAGCAGTGAGCCGCGCAGGCTTGTCACCCTTGGCGCAAGACGATGCCGGGCGGCAGCTGTCCTACGATGCCGCGTTGGCTGCGGCGCACCACATGCGTCAACGGTTCGGAGCTGAAAAGCGACTGGCCGTGGTCTTGGCCGCCAACACCGTCCCGTGCCTGGAAACCTACCTCGGATTGCTGGCGGCAGGGCATGCCGTCATCCTGCTTGGCGCCGACACTGGTGCTGCTGTCGTTGCCGATATCCTCGAGCGTTACCAACCCGAAGTGCTGATTCATGGTGCCGACGGCGAGCTATCCGTCACCGAGCGCAGTCGGCCCCTGGGCGGGCTGCACCCCGGACTGTCCGTACTGCTGTCGACGTCAGGGTCGACCGGTTCGCCGAAAATCGCGCGCTTCACCGACGGCATGATGGGCGCCAACGCCGACAGCATTGCTACCTACATGGCCCTCGATGCCAAGGAATGCGCGCTGGCCCACCTGCCCTTGCAGTACTCCTTTGGCATGTCGGTCGTGCACAGCCACATCGCCGTCGGAGCGCGGCTATTGCTGACGCGTCGATCCGTCATGGAACCGGGCTTCTGGGCGTTTGCCGAGCGCGCGACCTCGATCTATGGCGTGCCATTCCACTTCGAGATGATGGAGCGGCTGCGGTTCGAGCGCCGCCCCCTCGCCATGCTGAAGACCTTAGCGCAGGCGGGCGGTCGCATGCCTGTCGAGCGCACGAAACATCTTGCCGCGCTGGCGCGGGACAAGGGCTGGCGGCTGGTCGTCATGTATGGCCAGACCGAGGCCGGCCCGCGCATCGCCTATTTGCCGGCCGAGGATGCGTTGGAACATGCCGGCCGGATCGGCAGGGCGGTCCCGGGTGTGAGCATTGAACTCGTCGACGAAGCCGGTAAGCCGGTCGCGGTCGGCCAAGAAGGCGAGCTGATCGTCCACAGTCCTTCGGTCATGCTGGGCTATGCCATGACCCGCGCCGATCTTGGAAAGCCCGACGAGATGGGCGGTCGGTTGGCCACCGGCGACATGGGCGCCGTCGAACCAAGCGGCTACATCCGCATTTCCGGCCGCCGTATGGATTTCATCAAGTTGCACGGCAATCGGGTGAACATGGCCGAAGTCGAGCGTCGGCTCGCGGGCGTCGGCATCGAGGCGTCCTGCGTCGGCATCGACGACCAACTGTGGGTCGTGCTCGAAGGCACACGTACCGCCGCCGAAATAGAAAGCGTGCGGGCGGAGGCCGTCCGACTGTTTGGTTTTTCACCCCGCGCGATGGCAGTCGTTGCCGTGCCGGCAATTCCCCGATCTGCGGCGCAAAAGGTGCTATACAAGGAATTGCTTGGCATGTTGTCCGGCACCAGAGACTGATCCAGCGATGCTTGACGACTTTTTCTCAAGCGGCATTTTCTCGACCACGCAAGCCGCAAAGGCGCGCTTGCTGCTGGACGAACTGAATGCGTTGACACGCCGGCACGAAGCGGGCTGCGCAGCCTATGCCGCTATCCGTTCCGCCCGCGGTGAAACCGGGCAGACCGCCGGTCGCATCGACGACGTCCCGTTTCTGCCGGTGCGCCTGTTCAAGACCCATCTGTTGAAATCGGTGCCCGACGAAGCGGTGTTCAAGGTTCTCACCTCTTCGGGCACCACCGGGCAAGCCGTCTCACAGATCGTTCTGGACACCGCGACCGCACAATTGCAGACGCGCGTCATGGTCGGCATCATGCAGCACTTCATCGGCAAGGCGCGCCTGCCGATGCTGATCATCGACCATCCCGGTGTCGTTAAGGACCGTACGTCGTTTTCAGCCCGGGGCGCCGGCATTCTCGGCATGTCGAACTTCGGCCGCCTGCATACCTATGCGCTGGGCGACGAGGACATGCGCCTCGACACGGACGCGATCGAATCGCTCGTGGCACGTGCCGCCGAAGGCCCGATCCTGCTGTTCGGTTTCACATTCATGGTTTGGAGGTATCTGGTCGGCGCGCTCCGCGACAGTGGCCGCAGGATCAACCTCGCCAACGGCATCCTGATCCATTCCGGCGGCTGGAAGAAGCTCGAGGACGAGGCGGTCGACAATGACGCCTTCAAGCGCGAGCTTCGGCAGTGGACGGGCATCTCGCGGGTGCACAATTTCTACGGCATGGTCGAGCAGGTCGGCTCCATTTTCGTCGAGTGCGAAGCAGGACGCCTGCACGCACCGGTGTTCTCCGATGTCGTCATCCGCGACCCACTCGACTGGCGCCCGCTGCCTGTCGGCAGCGAAGGGCTTATCGAGGTCGTGTCGGCATTGCCGCGCAGCTATCCGGGTCATGCGTTGTTGACCGAGGATCGCGGCGTCCTCACCGGCGAGGATGATTGCCCCTGCGGCCGGCTGGGCCGGACCTTCAAGGTGCTTGGTCGGCTGCCCAAGGCCGAGCTCAGGGGCTGCAGCGATACCCATGCGCAACGGGTTGAAACAGTGAGCTGACGGATCGATGGAACCGAACCCGCCAAAGGCATCCACCGCCCGTTCAGTGCTCGATCGTGTCAAAGTTCTGGTGCCGACCGGCCAGGACCTGGCTCAGATCGCCGCTGCCACGCCACTGGTGCCCTTCAGCGAGCCGGCACGCGCCTTTGTGCAGCGGCTGTCGGCCGCCATTCTCGGCGATATCGGTTTCAGGCCCTATCCGGAGATGATCGCCTTTGCCCACTGGATGCGACGTGCCCGTATTCAGGAGCTCGCCGCCGAGTTCGATCGCCGCCGTAATGGTGCCGTCTGGCAGGGCCGCGGCTTGGCCTTCCACATCGCGCCGGCCAATGTAGATACCATCTTTCTCTACTCTTTCATGCTCTCGCTGTTGATGGGCAACGCCAATGTCGTGCGCCTTTCCTCGAAGCGTTCGGCGCAGGTCGAGGCAGCCCTCGCCTTGATCGATCGCATCCTGGGCGAACGCGGCATGGAGCCGGTGCGCGCGAGGCTCGCCCTCGTCGGCTACGACCACGACGATGAGATCACGGGCGCCCTCTCGGCACGCTGCGACCTCCGTGTCATCTGGGGCGGGGACGAAACGGTCGCCGCGGTGCGCCGATTGCCGCTGCCGCCGAACGCCCGCGACTTGTGCTTCCCGCATAAATGGTCGGTCAGTGTGTTCGATGCCGCAGCCTATCTGGGGCACAATGGCAAAGACGAGTTGGTTCGCCGCTACGTCAACGACACCTATCAGTTCGGCCAGATGGCATGTTCATCGCCGCGCATGATGATCTGGCGCGGCACTGCCGCCGACTGCGCCGCGGCAGGGGACGATTTCTGGCCGTTACTTGAGCGCGCGTCGGCGCGCTTCGACACGGGATTAGCCGCCATCGACTTCGTGAACAAGCGCGTCGCCGAGGACCAGATCGCCATGGCTCGATCGGTGAGCGTCCGCCAGGGCGCGGGCAACCTCGTCAACGTGGTGCGCTTCTCGACCCTCGAGTCACTCCCGCTCGAAGAACACTGCGGCGCTGGGCTGTTCTATGAATGTACGATTGCTGATCTCGAGCCGTTGCGGCGCTTCATGGGGCGCAGGCTGCAAACCATCGTCAGCCACGGCATATCACAGGCGGAGTGGAAAGGCTTTCTCGCCTCAGGCGGCGTGCGTGGGATTGACCGCATCGCGGCCGTTGGCAAGGCGCTCGAGTTCGCCACCGTTTGGGACGGACACGACCTGATGCGCGAGTTCATCCGAGAGATCGCTGTTGATCCTTAGGTTCCCTGCGCCATGCGGAGCTGGTACTGAGTTAGCTGCGCGGTCTTGCAGGCGGGTTGGCGAACCATATCCGGTCATAGATGCCCTCGAAGAGACGCACCGATGCGTCCGGGCTGTGCCAGGTGCAGGCGTATTTATGCGTGCGCTGCCCAAGTTCCGGCCACGCGCTGCGCCGGGCGAAGAGACCGGCCAGTACGTCCTCGATCGTCGCCGATGTCGCAGACACAATTGGACATTCGCCAAGGTAGGAGCGCGCGATGAACGGGCCGTGCGCTGCCGGACTTTCCAGGGCCGAGATCACGACCTTGCCGAGCGACATCGCCTCGACGGCGGCGAGCGCATAGCCCTCATAGAGTTGGTCGATCACGATGTCGACCCGCGCGAAGCGTTCGAGCACCTGGTGGTTGGGCACGCCCTCGATGACGTCGAGCGTGATGTCGTGCCCTCGGGCTCGCAACCGCTCGATGGCGGCGATGAGTTCGTCCGTGCCCTTAACTCCCCTGTGATTGCTGGCGTGCGCGATCCGGATCGGGCCCCTGGTCGACGGCCAGACGGGCTCCAGCGCCAGGTTGCCGGGATACCAGAGCACCGTCCAGACATCGACGCGTGGCAGGCAAACCGTGTGCCCAACAGCACCGACGACCACATCGGCGAGTGTGCTGAAGCGTGCGAGCCGCCGGCGCACCGCCGCATCCTCTGCCGGCGTCTGCGGGTATGTCGCTTTGAGGGTGATCGTCTTGAGCTCGTCCGGCGGCATATCCGAATACACAAAGCTGTCACGTCCATAGGGCATCAGCACCAGACGTTTTCCAGCGAGCTTCCACAGCCAGTATTCGTGTTCCCGGAGTGCCGTACGACGAAGAAATCCGCCGTCGAAGAACCCGTGCAAGATATCGACCGTCAGCAAGGCATGGACGAAGAAGCCGTAGGCGCGGACTTGTTCGACCAGCGCGTTCAATCCTTTAGGGAGCCGCCGCCACAGTGGAATCCAGTGATCGTAACGACTGCCGTCTGACTGGGCGTAGCGCTCGGTGGCGATGCTCCTCGTTTCGTAACCAACGGCGCGCATCGC
>JAKFWF010000019.1 GCA_021730785.1 Hyphomicrobiaceae bacterium
CCGACGGTATCCTCGCCTGGTTCGACAGCCGCATTGCCAACGGCCTCATCGAGGGCATCAACTCCCTCGTCCAGGCCGCCAAGGCCAAGGCCCGCGGCTACCGCACGCTCCGCAACCTCACCGCCATAACCTATCTCGTCGCCGGCAAACTCGACCTCAAGCGACCCACTTGAAACAGCGGGGAGCCCGGAACTGTTTGGAGTTGATTGACCGTTCGAAAGGGCTGCCCCACACCGAGGCGAAACACTTGACCAGTCCACGACCTAGAGCCGCGTCGCGGCGTCCCGTTGCTCGCAGGGCTTCCCTTGCTCGAAGCATCACCCTCAGTGATCCGAGAGGATGGCAATCGGTGATTGCGATGGTGCCGTGCAGATGCGACATTCTGGTGCGCATCGGGCACAGGAAACGCCCCCCTTATGCAATGGATGACGAGATGAAACAGTCTGCAGAGTTCCACAATATCGACGACTTGACCGACGGGCTGCACCGGGAGCTTGGCCCGGGCGTGACGACCCGCATTTTTGCCGGCGAGCAGGCGATGCTGTCCATCGTGACGATTGCCCCCAACGCCGAGGGCAAACTGCATCATCACCCGGAAGAACAGTGGGGTGTGCTGCTGGAAGGTTCGGCAATCCGCGTCCAGGGAGCAGAGGAAATCGCCGTGAAAAAAGGCGACTTCTGGCGCACGCCAGGCCACGTCCCCCACACCATGCGGGCCGGACCCAATGGCGCCCGCGTCCTCGATATTTTCAGCCCGCCACGACCCGAATACAAGAAGCCCGGTAGCGGCTTCGGCACGACTTGATCGTCGGCTGTGGTGGCCGGCGTCGTGACATTTTCGCCAGCCGCCACCGCGGAACCCCTGCGAGTGATTAGCTCGGAGGCCCGCCGACAGCGCGCGGTCTTGCAGTTGGTGCGGCATGGAACCTATGAAGGAGCTTGCGCCCCGGAGTGGGGCCCTGATGCGATACGTGAGCCACCACAAAAAGCTCGCGGTTGAAACAGGTTCGGGAAACGTTGCACGAAGGGAGGTTAGCAGTATGGCGATGATCGTCTGCGCGGCTGGCGCGTCGGTTCATTGGACGCCAGACAGGGCGCCCGGTACCGTAGCGAACGCTCTAGGATACCAGCCGTGACCAATGGGAATGTGGTTCGCGACCTGTTCATGGCAGGGATCGCGTTGTTTGCCTCGGCAGATTCTTCGCCGACGCGAACGGCCATGATCAGATCGGCCCTGGCCGCGATGCTTGGCTTGGTCGTGGCGTGGCCATTCATTGCCTTCTTCGCGAGGCAATGGCGCACCCACCGCGCAAAGGCGCCGGCATGAGCCAGCGTTATCGCCGGCACGCGCGAGGCGCGTTGCCCCACTCCTTCGATCCCTCCCGTGCCCAGACTTTGCAACCGAAAAAGAGGACGACCAGATGCCCGACTTCACCCGCAGAACCACAATCTTCGGCGGCGCTGCCACGCTTGCCTTGACGGCCATGCCGGCCGTGGCACAAGGCTCCGCAATGACGCTCGTCGTGCCGTTTCCGCCCGGCGGTTCGACCGACACCCTGGCCCGTATTCTGCAGCCGGGCCTGGAAAAGCGGCTTGGACGAACCGTCATCGTCGACAACAGGCCTGGAGCCGCCGGATCGATCGGTGCGGCGCAAGTTGCGAGGGCAGCGCCGAATGGTTCGTCGATCCTGCTGACGTTTGATTCACATGCTGTGATCCCAACCCTCCTCGACCAGCCGACGGTCGATGTCGAGAAGGATCTGCAACCGGTTTTCCTGGTCGGCACGGCGCCCTATCTGCTCGCGACGGGCGAAGCCAAGCCGTTCAAGTCGTTCGCCGACGTGTTGGCGGCGGCCAAAGCCACTCCGGGCAAGGTCAACTTCGGATCGGTCGGCAACGGCACCATTGGCCATCTCGCCATGACGCTGCTCGGCAAGCGGTCGGGAACCGAATTGACGCACGTCTCGTTCCGCGGCGGCGGCCCGGCCATGAATGACCTGATCGGTGGCCACATCGACCTCGTGTGCGGATCGGCTGCGCTGATCATGCCGCACATCAAGGGCGGCAAGGTGCGCCCGGTGATGCAGTTCGGCGTCAAGCGGCTGGACAAACTGAAGGACACGCAGACCGCGATCGAGGCGGGTTTCGACGGGTTCACCGCCGAGGCATGGTGGGGGGCATTTGCACCGAAGGGCACGCCGGCCGCTGTCGTTGCGGCGATCGAGACGGCCATGCGGGAGACGCTGAAGGAACCTGAAATCTCGTCGCGATTGATCGAAGCCCAGGAGATGACCTTAACTCTCGGCGGCCCGGCCGAGCTTGATGTTTTCTTCAAGAAGGAGATCGGCATCTGGGGCAAGGTTGTCCGCGAGAACCAGATCAAGGCCCAATGAGGCCGGCGATCGCACGGGCGCATGTACGCCCGTGCCATTGGCAGTGCGCAACTCATATGGCTCGCGACTTGATCGATCGATGCTATGCCCCTCACGCCCGACACGCCCTTTCAGCGCGCACTCGTGATTGGCTGTTCGGGCGCCGGCAAGTCGACGTTCGCGCGACAGTTGGGCGTGGCAACGGGGCTGCCTGTAACGCACATCGACCAGCTGTTCTGGGAGCCGGGGTGGGGCCAGACGCCTGATGACATCCACCGCGCTCGCCTCGCGGCCGTCGTTGCCCAGGACCGCTGGATCATCGATGGGACCAACAGCAGTACCTTCGATATGCGGATGGCGCGCACCGATGCCGTGTTCTGGATCGACCGGCCACGGATCGTGTGCATCGCCCGCGTGCTGCGGCGGGTGGCATCGTCCTATGGGCGGGTCCGCCCCGACATGGCGCCAGGCTGCCCCGAGCGGTTCGACTGGGAATTCCTGAAGTATGTGTGGAATTTCCAGGTCGTATACGATCCCCGCATCCATGCCGCGCTGGAGCGCTACGGTTTGCAACAGCGGTCCGTTCGCTTGACCTCGGATGTGGCCAGTGCGCAGTTCCTGCGTCGCTTGACGCCAACAGCCGCGACAGCAGGTCACTTGCCGTGAATCACACCGCCAGCGTAGCGTCCTGACATGCCGACATTTTCCACCCGCCGCCGCGTGCCGTACACGCCCCGCCAGATGTATGATCTGGTGGCGGATGTGGAGAAATATCCGCTGTTCCTGCCCCTGACGGAAGCGCTGCACATCCGCAAGCGCGAGATGCGCGGCGGCAGGGACGTGTTCACCGCCGATCTGACGGTCGGCTACAAGGCGATCCGCGAGACGTTCGTCACCGAGGTGACCCTCTACCCGGACGCACCCAAGGTCGAGACGCGCTATATCGAAGGACCGTTCCGCTATCTGGAGAACCGCTGGCAATTCCATGCCGCGACCGGCGGCTGCGAGATCGATTTCTTTATCGCCTACGACTTCAAGTCGCGCATGCTCGGCATGCTGGTCGGTGCCGTCTTCGACCAGGCCTTTCGCAAATTTTCAGATGCCTTCGAGGCGCGGGCGCGGGCGGTCTATGGCACCCAGGCATTGCCGGTGGGGTAGCTGGCGACCTGTCGTCGGCGTGTCACCAAAACTGGCCACCATTGCCCTGGCATGCTAGCACCCCAGTGCTTGTTGTGCTGGGCCGCGAAATGCCATTTCATAGGATGTTTTGCCATGCCGAGGTCGTTGCGGGTCACTATCGTTCGGGCCAGCATCGCACGTGGTTTCGCCACGCGCTGGCACGCCACGAGCACCATGATCGTCGCGCTCCTGATCGCCATCGCCAGCGTGGGCACCGCGCAGGCGGACTACCTGGCCGCAGGCGACCTTGGGCGGTTCCTCACGGGCCAGAAACTGCAGCTGGAAGCTACCGATACCCGCCAGCGTTCGACCGTGGCGTTCTATCGGGACGGCACGTTCGTCGAGAGGGCCGCCGCTGGTCAACCCGCCCGTAATGGTAAGTGGCTGATCGACGGGCGCCGGCTTGAACTCGCGTATGCCGATGGCGGGACCACGTGCCGGAGCCTCTTCATTGCGCCGGGTGGTCGGCAGGAATGGCGCGAGTGCGACTCGGGGCGGGTGGCGGGCTTGGTCATACGCCCGAAATTCTACGGACCGCTGCCCGCTCTGAGGCCGGAAAATCAGAACCGGACGGCAGGTGCCCGGCGGGATGACGAGGACAACGCCGCCAAGCCGGCGCCGCCGCCCCAACAGGCGGAACCGCTGCGGGCTCCCCGCAGCAGCAGCCGTGGCTTGCCAGGCGCATCGCCCGCACTCCCGCCTACTCCCGCGCCGGCCTACGACGTCGTCCCTGTATTCTATGGCACGGATCGCGGCGCCAAGCCGACCGACAAGCGTGCCCAGTACGACTTCGGGCGGGCGAAGCGGCTGGAAATCGGCCGCGCCCTGGTGAGCGTGCCGAAGGCGCATCAGGTGCCCAACATCGAGCGGCCGTGGGCGTACCGCATCCCGCTGACCAATGTCGTGATTTACCAGGAGGCCGAGGATCCGACAAAGCACTTCACCATGCAGGAAGTGAAGGCGCTGTCAAAGCAGGAGTATCTGAATCTCATCCGCGAGCGGCTGGCGGCTTCGAGCCGCTTCAAGGATCATGCCGTCGTCTTCGTGCACGGGTTCAATACCACGTTCGATTTCGCCGTCTTTCGGGCGGCCCAACTGGCCTATGACCTCAAGTTCGATGGCGTACCCTTCGTCTACAGCTGGCCGTCGAAAGGGCAGCTCGGGCTGCAGGACTATGGCTATGATCGCGGCAGTGCCGAGCAGGCCGAACCCTATCTCAAGGAATTCCTGCACCTCGTGACACGCGAGTCCGGTGCCAAGACCATCAGCATCATCGCCCACAGCATGGGCAATCTCGTGCTTTTGCCGGTGCTGCGTGACTTGAAGAATGCGGCGCCGCGTGGCGTCCAGATCTCACAGATCATCCTTGCCGCGCCGGATGTCGATCGCGATCGGTTCGAAAATCTCGCCAAGGAAATCAGGGGGATCAGCAAAGGCACCACGCTTTTTGTTGCCGCCAACGACCGTGCCTTGGAGCTGTCGAAGCGCCTGGCCGGCAGCGTTGCCCGGGCCGGCGACAGCCCCGTGGGCGGCCCGCTCGTCATCCCCGGCATGGATACGATCGATGTCACCGCCACCAGCACCAACATCTTTTCGCTCAACCACTCTGGCTATGCGGAGAAGTCCGCGCTGCTGAACGACATACAACTGATCATCCAGGCCGGCGAGCGGCCGCCCGAAGCCCGCATCCCGACCCTGCAGAAGGTCACAACACCGCGAGGCGTGTACTGGCGCTATCCCTGATCCATGGTCGGTAAAGGCTTGGTAACCGCTCGTGCCGTAATCTGACACCTGATCAGGTAAAGGTAGCGGAGATCGATCATGACCCTCGTCAGGGGATGTATTGTTGCAGCGGTCGCGCTCATGGCCAGTTCCTGGGCAGATCCGGCACGCGCGGATGAAGCTTATGTGTGTGACGGTGGGCGCATAGCCTACGTGAAGCCCGGCCAGCTCGACGCGATGAAACAGTTGGACCCGTGCATCGCCAAGTACTTCGAGGCGACGCCGCGCGTGGAGCGGGGGACGCCGCAGCCGGTGTCGACGATTGCAACCGGCGCCACCACCACGGGCAGCACCGCAGTGCCACTGCCGCCCCCGTCGACCGGCGACTATCGCAACGTGCGCATCATCAACGCCGCCTCGGCCGCCGACGCGATCTTCCGCCATCGGTACTGACCACACGAACGGCAGATCGGCAATCGTTCACCTGCGCGCAGTCGGCCGCACGTGCACGGTCAGAAATTGACCTTGTCGCCGCCCTTCAATTGGAGCATCGCGCGCGCTTCGTCGGGGGATGCGATCTCGAGCCCCATGTTCTCGATGATCGAGCGCACGAGCCGCACCTGCTGGGCGTTGCTGGTGGCGAGTTTGCCCGCACCTGCCCATAAGCTGTCTTCGAGACCGACCCGCACGTTGCCACCGATCGCCACCGACTGCGCCGCGATCGGCAGCTGGTTGCGCCCAGCCCCCAGCACGCTCCACTGATACTCGCCCCCGAACAAGCGGTCGGCAGTGCGCTTCATGTGCATCACGTCCTCCGGGTGGGGGCCGATCCCACCCAGGATGCCGAACACCGACTGGATGAAGAATGGCGGCTTGACGAGGCCGCGGTCGGCGAAGTGGCGCAACGTGTAGAGATGGCCGATGTCGTAGCACTCGATCTCGAAGCGCGTGTTGTTGGCGGCGCATGTGGTGAGGATGCCGGCGATGTCCTTGAAGGTGTTCTTGAAGATGCGGTCGTCGCTCTCGGCGAGATAGGGTCGCTCCCAGTCGAACTTGAACTCCTTCTGGCGGGCAAGCATCGGGTACAATCCGAAGTTCATCGACCCCATGTTGAGGGACGCCACTTCCGGCTTGAAATGCGCGCAGGGGCGCAGGCGCTCCTCGACCGACATGGTCGGTGCACCGCCCGTCGTGATGTTGATCACGCAGTTCGAGCGCTGCTTGATCACCTTGAGGAACGGCGCGAATGCCTCGGGCGATTGGTCGGGTTTGCCGGTCTTGGGGTCACGGGCGTGCACGTGGACGAGGGCGGCACCGGCCTCGGCAGCGCCAATCGCGGCATCGGCGATCTCCTCCGCCGTAATCGGCAGGTGCGGCGACATCGACGGCGTGTGGATCGCACCGGTGACGGCGCAGGTGATGATGACTTTGCGTTTCATGGTCATGGTTGGATCTCCTGCTCGAAGCTTGATCGGGCGGTGCGTCACAGTTGTGCGGTTGCGCTGACGCCCGCGTCAATGGCTGCTGCGGCGGAATAGGGCGGAGGCAAGCAGGGCTGCCCCCACGGCGACGGCGACCGTAAACACGCCGTACCAGAACGAGTACTCGAAGGCGAAGGTGTGCAGCACCCATTCCAGGCCCTGCCTCTCGAGCTTGACGCGGGCCGTATAGGTCGACAGCAGCTGGCCCTCGCGCAACAGGTAGACGCGCGCCACCAGCGGGCCGACCGGCACGTTGGCTGGCAATTCGATCGAGGCGCGGAACAGGCTGCGGCCGATGAAGACCACGCCATACTGCTCCTGGACATAAAGCCCTTCTTTCTGCTTCAGGCGGATCACCGCGCTCTTGAACTCGGCCAGGTCGGCCGTGGTCAAGCCGGTCTCCCAGCCCTTGATCAGGTTCATGCGCACCTGCTCGAAGCCGATGTCGCTCTCGCGCAGCAACAGCGGGTCGGCGAGTTCGTCAAGCGGGCGGGTGGAGGCGATCGCGTAGTAGCTCGGCACCGCCTCGAACGTCACAGACTGGGTGTTGATCCAGATGCCGAACACGTTGCTCTTGCGCCGCGACACGAGCCGGCTCGGCGTACCTTCGAGCACGACGACGACATCATACAGTCCCGACTCGGCACTGGGCTGGCGGCTGTTGTCGACAGCACCAAACACGACGATTTCCGTACCGGTGAAGCTCGATGTGATGGCAACGCTGCGGGTCGACACGTCGGCTTGCACGGTTTCGCGAAGATCAGCTGTTGCAGGCGGTAGTGGTGGCTTCTGGTCGGCAGTTGCGGGGGGCGTGCCTGGGGGGGCTTGCAGCGGCGCCTTGGGCTGGGCTGGCGCTGCCGGCCGCGTGCGCTTCTGCTGGGGCGAAGGCTGCGCATCGGCGAACTCGACCATCGCCGGGCACGACAGTGCGAGAACTGCCGCACACACCCATTGCCGCATCTTGCCACGCCGCCTCATGCGAGCTTCCCCGTGGCAATTGAGTAGAGATCGCCGGGCTCGGCGATCAGGCTCCAGCCGATCCGCAACGCGACCAGCAGCACGAGGCCGGCCAGCAGGAAGCGCAACTGCTCGCCCTTGAGCTTTTCCCCCGCCACCGCGCCGAACTGGGCGCCAATGACACCGCCAACCATCAGGATGAGTGCGAGGATCACGTCGACATTCTTGTTTTCCGTCGCATGCAGAATGGTTGTCGTGGCGGTCACGAACACGATCTGAAACAGCGAGGTGCCGACGACCACGCTGGTTGGCACATGCAACAGGTAGATCATGGCCGGCACCATGATGAAACCGCCGCCGACCCCCATAATGGCGGCCAGGACGCCGACGAACGCGCCAATAACGAACGGCGGAATGGCGCTGATGTAGAGGTGCGAGCGCTGGAATCGCATCTTGAACGGCAGGCCTTGCATCCACGCGTGGCGACCGGCGCTCCGCTGCGGGACTGCGTGTCCCGCGCGCGCCTTGCGGATCGACCCGATGCTCTCCACCATCATCAGCGTGCCGATGGCGCCGAGGAACGTGACGTAGCTGACGGCGACCACGAAATCGAACTGGCCGGCGCGGCGCAACTCACGCACCAGGATGACGCCGATGCCAGACCCCAGGACACCACCCGACAACAGCACGGTTCCCATCATCAGGTCGATGTTGCGCCGCCGCCATTGGGCGATCGCGCCCGAAACCGATGATGCGACGATCTGCGCGCCTTCGGTGCCAACCGCAACCGCCGGCGGAATGCCCGAGAAGATCAGCAACGGCGTCATGAGAAAGCCGCCGCCGACGCCGAACATGCCGGACAGAAAGCCAACCGCCGCGCCCATGCCGAGGAACACCAGAACGTTGGCGGACATCTCGGCGATCGGCAGATAGACGTTCATGTGGACGGCCAGACCTTCCTGCAGCCTGTTGGGCCAACACGTTTGGGATGCGCACGGCCCCACGAAATCCTGCACCGGGCACTGGAACCGTGCCCTGCGCGCGACAAAAGCGGGTGGATGAGCCATCGGCTGAGGCTCATGCGCATTAATGCCGCGTGACAATGGGCGGTCAATGGCAAAAGCGGCCGTGACCCGGGAACGGACCAGTGCTGGTGCCGTTGCCAAGTACGCAACATCTGTGCTGTTGCAAACGGGCCGCGCCGTCGCTATATCCACGCCATCCCTTAAATTTTGTCCATTCGCCGCCGTCCGGTCGACCGGGCCGGCCGCAGGAGAGCCCCCATGAGCGACCGCAAACCGTTGATGCCGAAAGCCACCGCCGTGTGGCTGGTTGAGAACACGTCATTGTCGTTCGACCAGATTGCGTTGTTCTGCGGGATGCATCTGCTGGAAGTGAAGGGCATTGCCGATGGCGATGTGGCGGCCGGCATCAAGGGCATGGATCCGATCACGTCCGGACAGCTGACGCGTGAGGAGATCAAGCGCTGCGAGGAGAACGACGGGGCGAACCTGCGCCTCGCCGCTTCCAAGGTCGAAGTGCCGCCGGTGAAGACCAAGAAGGGGCCGAAGTACACCCCCCTGTCGCGCCGCCACGATCGGCCGAATGCAGTGCTTTGGCTGCTGCGCAACCATCCCGAACTCAAGGATACGCAGCTGATGCGCCTGGTCGGCACCACCAAGCCGACCATTGCCCAGATCCGCGATCGCACGCATTGGAACTCGCCGAACCTGGTGCCGCAGGACCCGGTGACCATGGGCCTGTGCTCGCAGATCGAGCTCGATGCCGAGGTGCGCAAGTCGGCCGCCCGTCTGGCCAAGGAGCGGCTCGATGCCGGCATCCCCGAGCCCGAGCGTGCGGGCACACTGCTGCCCACCGCCGAGACCACGGGTGTCAGCGCGGCACAGATCATCCAGCCCAAGGAAAAGCCGGCGCCCAAGGCCGAGACGGAGGCCGAGGAACAGGCCCGCGTGTTTGCAAAGCTCAAGGAACTTTCCGGCGGCGACAAGGACAAGGACGCCGACGCGTAGGATGCGCCGTCACGCTGCACTCGCAGTCGGCCTCGGCGTTCGCATGGCGCGGCGGACGTCGGCGGCGAGGGCGAGCCAGATCGGCAGCCATAGCGCCCACACGACGTACCGTTCGAAGACGGCATAGGTGCCAGTGGTGTGGAAATGGAAGGCCGTGTAGTAGAGCGGCATGACGGCCGCAGCCACATGCCAGCCGTGGCCCGGTTGCAAAACGGCGAACGGCAGCACCCACAGGACATACCAGGGGAATTGTGCCGGGCTGAGCAGCAGCAGGACAGTCATCGTGCCAGTGGCACGGGCGACCAGATCGCGGGCGCCGGCGATCGGGCGCCAGGCCAGCACCAGCGCTGCCACGGCAATTGCGAGCGCCGCTACCGTGCGCACCAGCAGCCCTGGAAGTACGGGGCTTGGCGAGATCGGCGCTAGCAGAGCTGTTGCAGCGCGCTCCAGCAGCGGGAACAGGGCGCTGTTCGTCGTCCACTGGGTGGCAAAGCCGACGAACCCGGACGTCTGGCCAATGCCGCCGAGCCACACCGGCAACGCGCAGGCAATGCCAAGTCCGGCCAGGATCAGCAGCGCCGTGGCCAGACGCAGTGGTGCTCCAACGAGCGGCCGCAGGATCAGCGGTATCAGCAGAACCGGCCAGAGCTTGGTCCCGATCGCAAGCCCGAGAACCAGCGCCGCGCTGAGATGACGCCGGCGCACCACCAACAGCAGCGCGGCCAGCACCTGGGGCAGCAGAATGGCCTCCATGTGTGCGCTATTGGCAAGCTCCTTCAAGACCAGCGGGTTCCACCAGTAGAGCACGGCCCACAAGGGCGACCGGCGGCATGCGGCTAGCAGTGCAACGATCAAAGCGAACGTCGCGACATCGGCGGCGATGCAGATGATGCGCCATGCCGTCAGGCTCCACGGTGCAAAGTAATAGGCCAGCGCAAATGTCGCCTGCGCGACGGGCGGATAGATCGTCTTCAGCTCGGGATAGCTGATGTTTTCGAACACGGTGCCCGACGCCTTGGCGAGTTCGAGGCGCAAATCGTCATAGGGCAGGCGGGAGACGTCAGCTGGGGCGATGGCATAGGGGTTGAACCCATGGGCCGTCAGCGCGCCGTCCCACAGATAGCGGTTGAAGTCGACTTCCAGGATCGGCGTCGAAGCCAGCAAGGTGAGCCGCAGGCCAAGCCCGAACAGGAACATAACGGCCGTCAGGGCGCATACATCGGACATGTCGAGGGTTGATGACCTCGCAACGAGTGGTGTCATCGCGAGGAACCCAACGGCCATGGCGAGAAAGTATGCCGCGAAGGGCGCGATCGGCATCGATGATCGCGGGTGCTCCAGCGCAAATGACGCGCTGAACGTAACCGTCACGATAACGCCGAGCGCCAGCACCACGGCAACGCCTGCCCACAACGCACCACGGTGTGCCCGTGCGGTGCGCCGGCGCCCGGTTTCGTGCCTGCCGGCTGTCACGCGCACGTTCAGGGCCGCTCGCTCGAGAAAAGTTAAGGCAATCGGTTTTGATGCAACAGCGTATAGCAATTTATGGGCCTGCCCGGTAGGCCACTTGCAATTCATCTGCTGTTTGCCCAAATTTATTCAGCTTCGTGCGGTTGGGGTGTGCATAATGCCGGAGGTGTTCAAGGGCAAAATTGTGCCGGGTGGTGGCGCGCGCAACCCTCTGTCCGTGAGCAGTCTAGATCGGCGCATGTTCGTGACGGGCGCGGCGGCAGCGTCCCTGGGCACTAGCTTTGGTGCGCGAGCAGACCCCCCCCTTGGCTCGTTCCGTTCCGGAGTTGCGGCCACCGAGCGGGAGGCGACACGCAGCACTGGCCGCTATCGCGACGAACTGGTCAAGGATTTGTCGCAACTCACCGATCTCAGCTACAAGAGCCAGGGCGCGAAGTGGTGGAACTTCAACACCTTCATCACGCCGATTGAGCAATTCTTCATCCGCAACACCTATGCGACGCCACGCCCGCTGCTCGATCCCCGTGTCGATCCGAAGCACTGGCAGCTCAACATCCACGGTAACGGCATCGAGCGCCCGTTGACCCTGACCTATGACGACCTGCTGGGCATGCCGTCGCGCTCCATCGTCGCGACGATGGAATGCGCTGGTAACGGCCGCTCGTTGTTCTGGGCCCAGCAGGGCGAGAGCCAAGTGAAGGGGAACGGCTGGGGCCTCGGCGCGGTCGGTCAGGCCGAGTGGCAATTTGTGCCGATGTCCCACATCCTGGGTCTGGTGGGACTGAAGAAGACCGCCAAGTGGGCTCTGATGTGGTCCGGGGTCGACAGCAAAATCCCTGGGCAGCCATCTGACACCGGGCGGCCACTGCCGGTGAGCGAACTGTTGCAGCGCGGCGACGACATCGGCCTCGCTTTCAAGATGAACGGCCTCGATCTGCCGCTCGACCACGGTGGTCCGGTGCGCGTCATAGTGCCGGGATGGACGGGTGCCGCGTCGATCAAGTGGCTCACCGAGATCAAGATCGCTGATCATAATTTCTGGGCTCCGCTCAATAGCTTCGATCACATCTTTCAAGGGCCGACCTACAAGGCGCCAAAGGCCGAGCCGGGCGATGAATTCCGCTTCACGACCGCGGACCAAATCCTCGGGCCGATGGTGACGTGGCTGAAGCCGAAGTCATTGCTAACGCTGCCGATCGTCGTCACCGAACCTCATGCCATGCCTCACAACTACCCGCTCAAACTTGGTGAGAAGCCGCGGGTGAAGGCCGGTAAGCGGTCCATGCTGGGATATGCCTGGGCACCGCAGCACGGGGTCGCGCGGGTCGACTATCGCATCGACGGCGGCGACTGGCAGGTGGCGCGCGTGCAAGGGCCCAACATGCGCCGGTACACGTGGGTGCGGTTCCATTTTGAGTGGGATGCGAAGCCTGGCCCGCACGTGATAGAAACCCGGACCACTGACCTTGGCGCCCAGAAGCAGCCGGAAACCGAAATCGCCTTCAACTCAGGCGGCTACGAATTCTGGGGCGTGCCGAAGTTTCACGTGGACGTAATGGGGTAAATCCAGAATCGGATCAGTGGTACATGAGTGTGCTCAGCACCTATTTCCGACTTGCCGTGGTGATGCCGCTGACGGTTGCGGCGATCCTGATCGCCGGCCGCTCGACGGCGGTTGCGCAGGACGAACGTCGGCACAGCGCGCGAGCGGCGGCACTCGAA
This sequence comes from Hyphomicrobiaceae bacterium, assembly GCA_021730785.1. Taxonomy (GTDB): domain Bacteria; phylum Pseudomonadota; class Alphaproteobacteria; order Rhizobiales; family Hyphomicrobiaceae; genus JAKFWF01. The sequence goes on from JAKFWF010000019.1 coordinate 12,934, forward strand.
GCGGTCGAGGCGCAGGTGCGTGCGGCGTTCCCCGACATCCAGCATCTGGCGCCCGAGGCGTTGGTCGCCCTGCTCGCCGCGGCATCGGATCGGATCGTCTTACTCGACGTGCGCACGGCCGAGGAATACGCCGTGAGCAGGCTGCACGGGGCGATCCACGCCGCACCCGACGGGGACAACGCCGCCGAGATCGCCACGCGCGCCGGCGGCCTCGAAGACAAGATCGTGATCGCCTATTGCTCGGTCGGGCTGCGCAGTTCGCGCCTGCTGGTGCGACTGGGGCAGGGGTTGAAAGTGAGGGGCGCAACGGAACTGCATAATCTTTCCGGCGGCGCCTTCCGCTGGCGCAACGAGCGGCGGCCGCTGGTGGCGGCCGGTGGCCAGACCCGAAATATTCACCCCTACAATGTGGTGTGGCGGCAGTTGCTGGTGGATCCGCCCGTTGCCAAGCAGGCTCAGGAGCGCTGATGCGTCAGCCTTCCAAGGCTGCCCCCGGCGCGGAACGCCGACGCAAGCACCGCTGACCGTTCAACCCACGCCGTCAGATCGCCTTCGCGTTGGCGATGAAGGCGCGGATCAAGTCCGCATCCTTTTCGCCTGGGCTGGTTTCGACGCCCGAGGCCACATCGACGCGGGTGGCGCCGGTTTGCCGGATAGCCGCGGCGACGTTGGCAGGCGTGAGACCTCCCGCCAGCATATAGGGCACTTTGTCCTTCACGTCGTCGAGCATGCGCCAGTCGAAGGCAACGCCGTTGCCGCCGGGAAGGTCCGCCCCCTTCGGTGCCTTGGTATCGAACAGGATCAGATCGGCGATCCCGGCAAAGCTCAGCGCTGATGCCGCATCGACTGCGGTTTCGACCTTGATGACCTTCATGATCTGCGCGCCCGTTCGCCGCTTGATCTCGGCTGCCCGGGCCGGCGTCTCCGATCCGTGCAGCTGCAGGGTGTCGGGCGCGAGCCAGGGCATGATTTCATCGACCAACTCGTTGGCCGGGTCGACCAGGAGGGCTACGATTTTCGCAACGTCGCGCGCGAGGTCGGCAAGGGTGCCCGCCGCTTCGAGCGATACACAGCGCGGGCTCTTGGCGAAAAAGTTGAGACCGACGTAGTCCGCACCCGCGTCGAGCGCGGCCTGCATGGTTGCGGCCGTCTTCAAACCGCAGATTTTGACCTGTGGTCGCATGGGGTGGCTATCGCTCGTGTTCGTGGCCGGTGTGGTTCGCGTTGCCACCTGAGCGAACCGTGTCCCACACCGCCACTGCCGCTGCCAGGTCCTCGATCGACGCACCGACAGACTTGAACATGGTGATGTCGTTGGGCGACGTGCGCAGCGACGCCCGGCCCCGGCTCAGTCCATAGAGATCGCCGAGCACCTGTGCCTCGGTGATTACGCCGGCCTTGAGCGGCATCACGATGTCGCCTGCCTCGTTCAGCCCGCCGATGCGGGTGTCGACCCAGAGCTTCGCGCGGCTGACGCAGTCGTCGTCGGTTTCTCGCATATCGGGCCGATAGGCGCCGACGCAGTCGAGATGGGTGCCGGCTTTCAGCCACGCGCCCCTCACGATCGGGGTCGATGAAATAGTGGCCGTTGAGACAATGTCCGCGCGACGCACGGCGGCTTCGAGGTCGGACGTGACGGTGACGTCGAGTCCGGAGGCAGCGAACTTCGCGGCGACCTTGGCAGCATTGGCCGGCGTGCGGTTCCAGATTTCAACGTGCGTGATGGGGCGCACGGAGGCATGCGCCTGGATCAGGTATTCGGCAAGCGCACCGGCACCGGCAAGCACCATGTGGGAGGCGTCCGGCCGGCTCAGGTAGCGGCTCGCCAACGCCGAGGCCGCAGCCGTGCGCCAAACCGTCAGCGAGGGCGCATCCATGACCGCCAGCGGCTCGCCCGACTCCGACGACAGCAGCAGGTAGATGCCCTGGATGCCGGGCTTCGACAGCCGCGTCGTGTTGTCGGGAAACATGGTGATGAGCTTGATGCCGATGTAGGGGCCGGCGGTCAGCGCACCTTCGTGCGATGCCTGCCACGCCGGCATCAGCAGCATCATCGCCTCGGGCCGCCTTTCGAGCGAAATCCTGTGGTGATGACGCAGTGGCGAGATCGCACCGATACGAAATGCGTCGTCGAGGATGTCGACGAGCGCTGGGTAGGACAGGGCGGCCGAAACCTGGAGGCCGTCGATGAAACGCATGGCTTTCAGCTCATTGGTCGGGTTCTTGCAGGCACTATGCAATGTCGGTGTCCATCGGACAGGTCAGTCAAATCCTTTTCAAGGTGACAGAACGCAAGCCGAGTAGCCGCTGACTAAGGGGCCGGATATAAGCGCAGTGTGGCGCCTAACCGAGGAGTTGTCATGATCCGATTTGCCGCCGGGTGCTGTTTCCTGGTCGTTGCATCCTGCGTGGCTTTTGCGGCCGACCGGGTAGCCGCCGACGCGTGCGCCGCCAAGCTCACGCCGGATGCCAAGAGCCTGTACGATGCCGTTGCCCCGCACGTGACGCCACAGACCGATCTCGAAGACATCATGACCGCGAAGATCGCGCCACTGGTCATCTTCGGCTACATCAGCCGCCGGGCCGCCGAAGAGCACGCGCCCGCCGCCGCCGAGTGCCTGAAGCTGCTGATGTAGGCATGATAAGAGGCTGCCAGGTGTGCGGCCGTGCTCACTTGCCCCGCTTCGGCAGCGTGCGTGACGACGGCCGGTTGGCGCTGGGCGCATTACGGGAACTCGGCGCCCCGCGCACGCCGCCGCCTGGACCCGACAGCGGAATGCCCTTGGTGGTGAACACCTGCGTGCCGTGCTTCTTGCCGAGCCGTTTGCCTTCGCCGCCCGTGAGGCCCGTGCCCGCCGGCTGCCAGGTCGGAACCAGGTGGTTTTTGCCATTGCCGATCAGGTCGGCGCGGCCCATGGCTTTTAGTGCCTCGCGCAGCAGCGGCCAGTTCTCGGCATCGTGGTAGCGCAAAAACGCCTTGTGCAGGCGGCGCTGGCGCAAGCCCTTCACCGTGTCGACCGCTTCCGACGAACCCCGATTGACCGCCTTCAGTGGGTTCTTGCCGGAGTGGTACATGGCGGTGGCGAGCGCCATGGGCGAGGGCAGGAACGTCTGCACCTGATCGGCACGGTACTCGTTCTTCTTCAGCCACACGGCGAGGTTCATCATATCCTCGTCCGTCGTACCGGGGTGGGCTGCGATGAAATAGGGGATGAGGAAATACTTCTTGCCGGCATCCTTGGTCGCCTGGTCGAACAGCTGCTTGAAGCGCTCGTAGGTGCCAATCCCGGGTTTCATCATCTTCGACAGCGGTGCGCCTTCCGTGTGCTCGGGCGCGATCTTCAAGTAACCGCCGACGTGGTGGGTGACGAGTTCCTTCACGTACTCCGGGCTCTCGACGGCGAGGTCGTAGCGCACCCCGGACGCCACGTGCACTTTCTTGATGCCGGGCAGCTCGCGCGCCTTCTGGTAGAGGCTGATCAGCGCATCGTGCGACGTGTTCAAGTTCGGGCAGATGCCGGGATAGACGCAACTCAAGCGGCGGCAACTGCGCTCAACGACCGGGTCCTTGCAGGCCATGCGATACATGTTGGCGGTCGGCCCGCCGATGTCGGAGATGATGCCTGTAAAGCCCGGCGTCTTGTCGCGGATCGTCTCGATCTCGCCCAGAACCGATTTCTCCGAACGGTTCTGGATGATGCGCCCCTCGTGCTCCGTGATCGAACAGAACGTGCAGCCGCCAAAGCAGCCGCGCATGATCGTGACCGAGAACTTGATCATCTCCCAGGCGGGGATCTTGGCATCGCCGTAGGCCGGATGCGGGCTGCGCGCGTAGGGCAGTTCGTAGATGCGATCCATTTCGGGCGTGGTGAGGGGGATTGGTGGTTTCGACACCCACAGCTCGCGGTCGCCATGGCGCTGCACCAGGGGGCGCGCATTGCCGGGATTGCTCTCGCGATGCAGCACGCGGGAGGCGCGCGCATAGGTCTCGGGGTCTGCCGACACCTGCTCGAACGAGGGCAGGCGCACCACCGCCTCAGTGTTGCGCACCATGCGGCCGCCTTCATCCGCGCTGTCAAGGTCGTCGGCTGCGAGTTCGATGTAGCCGTCGGGCACGCTGCGCTTCATGACAGCGCAGCCGCGCACGTCGTCGATCTCGGAAGGCTTGGCGCCGCCGGCAATGCGGTGCGCGATCTCGACCACGGCGCGCTCGGCGTTGCCGTAGAGCAGGATGTCGGCCTTCGCGTCGACCAGCACCGAGCGGCGTACCTTGTCCGACCAATAGTCATAGTGCGCGATGCGGCGCAGCGACGCCTCGATGCCACCGAGCACGATCGGCACCTGTGGGAAGGCTTCGCGGCAGCGTTGGGCATAGACCACGACGGAGCGGTCGGGCCGCTTGCCGCCTTCGCCGCCGGGCGTGTAGCTGTCGTTATGGCGCAGGCGGCGGTCGGCGGTGTAGCGGTTGACCATCGAATCCATGTTGCCGCCGGTTACGCCCCAGAACAGGTTCGGTGCGCCGAGCGCCTTGAAGGCGTTCGGGTTCTGCCAGTCGGGCTGCGCGATGATGCCGACGCGAAAGCCTTGGGCTTCGAGCAGCCGCCCGATGATCGCCATGCCGAAGCTCGGGTGGTCGACGTAGGCATCGCCGGTCACGATGATAATGTCGCAACTGTCCCAGCCGAGTGTATCCATCTCGGCCCTGGACATGGGCAGGAATGTCGCCGTGCCATAGCGATGCGCCCAGTATTTTCTATGCGAAAATAGCGGCTTGGCAGGTTCCGTGACGGGCACGCCCGGACCAGCAGGGGGCGGCCCGGCGCGCTCCGGGGTGTAGGGGTTGAGGCCTGGCATGGGTTGGGCTTTCGGGCAGAGGCGGGCGCACGCTGCGCCCAGATCAACGATGCCAGTATCAGCAAATGCTCTTGTTCTCAATTGTTGCAGTGCGTACTTTTGCTGCCGTGGCTCACACCAGCGCCCGCACCATGGCGATATAGGTGAGCCCATGCACGAACTGGTCCATACCCATCGCACGCCAGAACGCATCGTTCTGGAACGTCCATTGATTGGCTTTCACCACCTGCTCCTTGATCCAATCGCAGTGATAATGGACCAGGAATTCCGCACCGAGCACGACCAGCCCGTGCTCTTGGTTGACTGGCGGCAGGATCAGCAGCAGCGGCGCTGAAAGCAGCACGTGGATCGCCGCGTGTAGTAGTCCGCCAGGATGTCCGTAGCGCCCCTTGTTCGACCACTGGTACTTCGCCTGCAGGAAGAAGTCGCCGATCATGTGCTTGAATGCCAGATAGGCAAGGGCCAGCAGCACGACATCGTGCGCTCCGAGCTTGAAGGGCAGGATCAGCTCCGGCATGGCGGCCTCGCCGGGAGGGTGCGACGCAGCGTCGAGGTGTCAGTCATGCTCTCATGCGCTCCTTGCCGCCGCCCCCGGCGCCTGCCACCTCTAGGGATGGCAGATCGCGAGCCGCCTTGACAATCAGGATTTCAAGTCGCGAGTCAGAACCGCGCACCTCGATCGTCTGACGCGGAGCGATCGTGGCATCAAGGCCAGCCGAAGCAGCAACCGCCTGCGACAGAATGAGCTGGCAGTGGTGGTCCTTGGTGAGCGCTTCGAGCCGGCTCGCCTCGTTGACCGTGCGTCCGATGACCGTGACGGCCGCGCTGTCGGCATCGCCGATCCGACCGATGACGACGGGCCCGGCGTGGATGCCGATGCCGATTCTGATGCCGCCAGCCACCTCGGCGGCGAGGCGCTGGTTGAAACCGTCGAGGGCGAGGTCGATCGACCGCGCGGCAGCCAGCGCCTGGCGGCAGCCGGTTTCGAGGCCAACGTCCCGTCCGAACACCGCCATCAGTCCGTCCCCCATGTACTTGTCGATCCAGCCGCCCTCATGGCGGATCGCTTCACCTACGGTCGCGAACAGCTGATTGAGCAGGAACACGATGTCGAAAGGCAGGCGGTCTTGCGACAGCCGGGTGAAGCCGCGGACATCGAGGAACATGATGGCGACGTGCTTTTCGACACCGTCGGCATCTGCCATGGACTGCACCATGCGGGCGAGCGGCTGTGCCGTTGGCGCCACGAGCCGGGTGATGCCGATGTCGTGCTGGGGGCGCAACTGGCAGGCCAATCGCACGTTCTCCGCCGCGCCGATCCGGGCCAGTGTCGCGCGCTCGGCAGCTTGCGGAGGGGCAAGCCCCTCGGCGCCATGGTCGATACGGACGCGGCAGGTCGAGCATCTGGCGCGGCCACCGCATACCGAGGCATGGGGAATGCGCTGGGTACGGCTGATCTCCAGCAGACTCGCGCTGATGGGGCTGCGCACCGTCGGGCCGGCGCTGTAGGCAACGCTGATCGAGGGTGCGCGAAGTGCCGCGTGTTGCCTTATCCCGACGGCCGCGGCCACAAGCGTGAGGATGCCGGCATAGATTGCCCAACTGGTCATGCGCACATCGATCATCGCGGCAACTTGGGTGGCATCCGGCCAGTGCATCGCCGCCCGTGCGACCTGCAGCGCGTCTGGACTGGCGAACTGGACATGCGCCTCCCGTGCGGCCGCCAGAAAGCCCGTCAACGCCAGCAGCGGCACGGCAACAGCGGTTGCCAGCAGCCAGTACTTCGCCCTGCCATACCAGTGCTTCGTGCGCAGCCAGTACATGAGACCGATGCAGCCGTGCAGCCACACCACCAGCAGCAGTGCCGACTGCAGCAGCGCATCTGCCGGCCAGAGCAGGTACGCGACCGAGGTATAGGAGTAGTCGAACCCGGTGCGGCTGGTGAAGTACGTTATGGCGACCACATGCGGGATCAGCAGGATCGGCACCAGAATGCCCGACGCGATCTGCAGCCATTCCCAGTGCGGCATGACCACTGCGCGACGGGCGGCCAGCTTGCCGAGGCCGAGGCCGACGTGCAGCGCGGCGGCGAATGGCAGTATCACGCGTCCGATCGCCGACTGGGTCGCGGCCAACCGCCAGTCTTGGACGGCATTTGCGGCGTCGAGACCGGCCAGGGCAGCGGCATGATTGAGGAAATGCGCGAGGGCAAAGGCGAACAGAACCAAACCGCTGGCGAGCCGGAAGGGCTGAAGTCGCGGATCACTGAGCTTGTCCAGCATGCCGGCAGCCTGTCAGGCGCTGGGCCGTTCTAGGGCCAGAAGCCGGCTGCGGGCCTGTGACAGTTCGGTCGACGTCTTGGTCAACCGAAGCGCCAGGATTTTCATGATCTCCACGGTCAATTCCGGGAACTCGGTAAGCAGGCTGAGAAACTGTGCCTTCGTCACGCGCAGCGTATCGAGCCGCGTAAAGGCCTTGACGGTCGCGGTGCGCGGCACGTCGCACAGCACGGCGACCTCGCCGACGATGGCATTGCGCTCGACCTTGGCGACGGAGACGGGGCCCTGCGGGCTGTCGACCAGGATGTCAGCCTGCCCATCGATGATGACAAAGGAGGCGTCACCCTCCTCGCCCTGGAGAAAGAGGGTTTGGCCCGGTTCATAGACGATGCGCTCGGATGTAAATGCCAGCAGCTTCAGCTTTTGCGCATCGATGTGGGCGAACAGGGGGATTCGCCGCAACACGGCAACTTCGTCCTGGATGCTCATGTGACGGCCCTGTTTTCCTTTAGGCGACCAGTCGCTTCAGTTGCTTGCTGCTGTCCATCAATTTGGCCGGCGTGCCGTCGGCTGTGATGCGACCGTCGTGAAACACTAGCACTCGGTCGAACAATTCCACCAGCGCAGGGCTCGCCAGAACCCAAAAAACAGTCATTCGTGGTTTTTTTTCCACGGTCCCCACTTCGTTCGTAGTTCCCGATTTCGGCCGAGCCTTGGGTTTCGCCTTGGCCAGTGCGGCCATGATCGCCCGCTGGTTGCGTGGATTGAGGTTGGCGAGCCCCCGGTTGACAATCAGGATGTCGGGTTCTTTCAGCAGGGCGCGGGCCAGCGCGAGCTTCTGGCGCTGGGCCTGGGTCAGGCGCTTGCCGCCATTGCCGACGACGAAGCTGAGACCGGCTTCGAGCACGGTGTCGCGCAGATTGAGATCAACTAGCGTTTCGCGGATCGCCTGATGCACCTTGTTTGGTGCGTCGGCAAGGCCATGGGCAATGCGCCCGAACAGGATGTTGGCCTCGAGCGACGAGCCGACATTGTAGTGTTCGGGCTCATAGATGGCCACGGTCGCGGACTTGCCGGCACGGATGCGCTCGATCAAGCGCCGGCGTGCCGCGATGATGAGCGTGCGGATATCGTCGGTGAGAAGGTTCAGGCGGTGGCGGGGCTCGATGTAGCGCAGCGCCAACCCGAGCAGCAAGCCGCGGTCGGTCTTGTCGGCTGCGACGTAGTCACGATCGCCGAGGCGGGCAAGCATGGTCTTATAGGTTGGCAACTCTTCCGGCTTGACGAAACTCAGGCGGTCGAAAAAGGGGTGGTTTGGCGGCAGGTCGGCGAACAGTTCGACGACGGTTGCCGCGATCTTGCGACCCACATCGTAGAGCTGCTGATCGAGCGCATTCTCAGCTAGAATGTCAAGGAAGAGCCGGTTGCGCGGCAGGTTCTCCGCTTCGAACTCCTTACTAAGGGCGGCCCCGAACACCAGGTTTTCCGCAATCGTCGCCTGATTCTGGAACCGGTCGGGATCGAAAGGCTCGACCATGTGGGCAATCGATGCCTTGGCAAGCCTCGCCTTCAGCGCTGCTCGGGCCGTCAGGATCGGAGTTTCTATGGCGCGGCTGGCGCTTGCGTCCGGTTGACTGCGCAAGCCGAACTCGAACACCTCGTCGTCCATTTCGACGAGCGTCAAGGCCTTGAGGATGCGCTTGTCGATGTGGCTCGCATCCGCGACGCCGAGGCGATCATAGTCGATCCAGTCTGCACTCCAGTCGAGTTCGCTGTTGCCGCTGGCACGGGCTTCTTCGAGGTCGCGCTTCAATCCGGACTGCCCGCTCAGCGATCGCTGCGGATGGTTCATGAGCGCAGACAGCAGGCACGCACGGATCGAAAGGTTGCGCAGGTAAGTATCGGGCCCGACGTAGGCGATGCGGCGGCCGGTGACTGCGGCGCTGATGGCATCGAGTGGCTGATCGCCAATGCGGATGTGGCCGGCGGTTGGCGGAACCAGCTGGGCCAGTGCTTCGGCGGTGATTTCGGCGCCGGCATTGACCTCGCCCACGGCGGCCACCCATTCGCCCGGCGCCAGCGCGAAATCGACCGGCTCGAGCACCATCGTGCCAGTGTCGTCGGTGATGGTCAGTCCCGATACGGCCAAGGGTTGCGAGAGGTTGGCTACGACGCCCGGCGTCGGCGCCTGCAGCGCCGCTGTGATCATGGGTTGCGGCGAGAATTGCTCGCACACCTGATTGTATTTGATCTCCACGTCCTGCCGCTGCTGGTCCCAGTCGATCAGCTCTTTGATTGGACCAGGCAGATCCTTGTAGGCTGCGATCACAGCCACCAGCTGGCCGATGTCGAGGCTACCCGAGATGGCAAAGTAGCCGCCGATCAGGAAGAACAGGAACGGCGTCAGCTGGGCCAGGAAATTGTTCAGGAATTTGACGAAGAATTTGCGCTGAAACAGCTCGTAGCGGATGAAGAAGATGCGCCCAAGCCGGTTTGAGATATCGGCCCGCTCGAAGTTAGAGGTGTCATTGGTACGCACTTCGCCGATGCCTTCGACCACCTCGGCAACGCGGCCGGCGAGATCGCGCGCGGTCAGCTGCTGCTGCTTGCCAAGCACCAGCAGCCGCTTGCGCAGGCGCGGGATCAGAAACGCCTGAATCAGCACGATGCTGGCGGCGATCAGTCCAAGCCAGATGTTCTGCACCATGATGAAGATCATGGCGGTCAGCGCTTGGCCGGACAAGAACACCGGCTGCACGAATGCGTCGCCGATGAAGCCGCCGAGCGGCTCCACTTCGTCCTTGATCATGGTCGCTACTTCCGCCGGCTTCACCTTCTTGAAGTAGGGCATGGGGAAGCGCAGAACGCGGTCGACCAGCTCGTAGCGCAGGCGGCGCAGCATGCGCTCGCCCAGGCGGCCTTTGAACGTATTGATGTAGAACTTGAACAGGCCGTTGATGCACACGAGCCCGAGGAATACGAAGCTCAGGCCCACGAGGTAACCCATGCGGCTGAGTTCGAAGCCGCTGAACAAGTTGAGGTTGCTTCCGCCAAGCCACTGCGGCAGCGCGAACTTCAGCTCAAGGAACCGCGCCGTCGCATCGGGCGTCATAAAGCCGCGCCCTTGGATCGGGCCGTTGACGATCGCCTTCGGCAGATCGAGCGCCAGGAAAAGAAATGGCATCGAGATCAGGATCACGCCGATGATCCAAATCTGATCCCGCCGCGTGTGCTGCCAGATGTAACTGAAAAGATTGGAATTCATGGCGCTCTTTGGGCTTGGAATGCGGGTAGCCGAAGATCAGGAAAGCTAAACTAGCACTTCGAGGACCGCTGCGGGGAGGCAGCAACCGTGGCCGTCAGTTATCTGTGCTGTCACAATGTTGTGTTGCATTTTTATTTCACAATCAACGGTGAGTTTGGGAAGCCCCGACCAGCTCGACGATGCTATACGTGGAGTGTGGATGTGGAACTGCCTGTATGTTGCGACGATTTTCAACAGAATGGGATATACCGACTGCCGCTGACTCACTGACGGGCCATGCGGCCGCAATGCCGGCCTGCCGCGGCGGCGATCTTTATGGAGCCATGTCTTGCGGATCAAGAGTAATCAGTTCAGAATTTTGATCTACAGCCACGACACGTTCGGGCTCGGTCACCTTCGGCGCTGTCGTGCGATTGCGCACGCTATGGTCGACCACCGCACGGACATTTCGTGCCTGATCCTGTCGGGCTCGCCGATCATTGGGGCCTATGGCTTCCTCCCGCGCGTGGATTTCATCCGCTTTCCGGGCGTGGTGAAGCTGCGCAACGGGTCCTATACGCCGCGCGGTCTCGACATCTCGATCGGCGACGCCATAAAGATCCGCGAAACGCTCATACGCTCCACGGCCGAAGTGTTCCGGCCGCACATGTTCCTGGTCGACAAGGAGCCGCTCGGCCTGCGCGGCGAGGTGGGGCCCACGCTCGAGATGTTGAAAGAGCAGGGGACCCGCCTCGTGCTCGGCTTGCGCGACATCATGGATGATCATGACCAGTTGGCGGAGGAATGGGACCGCAAGGCCGCCATGCCGGCACTGGAAGAGCTGTACGACACGATCTGGGTGTATGGGTCCGAGCACATCTACGATCCACTGGTGGGCCTGCGGGTGTCGGCCGCCGTGCGCAACAAGATGACTTACACCGGCTATCTGCGCCGCGATCTGGCGACCGAGGCCGAACACGATCGGCCGCAGGCGACGGCACTGCCGGACAAGTTCATCCTGGTGACCACGGGCGGCGGCGGCGATGGTGCCTCGCTCGTCGATTGGGTCCTCAAGGCTTACGAGAGCGACCCATCCATCCCGCATAATCTGGTCGTCGTGCTCGGGCCGTTCATGGCGACCGAAGCGCAGGCGGCGTTCAAGGAACGGGCGGCGCGGCTGCGCAACGTCGACATGATGACGTTTCTGCCGGATCTTGACCGGGTCATGAGCAGGGCGTCGGCGGTGATCGGCATGGGTGGCTACAACACGTTCTGCGAGATCCTGGCGGCCGACAAGCCAGCCCTCATCGTGCCGCGCACGGTGCCCCGGCTCGAGCAGTTCATCCGCGCCGATCGCATGTCGAAACTCGGTCTCGTCAGCATGCTGGTGGACGACGAGCATCGGTCTGTCGCGGCCATGGCTGATGCGATCTGGAAGCTGCCAAACCGTCCTGCCCCTTCAACCGTGCAGCTGGCGGGCTACCTCGACGGCTTCCAGACCATCAATCGGACCATCGACGACTGGTTCGTTTCATGCCAATCCGAGAAGGCGCGATTGGAACTGGTGGATTGAAGGTGCGATGAGCGGATTGCGTGACGATGCGGGAGGCGACACGGCTTTGGCCGTCATCATGAAGGGCTACCCGCGCCTGTCCGAAACGTTCATCGCCCAGGAACTGCTCAGTCTGCAGCGGCGCGGCATTCCCTTTACGATCTATGCGCTGAGGCAACCGACCGACGCGCGCGTGCATCCAGTCCACGAGGCGATCAAGGCCCCTGTGCGTTATTTGCCGGAGTATCTCTATCAGGCGCCGCTGCGGGTGGTCAGCGCTTGGCAACGTGCGCGTACGCAACCGGGATATCGCGCAGCGCGCAGCGCCTGGCTGAAGGACCTGCGGCGCGATCCGACGCCGAATCGCATTCGCCGGTTCGGGCAGGCGATGATCCTTGCCGATGAATTGCCGACCGCAACACGCCACCTCTATGCGCATTTCCTGCACACGCCGGCCTCCGTCACGCGCTATGCCGCGCTGACCCGCCGCCTGTCCTGGAGCGTGTCGGCGCATGCAAAGGACATCTACACGCAGCCCGCATGGGAAAAGGCCGAGAAGATCGCCGGTGCATCGTGGGTCGTCACTTGCACGTCGGCCAATGTCGACCACTTGCGGGCGCTTGCCGGCGCGCACACGGGTAAGGTCGGTTTGCTCTATCATGGGCTCGATTTCGACCGTTTCGCGCCGTTCGATCGCGTGCCTGATGCCCGCACCGGCGCGCCGGGCCAGGCCCCGGTACAACTGCTGTCGGTTGGCCGCGCGGTCGAGAAGAAGGGCTACGACGTCCTGCTGGCGGCGCTCGGCCAACTGCCTGCCGATCTTGCCTGGCACATGACGCACATCGGCGGCGGCGAACTGCGCGCGAAGTTGCAGGCCAAGGCGCGCCAGCTCGGCATCGCCGATCGGATTTCCTGGCAAGGGGCGAGGACCCAGGAAGAGGTGCTGGCGGCCTATCGTGCGGCGGACCTGTTCGTGCTTGCTTCGCGCATTGCCGGCGATGGGGACCGCGATGGCTTGCCGAATGTGCTGATGGAAGCGCAGAGCCAGGCCCTGTGTTGTTTGTCGACGGCAATCTCCGGCGTGCCCGAACTGATCCGCGACGGGCAGACGGGCGTGCTGGTGGCGCCGGGCGACGTGGCGGCACTGGCGCACGTCCTCAATGCCCTCATTCGCGATCCCGCGCGGCGCCATGTGCTCGGCAAGGCCGGTGCTGCACGCGTGCGCAGTGCGTTCGGTCACGAGGCGGCCATCGACCGGCTGGCCGATTTGCTGCGGGCGGAAATTGCCGGGCAGGCGACCACTCCCATTGCAGCCGCTGCCCGATGAAGGTCGCCTTCTATGCGCCGCTCAAGTCGCCGGACCATCCAACGCCGTCCGGCGACCGGCTGATCGGGCGCATGCTGCTTGCGGCGCTCAGGGCCGGCGGGCACGATGTGACGCTGGTGTCGCGGCTGCGTGCGTTCGACGGGCAGGGCAGCGCACGGCGGCAGGCGCGGATCGCGGCCTTCGGTGCCTGGCAGGCGGGGCGCCTCTTGCGCCGGTTCGATCGCGATGTGGAAAAGCCTGACGTGTGGCTCACCTATCATCTGTACCACAAGGCGCCCGATTGGATCGGGCCGGTGGTCGCGCGTGCGCTCGCTATTCCCTATTGCGTCGCCGAAGCGTCGTCCTCGGCACGCGCAGCCCATGGACCCTGGGCGGTCGGGCATCGTGCGGTGGTCGAGGCACTGGCGCAAGCAGCACTCGTGATCAGCCTCAATCCCAAGGACGAGCCGGGCATCCGCCAGCATGTGGGCGCAGCAACGCGCCTGGTCCGCGTCGCACCGTTTCTCGATGGCGCACCGTTTCGAGCAGCCGCTGGCCCGCGCACGGCAACGCGCGCGCGACTTGCCGCTCAGTTTGGCCTGGATGCCGGGCGACCCTGGCTGCTGGCGGTCGGCATGCTGCGGGCCGGCGATAAGGCTGCGAGCTTTGCGGTTCTGGCCCGGGCGCTCGCGCTCCTTCGTGACCGGCCCTGGCAACTGATCGTGGTCGGCGATGGGGTGGCGCGCGGCACTGTCGAAGCCGACTTCACAGGTTTTGGCGCGCGGGTGCGGTTCGTAGGGCAGCAGCCGGTCGAGGCGGTTGCCGATTTCATGGCGACGAGCGATCTGCTGGTGTGGCCTGCTATCAACGAGGCGATCGGGATGGTGTTCATCGAGGCGGCCATGGCGGGGCTTGCCGCAGTTGGCGCCGACCGGCCCGGTATCGCCGCGGTTGTCGAGCACGGCGTCACCGGGTTCCTCGTGCCGGAGCATGACGCGTCGGCCTTTGCTGCGGCCACCACCGCGCTGCTCGATGATGCGCCACTGCGTGCACGCATGGGAGTTGCCGCGGCAGCGCGTGCTGCAGCGCAAAATGACCTTCGGACCGCCGGCGCGCTAGTGTGCCGGGAACTGGAGGCCGTAGCCCGATGAAGCCACGCGTTCTCTTCTACGTGCAGCATCTACTAGGGGTTGGCCACGTCAAACGGGCGGCGGCCATCGCGCGCGCGGCTGCACGCGACCTCGATGTGCACGTGGCATTGGGCGGCGAACCTGTGGCGCTCGCCGACTTCGGGGCAGCAACCCTGCATCAGTTGCCGTGGACGCGCGCCGAGGACGTGACCTTCGCGACGCTACTCGATGCCGACGGCCGGCCGATCGACGCCGCCTGGCAGCAGCGGCGCAAGTCGATGGTGCTGGCGCTGGCGGAACGGATCGATCCACACGTTCTGCTCGTGGAACACTTTCCATTCGGCCGCGGTAAATTCGCCTTCGAACTGCTCCCCCTGTTCAAGATGATCCGCGCAGCGCCTGGCCATCGGCGCATCCTATGCTCGGTGCGCGATGTGCTGGTGGAGAAGAGCGATGGCGCGAAATCTGCCAGGATCTTGGGCCTCGTGCGTCAGTGGTTCGACGGCGTACTGGTGCACGGAGACAAGCAGGTGATCCCCTTCGAAGCCACGTTTCCAGCGGCGGCGGCAATCGGGGAATTGCTGGAATACACGGGGTATGTGGTCGATGGCGCAGACCGTCCGATGATCGGGGCCTTGCGTTCACAGGACAGTGAGATCGTCGTGTCGATCGGCGGTGGCGCCGTGGGACAGGAGCTGCTGCAGGCAGCGTTGGCCGCCGCACAAGCAGGCGTACTCGCGCCGCGGCACTGGCGTCTGCTCGCCGGCACTAATCTGCCTGAGCCGCAGTTCCAGGCCCTGCGGGCCCAAGCGGCCGGCGACGCGCGTGTGACGGTCGAGCGGGCGCGGCCGGATTTCCGCCAGTTGCTGGGCAACGCCAGCCTGTCGATCTCGCAGGCGGGCTACAACACGGTGATGGACGTCCTGGTCGCTGGGTGTCCAGCCGTGGTCGTGCCGTTTGCCGCCGAGGCCGAGGGCGAGCAGTTGTTCCGCGCCCGGGAGTTCGAACGGCGCGGCCTGCTGACGGTGCTAGAAGAGGGGCGGTTGACCCCCCAGGCACTTGCAACCGCCGCAACAGCTGCGTTGACGCAACCGAGCGCTGGCCATGGCATCGACCTCGACGGCGCGCGCGCCGCTGCCCGGGCGCTGCAGCGATGGGCAGGTGCCGCATGAACTCCAACGATGAGGCCTGGCACCCGTTGCTGGCTGAACTCGACGCTTGGCATGCGGGTGGCCGCCTCGCCACATTGTGGTGGCGTGACGACGATGCGGTCGCTCCGACGCCAGCCCTCGACCGCATGCTCAGGCTGGTCGAACGCTTCCGGGTGCCGCTGGGGCTGGCCGTCATTCCAGCGCGGCTGACAGCTGACCTGGCGTCCCATCTTCGCGATCTGCCGCTGGTATCGGTTTTGCAGCACGGGTACCTGCATCGCAACTACGCGACTGCAGGCGAGCGTGCAGCCGAGTTCGGTGCCCAACGGCCGCTGGAGCTGCGGTTGCGTGAGACCAGTGAGGGCCGGCGCATCCTTGAGCAGTTCCAGCATGCCGTGCCGATCTTTGTGCCACCCTGGAACCGCTATGACCGCGCGATCGCGCCTGGACTTGCCCAGCAAGGACTGCGTGCCGTGTCTGCATTTGCTGCATCTGAGCAACTATCGGGCAAGATTTGCGAGTGCAATTGTCAAGTGGACATAATAAGTTGGCGCATCACGCGGGGGTTTGCCGGATTGGACAAAACAGTGAGAAAACTCACCGAGCACTTGCGGGCGCGCCGTTTGGGCGAGCTGCCTATCGAGCAGGCAACGGGTGTTCTGTCGCATCATCTGGACCATGACGATGGGTGCTGGGAATTTCTGGAAGCCGTGTTTGCTCGGACCGTTACGCATCCAGCTGCCAAGTGGATCACGCCGATGGACGCCGTGGCACGGATCGAGAGCCCATGATTGCACCCACAAGCAAGCCGCGCACCAATATCCTCGAGGTCCGCAATCTGCGGGTGGCTTTCGATACGCCTGGTGGCGCGATCCATGCCCTGCGCGGTATCGATTTTCGCATTACCGAGCGCGAGACCGTGGCGCTCGTCGGCGAAAGCGGATCGGGCAAGAGCGTCACCGCCCAGGTGCTTATGGGATTGCTGCCGAAAGTCGCCCGGATCAGTTCGGGCGAGGCGCTGTTCCGCGATCCCAAGACCGGCACCGTCACCGACCTGGCCAAGCTGTCGCCAGCGACCGCAGAGTTCCGAGCAATCCGTGGCGGGCGCATCTCGATCGTATTCCAGGAACCGATGACGTCGATGTCGCCGCTGCACCGCGTCGGCGCCCAGATCCAGGAGGCGCTGGAACTGCACGACAACGTCACGGGCGCGGCGGCTAAGGCGCGCGTCATCGACATGCTGCGGCTGGTGCGCTTCCCCGATCCCGAGCGCGGCTACAAGAGCTACACGTTCGAGCTGTCGGGCGGTCTGCGGCAGCGGGCGATGATCGCGATGGCGCTGGTGTGCAATCCGGCGCTGCTGGTGGCGGACGAGCCGACGACGGCGCTCGACGTGACGGTGCAAGCCCAGGTGCTCGGTTTGATCCGGGACTTGCAGCGAGAGCTCGGTATGTCGGTGCTGATGATCACGCACGACATGGGCGTGGTCGCCAACATGGCCGACGAAGTGGTGGTGCTCTATCGCGGCGAGGTGATGGAGGCGGGCACGGCGGACGACATTTTCCGCTCCCCCCGACACGCCTATCTGAAGGCGCTGATGGGGGCGGTGCCCCGCATCGATGCCGACCCGGCGACTCGCCTGATGCCGCTGGCAAGCCCGGACGAGGGAGTGCCGGCCACGCTGGCGAAGCAGCGGCCGGTGGTACGCCCCGATGCGCCGCCGCTGCTGACGGTCAAGGATCTGGTCAAGACCTACAGCATCCACGCGGAGAGTTTCGGCTTGAAGAAGACGGCGGCCAGGGTCGTCAAGGCGGTGTCGGGCGTCAGCTTTACCATCAATGACGGCGAATGCCTCGGTCTCGTTGGCGAAAGTGGATGCGGCAAGACCACCGTGTCGAAGATGATCATCGGCGCAGTGCCCGTCGACAGTGGCTCGGTGCTGTACCAGGACGGCGACAGTTCGGTCGATCTTGCTGTCATGAATGATGCGGCGCGCAGCGCCTATCGCCGCCGCATGCAGTACATTTTCCAGGATCCGCAAGGCTCGCTCAACCCGCGCATGACGGTGCTCGATGCCGTCTCGGAGCCGCTCAAGGTCCAGGGCATTGGCGACAAGGCCTCGCAGCGGGCGCGAGTCGAGGAGCTGCTCGGCCTGGTCGGCGTTGACCCTCGCTTTCTCAACCGCTACCCGCACAGCTTCTCCGGCGGCCAGAAGCAGCGGCTCGGCGTGGCCCGCGCGCTGACGCTCGAACCGAAGCTGCTGCTGCTCGATGAACCGGTGTCGGCGCTCGATGTGTCGACGCAGGCGCAGGTGCTGAACCTGCTCAATGATCTGCGGGCCAACCTGGGCTTGACCTACCTGTTCATCTCGCACAACCTTGCCGTGGTGAATTATGTTGCCGATCGGGTCGCCGTCATGTGTGCCGGCCGTCTGGTCGAGGTTGCGCCGCGGCGCGCGCTGTTTGCCGATCCGCGGCACCCCTATACTCGGGCATTGCTTGCGTCCGCGCCGTCACCTGATCTTGATCGCCGCCTCGATTTCGAGCTGATCCGCGACGGGGCGGCGACCGACCCAGGTAAATGGCCGGCGCCATTCGATGATCGCGAGGGTGTCGCGAACGAACTCGTCGAAGTCGGGCCTGGCCATTTCGTCCGTGCCCGCGTCGACGCCAAGGTCAAGGAGCTGGTGTGATGGCCGCCAAATTCGCAAGGTTCCTAGGTTGGGTTAGGACGCCCTGTCACGACCGTAACCCGACAACTTCCGGGACTGCCCGCGGAATGTCGAATTGCGACCGGCACGGTGGGCGGGCCAGCCCAACCTGCGGTCAGTTCGCGCTTGCCGCCTGCCTAACGCTGGCCCTTGCCACCTCCGCCCACGCGCAGAAGCCGCTCGTCGATTCGCCTCTGTTTGCCGAACGGCTCAAGTCCACCAAAGAAGATAAGCTGCCGCCGATCGAGAAGCGGGTGCCTGTGGAACCCCTGATCGTCACCTTCGACGGCAAGACGACGACGGCGGGTCGGCACGGCGGCATGATGACCCAGCTCATGGAGCGTTCCAGCGACATCAAGCGCATGTCGGCCTACGGCTATGCCCGCCTCGTCGGGTACACGCCGAAATACGAGGTCGTGCCCGATATCCTCAAATCCGTCGATGTGAAGGAAGGGCGCGAGTTCACCTTCGTCCTGCGCAAGGGCCACAAATGGTCGGATGGCGCGCCCTTCACCACCGAGGACTTCCGCTATTGGTGGGAGGACATGGTGACGAACAAGGAACTCACTCCGGAAAGTCCGCCCAAGGAAATGCGGGTCGACGGCAAGCCGGCCAAGGTCGAAGTCATCGACAAGGAGACGATCCGCTATACCTGGGAAGGGCCGAACCCGTTTTTCCTGCCGGCATTGGCCGCTGCCTCGCCGTTCATGATCTACCGGCCGGCGCACTACCTGAAGCGGTTCCACAAGCGCTACACCAAGGCCGACAAGCTCGAAGAGCAGATCAAGAAGCGCAAACGCCGCGACTGGGTCGACCTGCACTACAACCGTGACCGCACGGCTCGCCTCGACAACCCCGACATCCCCGTGCTCGATCCCTGGATCAACACCACGCAATCTCCGTCCGAGCGCTTCATCTTCGAGCGCAACCCGTACTACCATCGGGTCGACGAGAACGGATTGCAGCTGCCCTACGTGGATCACATCGCGGTGACGATTGCCGCCTCCAAGCTGATCGCCGCCAAGGTTGGTGCCGGTGAAGCCGAACTTCAGGCACGTGCATTGCAGTTCAACAACTATACGGTGTTGAAGCGCAGCGAAGCGCGGCAGGATTACAAGGTCCGCCTGTGGCGCAATGCGCGCGGCTCGCAGATCGCGCTGTACCCGAACCTGAACACCAACGACGCCGGCTGGCGCGAGTTGTTACGCGAGGTGCGCTTCCGGCGTGCCCTGTCGCTCGCCATCGACCGGCGCGAGATCAACCAGGTGATTTACTTTGGCCTCGCCCGCGAAAGCGCGAACACGATGATGCTGGAAAGTCCGCTCTACAAACCCGAGATGCAGAGCATGTGGTCGAAGTTCGACCTCCCCCAGGCCAACAAGCTGCTCGACGAGCTGGGGTTACTGCAGCGTGACAGCCGAGGCATCCGCCTGATGAAGGATGGCCGTCCGGTCGAGATCATCGTCGAGACGGCGGGCGAAGGCGCGGAGCACTCGGACGTCCTCGAACTCGTGCGTGATACCTGGGCCAAGGCCGGGGTTTCGCTCTTCATCAAGCCGCAAATCCGCGAGGTTATGAGCCGCCGCGTGAAGGCGGGAGCGGCCGTCATGTCGGTGTTCTTCGGTGTCGACAGCGGCGTCGCCAATGCCGATACGCCGCCGATGGAATTTGCGCCGACGCTCGAGACGCAGCTGCAATGGCCGCAGTGGGGCATGCACTACACCTCGAGCGGGCACAGCGGCGTGAAGGCCGATATGCCGGAGGCGATTCGTCTGTCCGAACTGTACCACAACTGGTCGGTCGCCAAGTCGACGGACGAGCGCCGGGACATCTGGCAGGAGATGCTCAACATCTACGCCGAGAACGTGTTTTCGATCGGTATGATCAATGCCGTGCCGCAGCCGGTGGTGATTTCGAACAAGGTGCGCAACGTGCCGGACACTGCGCTTTACTCCTGGGAGCCGGGCGGCCATTTCGGCGTTTACCGGCCTGACCAATTCTGGCTCGTCGAATTGAAACAGGGTTCCTGACATGTTGCGCTATTTGATCAAGCGACTGATTACGATGATGGTGACGCTGGCCATCATTTCGGTTCTCGTATTCGTCGTCATCAAGCTGCCGCCCGGCGACTACATGACGACCTACATCGAGGAACTGCGGGCCCAGGGCGAGCAGGTCGATCAGGCGCGCATCGAATTTCTGCGCAAGCGCTATGGTCTCGATCAACCGGGCTGGCGGCAGTATCTGACGTGGGCGGTCGGACTGCTGCACGGCGATCTCGGCTGGTCTTTCGAATACGATCAACCGGTGAACAAGCTGATCGGCGAGACGCTGTTGCTGACCATCATTCTGAAATTTGCGACCATTTTCTTCATCTATGCGGTTGCTTTCCCTGTCGGCGTTTACTCGGCGACGCACCAGTACAGCTGGAGCGACCACGGGCTGACATTTCTCGGCTTCCTTGGCATTGCGATCCCAAATTTCCTGTTCGCACTGATGATCCTGTATGCCGCGAACGTGTGGTTCGGCACGTCGATCGGCGGGCTGATGGATCCAAGCTACATCGACAAGCCCTGGAGTTGGGGTAAGGCAATGTCCGTACTCGAACACCTGTGGGCGCCGGTGCTGGTGATCGGCATCACCGGCACGGCCGGCATGATCCGCCGGCTGCGCGCCAACCTGCTCGATGAACTGCAAAAGCAGTATGTGACGACCGCGCGCGCCAAGGGCATGTCCGAGCGCCGGCTGCTGCTACGCTACCCTATGCGCGTCGCCTTGAACCCGTTCATAGCCGACGTCGGGTCGCTGTTGCCGCAACTGGTCTCGGGCGCAGTGATCGTTTCGGTGGTGATGAGTTTGCCGACCAGCGGGCCGCTGCTGCTGTCGGCGCTGCAGTCGCAGGATACCTACCTCGCGGGCTCGTTCCTGATGTTCCTGGCGACACTGACCGTGGTCGGCATGTTTCTCTCGGACGTAGCGCTCGCCATTCTCGACCCCCGAATCCGGCTGGAGTGAGCGCCATGCAGGATACCGCGCCGCATATTCCCGCCATCGCGCCGGCCGATCGGCTGCCGCATTTCGTTTCCACCGCGCCGTTCGAGCCCGGCCAGGCGGTGCCGATGAGCGCTGCCCTTGAAGATTACTACACGGCGTCCGCGACCAAGATGATGTGGTGGCGCTTCCGCCGGCACAAGGTTGCCGTGTTTTCCGGCGTGGCGCTGTTGATTGCGTATTTCATGATCCTGTTCGTCGAGATGATCGCCCCCTACGGCCTCGATCGGCGCAATACCGACTTCATCTACGCGCCGCCGCAGGGGCTCCACCTGTTCCATGAGGGCAGGCTGGTGGGTCCGTTCGTGTATCCACTGAAATACAGTCTCGATCTGCAGACCTTGAAGCGCAACTACACGCCGGACCAGACCAGGCCGCAGCCGGTGAGGTTCTTCTGCAAAGGCGATGACTACACCTACCTCGGACTGATCTCCGGCAACTTCCACTTCATGTGCCCGCCGCGGGACGGCACGATGTACCTGATGGGCACCGACCGCCTCGGGCGCGACCTGTTTTCCCGTCTCTCCTATGGAGCGCGCATTTCGCTGACGATCGGGCTGGTCGGCATCACCGTGTCGTTCCTCCTCGGCATCACGATCGGCGGCATCGCCGGCTTCTTCGGCGGCTGGGTCGACAACGTGGTGCAGCGCGTGATCGAGATTTTGCGCTCGATCCCCGAGCTGCCGCTATGGCTCGCCCTGTCCGCCGCACTCCCCGCCAATTGGAGCCCGATTCTCGTCTACTTTGGCATCACCATCATCTTGGGGCTGCTCGAATGGCCGGGACTGGCGCGCGCGGTGCGCTCGAAGCTGCTGTCGCTCAGGCAGGAGGACTATGCCGTTGCGTCACGCCTGATGGGGGCGAAGCCGCCACATATCATTGCCCGCCACCTGCTGCCGAACTTCATGAGCCACCTGATCGCTTCCGCGACGCTCGCCATTCCAGCGATGATCCTCGGCGAAACGGCGCTGAGCTTCCTCGGGCTCGGCCTGCGTCCGCCGGTGACGAGCTGGGGCGTGCTGCTGTCGGAAGCCCAGAACATCGAGTCGATCGCACTCTATCCCTGGCTACTGATCCCGATGATCCCAGTGATCATCACCACGCTGGCCTTCAACTTCCTGGGCGATGGCCTGCGCGACGCGGCCGATCCCTACAATTGAGACTCGAGACAGCAGCGGCTACAGCGCCAACCGCAGCCGTTAACCGCGATACGGTGAAGGCGGTGTGTCACCTTGGGCCGGTGGCACAACACTTGTAGGTAGGCAGCAGGCCACCTCACGTGTGCGGATGCGTTTCGACCCATGCAGCGACTGAACCCGGCGCCCGCGTCCTCGCGTCCACTTTGCGTCGATCTCGACGGAACGCTGGTGCGCACGGACACGCTTGTCGAAGCGCTCCTGCAACTCATTCGAAGCAACCCGCTCGTGCTGTTCTTGATGCCGGGGTGGCTGGCGTCGGGACTAGCGAGCTTCAAGCGCGAGGTCGCGCGCCGCCTGACGCTCGATCCGGCCGATCTGCCCTACGATGAAAAATTCCTCGAATTCCTGCGGGATGAGCGCGCCAAGGGGCGCACGCTCATTCTCGTCACCGCGGCCGACCGGGCCCAGGCTGAGCGGGTCGCTGCCCACCTGAAGCTGTTCGACGAGGTGATCGCCAGCGACGGGGTGAGGAACCTCAAGAGCGCGGCGAAGGCCAAGGTGCTGGTCGAGCGCTTCGGCATCGGCGGCTACGACTATGCCGGCAACGAGATGGCCGACATGGCCGTGTGGCGGCACGGCGACGGCGTCATCCTGGTCAACGCGGAGCCGAACGCCGCAGCCCGCATCAAGGCGGAGCGCGGCGTCGTGGCGGAGTTTGCCACCGTTTCACCGGGCACCGGACGATCGCCCTATCTGGGGGCATTGCGGCCGCACCAGTGGCTCAAGAACGCGCTCGTGTTCGTGCCTTTGCTGCTATCGCACAAGCTGTTCGAGACCGGCGCCGTGTTGCAGGTCTCGCTGGCCTTTGTCGCCTTCTCGCTGACGGCGTCGGCGGTGTACCTGATCAACGATCTCGTCGACCTCAAGGAGGATCGCCGGCATCCGCGCAAGCGCAACCGGCCGTTCGCCAGCGGCGCCGTGCCGCTCGCCTGGGGACTGCTCATGGCGCCCCTATTGCTGGCCGCGGCCTGTCTCATCACGCTCGCGTTGCCGCTGCCGTTCGCCGGCATTCTGGCTGCCTACTTTGCAGCGACGCTCGCCTATTCGTTCTTTTTCAAGCGCACCATGCTGTTCGACGTCCTGGTGCTGGCTGGGCTCTATACGTTGCGCATCATCGCCGGCTCGGCTGCCCTCGACATTCCCCGCTCGTTCTGGCTGCTGGCCTTTTCGATCTTCCTGTTCTTTTCGCTGGCCCTCGTTAAGCGCTACATCGAGCTTGCCGACATGGGGCCGGGCGCCGACGCGCGCGAGCGGGGGCGAGGCTACCGCGCGGTCGATCTTGAGACACTGTCCCAGTTCGGGATCGGCAGCGGGCTGATGGCCGTGCTGGTGCTCGCCCTCTACATCGACAGCCCGACCGTGAAGGCGCTGTACCGCAACCCGGAAGTGATCTGGCTGCTGTGCCCGCTGATGCTGTATCTCATCTGCCGGTTCTGGATTCTGGCGCGGCGCGGGGAAATGCACGACGATCCGATCATTTTTGCCATCCGTGACTGGCGCAGCCAGTATGTTGTGGCGATGGCTGGCGCCGTACTACTGGTTGCGATCCTGTGGCCATGAGTGCACGCCCATGAGCCGATACCAGTCGTGGGGGCGCTACCCGAAGGTGCTGCAATCTGCTCGCGTCCTGGCGGGGAGTGGCGCGCGACTCGATCTCGCCGCGGGCGAGTGCGTTTTGCCGTTTGGCAATGGCCGCAGCTATGGCGACAGCTGCCTCACGGGCGGCACGTTGCTCGACACCGCGAAACTCAATCGCATCATCGCGTTCGACACTGAAACGGGCGTCGTGCGCTGCGAAGCCGGACTGCTGCTGTGCGACCTGACGGCGGCCACGTTGCCGGCCGGCTGGTTCGTTGCGGTGACGCCAGGCACGCAGTACGTCACCATCGGCGGGGCGATCGCCAATGACGTGCATGGCAAGAACCATCACGTCCGCGGCACGTTCGGCGCCCACGTGCGGGCGTTCGAGCTGCTGCGCAGCGACGGCACACGACGCGTCTGTTCGGCGACCGCCAATGCCGAGTTGTTCGCGGCCACCATCGGTGGGCTCGGACTGACGGGACTGATCAGCTGGGCTGAGATCCAGCTGATGCCGGTCGCCTCCAGCACGATCGACCAGACCATTACGCCGTTTGCCAACCTGGCGGACTTCATGGAGCTTGCCGTCGCCTGCGATGCGACCCACGAATACAGCGTCGCCTGGATCGACAGCCTCGCCAGCGGCGCCAACCTCGGGCGCGGTCTCTACATCAAGGGCAATCATGCGCGCGAGGCGGACGCGCGCGGGGCAGCCTCCTCCGGCCAGCGCCTGTCCGTGCCGTTCGAACTCCCGGTGCCGCTGATCGGCACCACCACGCTGCGGGCGTTCAACGCGCTCTATCGCCGGCAGACGCTCGGCCGGGAAAAATCAGCCAGCGTCGGCTATCGGCCGTTCTTCTATCCGCTCGATGCGATCGGCGGCTGGAACCGTCTTTATGGCCCACGCGGGCTGTTGCAACACCAGTCGGTGGTGCCGCTTGGACCCGGGCTCAGCGTCGTCGCCGAACTGCTGGAACGCAGCCAGCGCGCCGGCTTCGGCTCGTTCCTCACTGTCCTCAAGGTGTTCGGCGCGAACGCGTCGCCTGGCCTGTTGTCATTCCCCATGCCCGGACTGACCTTGACGCTTGATTTTGCCAACAGCGGACCGGCGGTGTTCGCCCTGCTCGATCAGCTGGATGAGGTCGTGCTGGCGTCGGGCGGGCGGATCAATCCCTACAAGGATGCGCGCATGCGGCCTGCGACTTTCGCTGCCTCCTTCCCCGGGGTGTCGCAGTTTCGTGCCCACATCGACCCGGCGTTCTGCTCGTTGTTTTGGACACGCGTCGCAGGTGCCGCATGAAACATGCCGATCTGACGCTGCCCTGGTGGTTCGACGGTTTCTTGACGCGGTTGCTCTCGATATTCGTGCTCGTGCATGCGGCGCTCGCCGTGTTCATGCCGGGCGGCGCGGCCAGCATGCTGCTGGGCGACCGGGCGGGCGATCGGCTGAAGGCGCTCGACCAGCTGTTCGCGCAACCAGACTTCGACTCGGTGATGCGCATCATTTTCCGCATCGGCTCGCCCGGCGACTGGCTGCTGTTCGCGCCGGCCTACCGGCTGGCCGGTGCCTATGGCGTGATGGCGCAGAACATCGCGCTGTATGCGGTTGCGCTCGTGCTGTTCTACCGCCTGTGCGAGGCAATCGCGACGCAACCGGTGGCGCGTATCGCGACCGTGGCGTGGGCCCTGCTGCCGGCGACGATCTTTCATCCCCATGCGCTGGTGACGGAGGCGATCTGCAACCCCCTGCTCGTCGCCCTTGCCTATGTGCTCGTGCGCCTCGCGACGCGCGACGAGGTGAGCTGGCGCGATCTGCTGCTGGCCGGTGTGCTCTGCGGTGTCCTGGCGTTCGTTCGGCACATTTATCTGCTGCTGCCGGTCGCGGCTGCCCTGTGGCTGTTGGTGATGCGGCCGAACGGGCTTGGGCCGGCGCGCAATGCTGCTGCCGTGTTCGCGCTCGGCTTCGTGTTCACGGGGCTGTGGTGGGGCGTCATTGCGATCGGGCAGCAGCGCTATGAGCTTGGCCGCAGCATCGGCGGACTGGAAGCCAACCTCTATCTGCGCGCCGACCGCATGGCGGTGATGGGCAGCATTGCGCTGCCGCAGACCTATCTCGATCGCCGGGCGAAAGCCGGGCGGGAGCTTGCCACGCTGGAGCCGGCCGAATTCGTGGGCTTCACGGCGCAGCACCCGGTCCTGTTCGCCAAGACGGTGGTGTCGGACGCCTTCAACCTCATTGCCAATCCGGGCGTTGCCATGCTGGCCGGACGCTATTTCGGACTGTTTGATCTGGGCGAGCGTAATTACCGGGATCTCAACAAGTGGCGCGAGATGCGCGAGCGCGAAGGCCCGCTCGGCGTCGCGAAACTGCTGTGGCAGACCTCGCCGACCGGGTTCGCCTTCAACGTCGGCGGCAGCCTGCTGTGGTTGGCCTTTCTGGTGCTGGCGGCGGGCGGGGCGTGGACGTTCGCGCGCGATCAAGACGTGCCGCCCGGAGTGCGCATTCTGATCCTCGGGCTCGCCGCCTACGTGCTGGTCCTGACGAGTGCGACGGCCGGCTACACGCGCTGGGACCACCGCTCCGGCATCGAATTCATCCTGGCGTTCTGGTTCGCGGTGGGCTGGCGCGAACTATCAGCATTGACCACGCGTCGCGCACAGATTGCCAACCTGCGCAGGTGGTAACTGCGCTGCCGTGTCCTGCGGCTCTCCCATGGCTTTCCCAATTGCGCATCCCCACATTTTGTCGGACACTCCGTAGGCCTGACGTGTTTTCACCACGGCCATCCCAAGGGGGCGTGGATCATTTCGCAAGAAGTCGTATCGGTAAGGGAGAATGCAATGAATAAGAACATGACGCGGATGGGGCTGTTGTTGGCCACCAGCGCGGTTGCCATGGCGGCCACCACCTTCACGGCGCTTGGCCAGACAGCCCCGGCACCTGCCCCGGCAACTGCAGCGCCAGTCCCTCTGCCGCCGGGCTCGCCGCTGATCGGCCGGCCTGACGGGGCAGCTGCCGCCAAGCTGGTGCCGGTCCCGCCGCCGCCCCTGCCGACCGCGCTCGACAAGCTGCCGCTCGACAAGTTGAAAGTACCGAAGGGCTTCAGGATCGAGGTCTGGGCCTCCAACGTGCCGAACGCGCGTTCCATGCGTCTGGGTGACAAGGGGACCGTGTTCGTCGGCAGTCGCTTGCAGGACAAGGTACACGCCATCGTCGACAAGGATGGCAAGCGGACCGTCAAGGTCATCGCATCCGGCATGCACCGGCCGAACGGTCTCGCCTTCAAGGACGGCACGCTCTACATCTCCGAGCTGTCGAAGGTGTCAAAACTCGAGAAGATCGAGGACAATCTCGATACGCCGCCGAAGCCGATTCTGATCTACGACGATCTGCCGAAGGACGAAGCCCACGGCTGGAAGTTCATCGGCATCGGCCCTGACAACAAGCTGTATATTCCGGTCGGCCAGCCCTGCAATAACTGCCTGCCACCCGACACCCACGCCCAGATCCGCCGCATCGATCTCGATGGCAAGAACATGGAGGTCGTGGCCAAGGGCGTTCGCAACACGGTGGGCTTCGACTGGCATCCCGTCTCGAAGCAGCTTTATTTCGGTGACAACGCCCGCGACTGGGCGTCCGAAGATCTGCCGGAGGATGAGCTGAACCGTGTGACCAAGGTTGGCCAGCATTTCGGCGCCCCGTTCTGCTACCAGGGCGACTTCCTCGATCCGGAATTCGGCTGGGGCCGTGCGTGCAGCGAGTTCGAAAAGCCGATTGCCAAGATGGGCGCGCACACGGCCGTTCTCGGCATGCGCTTTTATACGGGCAACCAGTTCCCGAATGACTACAAGAACGGCATATTCATGGCCCGTCACGGATCGTGGAACCGCTCGATCAAGCTTGGTGGCGATATCGTTCACGTCAAGCTGAAGGCGGATGGCTCGGTGCAGTCGATGAAGCCGATCGTCACGGGCTTCATCCAGGACAACAAGTTCGTTGCCCGGCCAGCCGATGTCTTGCAGCTAAAGGATGGTTCGCTGTTGATTTCCGACGACTTCAACGGTGCGATCTATCGCTTGAGCTATGATCAGAAGCTGGCTCAAAAATAAGCGACTGGTCGATGCGGCCGGGAAGTGGCACCACCACGCCCCGGCCGTTTCATGTCGGCTGTGTATCCGCCGCCCTGCAATGATCGGAGACTTGTGTGCGGAACTTGGTATTTGCCTTGGTGTCGGTCGTCGGCGCCGCCCTCTCGATGGCAACGTGCCCCGCCATCGCCGCTTCATCCCAGGAGCGGTTCGAGCAGTGTCTCAGCTGTCACGGCGGCAAGGGCCAGTCGGAAAACCCTGAAACGCCCTCGCTCGGCGGCCAGCCGGAGGATTATCTGCTCACGCAAATGTTCACATTTCGCGAAAAGTTGCGCAAAAGCGATTTGATGAACGAAATGGCCAAGGACTTGAGCGACGACGATCTGCGGAATTTCTCGATTGCCTTGGCAAAGCTGCCCGCGCCTGCGCCCGCGACAACGCCTGCCGATGCGGCCCGGGTCGAGCGCGCCAAGATCTTGATCGTGCAGGGCAAATGCGGCATCTGCCACCAGGAAAACTTGGCCGGTAAGGATCAGGTGCCGCGGATTGCGGCCCAACGCGAAGACTATTTGCTGAAGTCGCTTCGCGAGTACAAATCCGGCGTCCGTGTCGGCTATGATCCGGCGATGATCGAAGTGATGCGCACCATCACCGAGGATAACATCGTCGACCTCGCGCATTATCTCGCGCGCACGCCATAATTCCGGGTTCACCCATCATCGACATCATCGATGGTCAACTTGACAGCTGGCGCAATTGCGGTCAGCTTCGTTTGGTTCGTGGCCGCGAGAGCGGTACTCAGCCCTCACACTCAGACACTGCGGGAGTTGGCAATGATCAAGAAAGAATGGCGCAAGCCAGAGATTTGCGAAGTCGAAGTTGGCATGGAAGTCACCAGCTACCAGACCGCAGAGATCGAAGTGGATACCGAAGTCCTGTTCTGATCGGTCGCATTTCCCGTTGGCCGACCATGGCACTGACTTTGTACGGCGGCTCGCAAGGCCGCCGTTATCTTTTCTGCCGGGGGTTGCCTAGTGCTGATCAAGATCTTGGGGGCCGCGGCTGGCGGCGGATTTCCGCAATGGAACTGTAACGCTGCAACCAGCCGGGCTGCATGGTCGAATGCGGCAGGGGTCAAACCCTGCACGCAGTCATCGCTGGCAATCAGCGCCGACGGCGACCGCTGGATCCTGCTCAACGCCTCGCCCGACATCCGCCAGCAGATTGCCGCGACACAGGCGCTGCATCCCCGTGCCAAAGGCACCCTGCGCAATAGTCCGATCCAGGCGGTTGTGCTGACCAATGCCGATGTCGATCATGTGGCGGGATTGTTGAGCCTGCGGGAGCGGCACCCGCTCACCCTCTACGGCAGTTCGCGGGTGCTCGATGTGCTGGCGGCAAACAGCATCTTCAACGTTTTGCATCCAGACCACGTCACCCGCCGCCCCCTCGTGCTCGGCGAACCCAATGCCATCGCCCACCATGGCCGCGACCTTGGCATCACCGTCGAGCCGTTTGGTGTTCCCGGCAAGATCGCCCTGTATCTGGAAGATGCCGCCGCGGGGCCCGGCCTTGGCACCCGCGAGGGCGATACCATCGGCCTGAAAGTCACCGCGACCGCAACCGGACACGCCTTCTACTATCTGCCGGCCTGCGCCGCAGTCGATGCAGGCCTGCGCCAGCGGCTGAGAGGCAGCAGTCTCGTGTTCTTCGATGGCACGCTGTTCACCGATGATGAACTCGTCAAGCAAGGCCTGTCGGACAAGACCGGCGCGCGCATGGGCCACATCAGCATGGCTGGACCCGATGGCGCGATGGCGGCGTTCGCTGATCTCGACGTTGCCCGCCGCATCTTCATCCACATCAACACGTCCAACCCAGCGTGGATCGAGGGGTCGCCCGAGCGGCGCGAGATTGAAGCGGCAGGTTGGGAAATCGCCTGTGACGGCATGGAGGTGAGGCTGTGAGCGAGACACGCATTCTGTCGCCGGATGATCTGGAAGCCGCGTTGCGCCAGATCGGCGCCGAGCAGTATCACGACAAGCATCCGTTCCACGCCCTGCTGCATCACGGCAAGCTGAACAAGGGCCAGGTGCAGGCGTGGGCGCTCAACCGCTATTGCTATCAGGCAGCGGTGCCGCGCAAGGACGCAGCCCTCCTCAGTCGCACCCACGATATCGCCTTGCGGCGCGAATGGCGGCATCGCATCGAGGATCACGATGGCGGCGGGCGCGGCAATGAGGAAGGCGGCATCGAGCGCTGGCTGGTGCTGACCACGGGCCTTGGTCTCGACGCCAGCTATGTGGTGTCGACCAAGGGCGCGCTGCCCGCCACCCGATTCGCGGTCGAAGCTTATGTGCGCTTTGTGCGTGAGGAAACGCTGCTAGAAGCGGTTGCCTCGTCGCTGACCGAGTTGTTCGCTCCCAAGATCCACCAAGAGCGGATCTCTGGCATGCTGGAGAACTATGAGTTCATCACCGATGATGTGATGCGCTACTTCAAGCGGCGGCTCGGCCAGGCGACCGAGGATGCCGATTTCGCCCTCGCCTACGTCAAGGCGCACGCCCACACCGCCGAACAGCAAGCCGCCGTGCTGAACGCTCTGCGCTTCAAATGCTCGGTGCTGTGGGCGCAACTCGATGCGCTGTATTTCGCCTACGTGACGCCGGGCCTCGTTCCGCCGGGTGCATTTGTTCCGGGAAAATCGTGATGACGGGCCGCGAACGCATCATCCTGACCACCCACTCGCAGCCCGCACTGGCGCGTCATGTCAAGCTGCGGATGGACGACACCCGCCAGCGCTGGGTGCTGTTGGCCCCTGAACGGCTGCTCAACCCGAGCGACACCGCGATCGCCGTGCTGCAGTTATGTGATGGCCAGCAGAAGGTCGAGGATATCGCGGCCAAACTGGCCGCCGAATTCGACGCGCCGGCAGCGGCCATCCTTGACGACATCCTGCCCGTCCTCCAGGATTTGGCCGACAAGGGTTATGTCACGGCGTAAGCTGGAAAGAGCACCGGACCGAATGACAGCGCCCGCGCCCATTCCGGCCCGCGTCCCCGCCCCCGTCGGCCTGCTGGCTGAGCTCACGCATCGTTGCCCGTTGCAGTGTCCGTACTGCTCCAATCCGCTCGAGCTGGAACGGCAGGCGAGCGAATTGTCGACCGCGCAATGGATCAACGTCCTCGATCAGGCAGCCGATCTCGGCGTCCTGCAGCTGCATCTGTCCGGCGGCGAGCCAACCGCACGGCGCGACCTCGAACAGCTTGTGGCGCATGCGGCCAAGCGACAGCTCTATTCGAACCTCATCACCTCCGGCTATGGCGTCACGCGGGATCGTCTCGCAGCCTTGACGGCCAGCGGGCTCGATCACTTGCAGATCTCGATCCAGGATTCAGATCCGGTCAATGCCGACAGGATTGCGGGCGTGCCGGGCGCGCATGCACGCAAGGTTGCCCTTGCCGGTTTTGCCCGTGCGCTCGACCTCGCCCTGACGATCAACGCGCCGATCCACCGCCAGAACGTCGATAACCTGGCGGCGATCATCGAGTTCGCCGTGTCACTGGGTGCGCGGCGGGTGGAGGTGGCGCACGTGCAGTATTACGGCTGGGGCCTGGCGAATCGGGCAGCGCTGTTGCCCACGCGCCAGCAGGTGGTGCAGTCGATCGACGTGGTGGCCAAGGCGCGGCACCAGTACAAGGGCGTCGTCACGTTCGACTTCGTGGCGCCAGATTATTACGCCAAACGCCCAAAGCCCTGCATGGGGGGGTGGGGTCGCGGCATCATTAACGTGACGCCGTCAGGCAAGGTGCTGCCGTGCCACGCGGCGCAATCGATCCCGGCGCTGAAATTCGACAGCGTCACGGACCGCCCGCTGCGCGATATCTGGGCCAACTCCGAAGCGTTCAATGCCTATCGTGGCACCGCCTGGATGAAGGAGCCGTGCCGGTCCTGCGAGTTCAAGGAAGCCGACTGGGGGGGCTGCCGCTGTCAGGCGCTGGCCCTCACAGGGGACGCCGCCAATGCCGATCCGATGTGCGCGAAGTCGCCCTCGCACGGCGAAATCGCCAAGCTGGCGCTGGTTGAGTCCACCGCTGCCGACCCTCCCGCCCTGATCTATCGCACGCCGGCCAGTGCAGCAGGTGCACGATCACCGACCGGTTGATGCTGAAATACGCTCATCAATGCCCGTGTGGAGCATTGCGAACCAGCACTTCGTATTGGCATCGTGCACGGCAAGACTATCGCTGCATGCCGGCCATGGCTTCGAGCACAGCGCAAACAGCAGCCACGTCTTCGCCGTCGCGACCCATGGCCAACGCCGCGTCATACAAGGTGCGCGTGGCGGTGAACAGCGGGGTCGGACAATCGAGGCCGGAAGCGAAGTCACCGATCACGGTCATGTCCTTCTTCCAGGTGCGCGAACGCATGGTGGCTGGCACATAGCAGTTGGCCGCCATCATCGGCGCGCGCAGTTCAAAGACTCGCGAATTGCCAGCCCCTGCGCCGACCGCCTCGATCACCTGCTCGGGGTCGAGCCCTGCTTTCATGGCGAGCACGAGCGCTTCGCCGGCGGCGACGTTGTGGATCGCGACCAGAAGGTTCGCGACAAACTTCATCTTGCTGCCGTTGCCATAGGGGCCAAGGTCGAAGGTCTTGCGGGCAAAGCCCAGGAACACGGGCTCGAGGCGCTTGATGGCGTTTGTGTCGCCGCTGGCGAAGACGACGAGATCCTTCGTCCGGGCTTGGGCGCCAGTGCCGGAGAGCGGGCAATCCAGCGCCAGGTGTCCAGCACTTGTCAGCACATCGCCGAAGGCGGTCTTGTCGGCGAGCGACAGCGTCGACGTCTCGATGACGGTCCGCGCTTTGGCATGCGACGCGGCGATCGCGGTTGCGGTCTGCTGCACGGCTTTGGCGTTCGGCAGGCTCACCAGAATATCCTGCGCCGTTTCAGCTACGGCGGCAGCGCTTGCGGCCACTTCGACGCCTGCTGCCTTCGCCGCTGCAACCGCGGTGGCGTCGAGATCGAAACCGACCACATTGAAGCCGGCGTGCCGCAGGTTGCGCGCCATGGCGCCGCCCATGATGCCGAGGCCAATCATTCCGATAGTGTTTTGCATCTGCTCGGCTCTGTCCTGGAGTTCATGGGCGCACTTGCGTGTCGGCAGAAGATTATCATGATCGCCACGACGACGGCCGAAGCGATGACATTGGGTTGCTGATCCGGAAAATAAGCCAAAGCAGGCTTGTCACCAAGGCGCTTTGCGGAGCAACATCGAATGAGGTCAGTTGATCATCTCGCGGCATGACGGCGGGAGATTTTGGAGTTTAACGAATGGTTGGGGGCGAAGGGGACGCTATGCGTAGGGCCAACGAACAGTCGAGCAAGGCGCGATGACGATGCCGAAACAGGGAATGTCGCCGCGCGACCGGGCGGCCTATTCCGCCATCGTCGATCGGCCGCGATTGGTCCTGCCAAACGATGGGCGCATCGTCGTGTGGACCATCGTCAATCTCGAAGTGTGGGACATTAACCGCCCCATGGCGCGCCAGGTGATCCCGCCGCCGACCGGTGTCTCCCTCCTGCCGGACGTGCCGAACTGGACCTGGCACGAGTACGGCATGCGCGTTGGCGTCTGGCGCTTCTTCGACCTCTACCGCCGCCTCGGCATGCGTCCGACGCTGTCGATCAATGCGCGCGTGATCGAGGACTACCAGCGGGTTGCGCAGGAAGCGCGCGATGCGGGCTGGGAGTTCATGGGCCACGCCTACGAACAGGGACCGATCCACAAGGTCGAAGACCAGCGCGCCATGATCGCCCAGAGCGTCGACGTGATCCGCCGCTTTACCGGGAAGCCGCCCGTCGGCTGGCTCGGGCCGGGACTGACGCAGACCTTCGATACGCCAGATCACCTGGCAGCTGCCGGCATCAAGTACATCGGCGACTGGGTCTACGATGATGAGCCGACAACAATTGCCACCGCGCACGGACCGCTGGTCACGCTGCCGTACTCGGTCGAGCTGAATGACATCCCGATGATGATCATTCAGCACCACGAAGCGGCCCACTGGCAACAGCGGTGCACGGATTACTTCGACCAGTTGTACGACGAAGGGGCGACACGGCCGCGCGTGATGGCCATGGCCATTCACCCCTACATTTCCGGTCAGCCGCATCGCATCAAGTATCTTGAAGCCGTCTACGACCATATCAACAGCCGCCCGGGCGTCGTCCATTGGAACGGCGAGCAGATCCTCGAGTGGTATCAAGGCGAAACCGAGCGCCTGAGGCACGCTGCGGTATGAGCGTGTTCCAGGTTCTGAACGGTTTGACGTTCGCCGCGCTACTGTTCATCGTGGCGAGCGGTTTCACGCTGATTTTCGGGCTGCTGCGCATCGTCAACCTGGCGCATGGCGCGCTGTACCTGCTGGGCGGCTACATCGGCCTCACGGTTGCCACCGCGACCGGCAGCTACCTGTTGAGCGGTATCGCTGCCATGGCGGGCATCGCGCTCGCCGGATTGCTGCTCGACCAGACGTTGCTGCGCTGGGTCAAGGGCCATGATC
Source organism: Hyphomicrobiaceae bacterium (assembly GCA_021730785.1). Taxonomy (GTDB): domain Bacteria; phylum Pseudomonadota; class Alphaproteobacteria; order Rhizobiales; family Hyphomicrobiaceae; genus JAKFWF01. Next base: position 47,644 of record JAKFWF010000019.1, read on the forward strand.
TGCGCCAGGTGCTGCTGACGCTCGGCGTTGCTCTCGTGCTGAACGATCTCACGCTCGTCATCTGGGGTGGCGATACGTTCAGCGTGCCCATCCCGTCGGTGTTGCAGGGGGCGGCAAACGTCGGCAGCGTGTTCTACCCCAAGTTCCGCCTGTTCGTGCTTGGCGTTGGCATTCTCACTTTCATCTGCCTGTGGCTGATGCTGAACAAGACGCGGCTCGGTGCGCTGATCCGGGCCGGTGTCGACGACGCGGAAATGGTCGAGGCCTCCGGCATCAACATCCAACGCGTGTTCCTGCTGACGTTCATGCTCGGCTCAGCGCTCGCCGGTCTGGGCGGCTGGCTCGGGGGGGCGTTCCTAACGCTCTATCCCAGTGCCGATTCGGAAATCCTGGTCTTCAGCATGGCCGTCGTCATCATCGGTGGTCGCGGCAGTCTGATCGGCGCGGCCGTCGGCAGCATCCTGATCGGCATGTTGAACACCTTCGGCCAGGTGTGGTTTCCGGAATTGGCTTACTTCGTCATCTTCGGCCCAATGGCGTTGCTGCTTGCGTTCCGCCCGCTCGGCCTGTTCGGGAGGGCGACATGACGGACGGCGAGAGACGACATCCAGCCTGGGTCTCATGGGCGTCGAGCGTGGGCGTTCTCGCCGTGCTGGCGACGCTGCCGTTCGTGCTGAAGAGCTATCACCTCGGCATCGCCACGCAGATCCTGATCTTTGCAATCCTCGCCATGTCGATCGACGTGCTGGCCGGATTTTCAGGGCGCACGCCGCTCTGCCACGGCGCGATCTTCGGGACGGCCACCTATTTCGTCATTTACAGTGTCAACATCTGGGACTTGCCGCTGCCCGCCGCGCTCCTTGTCGGGGTCGCCGCCGCGACGGTGCTGTCGGCCGTGTTCGCCATTCTGGCCGTGCGCGTGTCGGGGGTGTATTTCCTGCTGCTGACGCTGGCGCTCGGCCTCGTGGTGTGGGGCGTCTGCCTGCGCTGGTCGCAGGTGACGGGCGGGGAAAATGGATTGCGCGGCGATCTGCGCCGCGGCGCATTGGCCGACATCAAGGTGTTCTATGCCATCGCCGCCGCCACGAGCCTGTTCGCCTACATTGCCATGCGGCGCTTCGTGAACTCCCCCTTCGGTCTGACTTTGCGCGGCATCCGCGACAGCGAGAGCCGGATGGCAAGCCTTGGCTACAACGTGACGCTGCATGTCTTCCTGGCGTTCGTCGTATCAGGCTTCTTTGCCGGCCTCGCCGGATCGATCTATGCGGTATTCAACAACTACGTGAGCCCGTCGGCGGTGGCCCTGCCGCAATCCGTGCAAGGGCTGCTGATGGCCATCGTCGGTGGCATCGGCACGCTGGTTGGCTCCTACGTTGGTGCGGCACTCATCATCATGCTCGAACTGTTCGTATCGGCTTTCACCGAGCGCTGGCAGATCGTGCTCGGCAGCGTGTTTGTCGCTATCATGTTGTTTGCACCTGAAGGTATCGTCGGCAAAATCAACCAACTGACGCGTCGCCACTCGCAGTCCAAGAACACAAATCCATGAGGAAACCCATGATCAATCGCAGAAAACTGCTGCAGACCTCGAGTGCCGTTGCCGCTGTGAGCAGCCTCGGCTTTCCCGCTGTCGTCCGCGCCCAGAAGGCGCCGATCAAGATCGGCCTGATGGCGCCGCTGACCGGTGTGCTGGCAGCCGGCGGCAAGGAACTGGTCGAAGGGTTCGAACTGTGGTGGGAGCGCAACGGCAAGGAGATCGCCGGTCGCAAGATCGAGATCACGGTCGAAGACGACGCGTCGAACCCCGATACCGCGCTGCAGAAGGCGCGCCGCCTCGTCGAGCAGACCAACGTCCATTTCCTGATCGGCAACATCACCGCCAATACGGGCCTCGCGGTCGCCAACTACGTCAAAGGCAATGGCGTCCCTTATTTCATCCCGGTCATCGCCGCCGACGATCTCACCCAGCGCAACCGCATTCCAAACGTCCTGCGCATTGCCGGCTATACCGGCAGCCAGATGACGCGACCCTTGGCCGACTGGTCTCTCAAGGCCGGCTACAAGAAGGTCGCGACTGTCAGTCAGGACTATGCCTATGGCCACGAAATGTGCGGTGGCTTCTGCCAGACCTTCACGGAGGGTGGCGGGCAGATCGTGCAACAGTTCTGGCACCCGCTGAACAATTCGGATTTCAGCCCCTATCTCGGTCAGCTGCAGGGGCTCGGCGTAGACGCGATCTTCGGCATGGAGACAGGGGCGGACGCATCGCGCTTCCTGCAGCAGTACACGAGCTTCGGCCTCAAGGGCAAAATCCCGCTGATTGGCGCCATGAACGTCGCGGACCAATCGGTCATTCGTACGCTCGGCGACGAGCCGATGGATGTCGTATCGTGCGCCATGTTCGCCGAGGGTGGTCAGGACGAGGCGACCAAGGCGTTCGTCGCCGGCTATGAGGAGCGCTATCAGAAGCTGCCGTCGGTGTTTGGTACCACGCACTATTCGGGCGCCAAGTGGCTGACCGAGGCTCTCACCGCGATCGGCGGCAACGTCGAGGACCGGGAGGCGCTGTTGAAGGCGGTGCGTGGCATCGAGTTGAAAGGCACGCCGCTCGGCTCGGTCGTCAAGCTCGATCCCTATGGCCACCCCGTCTACAATGTATTCATCCGCAAGGTGGTGAAACGGGCCGACGGCAAGAAGTGGAACGTGCCGATCGCCACCTATGAAAACGTCAGCCAGTTCTGGAAGTACGATCCCGAAACCTACATGAAGCAGCCCTCGTATTCGCGCACCTTCCAGGGCATCAAGAGCTAACAGCATCGAACACTCGGCCTTTCTCGCGGTTTTGTAGCCTGGAGCGCGGGAAAGGCTGGTGTTCTTGTCCTGTTGTCGGTGCGACGATTTCCTTGTCGCCCGAGCCACTCTGAGCGCGCGAGTCCCGTGTCCAACCCGCCCAAACCCCTGCTTGATCTGACCGCCGTCGTCATGCAGTTCGGCGCGCTCCGCGCGGTCGACGTGGCGGCGATGAGCATTGCAATCGGTGAACGGCGGGCCGTGATCGGGCCAAATGGTGCCGGCAAGACGACGCTGTTCAACACCATCACCGGCGTGCTGCGGCCGACCTCGGGCCGGATCGCGTTCGACGGTCACGACATCACGCGTCAACTGCCGCACCGGCGCGCCAAACTCGGCATCGCCCGCACCTTCCAGATCACCAATCTGTTTCCGACACTCAGTGTCATGGACAACATGAAACTCGCCTTGCGCGGCTTGAAGCCCCGCAAGTTCTCGATGTTCGGCGATGGGGCGCTGACTGCCGAGGAGCGCAGCATTGCGGAACACGCCCTCGGCATGACCCGGCTTGGTGAGCGGCAAAGCGCGATCGTGCGCGACATGTCCTACGGCGAGCAAAGACAGCTCGAACTCGCCATGGCGCTGTCCTCGACCCCGCGCCTCTTGCTGTTCGATGAGCCGGCGGCGGGCCTGTCGCCGGCCGAGCGCACGATCGTCGCCGAGATCGTTCGTTCGCTCCCGCGTGACATCACGGTCGTTCTGATCGAGCATGACATGGATCTGGCGCTGGGCCTCGTCGACTACGTCACCTGCATGTACGAAGGCCGCGTGCTGGTCGAGGCGAGCCCGGCGGAAATCCGCAGTAATGCGACCGTGCAGGACGTGTATCTGGGAAAGGCGCGCCACCATGCCTGAGAGCGGCACGCTCGAGGTCGGGGACCTGCACAGTTACTATGGCGCAGCTCACGTACTGCACGGCGTCTCGCTGACCCTCGCAAGGGGCGAGATCGTCGCTCTGCTCGGCCGCAACGGCATGGGCAAGACGACGCTGATCCGGTCGATCATGGGGTTGTCACCACCGCTCGTGCGCCAGGGGCACGTGCGTTGGAAGGGCGAAGACTTAACGGCGCTGAGGCCGCACGCCATCGCCCAGCGGCGCATCGCGATCGTGCCGCAGGGGCGCCGGCTCTACGCTTCGCTCAGCGTTACCGAGCATCTGACCATGCTCAAGAACGCGCGCGCCAAGGACGGCTGGACCCTGGACAAGGTATTCGGACTGTTCCCGCGCCTGGCCGAGCGCCGCCACCATCGCGGCAGCCAACTGTCGGGTGGCGAACGCGGCATGCTGGCTGTCGGCCGTGCGCTGATGGTCGACCCGGAGGTGATCCTGATGGATGAACCCTCGGAAGGACTTGCCCCCGTCATGGTGCAGCACCTGGAAGGCATCATCGCCTCGCTGAAGGCCCTCAATCTCGGCGTGCTGCTGGTGGAGCAGAACCTCTACAGCGCACTCGAAGTGGCCGATCGCGTGTACATCATGGAAACCGGGCGGATCGTGCACGAAGGAACGGCGGTCGAATTGCGCAAGACGCCCGATGTACTGACACGCTTTCTCGGCGTGCATTAGAGTGAGGTCGCTCATGTCGCTTGCGGGCCATGGTCGCTACGCCTACTCGGGCATTGCCGAGCGCGCGGTCTATGACTGGCCGAACGGCCGTCGGCTGGCGGTATACATCGCGCTCAATCTCGAGCATTTCGCTTTTGGCGAGGGGCTCGGCGCGGAACTGGCGCCGGGCGGGCCGCAACCAGATGTGATGAACTTTGCCTGGCGCGACTACGGCAATCGGGTCGGCAGTTGGCGCCTGCTCGAACTGTTCGACGCCTTGCAGGTGCCGTGTGCGGCCCTCGTCAACACGTCCATGTACGACTACGCGCCATCACTCCTGGCGGCCCATCGCCGCCGTGGCGACGAGTTCGTCGGCCATGGGCGCACGAACGCCGAGCGGCAGGGCACGCTCGACGAGACTGGGGAGGCGGCTCTCATCAGGGACTGCACCCAGACCATGGCACAGCACGAGGGCACGCCGCCGCAGGGTTGGCTTGGACCCTGGATCTCGCAATCGCGCGCCACACCGGACCTGCTGCAAGAGGCGGGATACTCCTATCTGCTCGACTGGTGCCAGGACGACCAGCCCGTGTGGTTCAAGACGCGGCGCGGGCGCATCCTGTCTGTGCCCTATCCGCAGGAACTCAACGACATCCCCATGATTGTCGGACGCAAGCTCGATGGCTCGGCTTTTGCCGACATGATCATCGACAATTTCGACGAACTGCTGGAGGAGAGCGCGCGCCGTCCGTTGGTGATGGGCCTCGCGCTGCATGCCTACCTGGTTGGCCAGCCCTATCGCCTGCGCCATCTGCGGCGCGCGTTGCAGCACATCGTGGCGCGGCGCGCGGACATCTGGATCGCGACGCCCGGCGCCATTGCAGCTCATGCCGCTGGACTGCCGGCTGGCGTCGTCGTCTGATCGGCAGAACGCTCAGCGCCGCATCTTGACCACGACCTTGATCGCATCCTCGACGCGGTCGCGGGCGTAGCGGATCGCCTCCGGCAGTTCTTCGAGCATGAAGGTGTGAGTGTGGATCAGCGTGGCGTCGAAGCGCTTGGTGCGCATGAACGCCTCGGCGCGGTGCGTCGCGCTTTTGCCTTCGCCGCGGATGCCATAGAGGTAGATGTTGTTGCGAACGATGTGGCCGATGTCGACGATGTCGGGGGCATGCGGGAAGGCGGCGAGGCAGATCTTGCCGCCGCGGTTGCACATTTTGGCTGCCGCCGTGATGGCGCCCGGTGCACCGGAACACTCGACGACGTAGTCGACGCCCTTGCCGCCATTGAACCGGCGCACCGCTTCGACTGGATCTTCACGCGTCACGTTGACGACGTGATCGGCGCCAAGTTGCCGCCCCTTCTCGAGCCGTGCATCGCGCGTGCCGGTCAGGATCACAGGGTACGCACCGAGCGCCTTGGCCACGGCGACGCCGAGCAAGCCGATGGGGCCCGGGCCGGTCACCACCACGCTTTCGCCGGCGACGAGCCCGCCCAGCTCGGTCAATCCGTACATCGAGGTGCCGGCGGTGACGACAAGCGTCGCCTCCTCGTCGCTCATCGTGTCGGCGATCTTGATCAGCGTGTTGATGTTGTTGATGGCATACTCGGCAAAGCCGCCCTGCGAGGTGAACCCGTTGGCGCGATGGCCCTTGTCGACTTCGCCGTAGTTGAGCCCGTAGTTGAGGCAGGATGTATACATGCCCATGCGGCAGCGTTTGCACTGGCCGCAGCCCGCGTGGATCTCGACGGTCACGCGGTCGCCGATGGCGAACTCGTCGACGCCTGGTCCAAGCGCCGCCACGGTGCCCATGTACTCGTGGCCGGGCGTCCAGTTTTTATTGAACGGCGGTCCGCCCTGGATCATCGCCGGCGGGCCAGACTTGATCACGTCGAGGTCGGTCGCGCAGATCGCCACGGCATCGATGCGCACCAGCACTTCGGCCCGATGTGGCACCGGTGTCGGCTTGTCAGTGAGGATCAATTGCTCGGGGTCGCCCAGCACCCAGGCGCGATAGCGATCGGGGATCGGCATCTTGGCAAGGTCGGTCTTGACGCTGGGGGGAGTGTACATCGACGCAGTCCCAAAGTCGGTTGGCGCAATACTCAGGAATTAGGCTGCCGTTTCGACCAGTAGGCCGGCAACCAGGAACCATCGCGCGGTCCCCAGCCCTCGCCAGCGGCATCATCATAGACCGCGAGCGTGCGCTCGACGAGCGGCAGTGTGCGGCCGCGGATTTTCGCCTCCGCAAGCATGGTGCGCAAATCCTTGCGAATGCTGTCGATGTCGAAGGTCGCCGGTCCCGGATCTTTGCCCGAGAGGGCAGCAGCGATCGCCGGGCCACGAACTTTTAGCACGTTGGCGCCGCCCGACGTGTCTGAGAACAGTTCGATCAGCGCCGCGTTGTCGAGGCCGAGATGCCCGCACAGCGTGTAGGCTTCGCCAAGCGCCTGATAGGCCACCAGCAGCGGCAGGTTGATGGCGAGCTTCATGCTGGCGCCAGCACCGACCGGGCCCACGTGCTCGATGCGGCGGCAGAGCTGTTCGAGCAACGGCCTGGCGCGCGCGACATCGGCCGGGGCACCGCCGACAAGCCCGATCAGGCGCCCCTGGCGCGCCGGCATGGTCGTGCCGCCGACCGGGCACTCGACGAACGCGGCGCCGGTGGCCTGCGCCTGTTCAGCGATGTTGCGCACCTGCGACGGCAATACCGTGCTCATCTCGATTATCATCTTGCCGCGCAGATCGGCGGCGAGCAGACCGCTTGCGCCGGTGTAGACGGCTGCCATCGCCTCGGCGTTGGTCAGAATGGCGATGATCGTCTCGACGTGGGTCGCCAGATCCTGCGGGCTCGCGGCCAGCTGTGCGCCGGCCTCGATCAGTGGCTTCGTCTTTTCGGGCGAACGGTTCCAGACCGCCACGGTGTGGCCGAGTTCGAGCAGCCGCAAGCCGATCGCCGCGCCCATGTTGCCAACGCCCGCAATGCCGATGTGCATCTTGCTGCCCTCTGGAGCTGTCAAACCTGATCCGTCCGGTGCGCCTGCTAGCACTCACGTCCGGCACCGCCAACGTAGCCGATCCGCGAACGAACCGCCGCGTTGTCCGTATACCACCGCTCAAAGCGCAGCCACCAGCCGTTCGCGCGTCAGCGGCAGGTCGCGCAGCCGCACGCCGAGTGCCACAGCAACTGCGTTGGCGATGGCAGCTGCCGTCGGGCCTTGCGCCACTTCGCCGACACCGAGCGGCGGGTCATCCGGCCGCTCCATGAGATGGATCGCGATCTCAGGTACGTCCGAAAACCGCAGGATCGGATAGGTATCCCAGCTGCGGCTGGCCACTCGACCACCGTCAAAGTGCACCTGCTCCTTCAGCGTCCAACTCGCAGCTTGAAGGATCCCGCCCTCGACCTGGTTGCGAACGCCGTCCGGATTGACCACAAGCCCCGCGTCGACCGCGCACCAGACGCGTTCGAGCCGCACGTCCGCATCGACGCGCACATCGACGACCAACGCCAGATAGCCGGCACGGTTTTTGTAGCGGCTGTAGGCAATGCCGCGGCCACAGCCATCACCCGATCGTACGCCGGCCTGCCAATTGGCCATCGCTGCGGCCTTCTCCAAAACCGACCGGGCGCGCGGATCGGCCAGCAGCTGCAGACGATAGCTGACCGGATCGACCCCGGCGGCATCCGCCAGTTCATCCATGAAGCTCTCGATCGCGAACACGTTGGCGAAGGCGCCCAGTCCGCGCATGGCCGAGGTGCGCGGCTCGAGATCGGCAATCAGATGATTGTGCACGGTCTGTTGCGCGACGGCATAGGGCAGCCAGGCGTTGCGCATGCCGCTGCCGCCGGCCTGCTCCGGCATCTCCTGCGGGATGGTTCGTGGCGGCTGGCCGGCCAGCGCCTCGGCGCCGAGCAGATTGACGCCGCCATTTGCGCCCGGACGGCGCACATGCGGACCGCCCCAGATGGCGGTCGTCCAGGTCTGCGGCAGGCCCGACGGCGACAGCGTAGCCTCCAACTCGACGCACATGGGCGTCCCGAGTGGCGCGGCGGCGAGTTCATCAGCGCGACTCCACAGCACCCGCACCGTCTCGCCGGGCCGCGCACGCGCCGCGATTGCCGCATCGCAGGCCGCATCGTCAGCGCCGTTGTGGCCGTAGCAGCCCGCACCCGGCGCATGGATCACCCGGATGGCCGCCACATCGAGGTGGAGCGCCTTGGCGAGCGCTGCGCGCAGGGGAACCACGCCCTGCGTGTGCGACCAGACGGTCAGCGCCGTGCCGTCGAAGCGCGCCAGGGCGCAGGACGGCCCGATCGAGGCATGCGCCAGGAATGGTTTGGTATAACTGCGCTTCAGGCTACGGGCATCGGCGACGACGGCGGCACCGGCCTCGCCGCGCGTGGTGGTGGTGCTTGCCGCCACCCGTGTGCGCAGATGCTCGGCCGACGCATGATCCGGGGGCGGCGGCTGGCCACCGCTCCATCGCAGCTTGGACGCAAGCCGCTCAGCCGCGCGTTCGGCTGCGGCTTCGTTCGGTGCGACGACGGCGATGAAGCGATCTATCCGCAGAATTTGCGCCGCGCCGGCGAGGGCAGCCGTGACCACGTGATCATCCGGCATCTCCGGCTCGGCATCCGGCCACGGCTGGCGCAGCGCGCGGGCATGCAGAACGCCCGCCGGCAACATGTCATGGATGAACACGCCCGGGGCGCCCATGATCTTGCCGGCCAGGTCCGCGCGCTGCAGGTTCGTGCCGATCAGCCGCCGTTCGTGCGCGGGTTTGAGCGGTGCCGTACCGGTCGCATGTCGCGTGAGATCGAGCGCTGCCGCCAGTTGCCAGTAGTCGAGGCCCGTCGGCATACCATCCCGCACGAACGCGCCGTCGCGGACGCTCACTGCCCGCGTTTCGCAGTCGAGCCTATGCGCTGCCGCCGCGCACAACAGCATTCGAACTTCCGCGGCGACGAGCCGCACGGAGGCCCCGGAGCTCTCGATCGACATGCTGCCGGCCGTGACGCCTTCGGCTGGTGTCGATGCAGTATCGCCCGACCGCACATCGATACGGGAGGGCGCCACGTCCAACTCGTCGGCCGCAAGCTGCAGGATTGCCGTCAGGATGCCCTGGCCCAGTTCGACTTTGCCGGTCGAAATGCGCACGCGGCCGGGCGTGTCGAAGCCGATCCATTGCTCGAGACGTGGATTATCCTGTATGCCAACCGGTAGCGCATTGGCGATCATGGCGCCCGCTCCGCCATGGCGGCAGCGGCCCGTTCGACCGCCCGGATGACCCGCACATGCGCCCCGCAGCGACACAGATGCGGCTCGAGCGCTGCGATCACGTCGGCTCGTGTCGGCCGTGGCGTTCGGTCGAGAAGCGCCTTGGCCGACATGAGAATGCCTGAGAGGCAATAGCCGCATTGCCCCGCCTGCTCGTCGATGAAGGCCTGCTGCAGGGGATGCAAGCGACCGTCGATGGCAAGCCCTTCGAGCGTAGTGATGCAATGGCCGCCGAGTGTGTCGACGGGCTGAGTACAGGCGTAGGCCGGCTGCCCATCGACCAGGACCATGCAGGCTCCGCACTGCTCCTCGCCGCAGCCGAACCGCGCAGCCGTCAGACCGAGATCGTTACGCAGGACATCGAGCAGCGTGCGGTTGCTCGCCGCCAGTTCTGTGGCATGGCCGTTGATCCGCAGTGAGAAGGTCGTCATGGCACTGCCTCAAGCACAGCCGAGCCACGGTGACGCTGCGGATCGCTCATTTGGACGCTCGCTTCGATGCGGCGATGGCGGCGTTGACCTTCGGCATGACCTCTTCGGCCATCAACACCATGGAGCGGCGACCGAGTTCGGCATCGGCCCAATCGTGCCCTGCGTAGAGCAACGTGCCGAAATCTCCGATTTCATCCCGGAACGCAAGCAGCTGGTCGGCGACCTTGTCCGGTGTGCCCCAGATGACGAGCCGATCGCAGACATAGTCGAGCGTGACGGCGCTGTCGGGCATGTCACGCGAGGTCTTGAACAGTTCCGCACGGCCATTCTTGACCAGCTTGGTGACGAGCGAACCGTAATATTGGCGATAGGGGCTGGTGGCCGCGGTGGCGTAGTCGCGTGCGGTTTTTTCGTCGTCGGCGACGAAGATGCTCTTGGCGACCCGCCAGTTGGCGGCGTTGGCCGGGCGGCCGGCCTTCTGACAGCCTTCGACGTACTTCGGCCAGTGGCTCTTGACCCACACGGGCATCAGGAAGTTGGCCGAGATCGGTTCCCAGCCCCGCGCCGCCGCCTCGGTGACCCCCTTTGAATGCGGTGCAACGGCAGTGACCACGATGGGCGGGTGCGGCCGCTGCAGCGGCTTGCCGACGACCCCCTGGCCGATCTCGGTCAGCAGCGTGCGCCTGGTCGAAATCTTCCAGTGCTTTCCGTCGAGATCATAGGGCGGATCTGTCATCCACAGCGCCAGCACGTGGTTGATCGCCTCGAGGAACATTTCGTTCCGGTTGGCATCGAGATTGCCGAAGATCTCTGCGTCTGAAAGCAACCCTCCGGGCGAGATGCCGAAGATCAGCCGGCCATCGAGCATGTGGTCGAGCATGGCGAGATTGGCCGCCACTTGCGCTGGATGAGCGTTGGGCAGATTGACGGTGCCGGTGCCGAGACGTATCTGCTTCGTCGCGTCGGCGAGCGAGGCGATGAACATGGCGCAAGAGGTGATGTTCTCGGCCAGATCGGTGACGTGCTCGCCGACATAGCCTTCCGTGTAGCCGAGCCGGTCGGCTAGAATGAATGCCTCACGATCCTCGCGCAGCGCCACCCGCCAGTCCTTCGAGAGGGGATGGATCGGCATGGTGAAGAAGCCAAGGTTCATGCGCGGAACTCCGTCGATCTGTTCACAATGCCGGTTGGCGGTAGCGGAGGTGGGCAGCGAACCGAATTCATGAAAATGATGGGGTGGCATCCATTGCCATGACGCTTCGCGCCACGGGTGCAAAGGGGCTCGCGCCCGCTTGACATTGCGCCGAGACCGTCAACGTCGGCAAGGCCAGCACCAGAACATCAGTCATGATCGCGCATCATGCCGCATCATGTCGTTCACAAGCAGCCGACCGCCTGATAGGTGTGCGGTTAAGTGATGGCGATGTCGCACCCGCGCGGCACATCGAGCGGAGGATTGGAGCCATGGCAGCTTACAGGCTGGTCGCACCCGCCGGCTCCTTCGATGTGTGGCCCGCCGGCATGCGGGACGAACTGGCCACCAATGCCATGAGCCCGATCGTCGGTTCGACGCTGGTTTCCGAAACCGACAAGGTCCGCGTCTGGCACTTGCTGATTGCGGCCGGCACGCGCTGCAGCTTCCACCGACATGTGCTCGACTACTTCTGGACCTGCCACACGCATGGCCAAGCGCGCGGTTACTACGAAGACGGATCGATCACCGATACGACGCATTTTCCGGGCGACACCAAGCATATGCACTATGCCAAGGGCGAGCATCTGCTGCATGCCGTTGCAAACATCGGCACGACCGATCTGCTGTTCACGACCGTCGAGTTTCTCCAATCCGCCAACGCAGCCCTGCCCGTACCCGACGCGGTGAGGCTCAAAGTCGTCGCATAATGCACGTTGGCGCGCCGTCCCGACTCAGAACGACAAAGGTTGACACATGACCCAGTGGAACAAGTATGCGCCGACTGCGGCGCGGGTGCATGGCAGGCCGGGACGCGAAGTGCGGCCCGCCAGCGTCACCATCGATATCCACGCCCACGTCGGGGTCCCCGCGGCCGCCGAGATCGCCAAGCCGCATCTCGACCCGGCGACGATCCCGCTCTTCCGGTTTGCGAACGCCGAGACCCGCGCCCTCAATCAAAAGCAGGAAGCCGACATCATAGCGCGTGCCCCACTGGGAAACCGCATCGCCGATCTCGACGCGATGGGCATCGACATCCAGGTCTTGATGCCACCGCCACCGCAATGTTACTACACGGTGCCGCTCGACATCGCCGTGAAGGCGACCCGTGTGCTGAACGACGGCATCGCCGAGTTCATAGCGCTGCGTCCCGATCGCTTCGCCGGCCTCGGCAGCGTGCCGATGATGGATGCGGGTGAAGCCGTGAAGGAACTAGAGCGCTGCATGGGCCCCCTCGGCCTGAAGGGCGTGCAGATTTTGACCAACATCGCCGGCAAGGAACTCTCCGATCCGGCGTTCGCCCCGTTCTGGACGCGTGCCGAACAGCTCGGCGCGGTGGTCCTGCTGCACCCGCTCGGCTTCACCAGCGGCGAGCGCCTGCAGCGCTTTTCGTTCAATAATGTCATCGGCAATCCGCTGGAGACGACGATCGCGCTGCACTATCTGATCTTCGACGGAGTGCTCGAGCGCCATCCCAAACTGAAGATCATTGCTGTGCACGGCGGCGGCTATCTCGCCTCCTATGCGGGGCGCATCGACCACGCCTGGGGCGCGCGCTCAGATTCCCATGGCGACCTGCCGCATCCACCGACCACGTACCTGAAGCGTGTGTTCTTCGACACGATTGTGTTCACACCGCATCAATTGCAGGAACTCGTGCGGCTCTACGGTGTCGACCAGATCGTGATGGGAACCGACTATCCCTTCGACATGGCCGATTATGATCCGATCGGTCACGTGATCGGCTGCGGGTTCGACGCGGCAACCAGTGCAGCGATCTGCGGAGGAAACGCAAAGCGATTACTTGGGTTGTGACGTGCGTCAGGTCTGGCCGGCAAGCTCGGCTTCACCGTCGGAGTGAACTTGGAACGGCCTTCAGCCCTCCAGGCATCCCGACCAGGGTCTGAGGCCTTGGAACCATAAACAGTGGGTTTCCAAAGGCCTCAGGCCTTTGGTGGCGCCTATGGGGCGGCGCACCTTGCCTCCGCAGAAGCGCAACTCAACCGCCAGATTCAGGTTGAAGGTCTTCATAACTATCACGCAATTTTGGTCGGGGCGGCGGGATTCGAACTCGCGACTTCTTGCTCCCAAAGCAAGCGCTCTACCAGGCTGAGCTACGCCCCGTAACGACTAACGCAGGCCTGTAGTGCCTGTTCCGGCGAGGGGCGTCAAGCAACGCGATCACCGCCGAAAACGCCGCGTTTATTTCGCCTGCGTGCCGAACACCTTGTGCAGCACCTTGTCGCCGGGCTTCAGCCCGAGCTTCATGGCGGCGCCGGCCGTCAGTTCCAGCACAGCGGTGACGTCGCCTTCGGACGCGATCACACGTTCGGACAACGGCTCCGTATTGGCGGCAATGCGATGCACGATGCCGTCGCCGCGAATGAACACCATGTCGAGCGACGCGTAGGTGTTCTTCATCCACATCGTGATCTCCTGCGGCGTGCCGTAGGGGAACAGCATGCCGGTGTTGTCCGGCACCTTGGGACGAAACATCAGGCCGCGGGCCTTTTCCTCCAGCGTGTCGGCAACCTCGATATCGATCACGTGGCGCGCACCCTTGGTCTCGAGGATCAAGGTCTCGCGACGCATATCGGCCTCCGCAGGCAGAGCCATGACGGCAGGCAGCAGGAAGACGGCCAAGAACAACAGGGCCACCCGAAGGGCAGCCCTGTGCGAAACTTTCAAAACGCTATTGCGCTGGTGCATGCGCATCTTGATAGTCGGATTAGTGCTGCGATGGCAAGTTCGAAGGTAGGCCATCGGGGCGCATTTCAGCAGCCATGCAACCTTTCGACCCATGCCCCCAGCGCACTTGCACGATCTGTCCGGGGCGCAGTTCGGTGAAGCCGAACCGGCGCAAGGTCTCCATGTGAATAAACACATCTGGCGTACCATCGCCGCGGGTGAGGAATCCAAAACCACGCACCCGGTTGAACCACTTCACCATAGCGCGCTCCCAATCGCTTTCAGCGGTTACGACCACGTGCGTGCGCTGGGGCAGCTGCGATGGATGGATCGCGGTACTGTCGTCGAGGCTCAGGATGCGGAATGCCTGCAAACCTTTCGGCCGGCGCAGGACCTGGGCGTGCACCCGGGCGCCTTCGTAGGCGGTCTGGTGGCCACCGGCGCGCAGGCAGGTGACGTGAAGCAGCACGTCCGGCAGGCCGTTGTCCGGCACAATAAAACCGTAACCTTTTGAAGCATCAAACCATTTAATCGCGCCTGCGACCTCGAAGACTTCGAGACCTTCGGCATTCCGAGCGCTGTTGACTTCGGCGAGCAGTGTCGGATCGATCCCCGCGAGATCACCGAGCTTGTCGTCCCCCATCATCGTCTTACCCCTTGCACTTGTTACCGTTGCATGCCGCCAACTCGCGGACCCCTGATCCTGCGCCGTACTCAGACCCCTCTGAAGCGCCGAATCAGTAGTGACATCAACATGCCAAAAAGGGGCTTTGGCGAACAGAGGCAATTGCGCCCCAGGTCCGCACAAAGTTCGGCGAGGGGCTTTGCACAGCTTTCAATTCAGTTTGGCAACCGCATGAATTTGAACGCAGAAAAAATTCGCAGAATCCGGGCTTTGCTGATCTGAAGCAAGTGTCACTTTGTCGGGGATGACTCTGCCGGGGATGAGTTCAGCATTTTGCGTCAGGTTGATCTCGACCCGTCACATCACCCGATTCGACGGTTATCATGCGGGCGCTGATGAATGACTTGTTGCGTGGCGTCCCCGCACTTGTTCGTCTAGTTGTCCCCAGCCGGGCGGACAGGGTGTCGCATCCCCTCGCCGACAAGAAACCGCACCGAATGAACTTGTCGCAAAAGTCGGTGGCGCGTAAGCAGCAGGCTTGATGGGATTTAACTTCGGCAATCGGGAGGCAGAATGCGTTATCTCCACACCATGGTTCGGGTTGCCAATGTCGAAGCGAGCCTCGATTTCTATTGCCGCAAGTTGGGAATGGAGGAAACGCGCCGGGTCGAGAGCGAGGCTGGGCGCTTCACGCTGATCTTCCTCGCGGCCCCTGAGGACAAGACCCGCGGGATCGCCGAGCGCGCGCCGCTGCTTGAGCTGACCTACAACTGGGATCCGGAAGCCTACACGGGCGGGCGCAACTTCGGGCACCTAGCCTTCGAGGTCGACGATATCTACGCAACCTGCGACCGTCTCATGAAGGCGGGCGTCACCATCAATCGCCCACCGCGCGATGGCCGCATGGCATTCGTGCGCTCGCCCGACAACATCTCGATCGAGCTGCTGCAGAAGGGCGAATCGAAGGCGAAGGCGGAGCCCTGGGCGTCGATGGCCAACACCGGCGTCTGGTAGTCGGCGCCACGGATCCAGCGGAGGCATAGACCATGGCAAGAGACAACCCCGCGCCGCCCACTGGTGGCGGTCAGCACAAGATTACGGCGAAGGATGTGGCATCAACGACCGCGATCGGCAGCGCGGTGCGCCTGGGAGCTGCGCTGCATAAGGGTGCCGGCCGGGCAACTGCCACCGGCGTTGCGACCGGGGCCGCCGACAAAGTCACCAGGAAAAGGGCGGGCGAGCCCGGCTACTGGCTGACCGCGCTGGTCGTTGCCGGGGTGATGTTCGGCACGCTCGCCTTGATGATCGTATTCGGGAAGTGAGCGCGCCAGCACGGGGCACGGCCGCCATTCTCGGTGCCGGGCCGGCCGGACTGATGGCTGCAGAACGGCTGTGTGCCGCCGGCCTCGCGGTCGCGATCTATGATCAGATGCCGACGGTCGGCCGCAAGCTGCTGATGGCCGGTCGCGGCGGGCTCAATCTCACGCACAGCGAGGATTTGGAGCGATTTCTGCCGCGCTACGGCGCAGTTCCCCCGGTGCTGGGCGATGCCATCCGTTCCTTTCCTCCTGCCTCCCTGCAGGCCTGGGCGGAGGGCCTGGGGCAGGAACTGTTCGTCGGCTCTTCTGGGCGGATTTTTCCCAAGGCGATGAAGGCATCGCCGCTGCTGCGAGCCTGGCTGGCGCGGCTCACGGGCCAGGGCGTGGTGGTGCACACGCGCCATCGCTGGGTCGGCTGGGACGAGGATGGCGAACTGCTGTTGGCGGCATCTGGCGACCAACTGGTTCACAGCAGGCCCGACGTGACGATCCTCGCTCTGGGCGGCGCCAGCTGGCCGCGGCTCGGCTCCGACGGCGCCTGGGTGCCGGTCCTGGAGCAGGCCGGTGTCGCGATCGCGCCGCTGGTGGCGGCCAACGCGGGCGTCAAGATCGCCTGGTCGGACATCTTCCGCCAGCGGTTCGAGGGCGGCCCGGTGAAGCGTCTGTCGCTCACCTGCGACGGCGAAACGGTGGTCGGCGAGGCGGTGGTGACGCGCGATGGCCTGGAGGGCGGTGCGGTCTATGCGCTGGGCCCGGCGATCCGGGCCGGTCTCGCCCGGGAGGGACAGGCGCAACTCCTGGTCGACGTGCGGCCGAGCTTCTCGCACCAGGAACTCGCAACCAAGCTCGCCCAGCCGCGCCGGAAGCAGTCGACGGCGACATTCCTGCGCAAGGCGGCCGGCATGGCGCCGATCGCGATTGCGCTGACCCGTGAGGGCGCGCGCGGTGCCTTGCCGGCCGATCCGGCAGCGCTCGCCGCGCTGATCAAGGCCATTCCGCTGACCGTCACCGGCATGGGCGGGCTTGCACGCGCCATCTCGACGGCCGGCGGCGTGCGCTTCGACAGCGTCGACCGGCACTTGATGCTGGCCGCCCGGCCCGGCGTGTTCGTTGCCGGCGAGATGCTCGACTGGGACGCGCCCACCGGCGGCTATCTCCTGCAGGCGACGTTTGCGACCGCCGTGCGGGCGGCCGATGGCGCCGTCGCCTGGCTCAGCGCGAAGCAAAGCAGATGAGATTGCCGTCCGGGTCCTCGACCACCAGATCGAACAGGCCCCACGGCTTTTTCGTCAGCGCCTGCAGGAAGGGCACGCCGGCGGCCCGGAACTGCGCGTCGAGGACAGCGATATCGTCGACCTCGACATAGGCCGACAACAGCTGCTCGGCCTGCCGCACGCCTGCCATGAACGGCATGGCATCGACGTGGCGCAAGTTGAGGCGCACGCCATCGCGCGCAACTGCGTTGTGTTACGAACGGTTAGGCCGTCCTCGCTGATCTCAGTGTCTACGTCACCCGAATAAATGTCTGGGATCGGATCACACACGGGGTACGTTCTGCCGTTCTCCGCTGGTACCGCTGGGTTCTGCCCGGGTACCGCGAAGCGCGAAAGGTGGTCCGCGATTTCCTGCGAAGAGCAGCCTTCGTCGGCCGTGCAGACGAGATTGGGGCCAGCCGTGTAGTCATGCCAGCCGGGCTTGTCGGGACTAAATGCGGGCGCAGCACCGTCGCCGGCACCCGTATTTGTCCATTCTCCGCGGTCGTTGCGCCGAATGGGTTCTTCGTCAAAGTGGGCCAGCGACAAAGGCTCTGATTGCAGCCCCCCATTCCTGTCCCATCTGCGAAAATCGTCACATCGTCCTCAGCTATGCGCTGTCTCGCGCGCGCAACCCGTTGCAATTATGGCATTCCTTTGGCATGGTCCCGCCGCTAGTCGATCCCGGACGGGGATACGGCGGGCGGGGACACCTCCGCTCGGCTGTAATTTTTGCGTTCGCTGACAATCAATGCAAGGGCCGGCCGAACGGCCAAAGGGAGTGCAATGACAATCAATTCTCTGCTTTGGGGGGTGATCGCCTGCGGGGCGCTCTCGATCCTCTACGCCATCATCACCATCCAGCAGGTGATGGCGGCCGACGCCGGCAACAAGAAGATGCAGGAGATCGCCACCGCGATCCGTGAAGGCGCCCAGGCCTACCTCAACCGCCAGTACATGACGATCGGCATGGTCGGCGCCGCGATCTTCGTCATCGCCTGGCCGCTGCTCGGGCCGCTCAGCGCCTTCGGCTTCCTGATCGGCGCCGTGCTGTCCGGCATCGCCGGCTACATCGGCATGAACGTGTCGGTGCGGGCCAACGTGCGCACGGCGCAGGCTGCGACCCAGTCGCTGGCCGGCGGCCTCGACATCGCCTTCAAGGCGGGTGCGGTCACCGGGATGCTGGTGGCGGGCTTGGCCCTCCTCGGCGTGGCTGTCTATTTCTTCTTCCTGACTGGCCCTCTGGGGCTTGGCTATGCCGACCGCAAGGTGATCGACGCGCTCGTGTCGCTCGGCTTCGGCGCGTCGTTGATCTCGATCTTCGCCCGTCTCGGTGGCGGCATCTTCACCAAGGGTGCCGACGTTGGCGCCGATCTCGTCGGCAAGGTCGAGGCAGGCATCCCCGAGGATGATCCCCGCAACCCGGCGACGATTGCCGACAACGTCGGTGACAACGTCGGCGATTGCGCCGGCATGGCAGCTGATCTGTTCGAGACCTATGCCGTGACCGTGGTCGCAACCATGGTGTTGGCTGCGATTTTCTTCGCCGGTCAGCCGAACCTCGCGGCCCTGATGGTCTATCCGCTGGCGATCTGTGCTACCTGCATCGTCACCTCGATCGTGGGTACCTACTTCGTGAAGCTCGGCGCCAACAACTCGATCATGGGCGCGCTGTATCGCGGGTTCATCGCATCCGCCGTGCTGTCGATCGGCGGGTTGTGGCTTGCCACCCAGTTCGGTCTTGGCACCTGGGGTGACGTGGGCAAGGCGGCTGGCACCGTCATCACCGGGCAGAACCTGTTCTATTGCGGCCTCGTTGGCCTTGCGGTGACCGGTCTCATCGTGTGGATCACCGAATACTACACCGGCATCGGCTATCGCCCGGTGCGCTCGATCAGCCAGGCCTCGGTGACCGGCCACGGCACCAACGTGATCCAGGGCCTCGCCGTTTCGCTCGAAGCCTGCGCGCTGCCCACGATCGTGATCGTGATCGGCATTCTGGCGACCTACAACCTCGCCGGCCTGTTCGGTACCGCGATCGCGACCACGACGATGCTCGGCCTGGCCGGGATGGTCGTTGCCCTCGACGCGTTCGGTCCGGTCACCGACAACGCTGGTGGCATTGCCGAAATGGCGGGCCTGCCGAAGGAAGTGCGCCGCTCGACCGATGCACTCGACGCGGTCGGCAACACGACCAAGGCCGTCACCAAGGGCTACGCGATCGGCTCGGCGGGCCTGGGCGCCCTCGTGCTGTTCGCCGCCTACAACTACGACCTGCTGTACTTCATCGCCGAGGCCAACAAGCCAGGGGCGACGCAGTTCCAGTTCTACAAGGGCGTGGTGCCGGACTTTGCCCTCACCAACCCCTACGTCGTCGTCGGCCTGCTGCTCGGCGGCCTCATCCCCTACCTGTTCGGTGGCATGGGCATGACCGCGGTCGGCCGTGCGGCAGGCTCGGTGGTGGAGGAAGTCCGTCGCCAGTTCAAGGAAAAGCCCGGCATCATGAAGGGCACGGAGCGCCCCGACTACGCGCGCGCCGTCGACCTTTTGACCAAAGCTGCCATTAAGGAGATGGTGATCCCGTCCCTGCTGCCGGTGCTGTCGCCCATCGTACTGTTCTTCATCATCAACGCGATCGGCGGCAAGAGCGCAGCCTTCAGCTGCGTTGGCGCCATGCTGCTCGGCGTGATCGTGACGGGCCTGTTCGTCGCCATCTCGATGACCTCGGGCGGCGGCGCCTGGGACAACGCGAAGAAGAGCTTCGAGGACGGCTTCGTCGACAAGGACGGCGTGCGCCACATGAAGGGCTCGGAAGCGCACAAGGCGTCGGTCACCGGCGATACGGTCGGCGACCCCTACAAGGACACCGCCGGCCCCGCCGTCAACCCGGCGATCAAGATCACCAACATCGTGGCCTTGCTGCTGCTGGCGGTGCTGTCGCACTGAGCGTGCCGCAGACACTTGCGTGAAGCGCAGAAGCGCCGGAACCCTGCAGGGTCCTGGCGCTTCTGGCGTTTTGGGGGTGGGCGAATTAAGTGTCACAATTGCAACGCAGTCGGCGCCACGAGTGATTTTGCCGCTGTGGCCATTGGTGACTTGGGCGCGGTTGGCTAACGTCGTTCATGAGGGCTCGGTCGGGGGAGTTGTCGGATCGATTCACGTCATGAGGCCTGTAATGCGTCGTGCTCCGAGTTTGGTTGTCGCCGCTGCCATCGCCGTGTCACCGATCTTGCTGTCGGCACCCGCATCGGCGCAGGGCGCGTGGAACAAGTCGCCGTTCACATTCTCCTGGTTCAGCGCTCCAGCGCCGCGGTCGCGTATCCGCGTCGTGCAGCCGCGCCGCGAACGTGCCGTGCCCACAGTGAAGGCCGCGAGCGCCGCCCTGCCCGTGGCGAGCGCATCGGTGATCGCTGCCACCTCGATCGGGCGCACGCAGCCGTCCGCATCCCAGGCCGCACCGGCGTCGGCACTTGTCGCGGTCGTCGCACTCGACAGCCAGACCATCACGGTGTGGGATGTCGACGGGCCGATGCTGCACTCGCGCGTGTCGACGGGGACCGTGGGCCACGCGACGCCGACCGGCATTTACAGCGTCATCCAGCGCAATCGCTATCATGAGTCCAACATCTACAGCGGCGCGCCGATGCCGTTCATGCAACGCATCACATGGTCGGGCATCGCGCTGCACGGGGGTGTTGTGCCAAACTACCCAGCGTCCCATGGCTGCATCCGATTGCCCCACGACTTCGCGCCGAAGCTATGGGCCGCCGGTCGCATCGGCATGCGCGTGTTGGTCGCGCCAACCGAGGCTCGCGCGCAGCCGATCAGCCATCCAGCCCTGCCGCAGCCGCTGCTGATCAGCCCTGAAGAACTGGACGCGATGATCGCACCGCTGGGGGGCACCGCTGGGGCGCTCTCGTCACTAGAGGCCGCCGCTGCTTCGCAACGCTCCCTCACCCCGTTCGAGGTCGCCACCCGCCTCAAGCGCGCTGCCGCCTCCCTCGTCGAAGTGCGCAGAACCGCTGCGCGCGATGCGCTCAGCCAGGCGGCGCTGGCATCCGCCGAAGCAAATGCGGCGATAGCGACGGTTCGCGAGGCACGCCAGGACGTCGCCGACGCACTGGCCGAGGCTAACGCCCAGGCGCGCATTGCCGACGCGTCGGCTGTAACAAGCGTTGCGGTAGACCGCATAGCAGCGAAAATAGCTGCCGACGCGCGGTTGGCCGCCACCCAGTCCCGTCTCGAGTCCGCACTGGCCGAGGAAGCCCGCAAGGATCCGCTCGCTTTCGCCGCGGCCAGGGCCGCTCGTGAAGCCGAGGACGCCGCCGAAGAGGCGCCCGATCTTGCCCGCGCAGTTGCACGGCGCGCCGATCCCGTGTCGGTCTACATCAATACGACCGAAGGCCAGATCTATGTGCGCCAGGGCTTCGAGCAGGTGCTCGATGCGTCGATCGAGATCGACGATCCGCTGACGCCGCTCGGCACCCACGTGTTCACCGCCATGGCGCCGACCGGCAGCGGCAACCGCATGTCCTGGATGGCCGTCACAATGCCGACCAGCCAACGTGGCGGCACCGCGCAGCAGGCGCTCGATCGCATCAAGATCCCGGACAAGGTGCGTGACGAAATCGCCCGCCGCCTGTGGACCGGCGGTTCGCTGATCATCTCCGAACACGGCATCAGCACCGAAACCGGCAAAGGCACGGATTTCGTCATCCTGACGAAGTGATCACCCCACCGGCGTGATCCAGTTGAACAAGGCGAGGCCGCCGTCGACTTCGATCGTGGTGCCGGTGACGTAGGCGGCATATCGGTCGGACAGGATCGCGATTGTTGTTGCCGCGATATCGTCGGCCGTGCCGAGTCGGCCCAGCGGAATCTTGCCGTCGAAGTTGAAGGCGGCCGCATTGAAGCCGCCGCCAGGGATGGCGCCCGGTGCAATGGCATTGACGCGGATGCCATGGGGCCCGAGCGCGCGTGCCAACTCCTTCACGATCATGGTCTGGCCCGCTTTCGCGGCCGAATAGTGCGGCAGGTTGCGCGGCGTGCCGGCGTGCAGCGAGGTGATGAAGGCGATGCGTCCGCGGACGCGGCCCGCGATCATGCGCTCGGCAACCGCGCGGGCGAGGAAAAATCCCGACCGCACGTTGGTGTCGAGCATGGCGTCGAATGTCGCCTCGCTGACGGCCAGCGCATGATCAGCCTCGCGTCGCGCAGGCGCGGCCGAATGCACCAGAATATGCGGTATGCGCGGGCCCAGAGCCGCCACGAGGCGCTGCCAGCCGTCGCGCTGGGCAAGATCGACGGCGACTTGCTCGCATCTGCCGCCCAAGGCCGCGATGGCCGCAGCCGTTGCAGCCATACCGTCGGCGTTGATGTCAGCCAGGATCACGTCGGCGCCTTCGCGGGCGAGTGCCGTGGCAATGGCACGACCGATATTCGATGCGGCGCCGGTGACGATGGCAACTTCGCCTGGGAACAGTCCTGGTTCAGCCATCGGTGACCTTGGTCGGTGAAATCAGCAGCGTCATTTCTTGCGGAAAGCATCCAGGCTCACCACCTGGGCGCCGCCGGCTGGAATCGGGGGCGGCGATGCGTTGGCCGGCTCGGCCGCGGTCAGTCCGGCGGGTGCTTGATCCCCGGATCGTGTGGGTGGCTGCGGCTTTGGCGGATCAGCTGTCTGCTCGCCTGTTGCGACTTTGTCAGGTTTCGCCTTGCGCGGACTGCGCGGCTTGCGCTCGGATACCGAGCGCGTGGTGGTTGGGCGGATCGGTGTCGGTGCGCTGCGTTGTGCGCTGGCCTCAGAGGCCGGCGCTCCCTCGCCCTGTCCGCCCAGGGGGTGGGAGATGGCGTCGGGGCCGAAATCAGGCGCCTCGAACTGCAGGCCGTAGCGCACGCTCGGATCAAAGAACACCTTGATCGCGCCAAACGGCACGACGAGCCGCTCGGGGATGCCATCGAACGTCAGCTTCACCTCGAAGCGTTCCTCGGTGACGATCAGATCCCAGAAGCGGTGCTGCAGCACGATCGTCATCTCTTCCGGATACTTCTCCTTCAGGCGCTTGGACAGTGACGATCCGGGCGCCTGTGTATCGAAGGAGATGTAGAAGTGGTGCTCGCCCGGCAGGCCGGTCTTGGCGACGCGAGTGAGGATGGTGCGCACCACGCCGCGCATGGCATCCTGCGCCAGGGCTTCATAGTCGATGCTATTCGGGTCGCCGGTCATGTCGTCCGGTATGTTTCCTGTGAGCAGCCGTCGGTCACGCCGCTCAAACGAGCGATGACGTCGGGCCAAACTCGTGCGGCCGAAGTCGTTTTCCACGCACGCTTGTAACGACCTCGCGCGCGCTTGGCCACTCCCCATCGTGATGGCATGTGACGAGGGACGAAACACAATACTGGATGACGCGAGAGAGAAGTGGAGGGCTTCTGTTGGCCGGTGCCCTCCGAACCGCGCCTAAACCGGCTAGGGCTTAGGACTTAAAGTTTAGGTAACCGGCACCGCTTACGCGGCGACAGCGACCTCAGCATAGTTGTCATTGGCAACTAGTCTGTTTGACCCGATAACGGTGGTATCATGCCGGGCAAAAGCGCGTCCTTTACACCCTCGTCGATCCTAGTTCGCCCCCATCATCAACCGCCGTGCAGGCTGACCTGCAAGCGGCTCATGGTGGAGGCGCCGGGTACCGCCCCCGGGTCCGAAAGGCTTATTACGACGTCCATTTATCACCATAGCCGGATTGCTCCGGCACCACGTATATAGTCGCTGCCGGTTAAAAATGAAAGTGGTGTCGAGCAGGGGCACACATGATCGAGGCGGATCGTCAAGCCAGGCCCGGCCCCTATCAGGCGCACACGCCGTGGAGCGCGTGGGCAGCGATCTTCGGCGGTGTTGGTATCTTTTGCCTGGGGATCGTTGGCGCGTTTGCCGTTGGATTCGTTCATGGAGTGAGCAGTGGCGGTCGCGGGTTGTCGGTCGACCCGGCACATTTTTCCATCTGGGGTGCCATTCTGGTATCGGAAGCCGCCATGACACTGGGGGCCGTTTGGTTTGCCAGCTGGTATGGGGGCGCACGCTGGCGGGTGCTGGCCCTCGCGTTCCCCTATCCCAGGGCCAGGGTGATCGCCTGGTCTTTCTTCGCAGTGATGGTCGCTGCCATGGTCGTGACGTTCCTCGGGCTTCAATTTGCGCCGGAGTTATTCCGTCAGGACCGGTCGGCGAATACAGCAATGCTCGTCAACAGCGCATGGCCGGCCTATGCCGTCATAGCCATCCTCGGCGCCCCGCTGGCAGAGGAACTCCTGTTTCGTGGCTTCCTGCAGACGGCGCTCGCCCGCTCACGCATCGGCTTCCTGGGCGCGAGCCTGGTGACGACCACGTTGTGGACGTTGGTACACCTCCAATATTCGTGGCTGGGCATGGGGTGGATTTTCGCGCTGGGCTTAATGTTCTGCTGGGTGCTGTGGCGCACAGGCAACCTGTGGTCGACGATCATTCTGCACGCACTTTATAACGCGAGCGTCGTTGCTGTGATTCGGTTCGGCCTGTTCGAGTAGTGCGCAACCTGGTTGCCCCCCAGGGCAATTCAATTCACGACCTCATGACCAGGCGGATCGCAGTCCATTTGCTTTCGGCGAACGCTTCGCGGGCGTCGCGGGGCTTGTGGCCTCGACGCCGGATGAGGTTCAGGGTTGCGTTGCGAATGTCGGCGAGGGCTTCGGGGG
>JAKFWF010000003.1 GCA_021730785.1 Hyphomicrobiaceae bacterium
ACAACGCCAGCCCGAAGCCCTTCGTGTGGACCAAGTCCGCCGCGCTCATTTTGCGAAAGGAGCGGCGCGCCCTCGATAAACTCGATGCCATCAAGGGCGGGAACCAAGCGACTGAGTCGGAACACTAGCAGCGATGGCCATATAACATGATGTACCAAAGCTTCCTGTTGCAGCAGCAGTGGTGGCACAATGCGACAACCGGCCTACGTGGCGTTACCCAGCAGCATGAGCCCGGCGAATTCAAGTGCCGAAAATCGCGAAGTTTTCCTGTCATTAGGACTAACGATAACAGAGACCGTTTCGCTGTCGCCTGCCTCCACCGCCAGATCCCTTCACAACAGTTGGCAGTTCTCGACGGTCTGATACCGTCTTGCAAAAGTCTTGACCTCCTTCAGGTCAAGACTTTTGCGCGCCGAGCGCTCGTGGCCTACGGCCCTTGGCCGCTCGGCCAGCAGGTAAGGCGAAGAGTCAGGTGTTCCGCTGGCCGATATGACATCCTGTGTCATGACCATAGCGGCCGAGGGCAAACGTCCAGCCGTGCACATGCCTCCACGTCCGGGGATCGCCATTCTGGCACGGCATCAGGGGCAGCTGCCGAAGCTCATAACTGCTTTGATACTGTTGAGAAATTTTCCGCCCTTCGACGGTGATCGAAAATAGACTGGAGGCGTTGCCGCCACCGTTCGCCGGCCAAGGGCCTGACGCTCTTGGACACCATCCTCAGGTGGGTCCAGCGACCAGTGCCTGGCACGGAAGGTCGAAGAACACGACGCCCCTCGCCTCTTCAGCTCTGCATGCCCCAGCGCTTGACCGTCACGCGCTCGATGTTGCGGAAGAACAGGTTCTCGACCAGCAGGCCGATCAGGATCACCGTGAACAGACCGGCGAAAACGGCGGGGATTTCGAGCTGGTTCTTGGCCTCATAAATGAACCAGCCGAGGCCACCCTTGCCGGAGGTGGCGCCAAACACCAGCTCGGCCGCGATCAGTGTGCGCCAGGCGAAGGCCCAGCCGATTTTCAAGCCCGTCAGGATGCTCGGGAATGCGGCCGGGATCAAAATCTTGGTCACGAAGCTGATGCCGCCCAGACCGCAGTTGCGCCCGACCATGCGCAGCGTATTGGACACCGACTTGAAGCCCGAATGCGTGTTGAGCGCGACCGCCCACAGCACCGAATGCACCAGCACGAAGATGATGCTCTTGTCGCCAAGGCCGAACCAGATCAGCGTCAACGGCAGCAGCGCGATCGCTGGCAGTGGGTTGAACATCGAGGTCAGCGTTTCGAGCAGATCGGTGCCGATCCGCGTCATCATTGCGAATGCGGTGAACAGCAGGGCGAGTGCCAGGCCAAGCCCATACCCCTGCAGCAGCAGGCGCAGCGAGTTCAGCGCCTTGCCCGGCAGTTCACCAGACGCAATCGCGGTCCAGAAAGCTTCGAGCGTCGACGAAAAGGTCGGCACCAGCAGCGGGTTGTTCAGCGATCGGGCGTAGAGCTCCCAGCCCGCTGCCAGCAGCAACAGCAACACGGCCTTGCGTAGCGCGCCATTGTTCCACAGCTTCTCGGCGAAGGTCAGCGGCTTTTCGACCACGCCGAAGTCGGCGTTGAGGCGGCCTTCAGCGAAGAACTCGGGCCGCGGGCGGGGCTCCGGTAAGGTGCGGGCGATCATCTCAGTCATGGACGCGGCCTCCGGCAGGAACGGCCGTGGTCTGCTCAACCTGTTCGGCAAACAGCATGGAGTGGATCTGGTCTGACAGCTTCACACCCGACACCGGGTCGGCGCGGTCCTCGCCGTCGCAGTTGATCTCGGCCTTGACCTGGCCTGGATGCGGTGACAGCAGCAGGATGCGGCTGCCGACGCGGATCGCCTCGGGGATCGAGTGGGTGACGAACAGCACCGTGAACTTGGTATCGGCCCACAGTTGCATCAGTTCGTCCTGCATCTTGCGGCGGGTGAGCGCGTCAAGCGCTGCGAACGGCTCGTCCATCAGCAGGATGTCGGGTTCCATGGCCATGGCGCGGGCAATGGCGACGCGCTGCTTCATGCCACCCGAGAGCGTGTGGGGATAGTTGTCGGCGAACTTCGTGAGATTGACCTTGGCGATCGTCTCCATCGCCTTGTCCTCGGCTGCCGTGCCACGCATGCGGCCCGAGCTTTCCAGCGCGAACATCACGTTCTTCTTGACCGTCTTCCAGGGCAGCAACTGGTCGAATTCCTGGAACACCATCATGCGGTCGGGCCCGGGCTTGCGGATCGTCTTGCCCTTGAGCTTCATCGTGCCCTCGGTCGGCGCCATGTAGCCGCCGACCGCCTTCATGAGGGTAGACTTGCCGCAGCCCGACGGGCCCAGCAGCACGAAGCGCTCCGACGACAGCACGTCGAACGACACGCGGTAGGTGGCAGTGACCAGGTGCTCCTTCGTCTTGTACTGCAGTGTGACGCCGCGCACCTCCAGCAGTGGTGTCGGCGTGGGCTCGAGCGGTTTCACTGGGCCTCCGGGAACAGCAGGTCTTTGTAACTTGCGGGCTTGTTCTTGAAGTTGCCAGTACGGATCAGGAAGTCCACGATTTTGTCGATGCCGATTACTTTCGTGGTGAACTGGTTGCCCGGTTCATCGAGCAGGGCAGCCAGTTCGCCGACCGGCGTCTTGTCCTTGTTCACCTGGATGTAGGCAGCCGCAGCGGCCGTCTTGTCGGCATTGACGGCGGCGGTTGCCTCGTCCAGCGCATCGCGGAAGGCCTTGAACAGCTTGGGGTTCTCAGTCCGGAACTTCGATGTCCCCATGATCAAGTTGAACGAGAACGGGCTGCCGACGATGTCGTTGCCCGTTAGCAGCCGGCGGATGCCTGGCGTTTTCGCCTGACGCGCCAGGAATGGCAGCGTCGTGAAATGGGCGGTGACGTCCTTGCTTCCCGATATCATGGCGATCGTTGCATCAGGGTGCGCCATCGAAACCGTGAACGGGTCTAGTCGGCCGTGGTTGCCGACGCCAAACAGCTTCTCGGCCTCCATCTGCATCAGCACCGATTGGAACGATATTTTCACTGCCGGCACCGCAATGCGATGCTTTTCATTGAAGTCGGCCAGTGACTTGATGTCGTCGCCGCGCACCATCAGCCAGAATGGCAGGGCGTTGTAGCCGGCCACGACCTTGACGTCGGCCAGCCCTTTCGTGCGGTCCCACAAGGTGAGCGCGCCGGGAATTCCGAGTGAAATGAAATCGACGTTGCCGGAGAGCAGCGCATCGTTCATCACGTCGGGACCGCGAAACGTCGCCCACTCGACTTTGATGCCCTCGAGCCCGGCCGCCTTCGCATGCTTCTCGACGAGGCCGCGCTCTTCCATGATCGCGAACTGGACGTAGGCGAGGCCGAACTGCTTGGCGATGCGCACGGTGCCGACTTCGGCATGGGCACCCCCGCTCGATGCCGCCATACAGACGAGCATAAACGCCCAAGTGACAAGCCGCTTTCGCAACATCATCCAGTCCTCCGTTGAGATTTTCATCGGTGAAATCTCTTGCCGAAGACTGTGGCGCGGGCAGGTCAAGGCGTCAATGGTCGGCGCGGCGACGCTCCGCGGGACGACGCCTGCGGGTCGGACAAGCCCAGACCTTATCGCCGTGGGTGCTGGCGTCTCGCTTGCGTGCGCGGCTACGCTCTGCTCTGCCCGATCAGAAAGGCACCTTGACGCGCGCCTGGCCGGTGTGGATCTGGCCATTGCCGTCTTCCAGAGCAACGCCGTACTGCAGGCTGAGCGACATGGTCTGGTTGATCTTGCCGTCGATGCCGACCTTGAAGTTGAGGCCGCGTGCGTTGAGGTCGCCGACCGTGGTCGAGGTGGGCTGCGCCGTGTTGCCGACATACCGTGTGACAATATTGGCCGTGTTCTGCGAGAAGAACCGCTCGTAGCCGACTTCGCCAAATGCCGTGCCGCCGAACGACCCGAAGGCGATGTCATGGACGGCACGGACGCGACCAGACGCCGTCCCGTTATCCAAGCTCTGCTGTCCAAACGACAACGCGAGAATGTCAGCGGTCTCCGCGAACGCATCGACGCGAGCGTTGACGTAGCCGACGCGGCCGGACGGCACGATCGTGAAGCTGCCTGCCTTGAAGATCAAGCCGGCTTCGAAATTGGCGCCGAACTGATGGGCACGAACGTCGTTCGAATTGGCCGTGATGGGGCCGACGCCCGTGGCCCGGCGCAGGCTGTCGAACTGGGTGATCGATCCGCCCACGTGGCCGGTGGCGAACAGCGGCCCGAACAGGTGGGTGACGTACAGATCGCCGTCGTACACGGCGAGGTCCGACTTGATATTGCTGCCACCGACCTCGCCGAGCGATACGCCGAGTGCGCCGCCAGCGAGCGTCTTGCCGCCGATCAGGCCATTTTTGAAATTCTGGTCGAGGCCGAGGCGCACGCCGCCAGCGGTGAACGAGTATGAAGGAGTGCCGCCGCTGCCGTCCTGCTGGCCGTGTGTACCGACCGCCTGCGCATAGAAGCCGTTCTGCTGGCCATAGACACCCCTGGCCCAGCCGGCACCGCGATCGAGGACTTCGTCGGCCGCGTTCAAACGTGCGTAGGACGCCACTTCGCCGAGTGGGGCGGCACGGGCAACGCCACTCTGCGGATTGAGCAGAAGGCCGGCGTAGAGCGCCAGCAACTGGTGACCGGTAGCGGTTGGATGCACGCCGTCGAAGAACACGAACCGGTTCTGTTCAGCCGCCGTGGCTGCGGCGCACGAGGCAACCGCGAGGCAGGCGGCCGTCGTATTGGTGTAGCCGAACGCAGTGGGGTTGGCGATCACGGCGCGGAACAGGCCGTTCCAGTCCATCTGGATGTAGTTTGTGCCGGGGTTGGCCGCAGCAAGGGCGCGAACGTTCGCATCGAGTTGCGTGTTGAAGATGTTCGTTGCCAGCGTGGCGGCGCCGGCCGTTTGAGGACTGCCGTTGAACGACGGCGTCGCGCCGATGTCGGGAATGTTGCCGATCAGGATGCGGCGGGCGCCAGCGGCGGTCAGCTGTGCGGCTGAACCAGAGAGATCATTCGCCGATGCAACCGACGTCGCGGTGATGCCTGCCACGTTGGCGCCGGCACCGGCGATCGTGAAGTACTGGAAGATGTTGTTTGGGCCGCCTTGCAACGTGACGAGGTCGTTCGCGCCAATCCTACCGCCAGCGCCAAGGAAAGTGCCGATCTGAGCTGGAACGCTCGGGATCGGACCGTTCAGGTTCAGGGCGTTGTCTGTGCGCGATCCGCCGAAGGCGAGGTTGGTGTTGCCGCTGAGGCCGGTGCCCTGGAACAGGCTGGTCTGGCTGCCGCCTGACAGGATCTCGGTCCACACGATGCCGTTGGTAAAGCGTCGATTGTAGGGGGGCGAGGGGGGCTGACCCGTTGTTGCGAACAGGTTGCCGTTGTCCGACAAACTATCGCCGAACGTAATGATGCGGCCTTGCGCGTTCGCATCGGTGCTGGCGACCCCGGTGACGACAAGGATGGCGACGGCGAGCGCCAGGCCGGTGTTTGATCCACGAAGCATCGTACTTCTCCCTCATCAGACGCTGGCGGCACGATTTTTGTGCCCTGGGGTCATGCCGTGAACCGACGGCTGCCCAAATTTTGACCTAGTTGTAAGGGCGGCCGCTGTGACATGGCTAGGCGAATTGAATGATCGATAGTCAGAGTCACGCCGTCGCGTCACAAAAATGCCACGAGATCGCCATCATGCCTCGGCTGTCGATTGATCAAGCCGGCCCTTGAAACGCCGAGGGTGCGTCCTAAATCTCGCTTTGTCGGCAGGCCTCAGCAGAGGGTGTCGGCACTCACCGCTTCGGCCCTTCGGGCGAGGCATTCCACAGGTCGCTTCCTCAGGAGGATCCGTGATGCGACACTTCGATTTTGCTCCCCTCTACCGCTCCACCATCGGTTTCGATCGTCTGGTCAGCCTGCTCGATGCCGCAACCGGTCTCGACGGCGATGGCAATGGCTATCCGCCCTACAACATCGAGCGCGTGGCCGATAACGAGTACCGGATCACCATGGCGGTGGCCGGATTCACCGATGCCGACCTGAAGATCGAACTGAAAGAGACGTCGCTGTCCGTGAAGGGCGAAAAGCCCGTAGAACCCGCCAAGGACACCGAGTTCCTGCATCGCGGCATCGGCCAGCGTTCGTTCGAGCGCCGGTTCCAGTTGGCCGACTATGTTGAGGTCAAAGGCGCCGAGCTCAAGGACGGCCTGCTGCACATCGACCTCGTGCGCAACCTGCCCGAGCGCATGAAGCCGCGGCAGATCGCGATCCAGAGCGTGCAGACGCCAAAGCAGATCACTGCTGCGGCGTAACGTCGGACGAAGTGACTTAAGGTGCGGCGGGCGCTCCAGTGACGGGGCGCCCGTTTGCTATCGCGGCACGTTCGTGTCTCGCCAATAACCGGGCAGTCATGTTTTGCTGCGCTGCGACCCGAAAATATAGCCGAGAAGCGCGGTAATGATTGGCAGAAAGAGGTTGAGCAGCAGAAACTGCGCGGTTTGCAACCAGAACGTCCGCGCCGACTGTTGATGCTCGCGTGCGTCTTTCGCAATATCCCTGAAAACCCGTAGGGCCTCGAGATCCAGGCGCGAGGTATCGGCAAGACTTCGGGCAGCCGTCAGTGCCGGTTGGCAGTGTGTGGCTGGCGGCACGGCGGCAATGCATTCGCCCAGCACCGTAGCCTGATCGGACGTGAGCGCGCCGCTGTTACGAAGTGTTTGGATAGCCGCGCGGCCGCGCATAACGGTCTGCGTATCAGCCGGCTCTGACGCCGTTCTGTTGAGCGCAGTCGATACGAAGTCAAAATCTTCCCGGAGTGCTTTCCGACTATTCAATTCGATGGCAGCAACGATTTTCTGTTCGATTGCAGCCACGCGTGACGAAGAATTGATTTCGACGATCACGAGCAACACGAAGAGCACCGCAATCGTGCCCGCCGTGACCAGCAGAACCCGCTTTACGATTTCGACGCCAGCGTCGAGCAGGACGTCGTCGACCGGTGGGGCGGTGCCAGGACTTGAGCTGGGGGCCTCGTTCAGTCCGCTGACACGTGCCTGCGGACCGTCGGATCGAGAGCTGGTGCCCGATGCTCCGGTTTTTTCCTCGCTCAACGCGATACTCCAAGCATCAGAGCTTCGCCGAAGGAGCAGGCGATTTATCTGTGGAATCGGAGACCACCGATGGGGCGGGACGTGGTTCTATCACACCCCATCGGCGCTTGTCTTGAAGAGGCTTCGGAAACGGCTCAACCGGAGGTAGCTCTGGCCGGATTGAGGCGTCGCTCTGTGTCATTCGACGATCGTACTGCCTCTAAAATTGGCATGGCCAATCGCGAGACATTACCACCATCAACGTCTGCGGACAATATGACCCGCCCCCTTTTGCGCTCCTCCAGAGCCCAGTTCAGCAGGGTCAGAGCTTCCCGAACGACATCCACCGCCCGTCGCAGACCCAGTCCGCTGATCAGTTGCGACATGAAGACGTCGTCGATTTGTGCGCGCAGTTCCATTGTGGCCTTCTACCAAGCAGGGATCGTCCATATAACATCCATTTTTTGTACAGTCAATAGCCATGAAAAATACAATTATAGTCCATTTTTTGTCCAGAGATCGCACGCCGGCGAGGCATGCGCAAGCCTCGACTACAGCGTCGCAGAGAGCTATCGCTGGCTGCTCGTGCAAATCACAGTTTGCGGTGCGCCGTGGAAAGATTGGCCGCCACGCAATATTATTACGTAAACGACCTCCGCAATTTCCCACTTGTGTGCGGCGGCAAAGTATGTTTTTTCTGCGACAAGGTCAGGGTTGCTGACCCAATTGTCGAATTTGGCTCGCGCGCGGTTGCGCCGTAGGTCTGCAACGCAGAGGTTGATTGTGGTGGCGCTTCGGCAAAATCTGCCGGCAAAGACGGGGCTCGAGGCCCTGGGCGTCGCCGTTGTGTGCGCTGCCACGGCAGCCGCCGCTGCGCCGTTGGCGCGAAAAACCCGAAAATCGGACGCCAAACGCGGCTGATTGCGCCACCTCCGCGCGCCAAAATCTGCCGACGCAACCGTTTCCAGCGCCGCCGAAGCTGCTAGAGCTTCATGCGGCGCACCGAAGTCCACCAGACACTCGATCCTGAAAAACGGCAATGCTTGCCACGAGGCCGACCATGACCGACCGCCCGAGCTTTCCCGCCCCCGAGTTCTACGCCGACGAAGCGACCGACACCCCGGCCGGCCTGTTCGATCCGCGCCATGAACGCGACGCCTGCGGTGTCGGCTTCATTGTCGACCTGAAGGGCCGCAAATCGCACGCGATCGTCGAAGATGCGCTCGCCATTCTCGAAAACCTCGAGCATCGCGGCGCGGTCGGCGCCGATCCGCTGGCCGGTGACGGTGCGGGCATCCTCATCCAGATCCCGCACGGGCTGTTCAAGGCGGAAGAAAAGAAGCTGGGCTTCACCCTGCCGGAGCCCGGCCACTACGCCGTCGGCCAGTTGTTCATGCCGCAGGATGAGCGGTTGCGCGCCCACTGCGAGACCGTGATTCGACGGATTGTCCGACAGGAGGGACTGGAGTTCCTGGGCCTTCGCGACGTGCCGGTCGACAATTCTTCGCTGTCGGACATGGTGCGGGCGACCGAGCCGGTGCACCGGCAGGTGTTTATCGGCCGCCCTAAGACGATCCGTGACGAGGATGCCTTCGAGCGTCGCCTTTATCTGACTCGCAAGGTAATCTCGAACGTCATTTATTCAGCCTACAAGGGCCGCGACATCGGCTTCTACACCGTGTCGCTGTCGAGCCGCACGCTGGTCTACAAGGGCATGTTCCTGTCCTACCAGGTCAAGGCCTACTACAAGGACCTGTCCGACAAGCGGCTGGTATCGGCGATGGCCCTCATCCACCAGCGCTTTTCAACGAACACGTTCCCGTCGTGGAAGCTTGCCCACCCCTATCGCATGGTCGCCCATAACGGCGAGATCAACACGTTGCGCGGCAACGTCAACTGGATGGCCGCCCGCCAGGACAGCGTAGAGAGCCCACTGTTTGGCGATGATATCTCGAAGCTGTGGCCGATCTCTTATGAAGGCCAGTCGGACACCGCGTGCTTCGACAACGCGCTCGAATTCCTCACCATGGGCGGCTATTCGCTGGCGCACGCCGCGATGATGCTGATCCCGGAAGCATGGGCCGGCAATCCGCTGATGGATGCAAAGCGCCGCGCTTTCTACGAATATCACGCCTGCCTGATGGAGCCGTGGGACGGGCCGGCCGCCATGGCCTTCACCGACGGCCGCCAGATCGGCGCCACGCTCGATCGCAACGGCCTGCGCCCCGCCCGCTATCTCGTGACCAAGGACGATCGCGTGATCATGTCGTCCGAATCCGGCGTGCTGCCGATCGCGGAAGAAAACATCACCCGCAAGTGGCGTTTGCAACCGGGCAAGATGCTGTTGATCGACCTCGAACAGGGCCGCATCATCTCCGACGACGAACTGAAGGCCGACCTTGCCGCCCGCAACCCCTATGAAACCTGGTTGAAGCGCACGCAGATTCAAGTCGGCGATCTGCCCTTGAAGGAGATGCCGAAGAAGAAGCCGACCAACGTCGCACTCCTCGATCTGCAGCAGGCGTTCGGCTACACCCAGGAAAGCCTCAAGTTCCTGATGGCGCCGATGGCCGCGACCGGTCAGGAGGCGGTCGGCTCCATGGGCACCGACACGCCGGTCTCGGTGCTGTCGAACAAGGCGAAGCCGCTCCACACCTACTTCAAGCAGAACTTCGCCCAGGTGACGAACCCGCCGATCGACAGCATCCGCGAAGAACTGGTGATGAGCCTCGTGTCGTTCATCGGCCCGCGCCCCAACCTGCTCGATCTGGAAGGCACCGCCAAGGTTAAGCGTCTCGAGGTCGGCCAGCCGATCCTCACCAACGACGAACTGGAGCGCATCCGCCAGATCGGTGCCGTGAAGGACAACCACTTCACCTCGATCACGATCGACATCACCTACGACGAGACGAAGGACGCGGCCGGCATGTCGCCCGCCCTCGACGTTGCCTGTGCGGAAGCCGAGGAAGCCGTGCGCTCGGGCGACTACAACATCATCATCTTGAGCGATCGTGGTGTCGGCCCGGATCGCATCCCGATCCCCTCGCTGCTGGCGACCAGCGCCGTGCACCATCATTTGATCAAGCAGGGTCTGCGCACGTCGGTCGGCCTTGTGGTCGAGACCGGCGAGGCGCACGAGGTCCATCAATTCGCGACGCTCGCCGGCTACGGCGCCGAGGCGATCAACCCCTATCTCGCCTTCGACACGCTCGACGCTTTTGTGCCTGACCTCGACGAAAAGATCACGCCCAAGGAGGCGCAGAAGCGTTACATCAAGGCGGTGTCGAAGGGCCTGCTGAAGGTGATGTCAAAGATGGGCATCTCGACCTACCAGTCCTACTGCGGCGCACAGATCTTCGATGCGGTGGGCCTCAAGTCGAGCTTCGTGCGCAAGTATTTCACGGGCACCCACACCCAGGTCGAAGGCGTCGGCCTGCGCCAGATCGCCCGCGAAACGGTGGAGCGGCACCGGCAGGCGTTCAGCAACGTGCCCATCCTCGACGATGCGCTCGACGTCGGCGGCGACTACGCCTACCGCATCCGAGGCGAAGCCCACATGTGGCGGCCGGCTGTGGTCGCCGATCTGCAGCACGCGGTGCGCGGCGCCTCGACCGACGATGCCATGTCGGGCAAGGTGCCGCAGAAGTTCCGCGACTACTCGAAGCAGGTCGACGATCAGAACGAGCAGCTGATGACCTTGCGCGGATTGTTCCGTATCAAGACTGCGAAGGAGTTGCGGCGCGAGACCGTGCCGCTTGATCAGGTCGAGCCGGCGTCGGCGATCGTCAAGCGTTTCTCGACCGGAGCCATGAGCTTCGGCTCGATCTCGCGCGAAGCCCACACCACGCTTGCTATCGCCATGAACCGGATCGGCGGCAA
The DNA here is from genome assembly GCA_021730785.1 of Hyphomicrobiaceae bacterium. Classification (GTDB taxonomy): domain Bacteria; phylum Pseudomonadota; class Alphaproteobacteria; order Rhizobiales; family Hyphomicrobiaceae; genus JAKFWF01. The sequence goes on from JAKFWF010000003.1 coordinate 10,999, forward strand.
GTCGAACACGGGTGAAGGCGGCGAGGAAGCCGACCGTTATGTGGCACTCCCCAACGGCGACAATCTGCGCTCGGCGATCAAGCAGGTGGCCTCGGGCCGTTTCGGCGTGACGACGGAATATCTCGCAAACGCCGACGTGATGCAGATCAAGATGGCGCAAGGCGCAAAGCCCGGCGAAGGCGGCCAGCTGCCCGGCCACAAGGTCGATGCTACAATCGCCAAGGTGCGCCACTCGACGCCCGGTGTCGGCCTCATTTCGCCGCCACCGCATCACGACATCTACTCGATCGAGGATCTGGCGCAGCTGATTTTCGACCTCAAGAACGTCAACCCGGCTGCCGAAGTTTCCGTCAAGCTGGTCTCCGAAGTCGGCGTCGGCACGGTGGCCGCCGGCGTCGCCAAGGCACGCGCCGATCACGTCACGATCTCCGGCTTCGAGGGCGGCACGGGTGCGTCGCCGCTGACCTCGCTGAAGCACGCCGGTTCCCCTTGGGAAATCGGGCTCGCCGAGACACACCAGACGCTGGTCGCCAACCGGCTGCGCGGCCGCATCGCGGTGCAGGTCGACGGTGGCATCCGCACCGGCCGCGACGTCGTCATCGGCGCGCTTCTCGGGGCCGACGAATTCGGCTTTGCCACGGCACCGCTCATCGCCGCCGGTTGCATCATGATGCGCAAGTGCCACTTGAACACCTGCCCGGTCGGCATCGCGACCCAGGACCCGGTGCTGCGCGCCAAGTTCAAGGGTAAGCCCGAACACGTGATCAACTTCTTCTTCTTCATCGCCGAAGAAGTGCGGGAGATCATGGCGGCCCTCGGCTTCACCAAGTTCGACGAACTCGTCGGCCAGTCGCAGATCCTCGACAAGGATGAGGCCATTCGCCACTGGAAGGCGCGCGGCCTCGACTTCGACCGCCTGTTCTTCAAGCCTGATGTGCCGAAGGATGTCGCCATCCGCCACGTCGAGCGGCAGAACCACGGCCTCGACAAGGTGCTCGACGTGGAGCTGCTGGCCGCCGCCAAGCCGGTGCTTGAGGCCAGGAAGAAGACGGTCGAGAAGACCTTCGCGATCACCAATCGCGACCGGGCGACGGGCGCCATGCTGTCTGGAGCGCTCGCCAAGAAGTACGGCCACGAAGGTTTGCCCGATGACTCGATCGTGCTCACCTTCAACGGCATTGCCGGCCAGAGCTTCGGCGCCTGGGGTGCGAAGGGCATCACACTCGATCTTATCGGCGAAGGCAACGACTACGTCGGCAAGGGGCTTTCGGGCGCCAAGCTGATCGTGCGGCCGCACCCGAAGTCGGCAATCGTGCCCGAGGAGAGCATCATCGTCGGCAACACGGTGCTGTACGGCGCCATATCCGGTGAGTGCTACTTCCACGGCGTCGCTGGCGAGCGCTTCGCCGTGCGCAACTCGGGCGCGGTCGCCGTCGTCGAAGGCACCGGTGACCATGGCTGCGAATACATGACCGGCGGCGTGGTGGTCGTACTCGGCCAGACGGGGCGCAACTTCGCGGCCGGCATGTCGGGCGGCATCGCCTATGTGCTCGACGAGCGCGGCGACTTCGAGCAACGCTGCAACATGGCGATGGTCGACCTCGCCCCGGTCGCCGACGAGGAGGCGAGCGCTGCCGCCCGCCTCGGCGGCAAGGGCAACCTCGACAGCCACGGCCTCGTTGACATCCTGTCGAACATGGACGGCAACGACGTCGCCCGCCTGCACGAGCTGATCGAGCGGCATGCCCGCTACACCAACTCGGCGAAGGCGCAGGCGATTCTGGCCGACTGGGCCGGCTGGTTGCCGAAATTCCGCAAGGTCATGCCGGTCGAATACGCCAAGGCGCTGAAGACCATGACGGTGGCCCAGGCGCACGTCCAGCCAGGCTCAGCCGTGCTGGAAATCGGCGTGGGCAAGAAGGGCACGGCCAAGGCGAAGGCAGCGGGGTGACGGCGCCATGAAAATCCACGGCGATCTCGCATCCGGCAACTGCCTCAAGGTGAAGTGGACTGCCGACTTTCTCCGTCTGCCCTATACTTGGCTGCCCGTCGACATAATGCAGGGCGAAAGCCGCACGCCCGAGTACCTCGCGAAGTTCCCACAGGGCCAGGTGCCGGCGATCGAACTCGACGATGGGCGCACGCTCGCCCAGTCGAATGCGATCATCCGCTATCTGGCGCGTGGGTCATCGCTGTTGCCGGATGGCGCCTTCATTCAAGCCAAGATCGACGAGTGGCTGTTCTGGGAACAGTACAGCCACGAGCCCTACGTCGCGACCTGTCGGTTCCACATGGTATATCTGGGCAAGTCGAAGAAGAGCCGCGATCCCCTGAAGGTCGAGCGGGGCGAGAAGGCGCTGGATCATATGGAGCGGCAGCTACAAGGCCGCACGCTTCTCGTCGACGACGCGCCTACCATCGCTGACATCGCGCTGCTAGCCTACACCCGCGTCGCACACGAAGGCGGGTTTGACTTGGCCAGTCGTCCCAACCTGCGCACCTGGATCGCGCGGTGCGAAAAAACACTCAAGCTGAGTTGTCGCGCCGATCGCCACGCCTGAAAAAGATCGCAACTCTTGAGCACGACGAACGGACTGACCACCATGGGCAAGATCACCGGCTTCCTCGAACTCGACCGACTGGATCGTGATTACCGTCCGGTTGCGGAGCGCCTTAAGCATTTCAAGGAATTCGTCGAGCCGCTGCCCCCGAAAGAGGTGCAGAAGCAGGCCAGCCGCTGCATGGATTGCGGCATCCCCTACTGCCACAACGGCTGTCCGGTGAACAACCAGATCCCCGACTGGAACGACCTCGTCTACAAGGGCGATTGGCAGCGCGCGTCGAAGAACCTGCACTCGACCAACAACTTTCCCGAAGTGACGGGCCGCATCTGCCCCGCACCGTGTGAAGCCTCATGCACACTGAACATCGATGACAAGCCGGTCACGATCAAGACGATCGAGTGCGCGATCGCCGACAAGGCCTGGGAAGAGGGTTGGATCGTGCCGGAGCCGCCGGAGACGAAGACGGGAAAGAAGGTCGCCATCGTCGGTTCCGGCCCGGCTGGACTGGCCGCTGCCCAGCAGCTGGCGCGCGCCGGCCACGACGTGCACGTGTACGAGAAGAACGCTTTTCCCGGCGGCCTGCTGCGCTATGGCATCCCCGACTTCAAGATGGAAAAGATCGTCATCGAGCGCCGCGTCAAGCAGATGGAGGCCGAGGGCGTCACTTTCCACTGCAATATGGCGGTTGGCAGCAAGGTGAAGCTAGCCGATCTCGAGGCGAAGTATCACGCCGTCCTGTTGGCTGGCGGCGCCGAAAGGCCACGCGACCTGACCGTGTCGGGGCGGGATCTGGGCGGCATCCACTTCGCCATGAACTTCCTGCCGCAGCAAAATAAGCGTGTCGCCGGCGAGAAGCTCGGCAAGGTGCTCGAACTCACCGCCAAGGACCGCCACGTCGTCGTCATCGGCGGCGGCGATACAGGCTCGGACTGCATCGGCACCTCGTTCCGCCAGGGGGCAGCGAGCGTCACCCAGCTCGAGATCATGCCGGCCCCGCCCGAGCATGAAAACAAGGAACTCACCTGGCCGCACTGGCCGCTGAAGATGCGCACCTCGTCGAGCCAGGCCGAAGGCGCAATGCGCGATTTCGCCGTCACCACCAAGCGCTTCGAGGGCCGTGACGGCCGCGTCACCAAGCTGATCTGCGCCAGGGTCGACGAGCGCTTCAAGGAGATCCCCGGCAGCGACTTCGAGATCGCGGCCGACCTCGTGCTGCTCGCCATGGGCTTCGTGGCACCCGTCACCGACAGTCTGTTCCCGCCAGACCAGATCGCGCTCGACGCCCGCGGCAACGTCAAGGCCAACGAGGTCGATTACGCGACGTCGCGGCCGAAGGTTTACACGGCCGGCGACATGCGGCGCGGCCAGTCGCTCGTCGTATGGGCGATCCGCGAAGGCCGCCAGGCAGCCCACGCCATCGACAAGGCGCTGATGGGCCGGAGCGACTTGCCAAGGTGAGGTGCGAGACGCTGGCTCGCACCCGCGGCAAGCGTCGATCAGTGCTGCGAGACAACACCGCTGCACTACTGCTAGGCTGCGCACGATAGCGCCACCCTCGCCGCAGGGGCAGGCCAAGCAGCGGGGAGCATACATGGCCTGGTTGATCAGTTTGCCGTTGACCGTCGCAGCGTTGCTGTTTGCAATCACGGCGCAGGCAGCCGAACTCAAGGTCTTGAGTGGCAACGGCGCCAAGCCCGCGGTGGTCGAACTGACCCGGCGCTTTGAACGGGAGACCGGACACAAGGTCACGGTCGAGTTCGCGGTCAACCCCGAGGTCCGGCGCCGGATCGAAGCGGGCGAAGCATTCGATGCCGCGGTGCTCAATCCCCCCATCCTGGATGATCTGATCGGCAAGGGCCACATCGTACGCGGCACGCGCAGCGTGATCGGCCGCATCGGCCTCGGCGCGGCCGTCCGCACGGGCGCAGCCAAGCCCGATATCTCGACGGTGGATGGCTTCAAACAAGCCCTGCGGTCGGCCGGCACCATCGCCTATCCGGGCGAAGGGGCGAGCGGCATCTATTTCGTCAGCCTGCTCGACCGCCTCGGCATGGCCGCCGAGATCAAGCCGAAGCTGCGCCCCATGCCGGCCGAAACCACGGTCGAGGTGGTGGCTGCCGGGGAGGTCGACATGGTCGTCGTCGTTGCCTCGCGCATGCACGGTGTGCCGGGCATCGACATCATCGGCCAGATTCCACGCGAGCTGCAGACCTGGATCGGCTTTACCGCCGGCGTCGGCAGCGCCGCGCGGCAACCGGACGTGGCTCGAGCCTACGTGAGTTACCTCACCCAACCGGCCGCAGCCGATGTCTTGAAGCCGATCGGCATCGAACCCGGCGTCGAGTAGCTGTACTGGGTGTCACGTGGTGCCGCCCCCAGCGACGATCCCGGCGAGGCCCTCGCGGTAGGTGGGAAAGCGCAGGACGACGCCGAGATCGGTTTTGATGCGGGCGTTGGAGACGCGCTTGTTTTCGCCATAGAAGCTCAGGCCCATGGGCGACAGCTGCGCATTCTCGAAGGGAATGTCGGGCGGCACGGGCAGGTTCAGCAGTGCGGCTGCATATGCGACCACATCCTGCGGTGGGGCCGGTTCATCGTCGGTGACGTTATAGATCGTGTGCCGCGCGTCCGGCTGGCCGATGGCGGCTTCGAGCGTGCCGGCGATGTCCTCGACGTGGATGCGGTTGAAGATCTGGCCCGGCTTGATGATGCGCCGCGCAGTTCCCTCGCGCAGGTTGTCGATGGCGCTGCGCCTGGGGCCGTAGATGCCGGCCAGGCGGAAGATCTGGACGCGCTTGCAGCTCTGTCGGGCGAAGTCCGTCCAGGCGGTTTCAGCGGCGACCCGCTGGCGGCTGCGGGCCGAGCTGGGGGTCGGGGCTGCCGTCTCGTCGACCCAGCGGCCCTGGTGGTCGCCATAGACGCCGATGGTCGAGAGGTAGCCGATCCAGGCGAGGTCTGGGGCAGCCGCGATGTCGCCCGCATGGCAACGCAGCAGCGGATCGCCAGCTTCGCCGGGGGCAGCTGAAACGACGAGGTGAGTCGCGGTACGGATCGCTGTGCCGAGCGCGACACTGGCAGCCGTGCCGTCGAAGGCGATCGCGTTCCAGCCGGCCGCCATGATGCGCGCCATGCCGTCTGGCCCGGTCGCCGATCCCGTCACGCGCCAGCCAGCCGATGCCAGCCGCTTGCTCAGTACGCGTGCCGAATATCCCATGCCGACGCACAGCAGATGTTGGGTCATGCGGGGGTGCTCCATTCACGGGTTACAATGGCGTCGGTTTCGCGGGCGAGATGCACGTTCCGCAATGCGGTGAGACGCGCCGGCGAGCATAGCCGCGACAGCGCCCACGCCGCCATGGCCCGCACCAGGGGCGAGGAATCGCCGGCCAGCGGCTCGATCAGCGGCACCAGGGTCGCATCGCCCGCGTTGCCGGCCGCGATCAGGCAGTTGCGGATGAAGCGGTCGCGGCCGGTCCGCTTGATGGCCGTGCCGGCAAAACGGCGGCGGAAGGCTGCGTCGTCCAGCACCAGTAGTTCGGCCAGTGGCGGATTGGCAGTTTCGGCGCGCTGCTGCAGCCGCGTTTCGCGGGCCGTTTCGGCGAACTTGTTCCACGGACATACGGCGAGGCAGTCGTCGCAGCCGAAGATGCGGTTGCCGATGGCGATGCGGAACTCCGCCGCAATGTGCCCTTTGTGCTCGATCGTCAGGTAGGCGATGCAGCGCCGCGCGTCGAGCTGATAGGGTGCGGGGAAGGCTGCGGTCGGGCAGATATCGAGGCAGCGCCGGCACGAGCCGCAGTGGTCGGCTTCGGCCGTATCGGGTGCGAGTTCGACCGAGGTTAGGATCGCGCCCAGGAACAGCCAGGAGCCATGGTCGCGGCTGACCAGGTTGGTGTGGCGCCCCTGCCAGCCGACGCCGGCGGCGGCCGCCAGCGGCTTTTCCATCAGCGGCGCAGTATCGACGAACACGCGCGCGTCTGCGCCAGCGTCGGTCAGTCTGCGTGCGAGCTGCTTGAGCTTACCCTTGATGAGGTCGTGGTAGTCGCCCCCTTGCGCATAGACCGAGATCGCGCCGCGCTGCTTATCCTCCAGCGCCAACAGCGGATCGCGGCCCGGCGCATAGGACAGGCCGAGCATGATGATCGAGCGCACCGGCGGCCACAGCGCTGCCGGATCGGCCCGGCGCGCTGCATGCGTCGCCATCCAGTCCATGTCGCCGTGGCGCCCCTCGCGCAGGAAGTCACCGAGCCGCGTTCCGGCGTCGCGCACCGCACCTGGCGTCGTCACCCGTGCCGCATCGAAGCCCAGGGTCCGCGCCGTCTGGGTCAGTTCTGCTTTGAGGTCGGCGGTCATCCTGCTGCCATCAGAAATCGAGATCCGTGTAGGCGACGGGCGGCGGCATGCCGGGCAGGCGGTCGGCCAGCAGCGGTTGGAACGAGCGGCGTGACTTCAGCCGCACGTACCAGGATTTGGCGAGCGGATAGTCGTCCCACGGCACTTCGCCCAGATAATCCATGACCGACAGATGGGCCGCCGCCGCCAGATCAGCGAAGCTCACCTCGTCGCCGGCGAGCCATCGGCGCTGGTCGTTGAGAAAGCTGATATAGCCCAGATGATAGCGCAAGTTCGCCCTGAGCGCACGCAGCAGCTCGACGTTGGGCGCTGCCGGCCCACGTTGGGCCGCGCCGGCGCCATGGCGCAGATAAACCTTCTCGGCCAGCATCGCGCCCGTCACCTCGCGCTGCAGCTTGCCGTGGAACCAGTCGACCAGCCGGCGCACCTCGGCCCGATCTTCAAGCGAACCTGGAAACAATTGCATGGCGCGTTCGTCGGCCTCGGCCTGCCCGGCCTCCTCGGCCAGGAATTCGGAAATCGAATAGGACCCGCACAGGGTGAGGCTGCCCGGCAGCTCCAGGATCGGCAGTTCGCCGGCTGGATTGACCGCCAGGAATGCCGCGCGCGCCTCCCATGGCCGTTCCTCCACCAGCGTCGGCTCGAGCCCGAGCTCGGCGAACGCCAGCCGGATCGAGCGGGAGAACGGGCACAGGCGGAAGTGGGTCAGTTTCATGGCCGTCGCGCAAACTGTTTCGAGTGGCTTCCAGGCACCTGCAAGTATCGCCAGATCTGGTACACGACTTGCAGTGATTCGCGGGCGCACGCATGCCCAGTGAGGACTGACGAGATGCAAACCTGGCAGATCATATTCCTCGGCCTCCTGGAAGGCGCCACTGAATTCCTGCCGGTGTCGTCGACCGGGCATCTGCTGCTGGCCGAGCATTTTCTGGGCATCAAGTCGACCAACGACACGTTCGAGGTTTTGATCCAGCTGGGCGCAATCCTGGCGATCGTCACTGTCTATTTCGCCAAGCTGCTGCGCATCCTCATCGACCTGCCGCGTGACGCGCGCACGCAGCGCTTCGTGCTCGCCGTTCTGATCGCCTTTCTGCCGGCCGCCGTGATCGGCGCTGGCTTGCACTCGTTCATCAAGGCCGTGCTGTTCAAGACGCCGACCGTGATCTGCATCGCGTTGGTGATTGGCGGCGTCATCCTGTTGATCGTCGACCGCATCAAGTTCACGCCGAAGCACCACGACGTGATGGATCTGCCGATCAAAACCGCACTGCTCATCGGCTTGTGCCAGTGCGTCGCCATGATCCCCGGCGTATCGCGCTCGGGCTCCTCGATCGTGGGTGCCATGCTGCTCGGCGCCGACAAGCGCACGGCCGCCGAGTTCTCGTTCTTCCTCGCCATGCCGACGATGGCAGGTGCCTTCGCCTACGACCTCTACAAGAACTACGCAAAGCTGCAGCCGGCCGACGTTTGGAATATTGGGCTTGGCTTCGCCGTGGCCTTCGTTGCCGGCGTGATCGTGGTGCGCTACCTGCTCGACTACGTCAGCCGCAACGGCTTTGCCCTGTTCGCCTGGTGGCGCATTCTGGTGGGCGGCGCGGGCCTCGGTGCACTCGCGGTCTTTGGCAGCGTGCCAGGCGTTGCTGGCTGAAGGTGCGCCATGCCGGGTGTGCGCCGGCACGGAGCAGCGCACCATTTCGCTGGTCTGTGATGTTTGAGACAGCAGATGCGCCTCTTCCATTCGACATTGGCGGGATTGCCCCCGTGAAGGGGCGCAGCAGAATTCCGAGTATCCGAACGGAGAGCAAGGGTGCTTCAAGCGCCGATGAAGTGCGGTACAGATATATCTTGAACGGTCATAACTGTGTCCGACGCGAGACGCTGCGGGACAACCTGTTCCGTTGTGGACGCACCCGCACTCCTTCATGCTACATTCATCCTCGGGCCTCGATTGTGCCCGCGTCGTGACAATGTTCGGGGAGGCGTCCCCTCAGTCGGCTCTTCGGAGACGTGATCTCATGTATACCTTGGCTAAATCGATCGTTTCGGCCAGCCTGCTTGGCCTTGCCGCACTCACTGCACCGGCATCCGCCGCCGACATCTATGACAGGTACAGCCCGCGCGCCGCGTCGCCCTACGACGATCCGCGGTATGCTGATATCTATTCGCACCCGTCCCAGCCACCCCGTCATGCCGAGCCCCGCTATGTGGAGCCGCTGCCGGAGCCCCACTACGGCGCGGAGCCGCGCTACGGGCGCGAGCGGCCCTACGCCTATCGCGACGAGACCCCCGCGCCGCGCGATCGCCATGGCTACCTGAAGCCGATCAATCCACGCAATCAAGGCGGCTATGCCGCGGCGCCCGTTTGCGTGCACCAATCTGAAATCCGCCGCTCGCTGGTGGCCGAGGGCTGGCGCGATTTCCAGGATCTCGATCTGCGCGGCGATGTGGCGCTTTTGCGGGCGCGCCGGCCGGGCGGCCAAGCCTACGACCTCAAGGTCGATCGCTGTTCGGGCGAGATCGTGCACGCCCGGCCACTGGAAGAGCGCCCGGTGCCCTACGCCTATCGCGACCGCTACGGCGAGCGGGCGTATTGAGTTCGTGGCGCGTTTGCCAAAAACGGAGTACGGCCAAGCGGGATTTGTGATCTGAGGGCTGAACGATCACAAATCCCGCGGCCAATTTCTAACGTAGCTTCAAGGTGGCGAGCCCGATCAGGGCGAGGCAGACCGAGATGATCCAGAAGCGCACGACGACCGTCGCCTCGGCCCAGCCTTTCTGTTCAAAGTGATGGTGCAGCGGCGCCATTCGAAACACCCGCTTGCCGGTGAGCTTGAAACTCGCCACCTGGATGATCACCGATAGCGCCTCCAGTACGAACAGGCCGCCGACGATGGCGAGTACGAGTTCGTGCTTGGTCGCGACCGCGATCGTGCCAAGTGCGCCGCCGAGGGCCAGCGAACCGGTATCGCCCATGAAGATCATCGCCGGCGGCGCGTTGAACCACAGGAAGCCGAGGCCGGCCCCGATCAATGCGCCGCAGATTATGGCGAGTTCCCCGGTGTCGGCCACGTAGTGGATCAACAGCCCGCGTGAGAAATCGGCACGGCCTGCCACATAGGCGAAAATGCCGAAAGTGGCGGCGGCGATCATCACCGGCACGATTGCTAGGCCGTCGAGGCCATCGGTCAGGTTCACCGCGTTGCCAGCACCGGCGATGACCAGCACGCCGAACACGACGAACAACGGCCCGAGGTCCAGCAGCAGTGTCTTGAAGAACGGCAGCGCCAACTTGCCCGACAGCTGCGGCACCGACAGCTTCATGATGGCGTAGGTTGCGACCGCCGCCACCAACAACTCGAGGCCCAGCCGGAACTTGCTGGAAAAGCCTGCCGACGTGCGCTTCGTGACCTTGAGATAATCGTCGTAGAAGCCGATCGCGCCGTACGACAACGTGACGCCAAGCACGACCCAGACGTATCTGTTCGACAAGTTCGCCCACAGCAGTGTCGAGATCATCACGCCGCCGAGGATCATCAGGCCGCCCATGGTCGGCGTGCCGCGCTTGGCCAGATGCGTCTTTGGCCCGTCTTCGCGGATCGGCTGGCCCTTGCCCTGCTTGATGCGCAGCACGTCGATGATCATGGGCCCGAACAGGAACACGAACAGTCCCGCCGTCATGATCGCCATGGCGGTGCGAAACGTGATGTAGCGAAAGACATTCAGCACACCGATCTGGTCGCTGAACGTGGTCAACTCATAAAGCATTCTAGGTCCCCCCCGGGAAACGATCCTTGATGGCCTTTACCAGTAGCGCCATGCGGCTGCCGAGCGAACCCTTGATCATGACGGCGCAGCCCCCCTCGAGCGACGCCAGCATTTTATCCTCCAGTGCAGCAGAGTCGTGCGCCCAGGCGCCGCGCATCGGCACGGGGATTGCCTCGAACAGATGCCGCATCTGGGGGCCACATGCAAACACGAGATCAATTTCGGCTGCAGTTATGGCGGGGCAGAGGCCGCGATGCAGCGCCTCGCTGGTGGCGCCCAGTTCCAGCATGTCACCCAGAACCGCGATTCTGCGGGGGAATTTCTCCCGCGGCACAGTGCCAAGCGCGGTCAGTGCCGCCCGCATCGAAGCTGGATTGGCGTTGTAGCTCTCGTCGATCAGCAGAATCGGGCTGCCCGGTGCGGCAAGCGTCGTGCGCTTGCCCCGGCCTTCTGGAGCGGATGCTTGTGCAAGCGCCGGCAGCGCCTGGTCGAGATCGGCGCCGGCGACGTCGAGCGCTGCGACCACGGCCGCGGAATTCTGCACGATGTGGGCACCGGGCGCGCTGAGATCGTAAGCAACCGTGCAGTGACGAAGTGCCAGATCGACTCTGCTGCCATCGGCGCGCACGTCGGCAGCTATCATGCGCACATCGGCGTCCGCGTGGTGGCCGAACGTTACGACCCTGGCACCGGCGGCCAGCGCGGCGGCGCACAACCGATCCCGATGCGGATTGTCACGATTGATGATCGCCGTGCCGCCAGACTCCAGCCCGCTGAAGATCTCAGCCTTCGCATCGGCGATGCCCTCGATCGATGCGAAGTTCGCTAGATGCACCGGCTCGACCGTGGTCACGATCGCCACGTGCGGGCGCACCATCTTCGTCAGTGGCGTGATCTCGCCAGCGTGGTTCATGCCGATCTCGTAGACCGCGTAGGCAACGTCTGCCGGCGTGCGTGCGAGCGTGAGCGGCACGCCCCAGTGGTTGTTGAACGACTTCACCGCCGCATGCGTCTTGCCGACCCGGCCGAGGCAGGCCTGCAGCATCTCTTTCGTCCCGGTCTTGCCGACGCTGCCGGTGACCGCGAACACGCGCGCGTCGGGCGACAGCCGAGCGCGGGCGGCGATGCCGATGCGTTCGAGCGCACGCAGCGGATCATCGACCCGGATCAGCGCGCCATCGCCGGCCTGCCGCACATAGGCGTGGGACACGAGGGCCGCCACGGCGCCGGCCTTGAACGCCGCCGACACGAAGTCATGGCCATCGCGCTGGTCCTTCAAAGCGACGAACACATCGCCAGCGCCAAGCGACCGCGTGTCGATCGAGAAGCCCGTGATGGCGTCAGCAACGACGCCGTCGAGCGTGCCGGCCGCCGCCGTCGCCAGTGCATCGATGGTCCACAGGGGGGCGGTCATGGGGTCTTCATCGCGGTTCGCAGCGCCTCGTGGTCGGAAAACGGCAGCACCATTGTACCCACGATCTGGCCGGCCTCATGTCCCTTGCCGGCGACCAGCAGGACATCACCCGATGCCATCAGGGCAACGCCCCTGCGGATCGCCGCGGCCCGATCGCCGATCTCGATGGCGCCCGGTGCCGCCGCCAAAATCTCGGCACGCACGGTCGAGGCCACCTCCGAGCGCGGGTTGTCGTCGGTGACGATGACCACGTCGGCGAGGCGGGCTGCGATGGCGCCCATGATCGGCCGCTTGCCCTTGTCGCGGTCGCCGCCGCAGCCGAAAATGCAGATCAGCTTGCCGGTCGCGAACGGGCGCACCGCGCCGAGCGCCGCCTCGAGTGCTTCCGGCTTGTGCGCGTAGTCGACCACGGCGAGCCCGCCGCCATGTTCGCCGACGATGTCGAGGCGGCCGTTGACGCCTTCGACCGTTTCGATAGCAGCAAGCACCCGATCCGCCGCCTCGCCCGTGGCGATGGCGAGACCGGCCGCCACCAGCGCATTGGTTGCCTGGTAGTCGCCGATCAGCTTCAAGCGCACGTCGAAGCGCCGGCCGAAGGCCTCGACCGTCAGGCGCTGCGCGAAGCCGTCGCGCACCACGTCGACGAGCTTCAAGTCCGTGCCCGTTCGGCCGGTGGCGAGCACTGCGATACTCCGCGCGCGGGCAGCCGCGATGACGCGTGGCGCCCAGGGATCATCGGCATGGACGACGGCGACACCGCCCGCCGGCAACAGCGTATCGAATAACCGCAGCTTGGCCTGGAAGTAGTCTTCCACCGTCGGGTGATAGTCGAGATGGTCGCGGCCGAGGTTGGTGAAGGCGGCAGCTTTCAGCGCGACACCATCGAGCCGGCGCTGGTCGAGGCCGTGCGATGACGCCTCGAACGCCACGTGCGTGACGCCTTCGGCAGCGAGTTCGGCCAGCGTGCGGTGCAGGGTGACGGGATCGGGCGTGGTGAGTGATCCGTAGACACCGCCATCGGGCTTGACGACGCCGATGGTGCCGAGCGACGCCGCCCGGCGCCCGAGGGCCGCAAAAATCTGCCGGGTGAATTCAGCGACCGAGGTCTTGCCGTTGGTGCCGGTGACGGCGACCGCCATGGCCGGCTGCGGCGCGTGCAGCCGGGCCGCCATGAGCGCGAGCGCCCGGCGCTGGTCGTGGGCGCGGACGATCGGCACCGCGAGGTTTGGCAGGACCGTATCGGTGCCAGCCAGTATCGCGACAGCCCCATTGGCCACGGCTTGGGCGGCGAACCTGGCACCGTCAGCCTTCACACCGGCAAGGGCCGCAAACAGGCAGCCCGCCGTCGCGGTCCGGCTGTCGGCCGAGATCGAGCGGATGTCGATGGCGCCCGCCTCCGCCGGCACGGCCACCACCTGATCGCCGAGCGCTTGCAGCAGCATGGTGCCGGTTGTCCTGTCGCCTCGATGTCAACGTTGTCCGTGTCTTATTTTGCGACACGGGATGCGTCAAACGGGTTCGAGGCGGGGGCTGGTCGGCTGCGCCTACTTGCCCAGGATCGGCAATGGCTTCACGCTGTCGTTGGGTACGCGGGCTTCCATGGTGTTGAGCGTCATGGAAACGAGATCGTAGTAGCCGATGATGCCGATGATATCCATGATGCCGCGTTCGCCGAACTGGGTGAATGCCGCCTGATACGTCGCGTCCGACACTTTCTTATCGCGATAGAGATCGCTCACCAGATCGTAGAGTGCCGTTTCGTCGGGCTGCATTGTCTCGGGCCGTTTGGCGTTGGCGATGGCCTCCGCAGTTTTCGGATCGAGCCCGCCCTTGATGGCCAGCGGATAGTGGGCAAACCACTCGTATTGCGCGGTCCACTCGCGGGCGGTGAGCAAAATCGCCATCTCGCTCAGGCGCGGCGGCAGCGACGTGTTCCAGCGCAGGTAATCGGACAGGGCCGACAGGCGCTTGGCCAGTTCGGGGCTGTGGATGTAGGCGCGATAGGGCGGATTGGCGAACTTGGCGTTGCGCGGCGGGGCGGTGATGCTGTCGGCCCAGGCCTTCTGCTCCGGCGAAAGCTGCTCTGCCGTCAGCGCCTTGAACCGCTTCGACTCCTGCGCCACAAGCGGCAGTGCCCAAGCCGTCGAACACAGCAGCGCCAGAACCATCGGCCTTGCATATCTCATGGCGAATTCCCCAGGTTTTATTTGATCGTCTGTCGTCTTCGCAGCGCGCGTTGTATCGGTGCCATGGCCCGTTTGCGACCATAGTGCCAGCAAACCGACGGCCTCGCCAAACGGTAATTGTACCGAGCACTTGCATGCTTGCGATGCATTCGCGGCTGCCCCCAGCCGGCACAATCCCTTTGACCTCGCCGGCCAATCGGCGGAAAACTCAGGCCCGATCAATACGCCATACGCAGGAGATCCCCATGCGCGCCGCCGTCCTCACCCACGTCAACAAGCCGCTCGAAATCCTCGACCTGAAGCAGGAGGGTCCGAAGGCCGGCGAGGCGCGCGTCAAGGTCAAAGCCGCCGGCGTGTGCATGAGCGACTGGCACATCATGATCGGCGACTGGCCGTTGCCGCTGCCGATGGTGCTTGGCCACGAGGCGGCCGGCGAAGTGGTGGAAGTGGGCCCGGGCGTCACCAACGTGAAGAAGGGCGATCACGTCATCTTCTCGTTCCGCGCGCACTGCGGCCATTGCAGCTACTGTTCGCGCGGCCGCACCGTGCTGTGCACGGGCCACGACGACACCTCGCGCTGGGGTATGCACGACGGCACTTCGCGCATCAGCCTCAACGGCGAGCGCATCAACGTGATGGCCCGCATCGGCACGTTCACGGAATATTCCGTGTGCCCGGCCGAACAACTGGTGCCGGTGCGCAAGGATCTCCCCTGGACGCACGCTGCGATCATCGGCTGCTCGGTTGCGACCGGCGTCGGCGCGGTCATCCGCCATGCGCACGTGGAGGCGGGATCGAGCGTCCTGGTGGTAGGCTGCGGCGGCGTCGGGTTGAATGTGGTGCAGGGCGCGAAACTCGCCGGCGCTAAAACCATCATTGCCTGCGATATCCTCGACAACAAGCTCGAGATGGCGAAGATGTTCGGCGCGACGCACACCATCAACGGCAAGACCGAGAAGGTGGTCGACCGGGTCAAGGAGATGACCGGCCTCGGCGTCGACTACGCCTTCGATGCCATCGGCACCGAGCCGACGGTGCTGCAGATCGTCGACGCCTTGGCGCCGGGCGGGCACGCGGTCATCGTCGGCATCCCCTCGTTCGCGACCCGCGCGCCGATCGCCCCGCACTTGATGGTCTATGGCGAGAAGACGCTGTCGGGCACCTATTACGGCTCGGTCAGGCCCAGCGTCGACTTCGGCATTCTCGCCGACATGAGCATGTCGAAGCAGATCAACCTCGATAGCCTGATCAGCCGCACCTACAAGTTCGAGGAGATCAACGAAGGCTTCCAGCGCATGGCGCGCGGTGAGGTGGCAAGGGGCGTGATTTTGATGTGAGCGAGTAGTAGTCTGGACCCCACGCGCATGGCCGCCTATAGCTCCACGCATCGCCAGATTGCAGCAGGACTTGGCTCCCATGTTCGACATTAGATGGATCGTGAACAACCCCGCCGCGTTCGACGCCGGCTTGAAGAAGCGCGGGCTTGCGGCTCTGTCGTCGACGATCCTCGCGCTCGACGAGAAGCGGCGCGCGCATCTGACGACGCTGCAGGACGCACAGGCGCGCCGCAATGCAGCCTCGAAAGAGATCGGCAAGGCCAAGGGCGCGAAGGATGAGGCGCTCGCGACCAAGCTGATGGCCGAGGTGACGTCATTGAAGGACGTTCTCGCCAAGGGCGAAGAGGCCGAGCGCCAGATCGACGCCGAGATCCAGCGCGTGCTGGAGGTCATCCCCAATCTGCCGCGCGATGACGTGCCCGAAGGCACCGACGAGAAGGGCAACGTGGAGGTGCGCCGGGTCGGCGAGCCACCCAAATTCGCGCACACCAACAAGCCGAAGCAGCACTTCGAGATCGGCGAGGCGCTGGGCCTGATGGACTTCGAGAGTGCGGCCAAGGTGTCGGGCGCCCGCTTCGTGTTCCTCAAGGGTGCATTGGCCAAGCTGGAGCGCGCGCTTGGCGCCTTCATGCTCGACATTCATACGAATGAGTTCGGATATACCGAAGTCGTACCCCCGATGCTGGTGAAGGACCACGCGGCCTATGGCACAGGCAATTTGCCGAAGTTTGCGGAAGACCTATTCAAGACCACGACCGATTTCTACCTCATCCCGACCGCCGAAGTCTCCCTCACTAACCTCGCCCGCGAACAGGTGATCGACGAGGTGAAATTGCCCTGGCGCTTCACCGCCTGGACGCCGTGCTTCCGCTCGGAAGCGGGCGCGAGCGGTCGCGACACGCGCGGCATGATCCGCCAGCACCAGTTTTCCAAGGTGGAGCTTGTCTCGATCACCACGCCGGAGACTTCTGCTGATGAGCACGAGCGCATGACGCGCGCCGCCGAAACCATCCTCGAGCGACTCGGCCTCGCCTATCGCACCATGCTGCTGTGCACCGGCGACATGGGGTTTGCGAGCCAGCGCACCTACGACATCGAGGTGTGGCTGCCAGGGCAGAACGCCTATCGCGAAATCTCGTCGTGCTCGGTGTGCGGCGATTTCCAGGCCCGCCGCATGGACGCACGCTTCAAGGCGAAAGATGGCAAGCCGCAGTTCGTGCACACGCTGAACGGCTCCGGCCTCGCGGTCGGCCGCACGCTGGTTGCTGTTCTTGAAAACTATCAACAGCCCGACGGCAGTGTCATGATTCCGCAAGCGTTGCGGCCCTACATGGGCGGCATGGAAGTGATTGCGCGGGCGTAGCACGTAGGTTGGGTTAGGTCGCCCCCTTGCGGCCGTAACCCAACACTTCCGTGCACCACCCATGGCACGTTGGGTTACGCGCGTCGGCCTGCGGAACAAGCGGTGATTTCGGATTGCGCGCTAACCCAACCCACAAATCACAAGGCACCCCATGCGCATCCTGGTGACCAACGACGACGGCATCGAGGCGCCGGGGCTCGATGCCCTGTGCCGGATCGCAGCCCAATTGTCGGACGACGTGACGGTGGTGGCGCCGGAAACCAACCAGTCCGGCAAAGGGCACTCGCTGTCGCTGCACAACCCGTTGCGCATGCGCAAGCTGACCGACCGTTCCTATGCGGTGGCCGGTACGCCGACCGACAGTGTGATCATGGCCGTGCGCCACCTGATGATCGACGCGCCGCCGACGCTGATCCTGTCCGGCGTCAACCGCGGCGCCAACATGGCCGAGGACATGACCTACTCGGGCACCATCGCGGCCGCGTTCGAGGGCACGCTGGTTGGCATCCGCTCGATCGCGCTCAGCCAGGCCTTCGGCTTCGAGGGCAAGACGCCACGCTGGGAGTCCGCGATCGCGCACGGCGCCGGCGTCATCGACAAGCTGTTGCAACTCGACTGGCCGGCGGGCCACCTCATGAACGTCAATTTCCCAGACCGCGCGCCGGATGCGATCGCCGGCACACGCGTCACGCGGCAGGGGCGCCGCGATCCCGGATTGCTGACGATCGATGCGCGCCGTGACACCTGGGGTGATGCCTACTACTGGCTGGCCTACGAACGGCGCCGCTCGAATGCGGCCGCCGGCACCGACCTCGAAGCGATCTACAACGGGTTCATCTCGATCACACCGTTGTCGATGAACATGACCGCCGATGCGATGCTGGGGCCCATCGCTGCGAAGTTCGGTGTCTGATCGAACAAGTTGAAACAGTCTGTTGACCATCGCGCATACTGCCTTCACGCCGCCACGATCCGTCGCGCCGCGGTCGCAAATCGGCCCTCACGCGTCCCAAATGGCAGGGTACACATCACGGGTCCCGTAACAGATGCGACTTTGACCCCACATGATGCCGGCCCGTCCTGCCCCACACCTCGCCCGTACTTTGTGTCTGGCCGTTAAGGCGTCGTTAACCGGAACAGGGTTAAGGGTTCATGGCAGTAGAGGTGTACCATGTCGCGTCCAACAGTAGTGCGTCGCCCGTGCCATTCAAGTTCGCAGCCTGACGGCAGCGGGCCGTTTTTGCATTGGAAAATCGTGGGTGCCGCAGCACTGGCTGCCATCGTTGTCGCCGGCTGCAGTGCCGACATCACCCGCTTCGACGGGCAGGGCTATGGGTTGACCGACAACTCGAGCGCCAAGATCCCGTCGCAGGGCTTGCGCCGTGGCGAAACCGCGCGCCTGGGTGACGTCGCCCAGGACGGTGGCGGTGCAGCGCCGTCGGGTGGCGCCTATTATCCGCCGCCTGCGAACTACAGCCCCAATGGCGACGTCCGTGTATCGGCACTGCCCGAGCCTACAATCCCGCAATCGCAGCCGGCGCCGTTGCGGCCTCGACCGCTGTCCATCGCGCCGCGGCCCACAGCTGCAGCCGTCGTGAAATCAGCGCCGATCGCACCGGGCGCGACCATCGACGTGGTCCAAGGCGACACGCTCTACGGCCTCTCGAAGAAGCATTCAGTGCCGGTCAACGAACTGATGACGGTCAACAACCTGACCACGCCGGCGATCAAGCCGGGCCAGAAGCTGGTTCTCCCCGCCAGCCGCTCGGTTGCCCGGGCACCGGTTCCGCTTAAGCCGGTCCAGCGTGCTGAGCCGGTGCGCGTCGCGGTCCTGCCGCTGGCACCGGGTGCCACCGCTGCGCCGATCGGCGCGCCTGCCGCGCCGATCGCCCCGGTGGCCGCTCCCACCGACTGGGAAGGTTCTTACACCGTCAAGCCCGGCGAGAGCCTCTATGGCATCGCTCGCGCCAATCGCGTTACCATCGCTCAGCTGCAACAGGTGAATGGCATCGCCGACCCGACCAAAGTCAAGCCGGGCTCGGTTCTGAAGGTCCCAGCATCGAGCACGTCGGTTGCCCCGGGTGCGACGGCACCGGCCGCTGCCTCGAAGGTTGCCGGAGCGGTGGCGAATCAGGAAACGCCGCGTGTCGTGCAGTCGCCGACCCGGCCCGTGATCATCAATTCGGCCCCCGCCGCAGCCCCCCAGCAGGTCACAGCAGTCGATCCGACAGAAGTGACCGGGGAGGCGGCACCCGCTGCCGCCGCCAAGGTCACCCAGAAGCCGAAGGGCACTGAGGTTGCCGCCGTCGGTGGCGCCGCGCACGGCGGTCCGAAGTTCCGCTGGCCTGTGAAGGGGCGCGTCATCGCGAGCTTCGGCCCGCGCTCGGACAGCACGCATAACGACGGCATCAACATCGCCGTGCCGATCGGCACCGAGGTGCTCGCCGCCGAACAGGGCACCGTCGCCTATGCCGGCTCGGAATTGAAGGGCTACGGCAATCTCATTCTGCTGCGCCACGAGGAGGGCTGGGTCACAGCCTACGCCCACAACGAGGAAATTCTGGTCAAGCGCGGCGATAAGGTGAAGCGCGGCCAGTCGATTGCCAAGGCCGGCAAGACCGGCACCGTCGACCAACCGCAGGTGCATTTCGAAGTCCGCCAGGGTCAGAAGCCCGTCGACCCTTTGCCGCACATGGAAAAGCTCTGACGGATCAGAAGTTTAGAGGTGAGCGTGCTGGTCGGGCGGGGATGCAGGTCCCCGCTCGATTTTGTTTGACACGCTCGTGTGATGGCTGTGAAATCCTGCAAATGAATGCAGGTGGGGCGTCCATTCATCAAATATTCAAAGTCGCATCGTCAACATGACTTTTCAACGGCGTATAGACCTAGCAGCAGGGTCGCGTTAGCCTTCAGGGAATCAGAGCATGCGTTCGAGTTGCCCGGTCGGGCTGGTCCGTTCCCTCCGCTCACGCATATGCATTTGAAACCGGCGCCCTTCCGATCATGCGTAACACCGGCGCCGTCCGGATTCGATTTGGACATCCATCTTTATTCGCAACAGCCTCCAAGGTGCAGGACGTGAACGACCTCCAGCTCACTCAGCTGACTGTGCAAGAACTTCAGGAGCTCAAGGACAGCATCGATACCGCGATCAGGGCGCACATTCGGGCACGCGCTGAGATGAAGGCACAGGCCGTTGCTCCGGCCGCCAAGGCGCGGCTGGCACCGATCGATCTGGAGCGGGAAAGGGACGCTTGGATGGCGGCCAAACGCCAGGGCAAGCCGATTTGACGTTACTGGCTGACGGTCCGGCTCAGTCGAACTCAATCGTCATCCCGTCGTAGGCCGGTTCGACGCCTGGGGGTAGCTCGCGGCGAAGCTCGTCGTAGTCGAGATCACCCAACAGGTGGGTCAATATCGCCCGCTTGGGCTTCAGGCGCTCGATCCATCCCAGCGCGTCCTTCAGGCTGAAATGGCTCGGATGCGGCATATGGCGCAGCGCATCGACGATCCACACGTCGAGATTTTCCAACAGCGGAATCGACTCGTCCGGAATGCCGCTGACATCAGGCGAATACGCCACGTTGCAGAACCGGAAGGCAATCGAATCGATCTCGCCATGGGTCTGGCGGATCGGCAGAACCTTGATGGTGCCGCCCGGCCCGTCGATCTCGATTGGCTGCGGCGCTTGAATCACATTGCCCTTCAGGATCGCCGGATAACCGTTCGCCTTGCCATCGAAGCAGTAGCCGAAGCGCCCGAGCAGGCTCGCCTTGGTCGGCTTGTCGAACCACACAGGGATCCGCCGCTTCATCATGTAGGATATGGCGCGCAGATCATCGATGCCGTGGGTGTGGTCGGCGTGGTCGTGGGTGTAGAGCACGCCGTCGAGTGCCTTGACCCTGACCGACAGCAGCTGTTCGCGCACGTCGGGGCCGGTATCGATCAGCACCGTTGAAACACCGGCCGGCGTGCGCCGCTCGACGAGGGCTGCGGCGCGGCGGCGGCGGTTTTTCGGGTTCGAGGGATCGCACTTGCCCCAGTCATTGCCGACGCGCGGGTTGCCGCCCGATGAGCCGCAGCCGAGAATGGTGAAGCGATAGCTCATGCCGGGAGGCTCGTTGGTTGCGCGTGGCGACACGCGTTCCGCGCGCCGGCCGCCACGCACGGGACCTTTTGGAACAGGCGGAAAAAATTTTGGGTGGTGGCGTCCGCAAACTGCGCTGGCGTAATGCCCTTAACGCCAGCAAGCGTGGCTGCAGTGTGCACCACGTAAGCCGGTTCGTTGGTCTTGCCGCGGTAGGGATCGGGCGCAAGATAGGGTGCATCCGTTTCGACCAGCAGGCGGTCGAGCGGCACCGCGGCGGCAATCGCGCGCAGAGCGTCCGACTTCTTGAACGTGATCACGCCGGTGAACGAGACATAGAGGCCAAGCGCCACGGCACGCATGGCGAGCTTTTCGCCGCCCGTGAAGCAGTGCAGCAAGGCTGGAAATGGCCCCTTGGCATGCTCGTCCTCGAGGATGCGAATGGTGTCCTCATCGGCATCGCGGGTGTGGATTTCAAGCGGCAGGCCGGTGATGCGGGCAGCCTCGATATGCCGGCGAAAGCCCTCTTGTTGTGCCTCCCTGGGCGACTTCTGGTAGAAATAGTCGAGACCCGCCTCGCCGATCGCCACCACTTTCGGGTGTGCCGACAGCCGCACGATTTCGGCCACCGGAACATCGAGTTCCTCGTGCGCATTGTGGGGATGCGTGCCGACCGAGCAGTAGACATTGTCGTAGGCATCCGTCAGCGCCAGCAGTTCGGGCAACCGCTTGATGCGCGTCGAGATCGTGACAATGATGCCGACACCGGCTGCCTTTGCACGCGCCACCACTGCGTCGCGCTCGGGCGCGAACTGCGGGAAATCCAGATGGCAATGGTGATCGACCAGCATCAGGCAGACTTGTCCTTCGGCGCCTTGGGCTGTTTCGGTGGCTTGGCCGGCATCGCTTTTGCCGCCTCCGCTTCCGGGTCCACATAACGCGGAAACACGCCGGAAGGTGCCGGCAGAACGCCTCCGGCTTTCAGTCGACCGGCCGGGCCGAGGCTCGCGAACGTGCGCGCTTGAGCCGGAATGCCGAGCAGGTCGAGCAGCTTCGCGGCAGACGCGGGCATCGCCGGTTGGCTCAGAATCGCCAGTTGCCGCACGACTTCGGCCGTCACGTACAGAATCGTGCCCTTGCGCTCGGGCGTCAGCGCCTTGTCGAACGGCTTTTCGCCGGCGAAGTAGCGGTCGCCATCGGCGATGACTGCCCATACCGCGTCGAGGTAAGCCTTGATTGCCTGACGGTCCATGGCGCGGCGCGCAATTGCGTGCAGGGCATCGGCCGACGCGAGGATCGCCTTGTCGGCGTCGGTGAAGGCTTCAGGCTGCGGCACCACGCCGCCGAAGTTCTTGGCGATCATCGACAGCGAGCGCTGCGCCAGATTGCCGAGACCGTTGGCCAAGTCGGCATTGATGCGGGCGACGATCAACTCGTGGCTGTAGGAGCCGTCGTTGCCGAAGCCTGTTTCGCGCAGGAAAAAGTAGCGCACGGCATCGACGCCGTAGGCTTTCACCAGATCGAATGGGTCGACCACGTTGCCGACCGACTTCGACATCTTCTCCCCGCGATTGTAGAGGAACCCGTGCGCGAACACGCGATGCGGCAGCTCTAGGCCCGCGCTCATCAGGAACGCTGGCCAGTACACCGCATGGAACCGCACGATGTCCTTGCCGATGATGTGCACGTCGGCCGGCCAGTAGTGCGTCCTGTCCGCGTCGGGCGGCCGGCTCCCCGCAGGGGAGTCGCCAGGCGCATTCAGGATGCCGGTCGCGGTTGCGTAATTGTTCAGCGCATCGACCCACACGTACATGACGTGGCCCGGTGCGCCCGGCACCGGAATGCCCCAGTCGAGCGTGGTGCGCGAAATGGCCAGATCTTCAAGCCCGCCCCGTACGAAACTGACCACTTCGTTGCGCCGCTCCGGCGGCAGGATGAACTCCGGATTAGCCTCGTAGTGCGCAAGGAGCTTTTCCTCGTAGGCCGACAGTTTGAAGAAGTACGTCTCCTCCTCGGTCCAGTCGACCGGCGTCTTGGTGGGCGTGGCGATCCGGATGCCATCGGCGATCTCCGTCTCGCTCTCGCGATAGAAGGCTTCATCGCGTACGGAATACCAGCCGGCGTAGTTTTTCTTGAAGATGTCGCCGGCCTTGTCCATGCGTCGCCACAGCTCCTCACAGGCTGCATAGTGGCGCCGTTCAGTGGTGCGGATGAAATCGTCGTTGGAGAGCCCCAATGCGTTAGCCATCGCCAGGAAGCGGGCCGCATTGCGGTCGGCGAGGTCGCGAACCGGAATGCCCTCCTTGTCCGCAGTCTGCTTCATCTTGAGGCCGTGCTCGTCGGTGCCGGTCAGGAAGAAGACGTCGCGACCGTCGAGCCGCTCGAAGCGTGCGATGGCATCGGTGGTGATCGCCTCATAGGCGTGGCCGATGTGGGGCACGCCGTTGGGATAGGAAATGGCGGTCGAGATGTAGAATTTCTGGCCGGCGGCCATGGGTAACCTCTTGAAACTGCAAGCCGTTGACGAGCGATTTGCGGAGCGCACACCGGCATTTGTGGGTTGGGTTAGCGCCGCCGCTTCGGCGCGTAACCCAACAACTTAACGCAGCACCACCCGTTGAGTGTTGGGTTACGGCGCAATCGGGCGCCTGACCCAACGTACGTGAACGCGCCGGCCCGCCGTCAACCGCGAGCGGCCCCTGCCAGCCGGGCAATGGTCTCCAGGACGAGTGTCTTGCGGTCGAGGTTGTAGGTCTGCACCTCGGCCCGCTCGCGGACCGTGGTGTCCCACACGTCCGCAAACGTGGCAAGCCTGCCGGCCGGGATCAGGTTGGCCGCGAATTTGAGGCGCGGATCGGGTGTGCCGATCGCGGCCGCGCGGATGGCACGGGCCAGGACGTCGAGCAGCAGATCCATGAACGTCTCGTATTTCAGCTCGGCCGCCACACCAGACAGTTCATCTGACAGCGCATGCGCGATCGTCCAGTCGACCTTGGGCAGTGTTCCCAGCAGCGCTTCGAGCCGCCCGTAGAGCTTGAGGCCGTCGCTGCCGCCGAGCGAGAGGGCGCGGCGCACGCTGCCATCCGCGAGACTGCCGAGCTTGGGCCATTGCGCTTCGTCGATCGGGTCGGCGTCGGCAGCAGCCAGGGCATCGCTGGTGGCGCGCCGCAGATCGGCATCACTGAGCCTTGCCAACGTGATGGTGCGGCAACGCGACCGGATCGTCGGCAGCAGGCGGCCCGGCTCCGACGATATCAGCAGGAACACGAGCCGCACCGGCGGCTCTTCCAGCGACTTCAGCAGCGCGTTGGCGGCAGGCCCGGCAAGTTCGTCCGCGCTGTCGACGATGACGACGCGCCAGCTATCGACCTCCGCCGAATGGCTGAGAAAATTGCGCAGCCGGCGGACTTCGTCGATCGGTATGGAGGCCGCAAACCGCTTGTCCTTGTGCAGCCAGGGCCGGCGGATGACGAGCAGGCCGGGATGCGACAGGGCGTCGACCTGCCGCGCCGCCGTGGTATCGCCGGCAACGTCGAGGCTGCCGCCCAGCCGGTCGCGCTCCATGGGGTGGGCGAGGACATGCTTCGCCAGCCGATAGGCGAGCGTCGCCTTGCCGATGCCTTCTGTCCCGCGCAGCAGCCAGGCATGATGCATATGACCCGAGCTGAAGGCCTGGGCGAGGTCTGCTTCCACCTTGCCGTGGCCGTGCAGGCGATGGGTGTGGCGGGGATGTGGATAATCGCCGAGCCGGTCGGCCTCCGGCGTGATCTCGTTATCCAGCTTGGTTGGCGTTCGGGCCATGTGGAAACTCAGAGGCCGCGCTGGGCGAGCAGGCGGACCTCGATGGTACGCCAGATCTGGGCGGCAATCGGCGCCGCCGGTCCACTGGCTTCGATCACCGCACAGCGCTGCGGCTCGGCGGCGGCGATCGCCTGGAAGCCGGCACGCAAACGCTTATGGAACGCCACATCGCGCGACTCGAAGGGATCGCTCGCGGCTCCCGCCGGACGCCGGTCGGCGGCGCGGCGCAGTCCTTCCTCGGGTGGCAGGTCAAGGATCAATGTCAGATCGGGCACGGTGCCGGCGACGACCACGCGGTCGATGGTCTCGATCGCGGCCGCATGGGCACCGCCGGCCGCACCCTGATAGGCGCGGGTCGAATCGGAAAAGCGATCAGCGATCAGCCATTTCCCCGCCGTCAATGCCGGGCGAATGGTCGCCTCCAGGTGGTCCGCGCGCGCAGCATAAAACAGCAGCGCCTCTGCAAGCGCCGCGTGGGCCGCGTGCTTCTGCCCCAGGATGAACTCACGGACCTGCTCGGCAAAAGGCGAGCCGCCGGGCTCGCGCGTGAGCACGGTGTCGATGCCGGCGTGCTTCAGGCGCTCGGCCAGCAATCGCGCTTGGGTCGACTTGCCCGAGCCTTCGCCGCCCTCGAAGGTGATGAAACGACCGCGTGCGGCTGGCGGCTGACTGGCCATTACGGAATCCAGCTGAAGGCGCGCAGCGCGATCGAATCGAGCCCGCGCCGCCACAGCCCGCTCGGCGCCACGTCGTCGGCCGCATAAAGCTGGACTTCGTTGCTGGCATTGGCCGCACTCGTCACCCGCAGCTTGGCCACCGGATCGCCTTTCTTGATCGGCGGCTTCAGCGGATAATTGTAGATGATGTCGGCCTTGAGCTTCTGGTTCTGCGCGAACTTCGGCATGAAGATGTTGACGTCGCCCTTGCCGGTCAGCGGTACATAGAGCTTGTCGCCGCCCCACACGCGGGCATCGCCGACCTTCTCGCCGTCATCGAACAGCTTCACTTCCGTGAAACTGCGAAAGCCCCATTCCAGCAGCTTGCGCGCCTCGTCCTTGCGCTCCTCGGCCGTGCTGAGACCGTTGACCACGGCAATCAGGCGGCGCTCGCCCTGCTTCGCCGTTGCAACCATGCCGTAGCCGGCTTCCTTGGTGAAGCCGGTTTTCATGCCGTCCGCACCGATGTTCAGGAACAATAACGGGTTGCGGTTGATGAACCTGTGCTTGCGGTACAGGTATTCTTTCTGGCTGAAGATCGGCAGATACTCGGCGTGCGCACGGATGATGTAGCGGGCGAGGTGGGCAAGATCGCGGGCGGTCGTCTGGTGATCGGGATGATGCAGGCCCGTCGAGTTGGCAAAGGTCGACTTCTTTAGGCCGATCTTGCGGCCTTCCTCGGTCATGATCCGGGCAAAGGCCTCTTCAGTGCCAGCCATGCCCTCGGCGACGACAATGCACGCATCGTTGCCAGACTGAACGATGATGCCCTGCAGCAGTTCATCGAGACGCACGCGGCTGTTGAGAGGGATGAGCATCGCCGATGTGTTGGAGGGGCCGCCGCCGCGGCGCCAGGCGCCTTCGCTGACGACGAACTCGTCAGTCGGTTTCAAGGTACCATCCTTGAGGGCCCGGAACATCACTGCAAGCGTCATCAGCTTGCTCATGCTGGCTGGGTACATGCGCTCCTCGCCGGCCACCTGGAACAGGACCGCACCTGAGTCTGCATCCATCAGGTAGGCCTGCCGTGCGCGAGCGGCGAAATCGATCGTTTCGGCCGAGACGGTCGATGCCGAAACCAGTGCCGCGAAGCCGACCAAAAGGTTGGTTGCCAGTGTCGCACACCGCCCCATGGCAAGGCCTGAAGAAATCCGCCACGTAGCGCAGAAAACCATGTTGAACCTGATGTTTAGATGGCGCGAAACGCAGGGGTGCCGCTGCCGCTTAACTATCATACCAGCCGCCGACCTACGTCAACGGTCAACAGTGATCGAATCAGTGACCATGGTCGATCAACTCTGGTTGGATGTTATCACAGTTACTTGACACCCGGTTACATTCCATGGGCCATTCCACCATTGTGATGCCCGATTGCGGTGGGCTACTGAGCCAAGCCGCAGGCATAAACATGTCTTCAAGGGAGACTGACACATGATCACCAAACGGGCAGCCCTACGATTTGCTGTTCTGGCGGCGCTCACATCGAGCCTGCCGTGGGTACAGGCAGCCCTGGCTGCCGATGCCATTCCGGCCTTCAAGACTGTTGCCGCTGGCTCCACTGTGACGGTCGATCACAGCGCCTGGGACAAGTTGCTGAAGGCCTACGTCGTGCCCGGTTCGGACGGGCTGAACAGGGTCGCCTATACGAGCCTCAAGAAAGAGCACAGCGTTCTCAAGGGGTATCTTGCCGCGCTGCAGAAAGTCGATCCCGCGACGCTCGACAAGCCCGAACAGTTCGCCTTCTGGGTGAACCTGTACAATGCGAAGACGATCGACGTCGTGCTCGACAAGTATCCGGTCAAGTCGATCAAGGACATTTCACTGGGCGGCGGCTTGAAGACACTTGTGACGGGTGGACCCTGGCAGGCCAAGCTCATGAAGGTCAACGGCATCGACATGACCCTCGATGATGTGGAGAATGCCGTGCTGCGCCCGATCTATGGCGATGGCCGGGTGCACTATGCCGTCAACTGCGCGTCGATCGGATGCCCCAATCTTGCTGCGGAAGCCTGGACTGGCGCCAAGCTCGAGGCGATGCTGGAAGCGGGCGCAAAAGCCTATATCAACAGTCCGCGCGGCCTGCTGGTCCAGGGCGACAGCATCAAGGCATCGTCGATCTACAACTGGTTCAAGGCCGACTTCGGCGGCACCGACGCGAGCCTGATGGCCCACTTGGACAAGTATGCGGAACCGGCATTGAAGGCGAAGATTGCCAAGATCGGAAAGATTGCTAGCTACGACTACGATTGGGCGTTGGCGGACGCCAAAAAGTAATCACAGCACCAACGGTAATGCCATCATGGAAAGTCCTGCACCGCCGTCCGGCGGCCTCAAGCGGTTTGTCCCGCTGCTCATCCTTGGCGCCATCATGGCCCTCGTGTTCGCGATGGGCTGGCACAAGTACCTGTCGTTGAAGACGATCGGGGAAAATTACGAGGTGCTCAAGTCCTACATCGCGAGCAATCTTGCGCTGTCGCTCGGGCTCTACATTCTGGCATACATTGTCGTGGTTGCACTGTCTCTGCCCGGCGGGCTTGCGATGACGCTGACCGGCGGCTTGCTGTTTGGCTGGCAGATCGGCGCGCCGGCAACTGTGATTGGGGCGACCATCGGTGCAACCATCGTGTTCCTGGTGGCCAAGTCGTCGTTGGGCGAAGGCTTGGTGGCACGTGCGGGGCCATGGGTCGCAAAACTGCGCGAAGGCTTCCAGGAAAACGCATTCAGCTACTTGCTGTTCTTGCGCCTCGTGCCGGCCTTCCCGTTTGTAATCGTCAACCTCGCGCCGGCTCTTCTTGGTGTGCGGCTGGGAACCTACTTCACGGCAACGTTCCTCGGCATCATGCCGGGCACCACCGCCTATTCGATCGCCGGTTCGGGCTTGGCCAGTGTGGTCGAAGCGCAGAACAAAAGCCACAAGGAGTGCCTCGCCAAACTGGTACCCGGCAGTGGGCAAGTCTGCCCGTACGAGATTGACACGAGCCAGTTGGTCACCAAGGAATTGATATTGGCTTTTGCCGCTTTGGGTGTCGTTTCCCTTATTCCCGTCGTGATCAAGAAATGGAGCAAGCGCCATGCAACGGTCTAATCCGGAACAGGGCTTGTCGATCGGCCAGGCCGTCACAGAGATCAAGGCCGATTTGTGTGTGATCGGCGCCGGCTCCGGCGGCTTGTCGGTGGCCGCTGCCGCCGCAGCCTTCGGCCAGTCGGTCGTGTTGATCGAGAAGCATAAGATGGGCGGCGACTGCCTAAACTACGGCTGCGTGCCCTCCAAGGCGCTGATTGCGGCCGGCAAACGCGCCCACATCATGCGCACGTCGTCGGCGTTCGGCATTGCGCCGGTCGAACCTGCGATCGACCGCTCCGCGGTACGCGACCATGTACGTGGCGTGATCGCCGCCATCGAGCCCAATGATTCCGTCGAGCGGTTCACTGGCCTGGGCGTGCAAGTGATCCAGGCGGCGGGGCGATTCGTTGACCGCGCGACCGTTATGGCCGGGGAAACGCGCATCAAGGCGCGACGCTTCGTTATCGCAACCGGCTCATCACCCGCCGTACCGCCGATCGCCGGACTGGACGAGGTACCCTATTTCACCAACGAAACGGTGTTCGACAACAAAGATGCCATGCCGCATCTGCTGATCATCGGCGGCGGCCCAATCGGCATGGAGATGGCGCAGGCACACAAGCGGCTCGGTTCCAAGGTCACCGTGATCGAGGGCCTGAAGGCGCTGGGCAAGGATGATCCGGAATTGACGGCCATCTTGCTGCAGGAGCTGCGCGACGAGGGCATCGAGATCCTTGAAGGTACCAAGGTCGAGCGGATCGCCGGCTCTGCTGGCGCCATCGAGGTTTCGGCGACGGTTGGCGGCAAGCCAAGTGTGATCACGGGTACGCACGTGCTGATCGCGGTCGGCCGCAAGGCAAACATATCGGATCTGGGGCTGGAGGCCGCCGGCATCGAGTTTCAAAAGAGCGGCATCACGGTCGACGAAACCTTGATGACGAGCAACAAACGAGTGTTCGCCATCGGCGATTGCACCGGTGGCCTGCAGTTCACCCACGTCGCCAACTACCATGCGGGGATCGTCATCCGGCGCAGCCTGTTTCGCGTGCCGGCCAAGGTCAACAACGCACTCGTACCGTGGGTCACCTACACAGAGCCGGAAATCGCCAATGTTGGCATGACCGAGGCCCAGGCCAAGGCGCAGCAGATCGAGCACAAGGTGTTGCGCTGGCCGTTCCACGAGAATGACCGTGCCCAGGCCGAGCGCGCGACCCACGGCCACGTGAAGGTCGTTGTCGACAAGAAGGGCGTCATTCTGGGTGCCGGCATTGTTGGCCATCACGCTGGCGAACTGATCAACATGTGGTCGCTGGCCGTCTCGCAGAAGATGAAGATCAAGGCCATGACGGACTACATCGTTCCCTATCCGACACTGGGCGAAGTCAACAAACGAGCGGCCTACCGATACTTTGCCGACTTTGCCGGCAACCCGAACGTCCGCAGGGTTATTGGGTTGCTAAAGAAGCTTGGATAGTCTGGAAGCTTCAAATCGAAACCTATCCGAAGTTCATCGTGGATCGAGGAGCCTGTGGCGCGCGACGGTAACGACACCAGAAATGGTGACGGGCATGGCAATGGTTCTACCAGCGATCCGGCAGTCACGCCGCGGTCCACGGTGGCTAAGCTGCGCATTATCGAACGCAGCCTGGGACTGCCTGGCAAGTTGCTCCTGCTGACCGGCCTGTTCGTGATGCTGTCGGAAATTCTCATTTTCGTGCCGTCGCTGGCCAATTTCCGCGTCATGTGGCTGGCCGACCGGATCAATGCCGCACACCTCGCAACGCTCGCGAGCGACGCCTCACCGGGCGGCAACATTTCGCCTGCGGTACGCCTTGAGCTGCTGAGCAATGCGCAGGTCAAAGGCATTGCCGTCAAGCACATGGGCCAGCGCCGCATGGTGCTGCCCCCGGAAGAGGATCTGACCATCGACGCGGTTCATGATCTGCGGCCGATGGCCGGCAACATTTTTGCGATGATCCGATCGCGATATGGCCTGATCGGCGACGCCATGGGCGTCTTCACGATGTCGAACAACTGGACCATCCGCGTGATCGGACAACCGCGCCACGCCGGTAGCACCACGGTTTCATCGCCGTTCGCATACGGGCGTGACGATTTCGTCGAGATCATCGTCGCCTGCGGTCCGTTGCAGCAGGCCATGTTCAAATACGCGCTCAACGTCCTGGGACTGTCGGTGATCATCTCTGTGATCACAGCGGCGCTCGTTTATGCGGCGCTGAGCGGCCTCCTGGTGCGGCCCATGATGCGGCTCGCCCAGAACATGATCCATTTCAGCGAGAAGCCGGACGATGCCTCGCGCATCATCGTGCCGTCGAGCCGCAACGACGAGATCGGCACCACCGAGCGGGAGCTGGCTCGGATGCAGAGCGAACTCCTGCACCTGCTGCAACAGAAGAACCGCCTGGCGCAACTCGGTCTCGCGGTGTCGAAGATCAATCACGATTTGCGCAACATGCTGGCCACCGCCCAGCTGATGTCGGATCGCTTGGCGGCCTTGCCGGATCCAGCTGTGCAGCGCTTCTCGCCCAAATTGATTGCCTCGCTCGACCGCGCCATCAACTTCTGCAACGAAACGCTGAAGTTCGGCCGTGCCGAGGAATCCGCCCCCCAGCGCATCCGTTTCCGGTTGCACGCCCTGGCCGAGGAAGTGGGCGATGGACTTGGCCTGCCGCACGACAAACTCGCCTTCGTCATCGAAATGGCCGAAGATCTGGAAGTCGAAGCCGACAGCTACCACCTCTATCGCGTGCTGAACAATCTGGTGCGCAATTCGGTTCAGGCTATCGAGGGAACGGCGGCCCAGGCCGGCCGCATTGTCCTGCGCGCGACGCGGACAGGGCCATCGGTTGCAATCGAGGTGGCGGACGATGGTCCCGGCGTGCCGGAAGCGGCGCTGGCCAACCTGTTCCAGGCCTTCATCGGCGGTGCACGCAAGGGTGGTTCGGGCCTCGGCCTCGCCATCGCTGCCGAACTGGTCGCAGCGCACGGCAGCACGTTGCGCCATGAACCGGGCAATCCTGGTGCGGTTTTCGCATTCGAGATCGTTGATCAAGAACCGTCTGACCAGGCGCCCGCTTGATCGCCGGGGCGGTGCGCGGCAAGGTGGGTGGAGCCCCACCTGGATGGACCCCTGACCCATGGCCCGCATTGGCTTTTATTCCGGCTCGTTCGATCCCGTGACGCTCGGCCATGCCGACGTTTTGGCACGAGCGCTTGCGCTCGTCGACGAACTGGTGATCGGCATCGGCATCCATCCCGGCAAAGCCCCGCTATTCTCGACACCAGAGAAAATCGAGATGTTGAAGGCCGAGGCCAAGCCGCTTGCCACGGCAGCCGGCGCCGCGTTCCATGTCATCACCTTCGACCGCCTGGTCGTCGATGCCGCGCGTGACGCTGGCGCGACCGCCATTTTTCGCGGCCTGCGGGATGGCACCGATCTCGACTACGAAATGCAGATGGCCGGCATGAATGGCACCATGATGCCGGCGGTTCGCACGGTGTTTCTGCCGGCCTCCCCCAGCGTACGCCATATCACCGCGACTTTGGTGCGCCAGATCGCCATGATGGGCGGCGACGTCAGCGCCTTCGTTTCACCACAGGTTGCCAAGCGCCTGAAAGCCAAGGTCGATGGGGCTTGACACATGGTCTCTCCGGTCGTGGGCGCGGCGCTGTTCGTCGGCGCAGCCGTCACGAGCGCGGCACTGATCGTCGTGCTCAGGCCATGGCTAAAGCGCTATGCGCTGGCCCGTCCTAACGCCCGCTCGAGCCACACCGCGCCGACGCCACAAGGCGCCGGCATCGCCGTGATTGCGGCGGCACTTGGCGCAACATCGGCCTTCGCCTGGGCAGCGCTCGGTGCCGGCGGCGATCCCAACCTTCTGCCGCTAGTGCTGGCCATCATCGGGCTTGCCGTGATCGGTCTTGTCGACGACATCATGCCTTTGTCGGCACGCTTGCGCCTGTTGGTGCAGTTCGCTGCCGCGGCCGGTCTGGTACTGGCGCTGCCAGCGGGCGCCCGCGCCCTGCCGTTTCTGCCCCACGTCATGGAGCTTGCGATCCTGCTCGTCGGTCTCGTCTGGTTCGTGAACCTGACGAACTTCATGGATGGCATCGACGGCATCACGGTCGCGGCCATCACGCCGACGCTGGCCGGCATCGCGCTGCTGGCCGCTAACGCCACTGCACACTCCGACCTCGACATAGTCATGGCGCTCGCACTTGCCGGTGCACTGGTGGGCTTTTATCCCTTCAATCGCCATGTGGCCCGCGCCTTCCTCGGCGATGTCGGTAGTCTCGCCATTGGCGGCATCACGGGATACCTGTTGCTGCGCCTGGCGTGTTCTGGCCACTTGATCCCGGCGCTGATCCTGCCGCTGTACTATCTGGCCGATACCGGCGTGACCCTGTTCCTGCGCTGGCGCCGCGGCGCGCAGCTGTCACAAGCGCACCGCGAGCATTTCTACCAGCGGGCCCAGGCGGCAGGCCTCATGGTGCCTGAGATCGTCCAGCGCGTGTTCGGGTTGAACTGTGGCTTGGCGCTGATCGCAGTCGCCGTCGGACACATGACCACACTGTGGATGCAACTGCTGTGGTGTGCGGCTGCCGGCCTGCTGACCGCCGCAACTTTACGATCGTTCGCGTCGGGCACGCGCTTTTCCGCACTCGACTAACCGTCACCGTCGGCCGCCGGCGGCAGTGTGGCTGGCGTGCGCACCTGGGTTTCGATTCCCATGATAATCGCGCGCGCCAGGGTCGCTGCCTGGCCATACCCGGTAAGCGGCGGATTGGGATCGATGCTGGCGATCCGCCATGTGCCATCGATACGGGCGACCTCGATTGCCACCATGCCGAGTTCGAGTGCAGCAGCTGCCCGCATCGCCAGGCGCGTTTCGGTATCGCCGGCAAAGCCCTGGCTGGCGAGACAACCGCCAAGAACTAGCAGCAGGCGGCTCGACGCCTCATGTTCGCCGGCCGCGAGCCGTGCCGGCACTCCGTGCGCATGCAGGCGGGCGGCCAGCAGATGGGGGTTGCGCAGGCGCTCGATTGCGGAGGCCGGGTTGAGCGTGATGGCGCCGGCCGCCTGCATATGGTGCACCACGGCGGCGGCGAGGCCAGGCGCACCACCCGTTGCGCGTGCGATCACGGCATCATAGGGCGGCAATGGTGTTGCGCCGGCCCACAAGCTGGGGCGGTCCGCTTCGAATTCGAGCATGAGCGTGTCGAGCGGCAGGATATCGAGGGTGTGGCCGCGGCTGGCCGCCTCCTCCTGCAGCTTGATGTTCGACGTCCGGGTCGGTTTCGTGGCCACCAGCGCGATCCGGAGGTGGCGCTGGGGCAGGGTCTGGCGCGGCATCCCGGCATAGAGCTTGTGCGACAGCTTCGGCTGCACAAACGAGGCGCCCGGATCCACCAGTAAGCCGCCGCGGATCGCCTGCCGGCCGAGCAGCATGCGATAGGCCATGCTCTCACGGTTGGCGAGTGTGGTTTCGATCTCGCCCCAGTCCCGGTCGCCGAGCACCAGCCGGGTGCGGATGACGAAGCGGGTTTCCTTCTCACCGTTCGAACTGGTCACCTCGCGCCGATCGAAGACCGCAGCGGTGCACACGCGCGTGATGTCCTCGCGGCCGGGCACGGGATGCACTCCGAACCGCACCATGGGTGCCGACAGCTGCCCGAACGGTTCGATCGCAAAGGCGTGCAACGCCGAGGTCTTGGCGCCGGTATCGATTTTGGCGCGGATCGCCGGCAACCCGAGATCGGGCAGCGCGAGCCACTCCTCCCAGCCGACGATGAAGGGGGCGCGGTCGTCCACAGGCGGTTTCGGTCGCGTCATGCCAACGCGGGTAGCGCAGATGGCGCACAAGGGCAATCATGGCGCGGTGGGGTCGCGGCGACAATGCCCCGACGGACCATCACGCGGTCGTGTAACGATACTGGCGTGATGCGGACGCAAAGGGTGGCGCGCACGTGCTCAATTCTGCTCATCGTCCGCTCGATTCCCTGATATGGGACAGCATGCCGACGTGTCTCCATTCCGATTTGCCGCGGATCGCCGTCCAAACTGTGCCGGAGCGCCGCCATGCGTGAGGGGCGCAGGGTCGGCGTCGTCATTCCAGCACTGAACGAAGCTGATGCCATCGGTCGCGTCATCGGCGATATTCCGGTTTGGGTCGACAGCATCGTGGTCGTTGACAACGGCTCGAGCGATGCCACGGCGCTCGTCGCTGGTGGCGCGGGGGCAACCGTGGTGCAGCAATTGGAGCGCGGCTACGGTGCGGCCTGCCTCACGGGCATCGCTACCCTCGGACCCGTCGACATCATTGTGTTCGTCGATGGCGACTATTCGGATTATCCAGGCGACATGGCCGACCTTGTCGACCCGATCGCAGCCGGCCGTACCGATTTCGTGATCGCGTCCCGCGCTATCGGCACCCGCGAACCCGGCGCACTGACCCCGCAGCAGGTGTTCGGCAACTGGCTTGCGACAACGCTGATCCGGCTGATCTGGGGCGCGCGCTTTTCCGACCTTGGGCCGTTTCGAGCCATTTCCGCGCCGGCCCTTTCAGCACTCGCCATGGCCGACCGTAATTTTGGTTGGACGGTCGAGATGCAGATCAAGGCCGCCGAACACAAGCTGCGCTGGCTCGAAGTGCCGGCGCGCTACCGGCGCCGCATCGGCGTGTCGAAGGTTTCGGGCACCATTTCCGGATCACTGAAGGCGGGTGCGAAAATTCTCTACATCATCGGCCGCCACGCCTTGCGACGCAGGGCCATTGACCTGCCTCCCCCATGACGGTGTACCAGTTCATCCATGGAAACCGCTGCGCCCCGTCCGACCGCCCGCCGCACCCCGGCGCTGAGTTTGCCGAACATCCTGACTTATGGGCGGATCGCGGCGGTCCCCGCACTGGTTGTTTGCATGTTTCTGCTGCAAGGCGACGTCGGGCGGTGGAGTGCACTCGCCGTTTTCACGGCCGCCTGCATCACAGACTGGCTCGACGGGTATCTGGCACGCATCTGGGACCAGCAGTCGGCGCTGGGCCGCATGCTGGATCCAATTGCCGATAAGTTGCTGGTGGGCGCCGCCCTGCTGATGCTCGTGCACGACAACACGATCGATGGCTGGCAGGTCTGGGCCGCAGTGATCATTCTATCGCGTGAAATCCTGGTGTCTGGCCTGCGCGAGTATCTGGCGGAATTGAACGTGAAGGTTCACGTGAGCCAGCTGGCCAAGTGGAAGACCACGATGCAGATGGTGGCGCTCGGCGTGCTGATCGGCGGGCCGGCCGCGGAAAAGGTCGTGTCCGGGATCACCGCACTGGGCACCGGCTGCTTGTGGATCGCGGCTGTGCTGACACTGTACACAGGCTATGACTATCTGAAGTCCGCGGTCGGCCATGCCATTGACAGTTGAGAAGCCATGACAGTCACGCTGCGCTATTTCGCCTGGGTCCGCGAGCGGATCGGGCGGGCCGAGGAGCAGATCGATCTGCCAGCCGACATCACAACGGTCGGTGAGCTGGTCCAGTGGCTGAAGGCGCGGGGGCCTGAATACGCCCATGCCTTCGCGAAGGCCGATGTGATCCGCGCGGCGATCGACCAGACCCACGTGAAGCCGCAAGCGGCCATCGGCGGCGCGCGGGAAATCGCCTTTTTTCCACCGGTCACGGGTGGCTAGCCATGTCGGTCAGCGTACAGGCCGCGGCCTTCAATATCGCGTTGGAAGTGCGCAGCCTGACTGCCGGACGCACCGACATCGGCGCGGTCGTCACCTTCACCGGCATTGTGCGCGGCGAGGCGAAGGGCCACCCCATCACTAGTATGGAACTCGAGCACTATCCCGGCATGACCGAGCGGGAACTCGCGCGGGTCGAGGCTCTCGCACGCGGCCGCTGGCCATTGCAGGGGGTTCGCATCATTCACCGCATCGGCGTGTTGCGACCGGGCGAGGACATCGTGCTGGTGGTGACGCTGTCATCGCACCGGCAAGCGGCCTTCGAGGCGGCCGAATTCCTCATGGACTATCTGAAGACCAGCGCTCCGTTCTGGAAAAAAGAAACCGGCGCTGACGGCGTCGGCATGTGGGTCGACGCGCGGGAGGCGGACAACAAGGCGCGCGAGCGGTGGGAAAGCGCGTAAGCGGCCGGCGTCAGGCATCCGCACTGGCATCCGCGTCCTTTTTTTCGAGATAGGCGACGGCGAAGATCGCAAGCTCGTAAAGCAGCACGGTGGGGGCCGCCATCGCGATCATGCTCAGCGGATCGGGCGGCGTCAGGACGGCCGCGACGGTCGCGATGCCCACCACCGCGTACTTGCGCTTGTCGCGCAGCGTCTGCGCCGTGACCAAGCCGGCCCGCGCCAGCAAGGTCAGGATCACCGGCAGCTGGAAGCAGATGCCGAAGCCGAAAATCAGCGTCATGATCAGCGACAAATACTCCGACACCTTCGGCAGTAGTTCGATGACCGGCTGGCCGGGCGTCACCTCGACGAGGCCGAGCGAAAACTTGATCAGCAGCGGCATGGCGACGAAGTAGACGACTGATGCGCCAAGCGCGAAGAAGCACGGCGTCGCGATCAGGTAGGGCAGGAAAGCGCCGCGCTCGTTGCTGTAGAGGCCCGGCGCGACGAACTTGTAGATCTGTGTCGCAACCACCGGAAATGACAGGAAAGCCGCGCCGAACATGGCGAGCTTGATGTGCGTGAACAACTGCTCGAGAAAGTGTGTGGCGATCAGCCGGCACTTGTCGTCGCCAACCTGCCAGCAGTAAGGCTGCACCAGGATGGCATATATGTACCTGGCGAAGAAAAAGCAGATTACGAACATCGCAATGAAGGCGAAGATCGAATGAATCAGCCTCTTTTGCAGCTCGATCAAGTGCTCCATCAACGGCGCCTTGGACGCCTCGATCGCCTCGCGTTCGCGCCGCTCGCGTTCTTCTTTTTCGTTGAGACCCTTGTCGCTCACATGTGCCTCAAGCGCTGGCTTTGGTCAGGGACGGTGCCTCGGTCGGCAACGCGGGCGATGTCGGCATTGGCGGCAGGTCGGTTGCGCTGATGGGCGAAGGCATGGGCACTTCCGCCAAGGCACCGTTGGACGCGGTTGCGGCGCTACCGTTGCCCAGATCGGTGATTTCAGCCGCCGTCGTCTCCAGCGGCTTGACGCTGTCCTCGGCCGTGCGCTCGATATCGCGTAGGCTGTCGGTCGCCGTGCGCTTGATGTCTTCCACGTCCTTGCGGATCTGGTCGAGTTCGGTGTCCTTCATCGCTTCATCGAACTGGCGGCGGAACTCCTCCGCCTGCCGACGGATCTGCCCGACGAACTTGCCGATGGTGCGCAGCAGAGCCGGCAGGTCCTTCGGGCCCACTACGACGATCGCCAGCATGGCGATGATGATCAGTTTGCTCCACCCGAGATCGAACACAAAAAGCCTCTTGCAGGTTTCAATTTTGCGCAAACCCGAAACGCACGCGCCGCCGGGCACGGCCGGCGGCGGCACTCAACGCGCGAACAGGCGATCCGTCAACCGACCCGCGTATTTTGACCATGCGCGTCGGGCGCCTTGATCTGGGCATCGATGGTCTTGGGCGGCTCCGGCGTCTTGGCCACGTCGTCGTCGGCCATGCCCTTCTTGAAGCTTTTGATGCCCTTGGCAAAATCACCCATGATTTCGGAAATCTTGCCCTTGCCGAACATCAGCAGGACGACGGCCAGCAGAATGAGCATATGCCAGATGCTGAAGGTACCCATGGCGCAGTTTCACTCCAGAAGGTGCCGGGCCTACCATGCCTGGCGCCGCGTTTCGCGTCGTCATAACTCTTACAGGCAAGCGCCTCCAGCAGCAAGGGAAGCGGCTTGTTTCACGAAATTAGCGCCTGTCTGCGGCGGCATGTGGGCCGGACCGGTGGCGACGCTGCTCCTCGATCGCCTGTTTACAAGAAATTAACTAATCTAATCAAGTGTTAACAACTTGAGCGCCGGGCCCAAGGTCCAGCCTGGTCCGTCATTCGGGGGCGCAATGGCGTCGACACCATCCACCAGTTGGCAGGTGACTGCCGTGCCGCGGCCGGCGCAGCGCAGCCGCGTGAGCCGCACGCGCCAGCCCCAGCGGCGGGCGGGTGCTGGACCGTTGGTCGCCGGCACGATCGGCCTGGCGGTGGCACTATTGATCCTCACGCCGCGAGTTCAGCTAGCCGATGGCGTGCGTGGCCTGGCTGTTCGCATCGACGCGCTGGCGGGCGATGCGAACCTCGGCATTGATCAGGTGGAAGTCGTTGGTCATCGCTCGACCAGTCAGTCTGACATCTTCGATGCCGTCGATCTGACTGGCATTCGCACATTCCTGCGCTTCGATGCCGCAGCCGCCACCGCACGCATCGAACAGCTGCCGTGGGTCGATACGGTGGCGCTGACGCCGCTGCCGCCCAACCGCCTAGTCGTCCACATTACCGAGCGGCGGCCGTTCGCGATTTGGGAGCAGGGCGCGCATGACACGCTGATCGACGAGACAGGGCGGCGGCTGGCGATGATCGCCCGTGGCAAGGTCGGCGATCTGCCGCGGCTCGCTGGAGCACAAGCGCCTGAAGACGCGAAACGTCTGCTCGATCGCATCGCGAGCTTTCCGGAAATCGCCGCCCGCTTCGAGAAGGCCGAGCGGATCGCGGGCCGCCGCTGGCGCCTGATCCTGCGGGATGGACCGACCGTCGAGCTGCCGGCCGAGGCGGACGCTGCTGCCCTTGCCATGCTGGTCGAACCACGTGCCGGCGGCCGTCTGCTCGACGTCGATGCCGCCATCATCGACCTGACGGTGCTGCGCCGTGTGACAATCCGCAAGCTGCCCGTGCCAAGGCGAGGCTGACCCATGGGCCAGGCCTTTCGCGCGTCAGCCCCCCGTGCCGACAACCGCGCGCCCGAAATCATCGGCAGTCTTGACATCGGCACATCGAAAATCTGCTGCCTGATCGCTGCTGCAACCAGCCCGCCGCGCCTGCTTGGCATCGGACATCAGCGGGCCCGCGGCATCGTCGCCGGCATGGTGGTTGACCTTGACGAGGCCGAACAGGCGGTGCGGACGGCCGTTGCCAGGGCCGAGCGCCAGGCCGGCGTCACGCTCGAAGCCGTGGATCTGAGTGTTTCCGGCGGACAACTCGCCTCGACACATTTTGCCGCGACGACGACGGTCGCGACCGGCGTCGTCAGCGATCTGGACCTCCATCGCCTCGCCGAGGGCGCCCGCGCCTACAGCGTCCGCGAGGGCCGGGCGCTTGTTCATATGAATCGCATCGCTTACCGGCTGGACGCCTCGGCCGGCATTCGCGATCCGCGCGGGATGGCGGGACGCACGCTGGTCGGCGATATCCATGCGGTCACCGCCGACGACGGACCGATCCGCAACCTGCGCATGCTGCTGGAGCGCTGTTTCCTCACCCCCGCCCGCTTCACGCCGGCCGGCCTTGCGAGTGCGCGGGCGGTTGCGACGCCGGAAGAGTTGCACCAGGGTGTGACCGTGATCGACATCGGTGCCGGCACCACGTCACTTGCGATGATTCGCGAAGGCCACGACATATTCGTCGACAGTCTGCCGGTCGGCGGCGATCATCTGACCTATGACATCCGGGCGGTACTTGGCACGTCGCTCGCGGAAGCCGAGCGAATCAAAGTGCTTTATGGCACACTGGTGGAAGCGGGCTCCGACGAGCGCGACGTGGTGACTTATCAACGACTGAATGATCCGCTTGCGGCGGAAGCAGAATCCGAGTTGTACCAGACGACACGGGCGCATCTGCGGCAGCTGCTCGTTCCACGAGTCGAGTCGCTGCTGGCGCAAGTGCTCGAAAGGCTTGTCGCCAGTGGTTTGCAGGGCTATGGGGGTGGCAGGATCGTACTGACGGGAGGCGGCTCGCAACTGGTGGGGCTGCCGATTTTCGCCGGACGCATTTGGAGCAGACCGGTTCGCGTTGCGTTGCCGCAGCCCCTGTCGGGCATGGGCAGCAGTTCGTGCACTCCCTCACTTGCCACGGCCATCGGCCTCATTGCGGCCGCGGCCAACCCGGCAACGCTGGAATGTGTCGGGGTCCAGCAGGCCGCGGATCATTACGGGTATCTTGGTCGTGTCGGCCAGTGGTTGCGTGAGAATTTCTGAAGTCCGCAACGCAGCGCCCCATCGGCGCCGCCGTCGATCCAAGGTGGAACGGTGATGAACATCAAGCTCGAACTGCCCAAGCTGACCGATCTGCAGCCCCG
This sequence comes from Hyphomicrobiaceae bacterium, assembly GCA_021730785.1. Lineage (GTDB taxonomy): Bacteria > Pseudomonadota > Alphaproteobacteria > Rhizobiales > Hyphomicrobiaceae > JAKFWF01. Next base: position 51,911 of record JAKFWF010000003.1, read on the forward strand.
CATCACAGTGGTCGGTGTCGGCGGCGCGGGCGGCAACGCCATCAACAACATGATCGCCTCGGGCTTGGCGGGCGTCGAGTTCGTGGTGGCCAATACCGATGCCCAGGCGCTGTCGCAGTCGAGCGCCGAGCACCGCATCCAGCTCGGCGTCAACCTCACCGAAGGGCTCGGCGCCGGCTCGCGGCCCGAGATCGGCCAGGCCGCGGCCGAAGAGGCGCTGGACGACATCCGCAGCCAGATTTCCGGCTCGCACATGGTGTTCGTCGCGGCCGGCATGGGCGGTGGCACCGGCTCAGGCGCAGCCGGTGTGATCGCGCGTGAAGCCAAGGAACTCGGCATCCTGACCGTAGGCATCGTCACCAAGCCGTTCACCTTCGAAGGCGCCCGGCGCATGCGGGTGGCGGATGCCGGCATTGCCGAACTCGCCCGCCATGTCGACACGCTGATCGTCATTCCTAATCAGAATCTGTTCCGCATCGCCAACGAACGCACCACATTTGCCGAGGCCTTCCTGCTGGCCGACCAGGTGCTCTATTCCGGCATCGCCTGCATCGTCGACCTGATCGTCAAGGACGGCTTGATCAACCTCGATTTCGCCGACGTTCGTACCGTCATGAGCGGCATGGGCACTGCCATGATGGGCACCGGCGAAGCGAGTGGCGAGCGCCGCGCCGTGGTGGCCGCGGAAGAAGCCATCACCAATCCGCTGCTCGATGATGTTTCGCTGCGCGGTGCGCGCGGTCTCCTGCTGTCGATCATCGGCGGCAAGGACATGACCCTGTATGAGGTCGACGAAGCGGCGAGCCGCATCCGCCAGGAAGTGGACGCGGAAGCCAACATCATCGTCGGGGCCTCGTTCGACGAAGCGATGGGCGACCGAATCAGGGTGTCGATCGTCGCGTCCGGCATGGCCCGGCAGAATGAAATCGCGCCGGCTGCGCGTCCACCCGAGCTTCCCGCCCGCTCCGCAACTGCTAGTCGTCCTGGTCCGCCCCCAGTGCCAGGGGGCACGCACTCGCCGCCGGAGAGCCTTGCCAGTTTGCTTGCCAGAGCAGCTGAACCGGCCGTTGCGCCGGCGCAGCCGGCAGCGTATCCAATGCGGGAGCAGCAGAGTTGGCAGGCCCCCGGCGACGTCAGAATTCAACAGGGATTGCCGGCCCTTGGCATGCCGGTGGCCGCTCCGGTGACGGTGCAGCCGCAGTCGGTGGCGACCCCGCATGCGTCATCTGGGCCAACTGAGAGCTTTGCACCTCGCCCAGCCCAAAGCCTGCCGGCGGCGTCGCGACGAATGCCGGAAGTCGATGATTTCCCTCCGGTCGGCCAACGTGAATATCGGGCGAAGGCTGCGCCCGTCGTGGCGACTACTGGCCCCAGGGTCTACAATGCCAAGGGATCGCCGCCGCCACGCAAGCCCGGCCTGTTCGAGCGACTGACCAAGCTTGGTCGAAATACCGGCGAATCACATCGCGCGAGCGCGCGGGATTATCCACAGGCCAGTGGACAAGGTGTGAAGACGGGGGCGGCGGGAGGCGGATCGAGCGTCGGGCAATCGCTGCCGGGAGAGTCAAATCAGGTCGTCAGGCAATCGCCGCAACATCCTGCACAGCCTGCGTTTTTCAAGCGTGAGCACTCATGATTGAACGAATGTCAAAACGATACTTTTCCATGTGTGTCGCGAAACTGGACAATCGGTAATATGTGGTAAGAAACCGTGATTTGTCCCCAGGCAAACCTGCGCGCTAAGGTTTTGTTCAGGGACGCGATCAGACTGCTGCTGGTAAAGTTGAAACCAGGAAAAATTGAGGCAGCTGGTCGTGTAAGTGTGGAATTCACGATTGGGCACGTTGGGGGATGGTTCGGGCGAGGCTTGGGAACTTCGCACGACCCATCGAAGACCGAGGGACATCGCAGACATGTCGAAGCGATTTATCGGCGCGCGGCAAACGACGCTCGCGGGCGAGATCGAATTGAAGGGCACGGGGGTGCACAGTGGAGCGCCGGTCTCTTTGGTGCTGCACCCTGCCGAAGCCAATACGGGGCTTCGTTTCATCGTCAGCAAACGCGGGCGCATCGTTGCTGAGATCCCCGCAGATGTGCGGTTTGTGAAGAATTTGACCCTATGCACCGTGATCGGTGACGACACGGGTGCCAGCGTGAGCACCGTGGAGCACCTGCTCGCAGCCCTTCGTGGACTCAGTGTCGACAACGCTTACATCGAGGTCGACAGCAAGGAAGTGCCAATCATGGATGGCAGTTCCGCTCCCTTCGTCGATGCGATTGACGATGTCGGGATTCGCGAGCTGTCCGAACCACGCACGTTCCTGAAGGTTTTGAAGCCCGTCCGCGTCGAAGACGGCGATTGCTGGGGCGAAATCGCCCCCCACTCGGGTTTCCATCTGGACATCGAGATCGACTTTCCAACCCCGGTGATCGGCCATCAGCGCCTTGCACTTGAAGTGACACCCGGCACCTTCCGTAGTGAAATCTCACGCGCGCGCACATTCGGTTTCATGCATGACGTCGAGCGCCTGTGGAAAGCCGGGCTCGCGTTGGGCGCGTCGCTGGATAATACGGTTGCGATCGGCGATGACAAGGTCATGAATCGTGAAGGCCTGCGCTACCCGCAGGAGTTCGTGCGTCACAAGTTTCTGGATGCCGTAGGCGATCTGGCTCTTGCCGGTCACCCGATCCTAGGTGCCTTCCGCTCGGTCCGGGGCGGGCATCGACTCAACGCGCACGTGCTGCAGGCGTTACTGGCCGATGCGACCGCCTGGACCATGGTGCAGGCGCCACGCGCTCGGGAGCAATCGGTGTTTCGCACTGCGCCGGTGGCGTTGGCTGCCGGCGAGTGAGCACAGAATTGCGGCGTGTCTTTCTGGTGACGTGCGCCAGTTCTGTTCGAGTTTGCCCAGGTTACGCCTCAGTGACGCCATGGAATCTGCGCTTCATGGTGTGATCGGCGAAGATCCTGCCGGCGTGACAGACCAGCCCTGCGTTGGCTTGGACCGCCATCCCGGTTGCTCAAAGGCTTGCACCTGATGCTTACGGCACTAACCTCAAGACTGCTGCTGATCGCCGGTGCGCTCGCAACCGGCGTGATGTTGAGCGGCTGTGCGTCGACCAATGAAGCTGCCCGGGCTGCGTTGAACCCCGATACACCGGAGCGCCAGTTTGCAACTGGCGATGCGTTCCTGGCCAAGGGTAGATACGAAGACGCGGCGAAAAAATTCGAAGATCTCGATCGCGATCACCCCTATTCGCCGGAAGCTCGGCGGGCACTCGCCTTGTCGGCTTACGCATACTATCGTGCCGGTAAGATTCCAGAAGCGATCACCAACGGCCAGCGCTACACGTCTCTGCACCCAGGCACCAAGGAAGCCGCCCTCGCGCACTTCGTGATCGCCAGTTCCTATTTCGAAGAGATTCGCAGCCCCGACCGGGACCAGTCCAGCACGCGCAAAGCGCTGGCAGAGTTCAAGATCCTGAAGGCGCGCTATCCCGACAGCACCTATTCCAAGGACGTCGACAACAAGATCCGCATTTGTGAGGACTCACTCGCAGCATCCGAGATGGTGGTTGCCAGGCAGCAGTTGCTCGGCAAGAATTACGCAGGCGCGATCAGCCGTTTCAAGGTCGTGGCGTCGGAATACCAAACCACGGCGCACGTCGAAGAAGCGCTGATGCGGCTGACCGAGGCATACATGCTGCTCGGCATCAAGAATGAAGCGCAGAATGCGGCGGCCGTGCTGGGGCACAATTTCCCCGACTCGCAGTGGTACAAAGATGCCTATGCACTGCTCCAGTCGGATGGCCTTGCCCCGCGTGAGCAGAGCGACTCCTGGTTGAGTAAGACCTGGAAAGGCGTCAAGCTGCCAAAGCTGTCGCTGAACGGACAATAGCTCAGCCTTGCTGCAAAGGCCGTTGCCAAACATCTGGGCGGTGATGCAGAGGAGTCCGTGCATTCATGATGCAGGACGAGTACCGTGGCACGCGCACCTTCCAAGACATCGCCCGCCGACGACTCCGACCTGCGCGCCGAAATGGCGCGCTTGGGTGCGGAAATTGCGCACCACGATCTACTCTATCACGGGCGCAATGCGCCGGAGATCTCGGACGCCGACTACGACAAGCTGCGCCGCAGGCTCGAAGCACTGGAGGCCGCGCATCCCACATTGCGGAGTTTGGCGAGCCCCTTGGCTAAGGTCGGCTCTGCCCCTGCCGACGGCTTCGGCAAGATCCGCCATGCCGTCCCCATGCTGTCGCTCGGCAACGCCTTCGACGACGATGAAGTCACCGACTTCACCGATCGCGTCCGACGCTTCCTCAATGTCGCGCCCGAATTGCCGCTGGCATTCACCGCCGAACCGAAGATCGACGGGCTGTCGATTTCGTTGCGCTACGAGCAGGGGCGGTTCGTGCAAGCGGCAACCCGTGGCGACGGCACCGAAGGCGAGAACGTTACCACCAACGTGGCGACCATCCGGGACATTCCGGCGCAACTGAAGTCCGGCACGGCCTTCGCGATCCCCGATGTCTTCGAGGTGCGCGGGGAAATCTATCTCGGCCACGAGGATTTTCGCCGCCTCAACGAAGCCCAGGCAGCGGCCGGCGAAAAGGTGTTTGCCAACCCGCGCAATGCGGCCGCCGGATCGTTGCGGCAGCTCGATCCGGTGATCACCGCCGGCCGGCCGCTGCGCTTTTTTGCCTATACCTGGGGCGAAGCCTCGAGTCTGCCGGCCGACACGCAGGCGGGCGTCGTTGCAGCCTTCAAGGCATGGGGGCTGCCGACCAACCCGCTGCTGCGGGTGTGTGATGGCGCGGCAGCCCTGCTCGCGTTCTATCGTGACGTCGGCGAACGGCGCTCGACGCTCGGCTATGACATCGACGGGGTGGTCTACAAGGTCGATCGGCTCGACCTCCAGAACCGGCTCGGGTTCGTCAGTCGCGCGCCACGCTGGGCGATCGCGCACAAGTTTCCGGCCGAGCAGGCGACCACCACCCTGCTCGGCATCGACATCCAGGTTGGCCGCACCGGTGCGCTGACGCCGGTTGCAAAATTGCGACCGGTCACCGTCGGCGGCGTCGTGGTGTCGAATGCGACGCTGCACAACGAGGACGAAATCGCCCGCAAGGACGTGCGCATCGGCGACACGGTCGTGGTCCAGCGCGCCGGCGATGTGATCCCACAGATGGTCCGGGTCGTCCTCGACCAGCGCCCGGCCGACGCACAACCGTTCACACCGCTCAGTGCCTGTCCCGTCTGCGGGTCACCGGCACTGCGCGAAGCCGACGATGAGGCCGGCACTGCCGACGTGGTACGCCGCTGCTCGGGCGGGCTTGCCTGCCCGGCGCAGGTCAAGGAGCGGCTCAAGCATTTCGTGTCGCGCAACGCGCTCGACATCGAGGGCCTCGGCGACAAGCAGATCGAGGCGTTCTACGACGACGGCCGCATCCAGCAGCTGGCTGACATTTTCACGCTGGCTGAACGCGATCGGCAATCGCTGAACAAGCTCAAGGACCAGAAGGGCTTTGGCCAGAAATCGGTCGACAAGCTGTGGGCTGCGATCGACGCCCGGCGCCGGGTGCCGCTCGACCGCTTCATTTTCGCGCTCGGCATCCGCCGCATCGGCGAGGGCACGGCGCGCGATCTGGCAAAGGCCTATGGCTCCTTCGAAGCGCTCCGCAGCGGTGTTGCTGGCGCCATCGCCGGCGGACGCGGCAGCGAGGCCTACCAGGACATCGACAATTTCGAAGGCATCGGCGAGATCGTGGTCGACGCGCTGATGGGGTTCTTCGGCGACCCTCAGAACGCGCGCGCGGTCGACGAACTGCTTGCGCACGTCACGGTCACGCCGTTCGAGCGCGTGGCCACAAGCACGTCGGTGGTGACCGGCAAGACCGTCGTCTTCACCGGAACCCTAACCCGCATCACGCGCAGCGAGGCCAAGGCCCAGGCCGAGCGGCTTGGTGCCAAGGTCGCCGGCTCCGTGTCGAAAAAGACCGACTATGTGGTGGCTGGCGCGGATGCCGGCTCCAAGCTCGGCAAGGCACGCGACCTCGGGCTCACAGTGCTGAGCGAAGACGAGTGGCTGCAGCTGATTTCATCCTGAAGGTCGACCTTGGTGGCATGCAGCTGGATCGACAGGAGGTAGATCGTGCGATCATTGCAATTTGCGGTGCTGAGTATGCTCGTCACGGCCGGTACGGCGCTCGCTCATGCGCCCGCCAAACCGTTGCCGGCCGCACAAGCAGCCATCGCCCGTGCCGTTCTCGAGGTGCGGGAGCAGATCCGCACACTTGTCGCAGCAAAGGATGCCAAGGGGCTTGTCCAGGTTTATACGGATGATTTCTCACACACGCACGGCTCCGGCAAGATCGACAGCCGCGACAACCGCATCGTCGCATTGCTCTCGGGCGATCCGGCGATCGAGCTTGCGCCGGTCGATGAATTGCTGGTGCGGGTGCCAGGGCCGGGCATCGTAATCGTCAGCGGCCGCAGTCCCGTCAAGAGTTTGGCCGATGGCCGGACCCATGATTTCCGCTGGACGCAGGTGTTCGTGAAGTCCAACGACCGCTGGCAGATGGCGGTGAGCCAGGCGACCACGCTGCCCCCGCCTGAGCCGTGATCGCTGTGCACCCCGCCAGCGTCATGCAACCGGCGCTGCAGTGCCTTTGCCGGCCCGCGGCGGGCCCATCAGGATCGGCTGGAACACGACGGCGGCGGCAAGCGTCGTGACGAGCGACAGGCCGAGCAGTTCGCCCATGCTCGACGTGCCGGGATGCTGCGAGAACCACAAACTGCCGAAGGCGATCGCCGTCGTCATGGCACTGTAGATCACGGCACGGGTAAGGGGCGAGGCCAGCAAGCTTGTCTCGCCGCCGCGCCAAGCCAGCACATAGTAGATCTTGAAGGCGACGCCCACGCCGAGCAATAGCGGCAGCGCGATGATGTTGGCGAAGTTGAGTGGCAGCTTGATCAGCACCATCAGCTCGAGCGTGACGACGGCGGCGAGCAGCAGCGGCACCAGCGTCATCAGCACGTCGCTCACGCGGCGCAGGGCGACATACAGGAGGATGGTGATCGACAGGAGCGCCAAGGCCGCGGCCTGGGTGAATGATTGAATGACCGTCTTCGCCGACTCCTGGATCAGAATCGGCGTGCCAGTGGCATCCGGCGTGACCGCGAGCACGGCCGCCGCAAAGCGACGCAACACGGCGTTGTCGTTGCTGTCGCCCTTGGGGGAGATTTCCACTCGGGCGCGGCCATCGCTGGCGATCCAGTCGGCGATGAGATCCTTTGGCAGTGACTTCAACGTAACCGGCTCGGCGCCGAGCGCAGTTGAAATCTGTTGCAATCGCAACTTCAAGCCGGACAGCAGCGCCGTCTCGACCGCGGTACGCGTCTGCGGGTCGGCTTCCGACAGGCGCCGCAGGGCGTTACTCATGCTTACGGCGAGTGCGGCGCCGTCGCTCTTCACACCGAGGTTGGCATAGGCGACGGCCGTTTCGGCCAGCGTCAACCTGGTTTCCGAGTCGGTTGGCGCCGGTTCCAGTTCTGTCGGCTGCAGCGTGGGCAGCAACAGGGTCGCGGCATCGGTAATGATGTCGAGCTTGGCAGCCTGCTCGTCCGGCACGAAACTCGCGAGCGTGAGCGTGCGCGCCGCCTCCGGCAGGGCTGCGAGCCGTGCCGCCAGCGCCTCGGCCGCCGCGAGGGACGGCGTGAGTACTTCAATGGTGTTGGGTGAGGTTGCCGGATCGCGCATCAGATCAAACAGCGTCGACACGGATTCGCTGGTCGGCGCGCGCAGGTTGATCGGGTTGAAGTCGAACTCCAAGCGGGCGAGCAGCGGCAAGCCGGCCACGACACCGATCGCCGTTGCCGCCAGGATCACGCGGCGGTGGCGCGCCATGAAGCGATCGACGGGGGCGAGCATGCGATAGCCGACCTCGTGTCGTTCGCCTGGCGGATTGAGCAACACCAGGAGGGCCGGCAGGATCGTGATGCTGGTGAGGAACGCGATCAGCATGCCGATCCCGGCGATCAGCCCCAGTTCGGAAACGCCACGGTAGTCGGTCGGCAGGAAGGCGAGAAATCCGAGCGAGGTCGCAGCCGCCGCCAGCGCCAGCGGCCGGCCGGCATTCGTGGCCGCCGCCCGGATGGCCGCGTGCAGATCGTCCTGGTTATGGCGCTCTTCGCGATAGCGGACCGAGAACTGGATGCCGAAATCGACGCCGATGCCGATGAACAGCACGGCGAACGCGACCGAAATCAAATTGAGCGCGCCGACCATGGCAAGCCCTGCCGCAGCCGTCATCGCGAGACCGGCGAACAGACTGACCAGAACGGCAAAAATGATGCGCCAGGACCTGAGTGCCATCCACAAGATCAGCAGCACGGCCGCGAGTGTCAGGATGCCGTTCACCAGTGCGCCGTCCGCAACTGAGCCGAATTCCTCGTCGGCGAGTGGCACCGGCCCGGTCAGTCGTACGTTGACGCCCTTGTCCGGTGTCAGGCCCAGCTGCTTGATAGTCGCCCGGATCACATCGGTCGCCGCAGCGCCGGGCTGCAAGTCGCCGAAATCGAGCACCGGCTTGACCTCGACGAAACGGCGGCGATCCGTCGTTTGTGGCGTCTCCTCGGACAACAACGCGCCCCAGGAAAACGGGACAGGTTTGCCGGCCAGTTGACCCTCGATTGCGGCGGCAAGGACCGTCAGTGGCTTTTCGAACTGGGCCATCGTCGCCCGGTCGGCATCGATTCCGGCTGGCACGAACGACAAGGCACGCGCCAGTCCATTGAGGGTCGGATCGGCCGACAGTGTGCCGAGGATGGGTTGCGCCGTGATCAGGCCCTCGGTGGTGCGCCGCACCTCTTCGACCGACAGATAAAGCAGGCCGTTGCGCTCGAAGAATTCGCCGGCTCCACGCCGCCGCACGGTCTGGATCAGCTTTGACTTCGGTGATGCCGCGTTGAGAGCTGCGACCAGCCGTTGCGCGGCCGCTTCCGCCAGTTCGGGCGTCGCGCCATCGATCACGATCGCGATCGTGTCGATATGTTGCGGAAATGCCGCAGTCATCTGTCTTTCGCGCTGCTGCCAATCGAGATGCGGCGAGATCAACTTGTTCGTATCGGTTGTTATCGCAAAGTTTGTTGCGGCATAGACAGTCGCGGCGACGGACAGCGTCAGACCGGCTAACAGTGTGATCCATGGGAAGCGGCAAGCCGCGCCCACAAGGCGTGCGACACTCCTCTCGATCATTTGAACACCGCCACTCGGCTCAAACGGACTTCGGTCCTTGCAGTGTTACGAGCCGCTCGTGTACAGCGCAAAATTCCGTGCAGAACCCTCAGCAGATGAACTGGCGAGCGGTACCGAAAGTGCAGCAGTTGTGCCACAACCGGTTGAGGTAAAAGTAGCGGAGGTTGCTTCATTCTAGGTCCTGGACCGGTCTAGTAGTGTAGTCTTGCAACTGCATAGCGCGGGCATACGCCATGCGAAAGACTGCGATTGCAAGGCGAAAGCGCGATGGGACTGGTTTGTTGGATGGCCGCCGGGGTCTGCGGGGGCAGCGTCGGCCCAAGTCGCAATGGCGCTGGAAGACGAGGTTGATTGGGGGTGAGACGATGAAAGTTGTTATGGCACAGCCCCGCGGCTACTGCGCCGGCGTCGTTCGTGCGATCGAAATCGTCGAGCGTGCCATCGTCAAGCATGGCTCCCCGGTCTACGTGCGCCACGAGATCGTCCACAATAAGTTCGTCGTCGATGGCCTGAAGGCCAAGGGTGCGCACTTCGTCGAGGAGCTCGACGAAGTTCCAGGCGGCGCGGTCACGATTTTCAGCGCGCACGGCGTGTCGCGGGCGGTGGAAAGAGACGCGGAGGCGCGCGGCCTCAGCGTGCTGGACGCCACCTGCCCGCTGGTTACCAAGGTGCACGTCGAGGGTCAGCGCTACGCGGATAATGGCCGCACCGTGCTGCTCATCGGCCATGCCGGACACCCGGAAGTTGAGGGCACGCTCGGTCGCATTTCAGGCACCGTCCATCTCGTCGACAGTCGCGAAGCTGTTCAGCGCCTCGACCTTGGTTCAAACGAGCCGATTGCCTACATCACCCAGACGACACTCAGCGTCGATGATACGCGTGGCGTGATCGAGGCGATCAAGCATCGGTTCACCGATGTGATTGGGCAAAACACCCGCGACATCTGCTATGCGACACAGAACCGCCAGACCGCCGTGCGCGAGCTGAGCCGGCATGTCGAAGTGATCATCGTCGTTGGCGCACGCAACAGCTCGAATTCGAACCGACTGCGCGAGATCGGCGCCGAGTGCGGGGTGCCGTGCTATCTTGTCGCCGACGGTAGGGACTTGGATTTTTCCTGGTTTGAAGGCAAAGCCTCGGTCGGCATAACCGCTGGTGCTTCCGCGCCGGAAGTTCTGGTCCAGGATGTCATCAAGACGCTTGGCAAACTGGGGCCGCTCGACATCTCGACGCTGCCGGGCGTTGAGGAAACCGTTCAATTCCGCTTGCCAGCCGAACTGATGGTGCTCGAGACAAGCTGAACAACAAAACCACTTGGTTTGCGACGAAAAAGGAATCAGACGGTGGGTATATCGATAGATCAGGCCGTTACGGTCGGCGCCTACGTCCTGCGTCAGCAATTGAGTGGTCGCAAGCGATATCCGCTCGTGCTAATGCTCGAGCCGCTGTTTCGTTGCAATCTCGCCTGCGCCGGCTGCGGCAAGATCGACTATCCCGACAAGATACTCAACCAGCGCATTTCGGTCGCCGACGCTTTGCATTCCATGGACGAGTGCGGCGCGCCCGTCGTGGTGCTTGCCGGCGGTGAACCGCTGCTGCACAAGGAATTGCCCGAGATCGTGGAAGGTGGCCTGAAGAAGGGCAAGTTCATCACCGTCTGCACCAACGCGCTGCTGCTGGAAAAGAAGATCAATCTTTACAAGCCGCACAAGCGCTTCAACTGGTCGATCCATCTCGATGGCGACAAGGAGATGCACGATAAGTCGGTGTGCCAGCAGGGGGTCTATGATCGCTGCATCGATGCGATCAAGATGGCCAAGGCCAAGGGGTTCAAGGTCAACATCAACTGCACCCTGTTCAGCGATGCTGTGCCCGAGCGGGTCGCGAAGTTTCTCGACACCATGAAGGAACTCGGCGTGGGCGGCGTCACGATCTCGCCGGGCTATGCCTATGAGCGCGCACCCGACCAGCAGCACTTCCTCAACCGCACCAAGACCAAGCAGCTGTTCCGCGACATCTTCAAGCTCGGGCGCGGTGGCAAATCCTGGCCGCTCTATCAGTCGGGGCTGTTCCTCGACTTCCTGGCCGGCAACCAGACTTACAAGTGCACGCCCTGGGGCATGCCGGCACGCACCGTGTTCGGCTGGCAGCGGCCCTGCTATCTGCTCGGCGAGGGCTATGCCAAGACCTTCAAGGAACTGATGGACGACACCGACTGGGACAAGTACGGCACCGGCAGCTACGAAAAGTGCGCCGACTGCATGGTCCACTCGGGCTTCGAGGCGACCGCGGTCGCCGATTCGCTGACGCGGCCCTGGAAACTTGCAGCCGTCACATTGATGGGCGTGCGCACGGACGGGCCGATGGCGCCCGACCTGCCGCTCGATAAGCAGCGGCCGGCCGAGTATGTGTTCTCCCGCCACGTGGAGACGAAACTGGCCGAGATCAGCGCGTCAGAGGCGCGCGCCAAGGCCGCGCCCGGCAAGTCCGTGGCAGCGGAGTAAGGTCGTCATTGCCGTTCGCGTGTCGAAGGACACGCGGATCAGGTGCGGCAATTGGCTGGGCGCACGCGCCAGCGCCAGCAGCACGGCCATTACGTTGATTGAGCCACCGGGTGCCAATCCCGCGAGCGCGGCCGGCGGCAATGCCCGTGTCGCGTCGTCGGCAACGACACGCAGGCAGGCGAACGGCAGCCCATGCGCGGCCGCGACACGGGCAGCGATATGGCTTTCCATGTCGACGGCCTGGGCGCGAGTTTGCGCGTGCAGCGCTGCCTTCGCTGCGACCGAGGCAACCGCCGTGTCGCTACCGGCAATCGCCCCGATACGGGCATCGGGGATGAGCCGAGCGAGCGCCTGTCGCCATGCAGCATCGGTTGCGAAGTTTTCGGTGCCTGCCATCACTTGATCCGCTACCACGATGCTGCCGGGGCCGAGGTCGCCGGCAAGTCCACCAGCAATGCCGAAGCTCACAATCGCAAGGCCGCCCTCGGCGATCTGTCGTTCGAGGCCGCGCCGCAGCACTGCGCCATCGCCGCCGCCGGCCACCGCGCGAACTCCACCCGCCCGCTCGGCGATCCGCGCCTCGGCCAACATGCCGGTGGCCGCAATCACGAAAGGAGCAAGAGGACGCGCGGAACTCACATCCCCACCAGCACGGCCTTGGTGTTGCTGGACGTCAGGTTGCGATAGCGCGCCATGGCCCATAGCGGGAAGAACTTCGCATAGCCGTGATAGCGCAGATAAAATACGCGCGGGAAACCGGTCGCGGTGAACAGCTCTTCCGACCAGAAGCCATCGCCGGCCTGGGTCTTCGTCAGATAGGCGATGCCACGCGCGACCGCCGGATCATCGACGCGGCCGGCCGCCATCAGGGCGAGGATTGCCCAGGCTGTCTGCGACGCGGTACTAGGCGCCGGCTCATAGCCGCGATAGCCCATGCGGTAGCTCGCACCATCTTCGCCCCAGCCGCCATCGGCATTCTGGATCGCGAGGAGCCACGCCACTGCGCGCGCCATCACCGGGTCGCGGCCTTCGATCCCAGCAGCGTTCAAGGCGCACAGCACCGACCACGTGCCATAGACGTAGTTCATGCCCCAGCGGCCATACCAGCTGCCGTCCTTCTCCTGCGTCTGACGGAGATAGGCGATGCCGCGGTCGAGCGCCGCATTGTGGCCGGCCTTCTCGCCAAGCTGGGCCAGCATCGAAATGCAGCGCGCCGTCACGTCGGCGGTCGGCGGATCGAGCAGTGCGCCGTGATCGGAGAACGGAATGTGGTTCAGGTACTCGTAGGCGTTGTCGGCATCGAAGGCGCCCCAGCCGCCGTTGCGGCTCTGCAATCCCTCGACCCATTCCCGGCCGCGGTCCATGCTCTCGCGATAGCTGTCGCGCGTCACCGAAGGCACCCGGTTGGCTGCCCGGTCCATGGCCATGACGACGACGGCGGTGTCGTCGAGATCGGGATAGTGCGGGTTTGCATACTGGAAAGCCCAGCCGCCCGGCCGCACGTTCGGCTTGGTGTTGGCCCAGTCGCCCTTGGTATCGAGGATCTGCAGCGGCTTCAGCCAGGCCAGCGCCTGGGCCGCGCGCGTTTCGTTTTCCGATCCGCCGACTTCCAGCAGCGTGTGGGCGACCAGGGCCGTGTCCCACACCGGCGACAGGCAGGGCTGGCAATAGGCTTCCGTGTCCTTGATGACGAGCAGTTTGTCGACCGAGGCGCGTGCGATTCTGTAGGCCGGATCGTCGGTCGGCACGCCGAGGCAATCGAACATCAAGACCGAATTGACCATGGCTGGGAAAATCGCGCCAAGGCCGTCGTCGCCGTTCAGCCGTTCTGTCACGAAGGTGCGGGCTTTGGCGATGGCGCTCGCCCGTGTGCTGCTGGGAAACAGCGGCTGCGTCGCGTGCAGCACCCGGTCGATGCCGCCAAAGATCTGGCTCCAGGGCGCGGTCTGGTGCGGCCCCTTCGGCCAGCGGCGGACCTGATCTGGTGGCGTCACGAACAGCTCGGCGATACGCACGTTCTTTGGGTTGTGCGCGCGCGGCTTCAGGGCGTTGAGGACGGTGAGCGGCACCAGAACGGTGCGCGCCCAATAGGAGATCTTGTCGAGGTGGAACGGGAACCAGCGCGGCAGATGCATGATCTCGACCGGCATGACGGGCACGCCGCGCCAAGGGATCGCGCCGTAGAGCGCCAGCAGGTTGCGGGTGAACACGTTGCTCTCGGCCGCACCGCCTTGCGCCAGGATCCACAGGCGCGCGCGGCGCATGTGGGCCGCCTCCACGTCGTCGCCGATCATCTTCAGGGCGTAGTAGGCTTTTACGCTCGCAGAAATATTGGATGCGCCAGCGTGGAACAATGGCCAGCCACCATCCGCCGACTGGATGCGGCGCAGGTAGACCGCGATCTTGCGCTCGAGTTCGGCATCGACCGGCTCGGCCAGGTAATGCCGCATCAGCACGTACTCGGCCGGGATCGTCGCATCGGCTTCGAGTTCGAACACGAAGTGGCCGTCCTCGCGCTGCAGGCGCCGCAGCGAGGTCGAGGCCGATGCGATGGCAAGGTCGAGGCGGTGGTTCGGTATCGTCATGCCGTTTCCGATATCAGGCTGCAACACGCAGGGCCAGCCCCGCCGCCGTCTCGCCGGAGCGGACCGAGCCTTCGATGGTTGCGGGCAGACCGGTTGCCGTCCAGTCGCCGGCGAGGTGAAGATTGCGCCAGTGGGTGGCCGCATGCGGCCGCCGGGCATTCTCAGCAGGGGTTGCCGCGAACGTCGCGCGCCGCTCTTTGACGATCTGCCAGGGCGGCATTTCGCCACTGGCGCCCGCGAGCTTCGTCACTTCGGCCCAGAGCTGGCGCGCCAATGGTTCGCGCTCGGTCTCGTTGAAGCGATCGGCCGCGCTGACCGTGATGGACAGGCGGTCGTCGAATGCGAACAGCCACTCGGTGGTGCCGTTGATCACGCCCTGGATGCGCGGGCAACCGGCCGGCCGCGGCACCTTGAAGTGGGCATTGAGGATCGCGCGATACTGGGTCGGCGTGGCGAGGTCGGGCACCAGCGTGCGCGCGACCCAGGCCGGTACGGCGAGGATCACCGTGTCATCCGCGCCGAGACGCACCGCACCCTCAGCGAAGTTCAAGACCGCGGCACGGCCGTCTTCGAACTCAAATCCCCGCAGGGCATGGTCGAACTGAACCTTGCCGCCACGGCGCTCGATGAACGCCAATGCCGGATCAATCAGCACGGGGCCAAGCCCTTCGGGCGCAAACAGCGGGCGGCAGGCATTGCCGCCGCGCGCGAGGGTTTCGCGGATCACAGCGCCGGCCAGATCGGCGGAGGCTGCGTCGAGTTCCGTATTGAGGGCAGCCAGCAGCACCGGCTCGAACAACTTGTGATGCAGCACGCTGCGCTTATCCAGCAGCCTGCCTACGGTTTTGCCGCGCGTGCCGGCCAGCAAACGAGCGAGCACCAGATAGTCGGTCGCGCGCGTGCCGGGCACCCGCCGGTCGGCGGCGAAAATCCACCAAGGCAGCGATCCAGCATTGGGCCGCAAGCGCCAGCGCTCGCCCGAAGCGAGATCGCAGAACGCAAACTCTGCTTCATGAGGCCAGGCGAGCTTGGCGCGGGAGCCGATTTTGTCGATGAAGCCGACGGCAGCAGTATTACCCGACAGGATCAGGTGATTGCCGTTGTCGATCGTCAGGCCGAGCGCCGTCTCGAAGTATGAGCGGCAGCGTCCACCGGCATGGCGGGCCAGTTCGTGGATCACCACGGGCCGGCCGCGCTCGCTGAGCTGCACGGCAGCGGCAAGCCCGGCGAGACCGGCGCCGATGATGTGGGTTGTGCCGCGCTGCATCAAAAGAAGCCGTGCCGCAGCACGGCCCACAGCACCTGGTGCTTCGAATGCCGCACGGCTGGCCGCGGCGGGCGCCAGCCGCGCACCAGCAGCTTGTCCAGCATGGCGCCATAGACCGCCGCCATCAGCCGCGGCGACCGCGTGGTACGGCGTCGGCAGCGCGCCATCACCGCCCGGGCCTGGGCGAAATGGTTCGCCGCGCGCCCGGCCACAGCGCGCGCCGCGCTGTCCAACTGCGGATGTGCGATGACCTCGGCAATCGATGTGTGCCTGATCCCCGCCTGCTCGAGCGCCTCCCGCGGCAGATAGAGGCGGTTGATGCCGGCGTCCTCGTCGATATCGCGTAGGATGTTCGTCAGCTGCAAGGCACGGCCCAGATGGTGCGCGAGTTCGATGCCGTTGGCTTCATCGATGCCAAAGATGCGCACCGACAGGCGGCCGACGGCCGACGCCACCTTGTCGCAATAGTCATCGAGCGTCGCCCAGTCCGGCGCACACACGTCGCTGGTCGCGTCGATCGCCATGCCGTCGATCACGGCCAGGAAGTCCGCCTTGCGAAGATCGAACTGCGTGACTGGCACGGCTAGTGCGGCGGTTCGTTCGGTAACGCCGCCATCGGCATAAAGGCGTTCGATGTCGGCGCGCCACTTGGCAAGCCCGGCCGTGCGTTCTGCCCGCGTGCCGCCCTCGTCGGCGATGTCGTCGACCGCGCGGCAAAAGGCGTAGACGCGATACATGCCCTCGCGCTGTGCCGGCGGCAGAATGCGCATGGCGGTATAGAACGAGCTGCCGGCAGCGGCAGGCTTGGTCTGGCCTGTCGGCTCCGCTTCAGACTTCATCGAGTTTGCCGGCGTCATAGCGCACCCTCTGGCTTCCAGCGCGCGACCAGCCGTCGCCTGATCTTGCCGGCCACCGCCCGGCCGGCCGACCGCATTGCGATCGACAGTGCCGGTGCCTTGCCCAGATGCACCCGCTCGCTCAAGGGATCGCGGGTGAGCAGCAGTTCGATCAGGCGATCGGCGAGGCCGGCAATCACCGCCGTCTCTGCGCTCAGTCGCATGTCCTTAACCTGCGGGTACAGCGGGCCCGCCACCTGCAACATCGACTTCGTCCGCGTCGCCAGTTCGACGATGCAGCGCCGCAAACCGGGCGAGGCGGCAGGCTCTTTGAGCGCATCCACCGTCACGCCGTGGGCTGTGAGTGTTTCGCTGGGAATATAGACACGGTCGATCGCCCGGAAGTCCTTGGCGCAGTCCTGCAGGTGGTTGATCACTTGGAGTGCGGCACACAGCGTGTCGGACGCCCGCCACGTCGTCTCCGATTCGCCGTGCACGTCGAGCACGAAGCGGCCCACGGGCATCGCCGAATAGCGGCAGTAGGTCATGAGTTCGTCCCAGGTCTCGTAGCGCGCCTTGGTCACGTCCTGGCGGAAGGCAACCAGCAGGTCGAGTGCGTGGCGCGAAGATAGGCCGTACTTCGGCAAGGCATCGCGCAGCGGCACGGCCTCCGGATCCTGTGCGCCCGTGCCGAGGAGGGTTGATTCCATCTGATCGAGCAGTCGCAGTTTTTCGTCCGCCGTTCGCAGCGGATTGTCGGCCACGTCGTCGGCGGCCCGCGCGAAGCGATAGAACGCCAGCATCGGCGGGCGATGCCGGGGCGCGACCAGCATCGACGCGACGGGGAAATTCTCATCCCGTTCGCCCTTGCCTGATCTGGTCTCGGTTGCCGTCGTCATCGCTCCGCCTTCACCTTGGGCAAGGCCTGGACGCGTCCCTTCCACAGACCGCCCCGGCCGCGGGCATGCTGATAGGCGGAATCGAGTGTGAACACCAGATAGGCGCCAGCGATCAGCGGCAGCGCGAGCCCCCACAGCGGCGACAGGCGGAAGTAGCGCAG
This sequence comes from Hyphomicrobiaceae bacterium, assembly GCA_021730785.1. Taxonomy (GTDB): domain Bacteria; phylum Pseudomonadota; class Alphaproteobacteria; order Rhizobiales; family Hyphomicrobiaceae; genus JAKFWF01. Next base: position 69,423 of record JAKFWF010000003.1, read on the forward strand.
CGTCGGCTGCAGGCTCAGCGCCATCAGGCCATAGGTCGCGAGCGCCATTAGATTGGCCGGGAAAGCGCCGAAAATCGCCAGAACAGGTGCTGCGACATAAACGAGGGCCATGCCGACGATGGTGCCGGCGAGCAGCAGCGGCGAATAGTGCAGCTGGGCATAGGCGGAGCGCGCGACCATGCGGCGGATGTCACCTACATGGGGATAATCGCGCAAGCTCACGACCCGCTGCGACAGCCCGAGCCAGATCGGCCCCTGCCGCTTCATGAGTTTGGCGAGCGAGCAGTCGTCGATCAGCGCGCCCCGGATTGCGGCAATGCCACCAATGCGGGCCAGCGCCTCGCGGTCGGCCAGCATCGAGCCGCCTGCTGCGGCTGCCGTGCCGTTGGCCGGCCGGTTCACCCAGGCAAACGGATAGAGCATCTGGAAAAAGAAGATGAAGGCCGGGATCAGCGCGCGCTCGGCAAAACTCTCGCAGCGCAGTTTGGCCATCAGCGAGGTGAGGACGAAATTGCCCGCTTCCGCCCGGCACACGATCTGGCGCAGCGCATCGGGCGCATAGGCGATGTCGGCATCCGTCAGCAGCACGTAACGCGATTGCGCAGGCTGTGCGTTGGCCTCGGCCAGTCCCTGGTGCATGGCCCAGACCTTGCCGGTCCAGCCGGCCGGCAAAGGCGCACCCGTCAGCACGCGAACGGCGCGGCCCGTTGCCGCGGCAAGACGCATCGCCACGTCAGCGGTGCCGTCCGTGCTCTGGTCGTCGACCAGGATGATGGTGAAGGCTCCGGGATAATCCTGCGCCAGCAGCGAACCGAGCGATCGCGGCAACACGTCGGCCTCGTTGCGGGCCGGAATGACGGCGGTCACCGCCGGCCAGGGCAGGAGCGGATCGCGCGGCGCCGGCAGGTCGAGGTTCTCGTGCTGGCGCGCCAGCCAGAACCCGCCGTGCAAGGTGATCAGATAGACCCACGCCAGCAGTGCCAGAACTGCGATCAGCAGTGTCGCCGTCATCGCAACATCCCTTCGCGGCGGAACCAGTCGAAGGCATCGCGCAGCCCCTCGATCGCCGGGCGGGCCTGGTAGCCAAGCTCGCGCTCGGCCTTGGCGGCACTGAAGTACATTTTGTATTTCGCCATGCGCAACCCATCCGCGGTCACGAACGGCTCGCGCCCGGTGATACGGGCCACCATCTCGGCACCGTAAGCCAGGGGAAAGATCAGGCTGCGCGGCAGCGTCACGGTCGGCGGCTTGCGGCCAGCCAGTCGCGCGATGTGCCCGAGCATGGCGCCGAGCGTCATGTTCTCACCACCCAGAATGTAACGCTCGCCGATTTTGCCGCGGCGCAGCGCCGTGAGATGTCCGCGCGCCACATCGTCGACGTGGACGAGATTGAGGCCGGTGTCCACATAGGCCGGCATGCGGCCGGTGGCCGCTTCGATCAGGATGCGCCCGGTCGGCGTCGGGCGGATGTCGCGCGGGCCGATCGGCGTCGACGGGTTGACGATGACGGCCGGCAGCTTGTCGTCGCGTACCATGCGCTCGACGAGGCGCTCGGCCACGACTTTGCTGCGCTTGTAGGCGCCGATCGCCGATGTATCATCGTGCGGCATGGTTTCGTCGGACGAACTGCCGTCGGTGCCGACGCGCAGGGTGGCGACGCTCGACGTGTAGACGATGCGCTCGACGCCGGCGCTGAGTGCCGCCTGCATGACCGCACGCGTGCCCTCGCGATTGTTGGCGATGATCTCGTTCGGATCGGGCGCCCACAGCCGGTAGTCGGCCGCCACGTGGAACAGGTAGCGGGCGCCTTTCATCTGTTCGCGCAAGGTCGCCCCATCGCGCATGTCGCCGTCAACGATGTCGATGCCGAGGCCGGCCAGGTTGGCGCGGGAGCTGCCGGTCCGCACCAACGCACGCACGACAAAGCCGCCGGCCACCAGCTCGCGTGCCACACTGGAACCGACAAAGCCGGAGCCACCCGTCAGGAATGCGATGTCCTTGATGGCGCGTTACCTCGCTGTTAAGGGGACCGTCACCGCGGGAGATACTTAGCCGGGTCGAGACAGCGCGACAACGCGGTGAGTGTGGCATTGGATGCGCGTTCTCGCCCACTCAAAGCGTCATCCCGGTGCTGTGGGGTTCGGGCTTGACGCGCGGTATCAGCACCCCTTCTTCAGCGGCCGAGAATGTGGCGCCGTGCGGCTTCGGCCAGTAGGCCAGAGCGGGTGGACTGCCGCACCGTGGCGACGCGATCAATGGCCGCGAGCAGGTGCTCGTCGAGCGTGATGTTGACGCGCACGGATTTGGTTGGTGGATCGAAATCGACCACAGTCACTAGCGCGACGCTGGCGAACTCCTCGGCGAACTCAGGCTCAGCCTTGAGTGCGTCGAGCGACCGCGGCACCGGCAGGGCGAGTTTGCCCGCGACCATGCCCTCGGTGTGGAAAACAGCTGCCTCCTTGGCGTTGGCCAGTGCCTCCGCCAGCGTATCGCCAGCGGCGATACAGCCGAGCATGTCGGGAAAAGAGACCCCGTAGTTGCCGTCATGGCCGTGGATAAGTGCGATCAATTGCATTTGGTTTTTCCCACAGCTTAGCGAGGCGGTCACACCCACCCCGCCTGTTTGTAAACGGAGCGGAGCGTGCCGATCACGACGTCCTTGCGAGGGTGCGGAACAGTCACAAGACCAGGCGTTATCGGGTGCTTGAATTGGTGGTGGCTGCCGCTTACGCGATCCAGGACCCACCCATCGTCCTTGAGCTTTGCGATAATGTCCCGGCTGTTCAAGCTGGCCCGCCTAGCTCAATTTTGTGCGTATTGATACACACTAAGATGCGCACAGTCAATAGAAAGTGCGCATCAATACACACAGAACGGAATTGATCGCGAATATTGGGGCAACGCTGGGGACAGCCACCGGCTATGACGAAAACGACGTAGTTAATAGCATCCCGCCCGAGCCTGTGACTGACCCCTTGCCCCCTCCCTCAAAAGTACGACTGCAGTGTCCCGCGGCGGCGCACGTCGAGAGTGGCGCAATGGAACGCGCCGCCGAACGGGCCGTAGCTGAGGAAGTCGCAAGGGATTGGCTCGAACCCCCAGTC
>JAKFWF010000056.1 GCA_021730785.1 Hyphomicrobiaceae bacterium
ACAACGCCAGCCCGAAGCCCTTCGTGTGGACCAAGTCCGCCGCGCTCATTTTGCGAAAGGAGCGGCGCGCCCTCGATAAACTCGATGCCATCAAGGGCGGGAACCAAGCGACTGAGTCGGAACACTAGCACGAAAAAGCCTGCTCTGCAGCGTGTCGCGAGGCAGACTTGAATGTCGATTGATGGGATAACTTCGCCCAATTGCACATGAAGCGATCGTGTGCGGCGGGTGTCGGGCCAGCCATGGCGCGGCCGCCCGCGTCATGCTCGCCTCAACACGGCTGCATATCTACGGATGGGGTTTTGACCATGACCGGCACACCTGCGCCCGAGCGGATCGGCGTGTTCGTCATCCACGGGGTGGGCGATGCCGAGCCCGGCTGGATCAACGACTACGTGCTACCGAACCTGGCGGGCACGATGCCGCCAGTCGCGTTCGATCACTACAGTGAGGTCTACAAGCTCCCCGACCGCGGCAGCAGCAAGCCCGGCGCGGTGTTCCCGGCCCATATCAGCCGAGGTACACTGGGGGGCAGGCAGCCGGTGGTACTGGCAGAGCTCTACTGGGCCGATCTGTCCAAGGTCGGACAGGGTCCGATCTACTACATCCTGGCAGCACTTCGACTGTTCTTCGAAGCACCCTCGATCCTCGCCAAGGGGTTTCTCGAGCAGAGCCGCGGCGGCTTCCATGAGGCCCTGCGCTTCTTCACCGTGGCTGCCACTTGGCTCCTGCGCTGGCCGATCGCCGGCATGAACGTGACCGCATTCATTTGCGCCTGGGCGCTGGTCGGCGTCAGTCAGATCAGCTGGTTTGATACGGTTCCACTCGCCGTCACGCTGATGGGGCTGCTCGCCCTGCTTGCGGTCTGTGCGCTGACTATTGCCCGGGCGCGGCTGCACAAGGACATCTGGTTGACCGACGTGGCGCTGGCGACCGCGATCGCGTCGACGATCGCCTTCATCGCGGTGTTGCTGCTGAACGGGCTTCTGCCGGTGCGCGAGCTGGCGCGGCCGATCGATTATCTGGCGCTGATTTTGCCCTCCATTCTGCGCATCTGGGTGGTGTGGAGCGTTGTGATCGCAATCGCGATCGCCATGCTGACGCTGCTCTACATCAAGCGTGGGCTCGGCTTTCGGCCGAAGAATTCGTTTCCCGCCGCCCGGCCGAGCGCGGCACTGGGGCTTGCCCTGCTGCAAGGGTTGATCTGGAAGGTCGCAGTGACGTTGCCGAGCGTGTCGACGATAGAGACGGTCGGGCAGATCCAGCCGAATTACTACGATCGCGCGGTGGCTGCGGGCAAGCCGCTATGGGCGCTGTTCGGTGGCGTCGATGCACCCTGCGTGAAGGCCGCCGTGCAGCCGATGAAATACATCTGCGCGGCGACCTCGCCCGACACCGTGCTCGTGATCAAGGACGCCATCGCGAGGCTGAACGGCGTGTTCGTGTTCAATTCGCTGAACGCCACGTACGCGTTCGGCGCCTTCGTCTTCCTGATCCTCGCCCGTCTGGTGATCGCGCGGATGCCGTGGATCAGGGACACGACCCGCGTGCGTTTGATGCCGCGCATGATCCTGTCGCAGTTCATCATCGCGTTTTTGTTCGCAGGCAGCCTCGCCAACCTCTTCATCTACGAGCAGGGGCTCTACGAGTCGAAATACATCGCCGAGATAGTACCCGGCATCCGCGCGGTGTGGATCGTGCCAGGCCTGATCACGGCAGCTGTCGTGGTTCTCTATTTTTTCGGCATCTTCCAGAGCGTCACCGCCAACGTCATTCACATCTTCCGCGATGTCGTCGACCACCAGTACAAGCCCGAGTTCGACGCGCTGAAAATGGTGCTGCCGAAGGGCATGCGCACCCACAGTCCCTGGCCCCGGCGGGCACGTATTCAGGAGCGCATGAACGTGCTGATGGAGGAATTCATCGGCAAGGGCGGCTTCGATCAGGTGATTTTCCTCGCCCACAGCCAGGGCTCGGTCATCCTGTACGAATATCTGAAGTCACGCGACGACGACATGGTGTTCAACGACGTGAAGCGGATCGACGTGGTGACGGTCGGCTCACCCCTCACGCATCTCTACCAGTACTATTTCGACGAATACGGACGGCAGCACCCTACGGCCGCAAGCCTGCATCCGCAGCTCGCCACCTGGTCCAATCTGTGGCGCGTCGACGATCCGATCGGCAATCGGGTCGACATCATCGCTGATGAGTTCATCGCTAACGAAGTGCTGCCGCCCGGCGGGCACGTGAACTACTGGAAGGAGCCGCGGCTACGCCAGGTGATCTTGAACCTGGTCGGCTATCCGATCGGGCGGGAGCCAGTGGAGGCGCCTGTGCCTGTCGAGGCAGCGCAGCCGGCCGTGGCGGCCGGCTGACGGTGATCGAGGTGCAGCAGGCGCGCAGCATTCGCGACGAGAAGTGCTGCGCCCTGCTTGATCTCCAAATCGCGCAACTTTCAGGCCGCTGGCGCGGGCGGCAAGCTCATGAACGAATGCACGATGTGCCACAGGCGCTGGCGCTGGCTGCCGACCATGCCGCCGCCGTGCGTCATGCCGTCGACGAACAGGAACTGCTTTTCGTGTGGGGCGAGGGCCTGGAAGAACTCGAACAGCTCCTCGACCGTGGCGTTGCCGTCGTGCTCGGGACGCACGAGGCAGGTCGGGCACTTGAGCTTTGCCGGATCGACCATCGGCATAAGGGTCGCCATGTCGAGGTAGGTGCCGCTCGGTACGCTATTGCCGAACTGCAGTTCGAAATCGGCGAGCGCCTTGATCACCGCCGGATCGGCCTTGCCGGCCACGTCCCGGTTGAAGATGTTCTCGACGTTGGCTATGCCGAACGGGCGGCGCGGGTTCGCCTTGTAGAACTCGATCTGCTTGCGGCGCCGTTCGATCTCGGGCGCGTTCTTGCCGGTGTGGGTGTGGGCGTGCATGATCAGCCGCTCGACGCGCGCCGGCTCTTCCTGGGCGAACACGCCGGCGCGGATGGCGCCCGAGGATTCACCGAACATGAGAACGGATTTGCGCCCCGTCATCTTTTCGATCAGCGGCATCGCAGCCTTCAGATCCTCGACGCCGACGCGGATGCCGGCGTGGCTCGCCGTGCGCGCGGAAAAACCGTAGCCCTCGTGGTCCATGGTCCACACGTCGTAGCCAAGGCCGGCGAAGTGATCCATGGCCGAGTAGCCGGTGCGGCCCGGCACGATCAGGTCGTAGGAGCCACGGCTGGCGAAGGTGGAGCCGTGGACGAGGAACAGGACTGGCTTGTTGGCGTCGCCCCCGGCCAGGCGCTTGCGGTAGACGTACAACTTCACGTCGCCTTTCATGACCCAGTGCTCCTGGGCCTCGACCTTGGGCGTCTGTGCGAGTGCACCTGGCGCAGTGGCGATCGAGCCGGCAACTGCGCCGGCAATGGTCGCAGCCGTTGCCGCCAGAAGGTCACGCCGGGCGAGGCCGGTCGGGGGACTGTCTTTGGTCGTTTCCTGCATGTGGCACCTTTGTTGGGGTTGCTCGAGGCGTACAAAGCCGGTTCGATCCTAGAGGATTGCCATGCGCGGGGCTACTGCCGGCGGTGTAGCCCAACCATGGCGGCGTGGTGTCGGTGGAATTAACCGGCGCCAGCAAATTTCGTGACGATCGCGCTCGAGTGTTCGAGCGTGCGATGGACCGGGCACTTGTCGGCGATCTCGATGATTTTCTGCGCCAGTGCCTGATCCAGTGCCCCTTCGATCCTGATGATGCGCTCGAAGCGGTCGATTTTGCCAGCACGGGTGGTTGCGGTCGGGCTGCAGTCGGTGCAGTGCTCGGCTGCAACCTTGCCGTGGCGAACCTCGACCAAGATGCGGCCGAGATCGAGCTTCTTGTGCTCGGCATAGATCCGCAGCGTCATCGCCGTACACGCACCGAGTGCGATCGACAGATAGTCGTAGGGATTGGGACCGCTGTCCAGCCCGCCCACCGCCTCCGGCTCGTCGGCAAGCAGGCGATGGCGCCCGCTGACGACGATGTTCTGGAACTTGCCGTGCCCAGTTTCGCGCACCAGCACGTGATCCACTACGTCACTTTCGGCTGGCATCGGCGGAATGTATTTGGCAGCCCAGGCCACGATCACGCTGGCAGCGTAGGCGGCCATTGGCGGGTTCGACAGCAGATGGTCGGCGCCGTCCAGGGTGACGAAGCTCTTGGGGTGGCGCGCGGCGAGGAAGATGCGGGACGCGTTCTCGATGCCGACCGTCGCGTCCTTGGGTGCGTGCAGGACGAGCAGCGCCTTGCCGAGATTGTGGATCTTGTCCTCGATCATCTGGCCCTCGGCGTCCTCCACGAATTCGCGGCGGATCTTGAAGGGGCGGCCGGCGAGCTTGACCTCGGCCTCGCCGTGAGCGCGGATATCTTCGATGGAGCCTGCAAACTGGTGCAGGACGTGGGCGACATCGGCGGGCGCGCCGATCGTCACGACGGCCTTGGCCTCGGGAATGCGGGCCGCCGCAACGAGTACAGCGGCGCCGCCGAGCGAGTGCCCGATCAGGATGGCCGGCGCGGCGAAGTTTTGTCGCAGGTAGTCGGCGGCAAGCACCAGATCATCGACGTTCGAGGTGAAATTGGTGTTGGCGAACTCGCCTTCCGACGCGCCAAGGCCGGTGAAGTCGAAGCGCAGAATGCCAAGCCCTTGTTCGGCAAGGCCAGCGGCGATGGTGCGGGCGGCGAGCACATCCTTGGTACAGGTGAAGCAGTGGGCGAACAGCGCAAAGGCCCGGACCGGGCCGGCCGGCAGATCGAGCCGCGCGGCCAGGGTATGCCCGCCACTGCCCTTGAAGGTTGCCTTGACCGTCGAACGGTGGCTCATCGTATCCTCCTCGTGCGCGTGAATTCAGCCTCCAAGCTATCCTAACCAGCGGGCACACCGGGGTAACTTCTGCGGTACCCTTACCGCCGCTGGTCGAACCGGCGCCCGACCAGGGCTGCTGCGATGTTGATCTTCTGGATATCGATCGTGCCGCCGGCGATGCCCCAGCCCCAGGCGTCGCGAAGGCGCTGCTCGGCCGGATAGGCCTTGGAGTAGCCGTAGCCGCCCATCAATTGCAAGGCAGCTCCCGTCACCTCGCGCACCATCTCGTTGGCGAAGCACTTGGCGATCGAGCTGTCGGCGACCGAGGGGAAGCCGTGTTCGGCGCCCATCACCGCGCGATGGATCAGCAGGCGCGAAGCCTCGACCTTCATCGCCATCTCGGCGATTTTCAGTTGCACCGCCTGGAAATCGACGATCGGCTTGCCGAATTGGCTGCGCTCCTGGACGTAGGCGAGCGCGTCCTCCAATGCGCCGGCGGCGAGGCCGAGGCACATCGTTGAATTGCCGCAGCGCTCGAGGTCGAAGGCTTCCATCAGTTTCGGGAAGCCGCCCTCTGGCACGATCAGATGGTCGGCCGGCAGTTCGACATTCTCGAAGAAGATGTCGGCGGTGGTGGTGCCGCGAAAGCCCATGAGCTCTTCGCGTGCGCCAAACGACAGCCCTTTGACGCCGGCCGGCACGTAGACCGCGCCGATGCCCTTGGCACCCTTGTCTTCGCCGATGCGACAATAGACGACGTAGCCATCGGCGGTGCCGGCGCCCGTGCTCCAGCGCTTCATGCCGTTGAGGATAATCGCGCCGCCCTTGATCACCGCACGGGTCTTGAGGTCGGTCAACGCGGTGCCAGCGTCGGGCTCCGACATGGCGATCGCGACCACCACGTCGCCTGAGACGACCTTGGGCAGAATTGCGCGCTTGAGGCTTTCCGTGCCGAACCGCTCGACCGCTTTGATCGGGCCGACCGCGCTCTCGAACACGGGGAAGGCGACGGCCGGATGGATCTTGGCGAACTCTTCCAGCACGAGCAGCGCTTCCAGGTTGCCAAGCCCCATGCCGCCGTAGGCAACGGGCATGTTGACGCCGAGAAAGCCCATCTCGGCGAGCCGCTTTTTCACGGCGCGCGAGGGCGGCTGGTTCTTTGCTTCACATTCGCGGGCGACCTCCACCATCTCGGCACGGGCAAAGGTGCGGGCGGCATCGCGAAGCGCACGCTGGTCGTCGGTGAGCTGGAAATTCATGGGCGTCTCCCGGGGGCATGTGGCGGGAGACTGTGCCGGTGGCGTGTGTGGGTCAAGCCCGCTGCCAAAGGCAACCACCCTTGGAACCTTATCCTTACGAGTGGGGTTCCAAGGGCCTGAAGCCATAGGCTGCGGATTGGAGGCTTGCGCCTCCAATCTTCGCGACGAACGTGCGTCACACCTTGCGGATCGTGCAGGTCGTGTCATACCAGCCTTGCATACCAACCAGCGGTGACGGTTGGATCGGCAGGATGGCGTTGATGTTGAAGCCGGCTCCCTTGCCGCCCACCGCCTTGTCCCACCACACCCGTTCGGCGAGGTCGGAATCCTCTGTCTTGGGATCGGACGAATAGCTCGGATTGGTGCCGCGTGGCGCACTCTTGGCGGTTGCCGCCCGACCACCATACATGTGGCCAAGGCTGTTCGAGACCGCGAGCACGCGGGGATGAATGCCCTCCATCACCACCACGCGTACCACCGCCGAGCCGACTTTCTCTCCGGTCGGCTGGTAGGTCGCTCCTTTGGGCCGGTAGGTCGTGATCTCCACGTCGTCGCCGGTTTTGATGCCGAGGCTCGCCGCCGTCTGCGTGTTGATCCACATCGGGTTGTCGTGGACGATCTCGGTCAGCAGCTTCTGTGGCGCGGTACGACCCTGGGTATGCACATTCCACTTGAACGAGACCAGATGAAAGCGGTCGGCCGGCATGTCGGCGTGCGCCGGGATGGGCACGTGCCGCGGCAGGCCGTCGTCCGGCCAGCCGACCTTGTTGCCGGCCTCGATGAGGTCGGGATGACGCAGCGTAAACTTGCGCGATGGCGTCGGGAACCCGCGCCGTGCCTTGCCATCGACACGGATGCCGATCACCCGTTCGACGCCGTCGGCACCTGCCTTCCGGTAGAAGCCGGTGGCCTCGTCGAGCTTGGCGCCTTCAAGCTGCTTGGCGGTCAATTCCCAGTTGTACAACTCATGGAAGGTCTGCTGCTCCATGTCGTTCCACACGCCGGTGCGACGCATGAAGTCCCAGCCGTTCTCGCCGCTCGGGAACACATGCTTCTGCATCCGCATGCGCATCTGTTCTTCGTGGCTGTCGAAGGGATAGTACTTCGCAACATCCGGTCCGAGCCGCTTGGCGATGTTGATCAATGAGTCGGCAAAGCTCAGGCATTCGCCGGGGGGCTTCTGCATGGGCTGGCGCAAGGTCACGTAGCGGCGCAGCGCGAAATTGTTGCGGAAGTCGAAACCCCAGCGCTCGGTGTAGGCAGCGTCAGGCAGGATCATGTCGGCATAGTGTGCCGTCTCCGAGTACACGACGTCGGAGCAGGCGTGGAAGGCGATCTTGCTCTCGTCCTTCAACACGTCGACGGCAAGCGAGCGGCCTTCCGGCCACGTGGTGGGGGACGCCAGCGTGTAGGACAGATACACCTGGATCTTGGCGCGGTTCTCCTTGAGGTAGGCATAGACCAACTGGCCGACGCGCATGCGCTGCCACTTGTTGGCGAGCGGATACTCGGGCGGGTTCTCCAGGACGCTGGTGCGGGTCGGCCGGGGCGGACGCGGTTCGACGTCTGCAAAGAATGCCGGCACGCGCGGCTCCTCGCCGTAGCAGTAGCCGCCGGGCTTGCCGATCGAACCGACGATCGCGTTGAGCATGACGACGGCGCGGCTGTTGTGCATGCCGTTGTAATGCGCGTCGCTGCCGCGGTTGGTGAAGGCAGCGCATGTCGGTGCGGCACGCCCGAACTCGATGGCCAGGCGCTTGATGTCGGCCGCCGGGACACCCGACTCCTTCGCCGCCCATTCCGGCGTGTAGGGGGCGACGAAGGCGCGTATCTCGGCTTCCGACAGATCGCACCAGGTGGCGATGAACTTGCTGTCCTGCAGGTTTTCGGCAAGCAGCACGTTGGCCATGGCGAGCGCGATGGCGCCTTCGGAGCCCGGCGTCGGTGCGAACCATTCATCGCTGCGGCCGGCCGTATTCGATAGGCGCACGTCGAAGGTGACGAGCTTGGCGCCCAACTCCGCGCGCGCCTTGACGACGCGCCGCGCCAGATGAATCGCGCCCTGGTGCGCCTCATAGAAATTCGAGCCGAAGTTCAGGAAATACTTGCTGCGTTCGGCGTCGATCGTCTCCCAGTCGGTCTCGCCCAAACTGATGTAGTTGGCGGCGCGCTTGGCCGACGAACACAGCGCCCGGTGGTTCAACTGAGTGGGCGAACCGATGGCGCTGAGGAAGCGGCCGAATTCCTCGCCTAGTCGGCTGCGGCCGATGTGGATCGCGACTTCCTCGGGCACGCCTTGGTCCATGGCACTTCTGATGCGCCGCGCGATCTCGGCGTGCGCTTCCTCCCAGGTGATGCGTTGCCACAGGCCTTCGCCGCGCTTGCCGGCCCGCTTCAGGGGATAGAGCAGGCGCTCGGGATACTCGCTGACCAGCACGCTGGCCTGGCCCTTGGCACACAGCGAAAACCCGTTGTTGGGGTCGTTCGGATTGCCAGCAACCTTGACGAGCTTGCCATCGATCACGGTGCCGATGAGGCCACACACGGTCGAGCAGTTCAAGCAGACGCTCGTGACGTACTTGGCCTTGGAATAATCGATGCGCCGCCGCGGGCGGTTGCGCACGACATCGCCGGCCTTGGCAAAGGCTTCGCCCGGCATCAACGGATCGAGGCGGATGAGTTCGCCGACCGAGAGGCCTGCAAGGGCGCCGAGCCCGGTCTTGATGGCTGTGCGTCGGTTGATCTTTTCCATCGGCTCAGCCCTTCCCTGGCGGCTTCAAGGATGCCCAGTTTTCGATCTCGTAGGTGTGCGGATCGTGGTTCTGTCCGGCGACGATCTTCTTCTCGATGTCGGCGTTCTGTCCGCGAAAGAGCACGCTCGGCTTGGTGCCGGCTTCAGGCTTGATCGGCGTGAATTCCTTGCCGTGCTGCACCATGTACTTCGAGTAGCGGCTGTCGGGATCGTTCGCGTCGCCGAACACGAGGGCATCGCCGGGGCAGGTCTCGACGCAGGCCGGCTGCATCTTGTTGGCGAGGCGGTTCGAGCAGAAATCGCACTTGTCGGCGCCGGTTTCCGTCGAGATCCAGATCGCGCCATAGGGGCAGGCGGCCGCGCAGGCGCCGTTCGAATCGCACTTCTGCTCGTCGATCCGCACCACGCCGTCGGCGTCCTTGCGGATGGCCTTAGTCGGGCAGACCTTGAGGCAGGGCGCGTCCTCGCACTGCATGCACATGGTGGGCAGGAAGTGCCGCTTGACCTTCGGGTACTGGCCCTCGTCGTAGTAGTAGACCTTGGTGCGGAAACTGCCGAGCGGTACGTCGTGCTCAACCTTGCAGGCAACCGAGCAGGCATGACAGCCGATGCATCGATTGACATCGACCGCCATTTTCCAGTGTGGTTGTGCCACGTCAGACTCCCTGTTCACACACTTGATTCGCGAACGCCCTCGCGATGGGAAATTTCGGGCGGCGACGGATGATCGCCCGCACTCATTGTGCGTGCCCACAAATCGTGATGCTGGCGCGCCCAGTTCTCATCCACATCGCCGCGGATCATGCTGCCGGCCGCCCCCTCGATGCCGATCGACCCGATGTAGATATGCCCGATCGTCAGGCCGATCAGCAGGGCGGCGCAGATGCCATGCACGATGATGGCCGCACGCAGAGCGCCGCCGGCAAGGACCACATCCGGGTACATCATGTTGAAACCGGTGGCAGCCATCAGCGTGCCGCCCAAGGCAACCAGCCAGAACACGATCTTCTGCCCTGCATTGAAGCGGCCGGCCGAAGGATGCGCAGTGCCAACGAGCCCGCCACCGGCGGCGAGCCACGCGAGATCGACCCGCGCCGGCCTGGTGTCGCGCACCCACAGGATGATGATCGCGAGAAGCGCTGCGGCAAAGGCGAAGCTCGTATATTCGTGGGTCATGCGCGCCAGCCGCGTCCACGTCGCGTAGACGTCCGGCGCCAGCAGCGGTTGCACGACCTGCCGGCCGACGGCCTTGTTCAGCCCCGTCACGGCGAGGATCAGCAGCGACAGGGCAAGGGTCCAATGGGCGCAGCGTTCGAGCACGGAGAATCGCCGGATCCGCTTGCCTGAGCGGCCGCGTGAAATTCGAATGCGACCACGGATGAGATAGAACAGCAGGGCCGCGCTCAAGGCGCTTGCGATCACGACGCCCATCACCAAAGGCAGCGTGTCCTGGCGGAACAGGCGCAGGTCCCTGGGGGAGATGGATAGCAACTCGGACAGCGTCATGCGCGGTAATTCTTCGCCCCCACTAGCACCATTCGCCTAGTGGAATACCATTGTGACGAAGTTACGTCGGGAGCGATACTGGCGGTCCGAAATCGTGGCACTCAGTGCACCCCATGGTCGTCGTGTTTCGCGCGCGCAGGCTCGGACACCACTCGTTCGCGCGAGCCTGGCACCGGCAGCAAGATGCGCGCTCTCACAACTTAGTTATGGCTCACGTGTGGTATCGGTTGTCCGGGTCAGTGGCGGTTGCCCTGCACGTGCGTGCCGAAGTCATCCAGCCGTGACATCGAGTCAGCTATGTTTGAGCGCCCCGGCAGCTGAACATTGGTCAGCCAATTGGGTTGGTAAGCGTCTTGAAGCCTCGTCAGCGGTTTCTGGCACACTCGGGAGGCCGCAATCCGTGCGCCCAGCCTTGCCAAAGCCCGTCGGCGCCTCCAAGAACTGTCGAAACGCATCCGTCTCACATCGTCGAACCGGAACCTGCCCATGACCGACCTCATCGCGCCCCGCCGCCAATCCATCGCCGTCAATGTCGACGGCGTCGTCGTCGGCGGCACGGCACCCATCGTCGTTCAATCGATGACCAACACGGATACGGCCGACATCGACAAGACGGTCGAACAGGTCGCAGCGCTCGCTCGCGCCGGGTCCGAACTCGTGCGCATCACCGTCGACCGCGACGAAGCCGCCAAGGCCGTGCCGCACATCCGCGAAAAGTTGGAAAAGCGCGGCGTGAAGGTGCCGATCATCGGCGACTTCCACTACATCGGCCACAAGCTGCTGGGTGAGAACCCGGCCTGTGCCGAGGCGCTGGCCAAGTACCGCATCAACCCCGGCAACGTCGGCTTCAAGGCCAAGCGCGACAAGCAGTTCACCGACATCATCGAAATCGCCATGAAGCACAACAAGCCGGTGCGCATCGGCGTCAACTGGGGCTCGCTCGATCAGGAATTGCTGACCCACCTGATGGACGAGAACGCCAAGTCGGCCAAACCCGCGACCGCGCGCGCCGTGATGCACGAGGCGATCTGCCAGTCGGGCTTGCTATCGGCACAGCGCGCCCAGGACCTCGGCATGCGCAAGGATCAGATCATCATCTCGGCCAAGGTGTCGGCGGTACAGGATTTGGTCAGCGTCTATACGATGCTCGCCAAGCGCTGCGACTATGCCCTGCACCTGGGGCTCACCGAAGCCGGCATGGGGTCAAAGGGCATAGTCGCCTCGTCGGCGGCCATGGGCATAGTGCTGCAGGCCGGCATCGGCGATACTGTTCGCGTGTCGCTGACGCCCGAGCCGAACGGCGACCGCACCCGCGAAGTGCAGGTTGCCCAGGAGCTGCTGCAGACCATGGGGCTGCGCTCGTTCATACCGATCGTGGCCGCCTGTCCGGGGTGCGGCCGCACCACTTCGACCGTGTTCCAGGAACTCGCCCAGCAGATCCAGAGCCACATCCGCGAGAGCATGCCGGTGTGGAAGGCGAAGTATCCGGGCGTCGAGTCACTGAACCTCGCGGTCATGGGCTGCATCGTCAACGGACCCGGCGAGAGCAAGCACGCCGACATCGGCATTTCGCTGCCCGGCACCGGCGAAACACCGTCCGCACCGGTGTTCATCGATGGTGAGAAGGCGATGACCTTGCGCGGCCCCCACATCGCCGCCGAATTCCAGAAGATCGTCGAGGACTACGTCGAAAAGCGCTACGGCGGGGCCTGACGCGAAGCGGTGGGAAGCGGCCAGGAGCCACCCGCGCTGATCGATCAGGCTAGTCCAGCCGGCGGCACGGGTTTTGCCGGTCGCCGTGACGCGACGTACTGGGTCGCAAACACGATCGCCGCCAGTCCGATGCCGACCGTATCGTTGATCACCCCTGGACTGACGAAGAAGAAGGCCGAGCATATCAGCAGGATCCGCTGCACGGGGGAGCAGGCGGTCAGCAGAAATCCGTGCAGCCCGGCGGCCAGGAGGATACAGCCGATCATGGCGGTCATGCCGGCGAGCAGGATCGATCCCCAGTTCGCCGTCACCAGGTTCGCGGTTTTGCCGTAGGCCGCGGGATCGAGCATCAGGAGCGCCGGTTCATACACGAACATGAATGGCACGATGAAGCCGGCCGCGCCGATCTTGACCGCAGCCAGGCCGGTTTTCCAAAGATCGGACTTGGCCAGGCCGGATGCGGCATACACCGCCAGGGCGACCGGCGGGGTGATCGCCGACAGAATGGCGAAATAGAACGCGAACATGTGGGCCGACGGCTTCGGTACGCCGAGCTTGATGATCGCCGGCACCAGCAGCGACGTCATGATGATGTAGGCTGGCGTGGTCGGCATGCCCATGCCGAGCACGATGCCGGCGATCATGGTCAGAACCAGTGCCAGCAGCAAAGTGTCCTGGGAGATGGCGACGACCCACTGTGTGAAGGTGATGCCGAGGCCGGTCAGAGTGACGACCCCGATGATGATGCCGGCGCAGGCGCAGGCCAAGGCCACGGCGAGCGTATTCTTGGCGCCATCCACCAAAGCGTCGGCGACGTTCGACCAGGTGGCGTTGGCGCGTGTCGAGGCGCGCAGCATGGCGACCGGGAAGCACGCCACCGTGCCGGCCAGGGCCGCCAGCGGGGCGCTGTAGCCGGAATACATGACGGCCAGGATGGTCAGCACAGGAATGAACAGGTGGCCGCGTTCGGCGAGCACGGTCGACAGCACCGGCAACTCGGATCGCGGCACGCCAAGCAGGCCGGTGCGCTTGGCCTCGAAGTGGACGGCACCAAAGCAGGAGACGTAATACAGGATCGCCGGAATGATCGCCCATATGACGACCTGGCCGTAGCTTACGCCCACGAACTCGGCCATCACGAAGGCGGCGGCGCCCATGATCGGCGGCATGATCTGACCACCGGTCGAGGCGACGGCTTCGACGGCGGCGGCGAAATGCGGCTTGAACCCCGTCCGCTTCATCAGCGGGATCGAAATCGGGCCGTCGACCATCACATTGGCGACGGCCGAGCCGGAAATGGTGCCAAACAGCGACGAGGATATGACCGAAACTTTGCCGGGGCCACCGGCGGTGTGGCCGGTCAAGCTCATGGCGAAATCCATGAACAGCTGCCCTGTTCCGGTGCGCTCCATGAAGGCGCCGAAGACGACGAAGATCATCACGTAGCTGGCAGAAACCGCGAGCGGCTGACCAAAGATACCCTCCGTCGACATGTACAGCTGATCGATCAGTCGCATCGGCTCTACGCGCGCGATCAACAGGCCATAGGCGAGAAAGATCACGGCCGTGATCGGCAGTGCGAGGCCCATCAGGCGCCGGGTCGCTTCCAGGATGAGCAGCACCAGAACCGCGCCGGCCACCATGTCGAGCGGATGCAGATCGTCGACGTAGAGGATGCGATTGATCAGATAGTCGTAGTGGAAGAACACATAGCCGATCGCGCCCAGAGCGGCGGCGCTCAGGAGATAGTCGAAGGCCGAGGGCCCCTTCAGACGGGCGATCGTCGCATCCCTGACGTCGGGCAGCATGGCAGCCAGATCTTCCTCGTTCGGCGAGCGAAAGCGGAAGATCAGGAACGCCAGAACCAGCGCGAACGCGAGATGGGTACCACGGAAGAAATATTCAGTGGGCGGCCCTGGGAACAGCATGTTCCAGAACCGTGCAAGCGCCGGCACGCCGAACCCGTGGTCCGGCAACGGCGGCACCACAAGCCAGATGTGGTACAGCGCCATCGCCATGGCGAGCAGTTTGATCATCGTGGCGATCGGCGACGAGCGGGCTGGCGACATCGAATTGGTCCTCATCATCGTGTGCTCGATGCCGCGGCCGGTAGCCAAGACCATGGGCGCTGACAGGGGCGGGCCGGGGCATGCAGCAAGCCACGCCCCGATACGCACACGGCCGATCGCCTTACGCGACCCGACTTACTTGACGGTGATGCCCTGTTCCTTGAACCATTTGGCGGCGCCCGGATGGAACGGCACGCCGATGTCCTGGGCCATGATCTGCGGCGTCAGCGCGGCCATGTCCTTGTACAGTGCGCTCATGTTGGCCTTGTTGGCCAGCAGACCGGACGTCAGCTTGTAGACGATGTCCTCGGACAGCGAACAGGCGGCAACGACGTGCGTGAAATAGCCGATCGTCTGGACGTCCACTTCCTGCTTGGGATACGTGCCTTTCGGGATCGTCACCAGCTTGTAGGCCGGGTTGATCTTCTGCATGTCCGCAAGCAGGCCCGCAAGATCGAGCAACTTGATGTCGCGCGACGAGGCGAGATCCATCACGGAGCTGGCCGGAATGCCGGTGCCCAGCGTGAACATCTGCATGCGCCCGTCCTTCACCTGCTCGACACTGTCGCTGTAGCTGTTGGTGAACCCGACCTTCAGATCGCTGTAGGCCAGCCCGCTGACCTTGAGGACATGGCGTGCGACCAGTTCTCCGGTATTGCCCTTTACCTGCGTCGCAAATCCCTTGCCCTTGACATCCTTGATGCTGGCAAGGCCCGAGTCGACGGTAACGACAACCTGGAAGTACTGCGGGTAGAGTGTCGCCACGTTGCACACTTTGTCGTGCTTCTTGTCGAGCGGCGCCTCGCCCGTGCCGAGCACGGCATCGGCCGTGGAGATCGTATTGCCGAAGCCGATATCAGCCTTGTTCTCCTGGATCGCACGGATATTGGCGATGCCGGCACCGGGCAACGATTGAACCTTCGTGCCAGGGGCAGACTTCTCCAGCATGTCCTTGATCTGCCCGCCGAGGGGAACCCAGACCCCGCCTTGCGGACCCGTCATCAATCGCAGATCCTCGGCCTGGGCCGTGCCTGTCAGTATGATCGTCGCGAGTGCGACGGTGCCCAGCAGCTTCCTGATCATGTGCGCTCCTCCTGAAAGCGGTTATCGTTGGTTGCATGCTGGCTTGCGGAACAAGGGGTGCCGGTGCCAGTTTCTTGCGCCTCGAGGGCGGGTCGTGGTGCGATCTATATCGAGGTTGTCGACACGAACCAAGCATGCGCGTGCCCGCGAGGCGACTCGGAACTTCTGAGTCACCTCCCTAGCCCAGATACGCACCGCCATTCACGTGGATGGTCTGGCCGGTGACGTAGCGCGCGCCGGGGCCGACGAGGTAGCGCACGGCGTTGGCGATGTCGGACGATGCGCCGAGGTGGCCGACGAGCGTCCGGTTGACGTTGTGGTGCGACGGCAGGGCGGCGTTCGGGTCGCGGTTGGTGTTGATCAGCCCCGGCACCACACAGTTGACCGTTACACGATCGCCGCTCAGATCGTGCGCCAACGCCTTGGTGAGGCCGATCAGGCCGGCCTTGGCGGTGACCACGTGGGCGCGATGCTTGGCCCCCGTATGGGCCGACACGCCGCCGATACTGATGATCGCGCCCTGGCCGCTGGCCTTCAGGTGGGGCAACGCCGCCTTGGTGCAGTGGAACGCGCCGTCCAGGATCACGCCCAGCACTTCGCGCCATTGCTCGTAAGACATGGCATCGATGGCTGCTTCCTTGCGGATCGCGGCGCAGTTGACGAGGATGTCGAGCCGGCCGAACGCCTTGGCCGTGGCGCCAACCATGGCTGCGACCGCCGCCTGATCAATCACGTCGCCGATGACCGCGATGGCCTTGCCGCCAGCAGCCGTGATCTCGGCCACCACCGCATCGGCCTCGGCCCGGTTCGACCGCGCATTGACGGCGACGTGGGCGCCGGCGCTCGCCAGCGTGAGGGCGATCTCGCGGCCGATGTTGCGGCCGGCGCCGGTGACGAGGGCCGCGCGGCCGGTAAGTTCCTTGGTGGTCATGGGATTACCTATTGTCTGAGTGCTGCAAGATCGATGGTCTGGGTGAACAAGCCGCGGGCAACGGCCAGTGCGGATCGGGTGGCGCCGTCGCTCCAGCCGCCATAGCGGGTGTTGAGGGTGAATTTCGCCTCGATGTCGGCTTTACTCAGCGGCTCGCGCGCGCCGCCGCGCAAGTGCGGCTGTCGCTCCTCGATGATACGGCCGTCGCTCAGCGTCACGCGGATATGGCCCGTATAGTTGTGCGGGTAGGCGCTGTCGGGATCGATCACATAGCTGACCTTGGCCGCCAACGCGCGTACTCCCGGATCGGCGACCGCCGCATCGGTGAACGTGTCGAGCCCCACGTCGCCCTGCAAAATCGCAGCTGCAACACAATAGGGGATCGAAAATTTACCGGCATAGCCATTGGGTGGAGCCTGCTTAGCCGCCAGCGGCTCCCACAGGCGGTGGACGAAACCCTCGGCCGTCTCGCACACGATCGAGGCAATGTCGGCCGCCGGGACGGCGCGCTTGGCAAACCGGCGCGCGCAATCGATGTAGGGATGCGCCATCGTCCCGCATGGGTAGGGCTTGAAGGCGAGCGTCTCGCAAATCCAGGTGGCGCCGAAGCCGTCGAGCAGGCGGCTCCAGTCGCCGTCGAGTGAATTGGCGAAACCATGCAGCAGGCCGTGCGGTCCTTCGAGCACGGTGCGCGGGCCGTCGAAGCCGGCACGCGCCAGCAGGGCTGCCCGCAGGCCCGATTGCGCCGCCCAGCCCGGATGCAGGCGCTTGGTCGAGGCGCCATCGGTCAGGTATTCGATGATGCCGCTGGCCATGCTGCCGGCGATGCCGAGCGCGTTGACGAACTGCACCGGCGGTAACCGCAGCGCGGCCCCCACCCCGGCCGCCGCCCCGATCGCGCCCAGCACGGCGGTCGGATGAAAGCCCGCCTTGTGGATCGCCTTCGGCTTGACGAGGCTCATCCGGCACATCACTTCGACGCCGACGGCGAGCCCGCGCAAGGTTTCGGCGCCGCCAAGCCGTTCCTGTTCGGCGATGGCAAGGATGGCCGGCACGATCACGGCACCCGCATGCACGGGTCCGCCTTCGAAAGTGTCGTCGAAGTCTTCACCGTGGGCTGCGATCCCGTTGATGAAGGCTGCCGCTGCCGGGCTCGCCGGCCTTTCGTGGCCGATGACGGTCGCCGTTCCAGCATCATCGTAGCCGGCCCGCGCGCTGGCAATGTAGTCGGCGTGGCGCGCGGCAACGCACAGGCCGATGACGTCGATGACGAGCGTCTCGGCCATGGCGCGCAGGCCGGGCGACAGGCGGCCCGCGTCGATGCCGGCGATGGCGGCCGCCAGCCGTTCGGCGACGGCGGGAGTGACGGGAGTTGGGGGCATCGGCTGTTTGCTCGTCCTAATGCGAATCCCGCAGGGCGCCAATTGCGTCAACTATTGCGCAGCCTCGGACCGCCGCCGAAGCCTGGAATGCGGTTGGCCATGATGATCACCGCGGCGCTCATCAGCAGCATGACCAGGCCGAGCACCGCGATGGCGCCGAGATCGCCGCTTTCCTTGAGATCGAAGATCAGCACGCTCATTACCTTGGTATCGGACGTGAACAGGATGATCGCGGCCGACAACTCACGCACCACGGCGACGAAGATGAAGCACCACGTGGCGATCACGCCCGTCCGCAGCAGCGGCGCCGTGATCTGGCGCAGTGCCTGCAGGCGGGACGCGCCCAGGATGCGGCTCGCTTCCTCAAGCTCTGGATGCACCGAATGGAACGCTGAACTCAGCTGCTGGTAGGCCGCCGGCAGTTCGACCGTCACGTAGGCGATCAGCAGGATCCACAGCGTGCCGTACAGCACCAGCGGTGGCCGGGTGTAGGAGAGAAACAGCCCGACGCCCAACACGATGCCGGGAACGGCGATCGGCGCGGTTGCGAGCGCGGCCAGGAAGCGGTAGCCCGGCACCGCCTTGCGCGCCACCAGATAGGCAATGACCAGGGCGAGGATGGTGCCTGCGGTTGCTGTGAGCGCCGCCAGCAGAAACGTGTTCTGCAGCACGCGCCGCGTCTGCGACAGCTCGAAGAACGTGAAGTGGAAGTTCTGCAGGGTCAGCGTATCGAATGTGACGAGGCGTGAGGCGGTCTTGGAGAACGCCGCATTCAGCAGCGCTCCATAGGGCAGGAACACCGGCAGCATCAGCAGGGCAAAGCAGAGAACGACCGCCGGAAGCTTCATCCAGCCGAGCCTGACGAGGCGCGGCGAGCCATACTTGCCTCCGACCACGGTGTAGCCGCCGCGGCTCAGGATCTTTGCCTGCCCGCGCAGCAGAATGATCGTCAGCAGCAGCAGCGGCAGGGAGGCGGCCGCTGCCAGTTCGGGCTTCGGCGGGAATTGGAACAGCGTCCAGATCTTGGTCGTCAGCGTGTTGAAGCCGGCTGGAATGGCGAGGATGGCTGGTGAGCCGAACAGGTTGAGCGCCTGCAGAAACGCAATCAGCATGCCAGCCAGCAGTGCCGGCAGCGCGAGCGGAATGGTGATCCGCCGGGCGGTGGTCCAGGTGCGGCCGCCGAGCATCGAGGATGCGTCTTCGAGTTCGCCCGGAATGCGGTCGAGCGCGTTGGCGACCAGCACGAATACGTACGGGAAGGTGTAGCAGCAGATGACGAAGATCAGCCCCGTCAGCGAGTAGATGTTGAACAATGGCTCGGTGGCGGCGTCGCCGCCGGTCGCCGAACGCCAAGCCTGGTTCAACAGGCCGCTGTTGGGGGCGGCCAGCAGTTCCCATGCGATAGCGCCGAGGAACGGTGGCGTCACGAACGAGGCCATGATGAGGGTTCGAACCGTGCCCTTCAGCGGCATGTCGGTGCGTGCGACCAGCCAGCCCATGGGGGCTGCGATCAGACAGCAGATGACGCCGACGCTGGTGGCGATGGTGAGCGTGGTGATCAGCGGCTCGAAGAAGGTGTCGTCGTTGAGCAGGCGCGCGAAGTTGGCGAGCGTCGGTGCGCCGGTCTTGTCGGTGAAGGCGAACACGAACAGCCACGCCATTGGCACGACGATCAGGCCGGCCAGGATGAGGGCGAACGCGATCATCACCGGCATCGACAGATCGAGGCGGATGCGGGCGCGAGGGGCAGGTGCGGCGACGGGGGTGGTCGTGACGGACAAGGCCAGGTGATCCTAACGTGCAAGGGCAGGTGCAATGTGTCGTGCGGTGCGTGCGACGAAGCACATCACCGGTGGCAGCAGGTTCCACTATAGAATAAGTGTCGGTTGGCCTTGGAACTGGCAAGCGCTTTGTTCGCGCGGCCGGCGGATTGCCTATCCCTTGATCATGGCCTCGAGCGGCATGGTGGAGGCGTTGCCGAGGCTTGCATAGTTCGCGGGCTTGGCGAGCCACTCATCCATCGCCTTGAAGCCCAGATCGCGCAATGACGCGATGAGGGCCAGATCGCCGTCGAGCTTGCTCGACGCCGGGTACGCACTGATATCGTCGCCCCCGCCGACTCGATGCAGGAAGATCTCGCGATACTCCGTGTCCTTTAGGCCACCATGCCGGAGCCGCTCGTTGATGAACTCCACATGGCGCAACTCACGCAGCAGCGGTGCATTGAACGAGATTTCGTTGAGCCGGTCCAGGATGCCGTGGGCGGTGCGCGGCACCTCCTCGCGGCGGATCGGGTTGATCTGCACCAGCAGGACGTCCTGCGACACACAGTTCTTGAAGAACGGCTCGATCGCCGGGTTGCCCATGTAGCCGCCGTCCCAATAGGCTTCCGTGCCGATTTCGACGGCATGGAACACGGTCGGCAGGCAGGCGGAGGCGAGCACGGCATCGGCGGTCACCTCGTCGCCCGTGAACACCTTGATCTGCCCGGTGCGCACGTTGGTCGCCGAAATGAACAGCTGCACGTGGGAGCTGCAGGACTTGACCAGTTCGAAGTTCACTTCGCGCAGCAGCAGATCGCGCAGCGGATTGATGTTCAGCGGATTGAACTGGTAGGGCGAGGCCACCTGCGTCCACCAGGTGAACATAGCGATGGCCGGGTTCTGGTCGAGGCCCCAGGCCTTTTCCCAAGTCTTCGACCAGCCGTTGTCCCAGGCAGCCGTTGGCGAGGCCGGCACGCGATAGGCAACCCGCTCCCAGAAGTCTTTCAGCTGCTGGCGCGCTTTTGCCCGCCCGCCTTCGACGAGGCCTTCCGCCATCACGACCGCGTTCATGGCGCCGGCACTGGTGCCTGATACGGCCTCGATCTCGATGCGCTCGTCGGCGAGCAGCCGGTCGAGCACGCCCCAGGCGTAGGCGCCATGGCTGCCGCCGCCCTGGAGCGCGACGTTGATCTTCTTGCGCTTATCGCGGGCCATCCTATTCGGCCGTCCAGCCGCCGTCGATCGAGTAGTTGGCGCCGGTGATGGCGCCGGCCGCCGGGCTTGCCAGGAACACGGCCAGGTCGGCCACCTGTTCGACGGTGACGAATTGCTGCGTCGGCTGCTTGTGCAGCAACACCTTCTTGGCCGCTGCCTCGGTGATGCCCTTCGATTTCGCAATAACCGGGATCTGCTTTTCGACGAGCGGCGTCCACACGAAGCCCGGCGAAATCGCGTTCGAGGTGATGCCGAATTCGGCCGTCTCCAATGCAACGGCCTTGGTGAAACCGGCGAGGCCGTGCTTGGCTGCCACATAGGCGGTCCTTAAGGGTGAGGCGACCACCGAGTGCGCCGAGCAGATATTGATGATGCGGCCGAACTTGCGCGCCTTCATGCCGGGGATCGCGGTGCGCACGGCATGGAACGCCGAGGTCAGGTTGATGGCGATGATCTCGTCCCACTTCTCGATCGGGAAGTCCTCGACGGGCGCCAAGTGCTGGATGCCGGCATTGTTGACGATGATGTCGAGGCTGCCGAAGTCCTTTTCGCACTTCGTCACCATGTCGGTGATCTGGTTGGTGCGCAGCATGTTGGCTGGATCGAAGGCGACGCGTGTGCCGTGTGCCGTCACCGCCTGGATGGCGGCCGCATTGTCGGCTTCCGTGCCGAGCCCGTTCATGACGATGTTGGCGCCGGCCGCCGCGAGTGCGTGCGCGATGCCGAGGCCGATGCCGGAGGTGGAGCCGGTGACGATGGCGGTCTTGCCTTTGAGCTGCATGGGGTCCTCTTGGGCTGCGTTTGGTGCTGGGGCCGCGCCGCACGGCGTGTTGCGGTGCAGCAGGACGTCAGGGGGACTGCTACAGCGTTGCGTGCGTCGCGGGAAGCCTGATAGTCGCGGCTGAGCTTCGTCAGGGGGCTGGCAGAAGTGCGATTGTGGATGGGCATGGAGGCTGAAGATTGCGGGTTTCACTCGTACTTCCGGCACGAAATGAGGCGGGTAGCATCGGCGGCGTGGTCGAGGAGATCTACCGCCGCGTGCCGCCAGCTATGCTGGGCGAGGTGATCGTCGTGGACGACGCGGGCAGCGATGCGACGCCAGAGCTGATCAAGGCGCTGATCACCAAAGGACAGCTCACCGGCCTGCACTACCTGCGGCACGAGGCCAACTGCGGGCCGGCCGCAGCGTTGCGGTCGGGCGTGCTGGCTGCCCGGTTTCCGATCGTTGTGACATTGGAGCCAAGCGGGCAAAACGACCCCGCCGATGTCACGCGGCTGGTGGAGCGGCTCGCTGTATCCGGTGCAGCGGGTCCAGCGTTGGCATGCGGCTGGCGGACGCGGCGGCGCGGATCCCGATTGCAGCGGTGGTCGGCCGGCATTGGCCGCCTGGTGCGCAGGCTCATGCTCGGCGATACCAGCCCCGATGCCGGCTGCGGGATCAGAGCGTTCTGGCGCGACGCCTTTCTGCTGCTGCCCCACTTCGCGGCGAATTCGGTCTACCTGCCCGTGCTGTTTCGCAGTCACGGTCACGAGGTCGTCCATGTTCCGGTCAACGACCGGCTGACCGATGCGCGATCAAGCTCTGTACGCGAGGCTGGAAGTGCACTCGATCTTCTAGCCGTTGCTTGGTTGCGGCGGCGCACCAGGCTGCCCGTGATCATCGAGCAATGGCCCGACGGTGGGCTTGAAGCGACGCGCCCGATCGTAAAGCGAGACGCGCGGCATCGCTCGTAGCGCGGATGTAAACACGTTTTCGTGATCGAGCGCGGTTTGCCCGCTGTTGCGCCACGCCGGTAGGCTACGCGACTGTGCCGTCAAACCAGGAGACCCGAGCCATGCGCTTTCTCATTTTGCTTGCAACTTCATTGCTGTTCGCCGCCTCCGCTTCGGCGCAATCCTTGAAAGTGCGCGAGACCAAGTCGACGGTGAAGGAAGCGGCCGACCGGCTGGTCAAGGCGGTCGAGGAGAAGGGCCTGAAGGTCGCGGCCCGCGTCGATCATGCGGCGGGTGCCAAGGCCGTCGGCCTCGAAATGCCGCCGACCGAGGTCATTATGTTCGGCAATCCCAAGCTTGGCACGCCGCTGATGCTGGCAAACCCGCAACTGGGCGTCGATCTGCCGCTGAAGATCGTGATCTGGGAGGCAGCGCCCGGCAAGACCATGATCGGCTACACCGCGCCCGACAGCCTCAAAGCGCGCTTCGACATCAAGGACAAAGATGCCCTGTTCAAGACCATGGGCGATGCGCTCGAAGGCTTTGCCGCCGCTGCTGCCGGGCCATAACGTTGAAGCTTGTCGTGAACGGGCACCGCCGCGGCCGAGACGAAATCCGTGTGACTTTTGCCGAACCATGGTTCGGCAAAAGGTCCGGGTCTGCGGCTCCACTGTCTAAATCTGTGAACCCTTTGGGCTTAGGGAGTGGCCGTTTGGACCCGTGCGCCAACCATTGAAGATGAAGGCTGGCAGGGCCCGGGGAAACGGTCGTCAGCCCCCCCCGCGTGCCAGTTCCGCCTTGGCCGCAATGTGTTCCCAGAACCCGGTTTTGCAGATGTCCGGGGAGGCAGCCTTGGCTAGGTGTTGCAGCGCCTCTGCCTTGCGGCCGGCAAGCATCAACTTCTGGCCGACATAGAAATGCGCCTCGCAAATCTCATCAGGCTTCGATGCAGCCTTTAGCGTCGCCTCGGTTGAGCGTTTGCCGAGCATCATTTCCATGACCGGTTTTGGCCAATTGGTGCTGACGCGCGCCATATCCGCCGCCAACTCGATATCGGCCATGCCTCCGGCCTGGGCGCGGGCGCGGGCGATGTAACGCAACAGCATGGTGTAAACATCTTCGCTGTCGGTGTTGATCAGTCGACCAAGGTCGATCGCCGCCTGCTCGAAATCGCCATGGTAGAAGCGCGCAAGTCCCCGGTCCCGCAACATGCGCTTGTCGCCGGGCTTGTGGGTGAGCGCGACATCGAAATCGGCGATGGTGCGGGCGAACTCGCCCCGTCCTTCGTAATACTTGGCTCTCATCTGATAGGCCTCGGCCGACTTAGGTGCGATCCGGATGGCGGCGTCGTAGTCCTGCACGGCCTTCGCCGCAGAGGCGCCGCCTTGCCGCGCCAGCGCATCCGCGCGCTTGGCCAAGTAGTCGGCGTTGTTGGCAACGAGTGCGATTGCTGCGTCGTAGTCCTTGATCGCGTCGGCGTATCGGGTCGGGGCATTGCCCCGCAGCACAATTTCGGCCCGCAGGACATGCGCGGCCGCAATCTTCTTGCGCAGTGTGTCGTTGGGCGCCGACAGTCGCTCCGCCGCTCGGTAATCGTTCATGGCAGTGTCCGGCTGGCTGCCCCGCAACAGGAGATCGCCGCGTTCGATCAGCACTTTGTCCAGCGTATCGGGCATGACGAGTTTGTCGGCGAGCTTATCGATGACGTGCGTGTAGTCCTTGTGCGCCTCGGCCGTCTCGAATTTGGCGACCTGCGCACGCGCTCGACCAAGATAGCCTTCCGCACGGCTTGGCTCGCGCTTGATCAGTCTGGCGAACGTATCGATGGCGTGGTCGTACTGTTGGCGCTCATGGTACTGACGACCGACCGAGACGTCGGCGTCGACGGTCGGCACCAGCGCGTTCAAAAGCGAGGTCGCGATCGAGTAGCCGTTCGACACAACCGACTGCGGATTGAGCGGCGGCAGTTTGCTCAGATCGATCGGCGGGGTGTGCTGTACGGCCTGCCACGCCAGGATGCCGCCGCGGTACCAATAGACATGCTTGTAGCCGAGATGCAGCGAACGTAACGAGGCGTTATAGGAATAGGGGCAGGTGGCGCCCGAGCAGAAATATACGAGGGGCACGTTCTGGTCGCCCTGCGTCAGCTCGGTCAACTCGGCCTTGAGGCGTTTTTGCACGTCATCGTCGAAGGTACCCGTTTTGCCAGCGAATCCGAGATACTTCGAGCCGGGAATGTAGACGACCGTGGTCGTGTCGCCGCGCGGATAGACGTCGAGCAGAAGGAACTTCGAGCCATTGAGCGCACCGCTTTCGATAGCGCGCTCGAGTTCAGCTGTGCCGATCAGTCGTCCGCCGGGGATGGCGCGGGGCGAGGCCGATCCATCGCCAAGCAACGTGATCTGTGGCTCCACCGAGGATTGGGACCACTCATTGGCCGGGTTGTCGTAGATGAGTGCGGCCCTGACGATCGCCGTCACTGACGCCATGCCGAGCAAGGCCGCGATCGGCAATGCGACAAACACGGTCGCCGCCGTCGCCTTGCGAGTCCGACGGCGGCGCACCGAGGTCTTCAAGAACTCCAGGGTCAGCGGGAAACTGTCGCCGTAGCGTTGCGCCCAGGCGGCATTCGGCTTGTCTTCCGACAGCCAGTTTTCCGCAACCGCCAGATCGAGCGTCGACAGTGCATTGCCACGCCGCACTTTCCACAGCTTCGCGCGCCGTTCGTTGGCCCGGTACGTCTCGGCCGCCTGATATTCATCGACCACCCAATCGCGCAACTTGCCCCACTGACGAATGAGGCTCTCGTGGGTGATGTCGATCACGGTTTCCGGCAACAGCGCGGTCGGCGTGGCGGGTGTGAGGAAATGCCGGCCGGGCGCGCGAAATGCCTCGATGATCGGCAGCAGCGTCGGAATCGGCGCATCGACAATCTCTGAGATGAGCTGGATCGACGCCGGCCGCCGCACCGTCCTCAACCCGGCCTGGCTTTCGGTAAGCGCGCGGAAGATGCGGCACGTCAGCTCGCGCTGCCTTGCGGACAGGGATTTCAGTACCAGATCGGCATGATCAGAGAGCGCGCCTTGCCGGCCTGCCCCCTTTGTCGCGTCGCGTTCAGCATCGCCGATACCCCCAAGCTGGACATAGTCCTCCAGCGTCAGGACGAGGCGATCTCGCGACGAGCGTTTGCGCGCACGCTCCCACAGCAGCATCAATATGTGCTGCATGAGCGGCAGCTGGTCCGGATTGCCGGCCATGTCGTTCAAGATCCGCGTGACCAACTCGGCTTCGACGCGACCATCGAAAACCTCGGCCGGTCCCTCGATCGCCTCCCGGCACTGGTCTCGCGTCAGGCGGGGCGTCAGGAATTGACCATCGTTGATCTGCTCCGCCAGGCCGACGAAACGCGCGCAATCACCAAGGAAGTCCGAGCGCATCGTTATGACGACATAGATCGGGCGGTCGCGTTGGCGCGCGCTGGCGAGCAGTAGTTGCACGAAGGCGCTGACGTCGTCGCCGATGCGGCCTTGCCGGTAGCGGAAGATCTCCTCGAACTGATCGACGAGCAGCAGAATATTGGTGTCACCGGGGACGTCGATCTCGTCGAGCCAAGATACGAGACCCTTCGGGCCGCGTGTGAGCTTTGCTTCGATCAGGCGCGCTTCATGTTCATCGGGCTCGCGGCCCAACCCGCGCGACAGCGAAGATGTCAGGCGCATGAACGGCTGATTGCCCGGCGCGAAATCGGCAACCACCCACTTCGAGCCGGCCTCCACCAAAAGGCCGCGGTCGAGCGCGTCCAGCAAGCCGACACGCACGAGCGAGGACTTGCCGGACCCGGAATATCCCGTCACCGCGAGGAACCGGTGCGTGGCCATTCGATCG
The DNA here is from genome assembly GCA_021730785.1 of Hyphomicrobiaceae bacterium. Taxonomy (GTDB): domain Bacteria; phylum Pseudomonadota; class Alphaproteobacteria; order Rhizobiales; family Hyphomicrobiaceae; genus JAKFWF01. Next base: position 26,099 of record JAKFWF010000056.1, read on the forward strand.
ACCAGGTCGCTGATGGCGTCTTCCCGTCCGAAGAAAATATGCGTCTCGTCGCGGCTGAACGAGCGTAGCCCTGGATAGGGCATTTCGACGGCATCCGTCGTTTCCATGGGCTTCATGACGGCACTCCCGTTACCGGATTACTTTCGGAGAATGGTCTGCAGGTTCTTACTCTCGACGAAGCGGAGACCAGCGACGCCGACACCTTTCAGCGTCGCCGCGGGTCCGGCCTGAACCACAGCCAGAACGCTAGGCTCTCGGGAGCGCCTTGGCCGCACCTTGCGATAGAGCTGCAACTGGGCGCGCAACCAGCTCGGCGGGCTGCGGCCGTGGACAAACAACAGACCGTCGCACGATGTCAGTGATGCCTCGGTCGCCTGCTGCAGCGCTTTGGCCCTGGGTTTGTCTTCGAATGCCGGCCGCTCCCAGTCGACGCCGCCCAGCCGCTGGCCGATGGCATCGGCTTCCTCCATGTCGACTGAATCGCAATTGATGAAGTAATAGGGAGCCTTTTTCGAAGTTTCGACCGGGGGCGCAAACACGCAAGTGCGGACCTTATCCTTGAAGTCCTCGATCGGCATCGCGTCGGCGCCGGTCAACAGCTCACGGTGCCGTGGATCATCGACTGCCGCAAAGTCCGTGAGTGCCGGGTTGCGCCAGCGCAGGATCGGCTTCGCGGCGCGCATTGCGACCGTGTATTGCAGCCAGCCGAAGCCATTAGGCAGGTCTTCGAATGTGCGGCCAGGTTCCGGCCCGAGCAGCTGAACAAATGCTGCAGCATTTGCCAGGTCGGCCGTGAGCGCCGTCTCGTAGTCCGATGGCGTCAGTCCGTAATAGGTCCGTGTCGGCAACACGTCGATGCCCGCCTGATCCAGGTAGCGGCGAACTTCGTCTCGCTTGCGCAGGAGATCATCCGTGGTCTCGGCAAGCAGAACCGCCGGACGGCGGGCCTGTGCTGGGTGATCCCGATCATGACGTTTGACCGGCGCAGGTGTGGCGGCCTCGGTCGTCCGGGCGATCTTCATCTCTTCCAGTTTGTCGGCGATTTCCTGACAGACATCGCCGATCATCTGGTAGTAGCTGCGATCGTCGGCATTGCTGGCGATGGGCTGTGGCCAGCCGAGAATGCGCGGCTTGTTATTGCGGTCCAGCTCCCAGAACTGATACTTGCGCAAGGTGCGCACCGAATCGGGCAGCTTGATCCGCTTCTTTTCGACGACGGGTTCCCGGTTGACGACAAAAATGCGGCCATCGACTCCCCCTGCGGTTTCCTCGAAGGCCTGCAGTTCCAGCCGGCAGAATTTCGACGCAAGGTAGCCCGGCGAGAGAATGACAATCAGCAGTGCCGACCGTTTGACCTGCTCGGGAATGTGGCTGTTGACTTCGTGATTCCCGCGCAGGCTCTGCTTATCGATCCAGTAGGTGAACGCGTCACGCCGGCCAAGTTTCCCGGCAAGCCCTGCGCCGCTGGTCAAGATGCGGACAAGGGTATCCACCCAGCCGACGTCGGCGGACGGTATCAGGTCGTTGTCGACGCTGGCGTAACTGACAAACAGATCATAATCAAAACCTGGAACGTAGGCCATAAATCTGCTCCGCGCACTGCTAATGTTCGGTCGCTCAGCGAACGCTATGCAATCATGAAAAAGGGCCGGTGGTGGTGGACCACACCCCGTTCCAATCTACGTTGGTCGACGCATATAATGGGCTGTGAGGTGCTGGGGACGAACCGCGAAGTTGACAGCGCAGGCGGCATTTGCATCGTCATGTTATTGTCATGTCCGCTGTAGGAAATTGCAATTAGTGTATGGACCGTCTGAACGTTAATAGGTTCCTGTTCTGCCATCAGGGGCTATTTTGACAGTCCGCTTTCAAATTAATAATGGACAAAACAACAACCCAGCTTCGCCGGAGCGAGCGCGATTGCCATTGGCCACCCCGTTGCCCTTCTGAACATCCGTCATTGACAGCTTACTGCAGTTGCACTGCCAGTGTCGAGTGGGACGAGATCGGGTGGCTTCAACGAGCTGTTCGACATGCAAGATGTGTTAGAGCGTGCTTTGGGCGTCAAAGTTGACCTTGGCAACCGCACGGGTCTGCATCCAGTGCTCAGGGCCGAGATCGAACAATCGGCGATCCGCATCTTCTGATGCTGTCAAGTTGCTGGCCGCCCAGAGCAAGAGCGGGTGGACGGTGCGGCGTGTGCTGCTGGAAGCGCTCAAAGGTTACGGCATCACGGTGCCCGACGACGCGCTGTGTGACCGGCGCAAGTAGTCAGAGCCCTGCATTGAGCGTGGCAAGGCGATTTTTCAAAAAGTCGGCAAGCGGTGTAGCGTCTGAGCCGATGAACGGCACCGTCAAAGCAAAGTTCGAAACTGCGCCAGCCGAGCGGCAAGCATGACAAACCCCGCCTGATCGAGACGCGCCAGGTACTCATCAGCCGTCAGTGGCGGATTCTTCATGCGGGCGCGCAGTTTCTGCACGCTGGTGATGAAGCCCCCCTCGTTGGCGTTTAAGCGGTCCAACAAAACGTGTCGGGGTGGATGGCTACAATCCCATGTGGCACAAGTACCGCTGCTGGAAAATGGCGCAGATTGAAGGTAACGATGGCATCGCATTGCCCAACGATGGCGGCAGCGAGAACGTGGCAGTCGCCAGGGTCGGGCAGGTTCAACGCGGGAATCAGCGGTTCGTAACCCGTGACCAAGGCGTCGCGGATCGCCGTGTCCATAGCCTTTCGTCGGCGGGCAAGAGCCTGGGTAGTCCGTGCCGGGTTGTTCTTCAGCAGGTTCCTGCCCCACTCGTCATGTATCCTGTCGGTCCAGCGTGCACGGAAGTGACCGGCCTTGGCGGTTTCGATCACAATGTCCGTTGCCGCCATGCTGTAGAAGACATTGGCATCAATGAGGGCGGCAAGGGCGGCCACTGCTTATTCCAACCCTAGCTCTTGCTCGATGGTGACGAGGTCATTCATTGCTTTGTCCTGTTCGGCATCTGACTTCACTTTGTAAGCCAGAACGTCTTCGAGGCGGATGCGACGATGCGTGCCGACCATGCGGGCGGGGAGCGCGTTGTCCTCGATCAGCCGAAGCACATAGCCGCGTGAGGTGTTGAGCAGATCGGCGGCTTGATTGGGGGTCAACTCGTGATCCAAGGGCACAACGGCCACGGGCCGGTTCTGGGCGAGATCGATCAGCAGCGTATGCAGCAGGTCGTGGATCTGTGCACTGAGCGGCACCTCTCGTCCAGTGATGCGGTCGACCAAAGCGAACTCGGCGCCTGGCCGATCCATTTCGTGGATGGCGCGTTGGGCAACGTCGACGGTTGCCGGTGTTGGCGATACTGGGGCGTTATAAGCGCGGATGCTCGCGGACCTCGATTTGCCGGCGGTGCCGCAATGACACACCCCCAACAGTCATCGATTGCCACCGACTTCGTGGTCGCTAATTGGTCGCTAGGCCGAGTGTGCCCAGGTCGCTAGATTGTTTATATCTTGATTTTGTTTAGTTTTTTGGTGCCGCAAACAGGATTTGAACCTGCGACCCCGTCATTACGAATGACGTGCTCTACCAACTGAGCTATTGCGGCAAATGATCCGAGGCCGTTTTTTTCGAACGGCCTCTCATCGTACACCACAGCCGTTTAGCTGCTAGCCGTGAGGCTGGCAAGATGTAGCCCGCACATTGTGCCGCCCGCAGTTGGCAACTGAGCGTGCCGCGGCTGCACGCATGCATCGGCAGGCGAGCCAACCACTTATTCGGCGGCCTCCTTGAACGTCGCCGCCCGCTGGGCGCGCTTGTGGGCGCGGTAGACCTCCTGCGCCGCGCCGACGCCGGAGCCGGGGGCAATCTTGACGCCGCTATCGCGCATCGCCATCTCGGCGCCCGCAATCGCCTGCAGCGCCATCAGTTCGTTCATCCAGCCGAGGTGGCCGATGCGGAACACGCGGCCGGCAACCTTCGACAAGCCGGAGCCGAGCGACAGCTGGTAGTCGCTGGCAGCGATACGGATGATGTTGTTGGCATCGATGCCCTCGGGGACGACAATCGCGCTCACCGTGTCCGAGTGCCAGCGCGGTGCCACTGCGCACAGCTTCAGGCCCCAGCCTGTGGTGATGGCGGCGCGCACGCCGCTCGCGATGCGGGTGTGTCGGTTGGCGACCTCATCGAGACCTTCGTCCAACAGCATGTCGACCGACTTGCGCAGGCCGCGCAGCAAGGTCATGGCGGGCGTGTAGGGGAAATAACCTCCCGCCGTCGACTTCAGCATGTCGGAAACGGAGAAGAAGCTGCGGGCAAGCTTGGCGGTCGCCATGGCGTTCAGCGCCTTCGGGCTGAAGGCGACGATGCCAAGCCCGGCCGGCAGCATGAAGCCCTTCTGCGAACCGGCGACGGCAACGTCGACGCCCCAGTCGTCCATGCGGAACTCGAGCGAGGCGATGGAACTCACGCCATCGACCATAAGCAGGGCTGGATGCTTCGCCCCATTGAGTGCCGTCCGCACGCCGGCGATGTCGCTCGTGACGCCGGTCGCGGTCTCGTTGTGGCAGATCATCACGGCCTTGATCTTGTGGGCCTTGTCGGCGGCAAGCCGCTCGGCGATCACCTCGAGCGGCGCGCCTTCGCCCCACGGCGTGTCGATGACATCAACGTCGAGGCCGTGGTGACGGCACATGTCGGCCCACAGGTGTGAGAACTGGCCGAACACGGGGATCAGCACGCGGTCGCCGGGCGAGAGCGTGTTGGTGATGGCCGCTTCCCAGCCGCCGGTACCGGACGAGGGGAAGATCACGATCTGGCCGTCCTTGGTGCGAAACACGCGGGCGACGTCAGCGAGCAGCGGACGCACAAAGCTGGGCAGATCGGGCGAGCGGTGGTCCTCGAGTGCCACGTCCATGGCGGCACGGACTTCGAAGGGCATGTTGGTCGGGCCGGGGATGGCAAGCGTGGTGAAACCGGGCATGGGCTGTTTCCTGTGCTGACGTTGCGCGTTGTGGATGTCTCTTGTTGGCGGGCACTTTGCGCCAGCATCGGCGGCGGCAATATCGACAATCGGCTCATGTTATGATAACTTAAAGTAATGGATAAGCTGCGCTTCCTGCTGCCTTCGCCGTCCGCGCTCGTCACGTTCGAGTGCGCCGCCCGGCTGTTGAACTTCACCCGCGCCGCTGAAGAACTGGGCGTGACGCAGGCCGCCGTCAGCCGCCAGATCAAGAATTTGGAGCAGCACATCGGCCGGCCGCTATTCAACCGTGCCGAGCGCCGCATTACTTTGACGCCGGCCGGCGCCAAGCTGAAAGACGCGGTCGCCTACGGCCTCGGCCACATCGCCGGGGCGATCACAGGCGTCAGACGCGTTTCCGCCGCCAATGCTGTTTCAGTGGCGGCCAGCGTCACGTTCTCGTCCTACTGGCTGATGTCGCGCGTTGCCCAGTTCCGCGCCCAGCATCCAGGTGTCGACTTGCGGCTGGTGGCGACGGCGAACGCGCGCCACCGCAACGACGAATGCGATCTGGCGATCCGCTACGGGCATGGCGATTGGCAGGGCATGGACGCCCACCACATGTTCGACAACGACGTGTTTCCGGTGTGTGCGCCAAGCTACCTTGCACGCCGCAAGCGGCATGAAGGCGAAATTCCCGACCTCAGCGGCGAAACGCTGCTACACCTCGCCCGGTTCGATCGAAACTGGGTGTCCTGGTCGACCTGGTTCGAGACCTTCGCTGCCAACGGCGCGGCCAGCGGCCCCGGACTGTCGTACGACAACTACCTCGTGCTCATTCACGCCGTGGTCGCGGGTGAAGGGATCGCCCTATGCGGCGGCCGCCTCGCCCACGACTTGCTCGCCCGCGGCGACGTCGTTCGCATTGGCGGCCAAGCCCTCAAGTCCGACCGCGCATTCTACCTCGTGCATCCCCACGGTGCGCCACTGTCGCGGGCAGCCCGTCAATTCAAGCAGTGGCTGCTGGGTGAAGCCCGGCGCTCGGGCGCGCGGATTACTCCGCCGCCTGCGCCACCGGCTCCGCCTTTTCCACCCGCGCCGCGCAGAACTTGAACTCGGGGATTTTCCCCATGGGGTCTAGTTGCGGGTTGGTGAGGAAGTTGGCGGCGGCTTCCGCGAAGGCGAACGGAATGAACACCATGCCGATCGCAACGTCGCGGTCCGCACGCGCGCGCAGCGTGATCTCGCCGCGCCGGGTCGCGACCTTGATCGTGTCGCCCGGCTCGATGCCCATCCGTTCCAGCTCGCGAGGATGGAGGCCGGCGATCGCTTCCGGCTCCAGGCTGTCGAGCGTGCTCGAGCGGCGGGTCATGGAGCCGGTGTGCCAGTGCTCCAGCAGGCGGCCGGTGGTGAGCACCAGTGGGAACTCGGCATCGGGCACCTCGTCGGGCGCGCGCAATTCGGCCGGCACGATCTTCGCCCGGCCCGAGGCGGTCGGAAAGCCGGTGGCGAAGATGATCTCGGCGCCGGGCTCGTTAGGCGAGGCGACCGGATAGGTCACGCAGTCTTCGCGTGACAACCGCTCCCAGGTAATGTTGGCCAGCGACGGCATGACCTTGGTCATCTCGGTGAACACTTCGCCAACGTGGCTGTAGTTCCAGCCGAGCCCGAGCCGCTGCGCCAACTGTTGCAGCAGTTCCCAGTCCTGGCGCGCTTCGCCGGGCGGGGCGACCACCGGTCGGCCGATCTGCACCTGCCGGTTGGTATTGGTGAAAGAGCCCCACTTCTCGGCATGCGCGGAGGCCGGCAGCACGACGTCGGCATGCCAGGCGGTCTCGGTGAGGAAGATGTCCTGCACGACAAGGCACTCGAGCGTGGCGAGGCCCTTGCGGGCGTGGTTCTGGTCCGGGTCGGACATGGCCGGGTTCTCGCCCATGACGAACAGGCCCTTGATCTTGCCTTCCTCCATGGCGTGCATGATCTCGACCACCGTCAAACCGCGCTTGGGATCGAGCTTGGTGCCCCAGAATGTCTCGTAGCCGCCGCGGATACCGGCATCCTCGACCGACTTGTAGTCGGGGAATACCATTGGGATCAGGCCGGCGTCGGACGCGCCCTGCACGTTGTTTTGTCCGCGTAGAGGATGCAAACCGGTGCCGGCGCGACCGATCTGGCCGGTCGTGAGCGCGAGTGCGATCAGGCAGCGCGCGTTGTCGGTGCCGTGCGTGTGTTGCGACACGCCCATGCCCCAGAAGATCAACGATGCGTTCGAGCGGGCATAGAGCCTCGCAACCTCGCGCACGGTCTCAGCATCGATGCCGCAATGCGGCGCCATCGCCTCTGGGCTGTAGTCCTTGATACTGGCTTGGAGCGCCTCAAACCCTTCCGTGTGCGCCTGCACGTACTGCCGGTCGTAGAGCTTTTCCTCGACAATCGTATGCAGCATGCCATTCAGCAGGGCGACATCGGTGCCGGGCTTGAACTGCAGGATGTGGCTCGCGACCTTCGACAAGCCGGAGTTCTGCCCGCGCGGGTCCATGACGATCAGCTTGGCGCCGCGCCGCGCCGCATTCTTGAGGAACGTCGCCGCCACGGGATGATTTTCGGCCGGCCGGGCACCGATCACGATGATGACTTCTGCGTCCTTCGCCGCCGTGAACGGCGCCGTCACCGCGCCCGAGTTGAGCCCCTCCATCAGCGCCGCAACGGACGACGCGTGGCACAGCCGCGTGCAGTGATCGACGTTGTTGGTGTGGAAGGCCGTGCGGATCAGCTTCTGGAACAGGTAGGCTTCCTCATTCGAGCCCTTGGCCGAGCCGAAGCCGGCAAGTGCTGCCCCACCGTCTCGCTGGTAGATCGTCTTGAGGCCGCCGCTTGCGCGGTCGAGCGCTTCTTCCCATGTCGCTTCGCGGAACACCTTTTGGATGTCCTCGCGGCGGATCTGCATATGCGGGTCTTTTGCGACGCCGTCGCGGCGGATCAGCGGCTTGGTCAGGCGGTCAGGGTGATGGATGTAGTCGAAGCCGAAGCGGCCCTTGACGCACAGCCGGTTGTCGTTGGCTGGTCCGGCGCGGCCATCGACCGCGACGATGCGCTCGCCCTTCACGTGCACCGTGGTCTGGCAGCCGACACCGCAATAGGGGCACAGCGTGTCGACGCTGCGGTCAGCCTCGACCGCCTTGCGCTGGGTCACCGGATCAACGAGCTTTGCTTCCATCAGCGCGCCGGTCGGGCACACCTGGACGCACTCGCCGCAGGCGACGCAGGTGCTGTCGCCCATGCCCTTATCGAAGTCGAACACGATCTTCGAGCCGGCGCCGCGGTAGGCCATGCCGATCACGTCGTTGGCTTGCACTTCGCGGCAGGCGCGCACGCACAGGCCGCAGGAGATGCAGGCGTCGAGATTGACCGAGATGGCGCCGTGGGTGGTATCGCTGGCTGGCCGATCGGCAGCGGCGGGCAGGCGGCTCGTCGTGGACACGCCCATGGCCGACACCCAGTTCCAGAACTTGGACTTGTCGTCGTGAGCGTCCTCCGGTTTCGGCTGGTCGGCGACGAGGAGTTCGAACACCATCTCGCGGCCCTTGGTGGCGCGCTCCGAGCCGGTCTTGACCTTCATGCCGGGCGTCGGCTTGCGGATGCACGAGGCAGCCAGCACGCGCTCGCCTTCGACCTCGACCACGCAAGCGCGGCAGTTGCCGTCGGCGCGGTAGCCGGGTGCATCGTGCCAGCACAGATGCGGGATCGTCGTGCCGGCGCGCTTGGCGACTTGCCAGATGGTCTCGCCCTCGGCCGCTTCGACCGTGTGGCCATCGAGTTCGAAGGTGATTTTGGTTGTCATGGTCTGGATCCTGGCGGCAGCGATCAAGTGATTAGTCGGCGTATGATTTCGGCGCGAAGGGAGCGTTCGGCGTGGAGAGCATCGCCGCACCTACTGCAGTGCACATGTCGAGGGTCATTTCGCTGGCACTGATTTGCAGCGCTCTGGCTCACGCTCGATCAAATGCAAATGGGTGAGCTCTGACGGTGTCGGCAGTGTCTCATGCCGCTCCCAGGCGCGCAAAGTCGCCAACGGAATGCCGTAAGTGGTGGCGAACGTCTCCTGACCCATCCTCAATCTCTGGCGAATTCTCTTGGCAAGCGCCGGACGACGGGCTCGCGCGAGTTGCTCTGGCGTCAAGGGCTGGGCGTCCGGATCGGAAAGCGCTGCAGCCGTGATCTCCTCGTCTGTCAGATTATCGAGGCGCTCCCAATCGGCGTGTGTCATACCGAATCGATCGCGTTCATTGCCCGAAGTAGGTTCGTTGCTCATGTTTGTTTGCCGGCCGAGCCGATATAATGCGGATACGATCGCCACGCTCAGTGTAGTTTATCACGATTAAGTGGAGTCCAAGTCTACAAACTCGATTGAATCGTACGTCATGCGGATCGGGATCGTCCACCTCGCAATGATCCGGATCGTCGAAGGCAGCCCGAGCTTGTTCGAATGTAATTCCATGCTTGGCGAAGTTGCTCGCTGCCTTGTCGTCGTCCCATTCGAACTCGTCGTACCGCATGGCCGCTCTATTCCACCACCAGCCCCGCTCACCGCAGATCCTCCGGGAAATAGCGTATCACCGACTTCACCGGATTGGCAGCTGCCTGTCCCAATCCACAGATCGAGGCGTCGCCCATGACCTGGGCAAGGTCGCCGAGCAAGGCGTTGTCCCAGGACGGCTGGCTCATGAGTTTGACCGCCTTCTCGGTGCCGTTGCGGCAAGGCGTGCACTGGCCGCAGCTTTCGTCCTCGAAGAAGCGCATCAGATTGAGCGCCACGGCCTTCATGTCATCCTGGTGCGACAGGATTACCACCGCGTGACTGCCGACGAAACAGCCGTGCTTTTCGAGTGTGCCGAAGTCGAGCGGAATGTCGGCCATGTAGGCCGGCAGGATGCCGCCCGATGCGCCGCCCGGCAGGTAGCCCTTGAAGTGGTGGCCGGGCAGCATGCCGCCGCACAGGGCGATCAGCTCCGCGGCGGTAGCGCCGGCCGCGGTCAGCACCACACCGGGATCCTTGACCCGTCCCGATACGGAATAAGACCGCATGCCCTTGCCACCATTCTTGCCCTGGCTCGCGAACCAGTCGGCGCCCTTGGCCAGAATTTCGGGGATCCAGTACAGCGTCTCGACGTTATTGACGAGGGTAGGCCGGTTGAAGATGCCCACTTGCGCGACGTAGGGCGGACGATGGCGCGGCAAGCCGCGCTTGCCCTCGATGCTCTCGATCATCGCGCTTTCTTCGCCGCAGATGTAGGCGCCGGCGCCGCGCCGCACACTGATTTTCGTGTGCTTCGTCAGGCCCGCGGCTGCGAGCTTGGCGATCTCTATGTCGAGAAGTTCGAGGACTGCTGGGTATTCGTCGCGCATGTAGATGAAAACTTCGGCCGCCTCCACCGCCCAGGCCGCAATCAGCATGCCCTCGAGGAACTGGTGGGGTCGCGTCTCCAGATAGTGCCGGTCCTTGAACGTGCCGGGCTCGCCCTCGTCGCCGTTGACCGCCATCAGGCGCGGGCCGGCCGCTTGCCGAACCAGTCCCCACTTGCGCCCGGTCGGGAAGCCGGCGCCGCCCAATCCGCGCAAGCCGCCGTCGGACAAGGTCGCGATCACCTGGTCGGCCGTGCGCCCACCGGCGAGACATGACTGCAGGACGCCATAGCCGCCGCCGGCCTGGTAGGCGGCCAGATCCTCGTAGGGCGGCACCACCGCGTGCGTTTCACCGGCCAGTGCCAAGGCCTTGACCTTGGCAACGGTCGCATGGTCGACGTGGTGGTGGCCAACCTCGACCGCGGGCGCGGTATGGCACGAGCCGATGCACGGCGCCCGCACCACGCGCACGTCGGTCATCTTCTCCTTCTGCAGCGCCAGCAACAGCGCTTCCGATCCAGCCATCATGCACGACAGCGAGTCGCACACGCGGATCGTCACCTTGGCCGGGCGCGGCGCGCCGTCCGGCACGACGTCGAAGTGGGCATAGAACGTGGCCACTTCGAACACTTCGGCCATGGGAATGCGCAGCCATTCGGACAGTGCATGCAGCAGGCCGGCCGGCAGGCACTGCTCCGCATCCTGGATCAGATGCAGATATTCGATCAGCAGAGGTCGCTCGGGCTTGGCGTCGCCCAGGATCTCGGCGAGCCGCGCGCTCTCGGCGGTTGCCAGCACCCGGCCCTTGGGATGCATGAGGCCCTTGCGGCGACCCTCGCCCGGGTGGATCGCCTTCACCGGCGGCTTGCGCACGTGCTCGTTCATCTGCTCATCTGCCCCGCGCTGCCGGTGTCGGACCGCCGCTGGCGACCCATGTCGAATGGCCGTACGCCCGGAACGGGCGCTTGAACCTCGTTCTGGCATACCATATACCAATCACACCAGTGACGTTTTTGCTAGGGCCTTGGCGCGCCCATCAGCATCGTCGGTTTCGACCGAATGCGTTTGTCGCGCGACACACGACTTTGCGTCTTGGCGCCATGCTGGCAATTGGCTATCGATGGTTCGGGGCGGCCACTCGTTTGGGGAAGAGCGCGACATGATGACGGTTTTGGCCGCCGATGCTGGCATTTTCAACCAGTTTGCATTGTGGCTCTCCTCATACTTCGGTGCGAGCAGTGGCAGTGTTTTAGCGCTCCTTCAAATCATCGGCATTGACATTGTACTGGCCGGCGACAACGCAGTTGTGATCGCTCTGGCGTGCCGCTCGCTGCCGCCCGGCCAACGCATGATCGGCATTGCGCTTGGCGCGGGAGTGGCAATTGTCCTGCGCATTTTCTTTACGATCATCATCCAGCAACTGCTGGATGTTCCATTTCTGAAGTTGATCGGTGGCTTGGCGCTGCTGTGGATCGCGATCAAACTGGTCACGGCACAGGAAGCCGGTGCGGAGAACGTGGCGAGCGGCTCCTCGTTATGGGAGGCGGTCCGCATTGTCGCCATCGCCGACGTGATGATGAGCCTCGACAACGTGCTCGCCATCGCCGCCGCCGCCAAGGGCGATCAAATCCTGGTCATCGTTGGCCTGCTGATCTCGATCCCGCTCGTGGTGTTCGGCTCGACCCTGGTCTTGGGACTGCTGCACCGCTTTCCGATCCTGGTTTGGGCCGGCGCCGCACTGCTGGGATGGATTGCCGGCGAATTGATCGCATCGGAGCCGGTGTTGCGCGACTACGTCTCGAACATGGCCGCGGCGATGGCGTTGCCGAAGCCAACACTGGTCAAGGTGTTCGAAGTGGGTGGTGCACTGCTGGTAGTCCTGATTGGCTGGCTGCTCAAGCGGTTCGCCGGTCGACCTGCCCCGGCGTAGCGCGCTGGCGCGCTAGATCTTTGCCGGCCGCAGACGCCTGAACCGCGGGCGCTGCAGGCTCTGGACACCGATGCTGCGCAGTTTGCGGACGCGACGCAGAACCGTGCGGCGTGGCGCCTTCACCGGTCCGCCACGCAGCAATGCCCGCTCGACGTTTTCCACGAACTGGTCCGCCATGCGGCGCCAACTGAATTGGCATGCGTGGCGGCGCGCGGCCGTGCGGTCGAGCGCCAGCGCCTTGCGGGCTGCAACCGCCAGATCGTCGTCGAGATAACCGGTGCGGCCATTGGCCACGAGGTCGATCGGGCCGGTGACCGGGTAGGCGGCGATGGGTAAGCCCGATGCCATGGCTTCCAGCAGCACGAGGCCGAAGGTGTCGGTGCGGCTCGGGAACACGAATACGTCGCCCGAGGCATAGGCCTTGGCCAAATCCACGCCGGTTTTGGGGCCCGTGAAGTGCGCCGCCGGATAGGCGCGCGCGAGCTCCGCGAGGTGCGGACCACCGCCCACCACCACCTTGCGGCCAGGCAGTTCGGCGCCAAGGAACGCTTCGATGTTCTTCTCGCGCGACACCCGGCCGACATAGAGGAAAACCGGCTGGTCGCTGCCGAACAGGCGCACATCGCGGGGGCGGAACAGGTCGGTGTCGACGCCGCGCGTCCACGGCAGCAGGTGCTTGAAGCCGCGCCCGGCGAGATCGCGCGACAGCGAGGCGGTGGCAACCATCGTGCCGGCACCCGCGTTGTGGAACAGTCGTGCCGGCCCGTAGCACCAGTCGGCCGGCAGGCCGAGGTGGGCGCTGGCATACTCCGGGAACTTGGTGTGATAGCTGGTCGTGAAGGGTTGGCCTCGGGACAGGCACACGCGGCGCGCCATCCAGCCGACCGGCCCCTCGGTCGCCACGTGGATGAAGTCCGGGGCAAGGTCGTCGATGCGCCGGCGCGCATGACGCATGCTCGGCAGCGCGACCCTGATTTCGCGATAGAACGGCAGCGCCACCGTGGTGAAATCCGCCGGCGTCAGAAACACCGTCTCGATGCCCTGGCCCTCGAGTTCGGCCGCCAGCCGCTCATAGGTGCGCACCACGCCGTTCACCTGCGGGGGGGCTGCGTCGGTTGCAATAAGAATTCGCATGTGATGCCGCCTTGTCGAAGCGTGCATGTTCAGTTCGTTCGCAATCAGCCCGCACTCAACGCCCTCGAGGTAGGTCCAGGGGATGGGAGTCCCATTACAGACGTGTGACAGCCATCATGAATTGCCTGGATATCGTTTACGCCGCGTTCCTGGGGCGGAGGGCTCGGCGTCGCACGCTTCTTGCTAACGTTCTGGAATAGGCAAATGCCTGTCTCGAAACGAACCACTTCGGAACAATACCGCCATGTTCGAACGCAATAAAGTCGATTCCCAGCCCGAACAGACAGCCATCGCCATCGAGGCCCGCCTCGATGACGGCCGTATCCTGAAGGGCAAGGTCGCGATCCCGATGCACAAGACCGTCTATGACGTGCTGAACGGCACCGGCGTGTTCCTCGACTTCGAGCCGTTCGAGGGCGAGCGCCAGTTCATCGCCAAGGCATCCCTGCGCACGGTCAAACTGCTGGCAGTGGGGCGCGGTCCCAACCTGCAGAGCCGGTTGCGCGATATGGACGGTTTCGATCCGCACGCCATTTTGGGGCTTGGCCACAGCGCCACCTGGGACGACGTGCGAACCGCCTATCACCGCCTCGCCAAAACCTACCATCCGGACCGCTACTCGAATGCCGAGCTGCCGCAGGAGGTGGCCGACTACCTGGCGTCCATGGCGCGCCGCGTGAATGCCGCCTTCGCAGCACTCGAAGCCCCGCACGTGGCGACGAAGCAGGCGACCGTCGCCCGCGCAGCGCCGATCTACACGTCGCCGGCGCGGACATGATCGATAAAATGCGTTGCACAATCGTGTCATCCGGTTAACCGTTGCCTGCTAGCTTCTCCCCGTTGGCGCTCCCCTTGCGCCCTACCTGGAGCTAGCACCCGATGGCCGCCGCCGATCTCACTGCCTGGCGCAGGCAGAACAGCGACCCGATGACGATCGACGTCATCTTGAGTGATGGCACGGCCATGCGCGCGGTTGTGATGGTGCCGCGCGACAAGCAGCTGAAGGACGTGTTCAACGTCACCGATACGTTCATCGAGGTCGAGTGCCTGGAGAACGGGCCGATCGTGTTCCAGCGCGGCGCTTTGCGCTCGGTCAGGCCGGCGATGCTGCCGAAGGCGGATCAACTGGACAAGCGGCTGGCGGCGGCCGAGAAGCTGCAGGCGCATTTGACGCTCGGCATCACCAAGGCCGCCGATCGCGCGACGATCGCTGCCGCCCACGCCAGCCTCAAGGCTACCTATGATCCGGCCCGCGCCGTGAGCGCCGGCCTGCCGGCCGAGATCATAGCCTATATGGATGCCATGGGCCGGCGTCTCGATGCTGCCCGGGCCGAATTGGACGCGATTCACGAACTGGCCGCGAAACCCGCCGCGTAAACTTTGTAGCGACGACAAGACCGCCCTATACGAAGTGCCTGGGGGTGGTTGGGCAATGGCGGCAAAGGTTCGGATTCTGATCGTTGGCGGCTATGGCGCGTTCGGCGCCCGCGCCGCCGAGCGGCTGGCCCGGGACGCGGATCTGCAGGTGATCATCGCCGGCCGATCGCTCGTGAAGGCGCAGGCGGCCGCGGCCGGCCTTGCGTCGCGGTCGCGGGCGGTGGTTCATGCCGCAGCAGTCGACGCCACGGCAGCCGATGTGGCAGCACTCCGCGACTTGGCGCCGGCAGTGGTGATCAACGCGTCGGGTCCCTTTCAACTGCAGGATAAGTCGCTGGCCCGGGCGACAATTGCGATCGGCGCCCACTATATCGATCTTGCCGATGCGGCGGATTTTGTGCTGGGCTTTGCCGCCGATGCCGATCTCGATGCCCGTGCGCGCGCGGCCGGCGTACTGTGCGTCAGCGGGGCGAGCACGGTACCGGCGATCTCGGGCGCGATCCTCGATCATTTCGCGCCTTATTTCGGCCGGCTCGATGCCATGCGCTACGGCCTGTCGCCCGGCAACCACTTCGATCCGGGACCGGCAACCACGGCCTCGATCCTGGGCGGTTTGGGCAAGCCGTTCGCAACAAGGCGCGATGGCACGTGGACCACAGTGCACGGTTGGCAGGGGCTGTCGCAGCACCGCTTCCCCACCATCGGCAAACGCTGGTTGGGCAATTGCAACGTGCCCGATCCGCAGTTGTTCGCCGCGCGCTATCCGAGCCTGCGCACGATCGATTTCCGTGCCGGCGTCGAGGTGTCGCTGTTTCATCTGGGGCTGTGGGCGCTATCCTGGCCAAGCCGCTGGGGCATGATTGCACACCCGCAGCGGCTCGCCACTCCGCTGTTGGCTGCCAAGCGCTGGCTCAGCTTTCTCGGCACCGACGTCGGCTGCATGTTCGTCGAGTTCACCGGCACCGATGCGCGCGGCGAGCCGCAGGCGATCACCTGGCACCTTACCGCGCGCCAGGGGCACGGCCCCTACATCCCGACGACGCCGGCCGTCATTCTGGCAAAGAAGCTCGCCCATGGCGCCAACGCCGAGCGCGGTGCGCGGGCCTGCGTCGGTCTCGTCACGCTCAGTGAGATCGAACGCGAGCTGGCCGACCTCGACATCCGCATGAGCCTGTCATGACGACGCTCTACCGCCGCCTGCTGGGCGCTCGGTTCGAGATGCTGCCATCGCCGGTGCGTGCGTTGCACGATGTCGCAGGCACCGTCACGTGGACCGGCCGTGCCGATGTTGAGCGCGGCGCCTCGTGGCCGGCACGCGTCATTGCGACAGCCTTTGGTTTGCCGCCAGCCGGGCTCGATCAACATCTGACGGTGACGTTCACGCCGCAGGGGGACGCCGAAGTGTGGACGCGCGCCTTTGGCCACCGCCGGTTCGTCTCGACCCAGCGCGCCCGGGGCAATCAACTGCGCGAGGCGGTCGGACCGGTCACGCTGCATATGACGCTGCAGGCTGATGACCAGGGCTTGAGCTTGACACTCGTTGCGGCGAGCTTCCTCGGCCTGCCGGTGCCGAACGTCCTGCTGCCGCGCATACGCACGCGCGAAAACGGCCGCGAGGACCGCTACCACTTCGATGTCGAAGCGGTCGTCCCGGCATTCGGCCTGCTCGTGCGCTATCGCGGCTGGCTGGTGCGTGCCGCAACGTAGGCGGAGAGGTCTTCGCGTGTGTCGATGTCGGTGCCGGCGCCATCGCCCGCAACCGGCACGCGGACAACCCTATCGCCCTCAGCTTCGATCAGTGCCTTGGCGCCCTTGTCGCTGCCGAGTTTGCGCAGTTCGGCGAACAGGCGCGGCGGCCAGATCACCGGGTTGCCCTGGCGGCCGTCGGCGAGCACCGGATGGACGATGCGGTCGCAGCCGGCGTCCCCGAAGTGCCGGCACAGGTTGGCGATCAGCGTTGCATCGACCGCCGGCATGTCGCCCTGTGCAATGAGCGCGCCCGCCACATCGTCGTCGAGCGCCTTGATGCCGGCTGCAACCGACGTGCCCATGCCCCGGGCGTGCCGCTCGTTGTAGGTGATGCGCCGGCCGGGACCAGCGGTCGCGGCTGCCACCAGATCGGGCTCGTGGCCGGTGACGACGACGAGGCGCGCAATCCCGCCGGCTTCCAGCGCCTCGATCACGCGCGTGACGAGTGGCCGGCCGTCGATTGCCGCGAGCAGCTTGTTGTCGGCCCCGAACCGTGTCGACGATCCGGCGGCGAGGATGATCCCGGCGATGATCGGCTTATGCGGCATCTGCAGTGCGAACCTTCTTCGGCTTCGGCCCGCGCACGGCGCCGATCACCTCGGCCATCACGGAGACGGCGATCTCGGCCGGCGTTTGGGCGCCGATGTCGAGGCCGATCGGGCACTTGATGCGGGCGATCTCGGAGCTCGTGAAGCCTGCCTCGGTGAGCCGTTCAGTGCGCTTGGCGTGGTTGCGCGCACTGCCGAGCGCGCCGATGTAGAGGCAATCCGAGCGCACCGCCAGTTTCAGCGCCTCGTCGTCGATGTGGGCGACATGGGCGAGGACGACGACGGCAGTGTAGGGATCGAGGCCGATGCGCGGCAGCGCGTCCTGTGGCCATTCGGCATGCAAGGCGACATCGGGGAAACGGTCGGCCGCAGCGAAGGCTGAGCGCGGATCGATGACCATGACTTCGTAGCCGGCGAGTCTGGCAATTTGCGTCGCCACCTGGGCGATGTGCGTCGCGCCGATCATCAGGATGCGCGCCGGCGGCACCACGGCCTGAACGAACACCTCGCCGTCCGGGGTCTGCTCTAGCGCGCTTTTGCCGGTGCGGAAGCGAACCGCGATGTCGGCTGGCACATCGGCATCGCCACGGGCGAACAACTGGCGCCCGCCGTCCACCAGTCGCGTGCGCATGACGAGCCCGGTGCGGGCATCGCGGGCGCGAAGGGCTGCCTCGAGTATGGCCAGTCCGCCGGTCTGCGCATCGAGCCGCTCGACGAACACGCGCACCTTGCCGCCGCACGGCAGCCCAACGCTCCAGGCAGTCTCGTCGGCGACGCCAAACGCCATCGTGCGCGGCGCCGCCGCTGCCAGCACCTCGCCGGCCTCGGTGATGATCTCGCCCTCGATGCAGCCGCCCGAGACCGAGCCCTGGAAACGGCCGTCTATTGCGATCGCCATCTGCCCGCCCACCGGCACCGGCGCCGAGCCCCAGGTATCGATGACGGTCGCAAGCGCCACGTGGCCATCGCGCAACAGCCAGCTGCGGGCCGCATGCAATGGATCGAGTTCAGCCGCCTGCGTCACAACTTCGCCCTGTTCACTCATAGTGCTCAAGCCTGTTACTTGTTCGACGAGTCGGGGTAACGGAGGCTACTGCGGCAGCCCGATGACAAACGCTTCGGGTCGATGCCGGAACCTCAACTGCGGTCACCATAGCACGCGATGCCAGCCAAGCGCACCAGGCCACGATTTCAGCCGAAGCCACGCGGCCGCAAGCCGAAGCGGTCGTCGTGGCGCTTCGTTTTGTGGCTGGCCGTCCTGGCACTCGCCGTGCCCGCGCTGTTGCTGTTCCTGCCGACGCGCCAACAGCCGAAGCTCACGCCGCGGGAAGGCCTGGCCCTGCGCGATGCCCGTTCGTGGGGCTATCAGCTGCAGAACGTCACGCAACGCACGATCCCCGATGCGCTCGATCTGCTGGTCGTCGATTATTCGCGCGACGGATCAGAACGGCGCGTGTTCAGCCGCGAAGATGTCGAACGGCTGCGCACCCGCACCGATGGCTCGAAGCGGATCGTGCTCGCCTACATGTCGATCGGGGAAGCGGAGAGCTATCGCTATTACTGGCAGAGCGGCTGGGCACCGGGCTCGCCGTCGTGGCTCGGCCCGGAGAACGCCGAGTGGAAGGGCAATTATCCCGTGCGGTACTGGGAACCCGGCTGGTGGAACATCATCATGCCGCCGGCCGACGCCGCGGACCAGAATCGATTGCAGCGCATCGCCCTGTCGTTCCGTCCAGGCCCCCGCCCCTATCTCGACCGCATCATCGATGCGGGCTTCGACGGCGTCTATCTCGACCGCATCGATGCCTACGACCACTGGGCTGCCGAAAACAAGGATGCCATGGCGCAGATGGTGCGCTTCGTCAGCGCCATATCGGCCTATGCCAAGGGCCGTCGGGCGGGCTTCCTGGTTGTCCCGCAGAACGGCGAGGAGTTGTTGCGCCTGCCCGCCTACCGCCGCGTCATCGACGGCATCGCCAAGGAAGACCTGGTGTATGGCGTCAAGGGCGACGGCCAGCCGAACGAGGCAGGTATAACCAAGACCGGCATCCGCGATCTCAACCTGCTGAAGGCCGAGGGACGGCCCGTGTTCGTGGTCGAGTATCTGAGCGAGCCGACGCAGCGCGCGGATGCCCTGAAGCAGCTCGCGCGCGAGGGCTATGTCGTGCATTTCGCCAAGCGGGACCTGCACCAAGTCCCTGAATAGACGCAGAAAAACTCCACGCTTAGCAAGTGCGCCACACGCTGTGGCGGTGTTACAACTTTCAACACGCAGTTGCCATCAAAACGGTGGAAATCGCCTCGGTTCGGTCTCGCTCTTGCCTGCCGAATCAGGCAAATTCAACCTATGCGTGTTAATGTCAAGCGTCTTCTGGCGCGTCAACTAGCCGCCCTGGCGTTTGCGGGGCTGCTGGCGGTAGGGCTTCTGGTGCTTGGCCCCAACCTCGTGATTGCCGGTAAATATGAGGTTTTACAAGGCGATGCGCGTGTCGTCGACGGCGATACGATCGTGCTGGGAACGACCCGCATCCGGCTCGAAGGCATTGATGCGCCGGAGACAACCCAGGCGTGTGGTCGACGTGGTGCTGGCCAATGGCCGTGTGGGCATGAGGCGATCCGCAAGCTCACCCAGCTGATCGGCACAAATCTCGTGCGCTGCGAGGACCAGGGGCTCGACAAGTACGGCCGCACGCTCGGCCGCTGCTTCGCCGGCACCGTCAACCTCAACGCCGAAATGGTGCGCACCGGCTATGCTTGGGCGTTCGTGCGCTACTCGCAAGCCTATGTCGCCCAGGAGGCCGAAGCGCGGGCTGCCGGCCTCGGCATCTGGCAGGGCGACGCCATGCCGGCCTGGGAGTTTCGCGCCCGCGCCTGGGCCCTGGCCGAAGTGCAGGCGCCGGGCGGCTGCACCATCAAGGGTAATGTGACGAGTTCGGGCCGCATCTACCACATGCCGTGGAGTCCCTGGTACGAGAAGGTCCGCATGGACGACGAGGGGCGCGGCGCGTCCAGGGGCAAGCGCTGGTTCTGCTCGGAGGACGAGGCTGTCGCCGCCGGCTGGCGCGCCGCGCTCAGCCGATGAGGCCCATGGCCCGGTTGATCGCGGCCTGGACCTTCTCCGGCTCATAGGCAGCGAACCGCGCACAGATGTGCTGGTCCGGGCGGACGACGTAGACCACGCCTGGCTTGGTGCCATAACGCCGGGCGGCATGGGCGGCCGCGTCGCCGGCCAGGGGAATGGCAAGGTGCCTGATGCTGTCGCTGCCATCGTCGGCCACGAGTGGCGACACGCAGCCGACGTGCAGCACGGTGAAGTTCGCCCCCAGACGGGACAGCAGCCAGGGGTGCCCGTTGCCCATGGCCGCCATCGGCAGATCGAGCGCTGGTGCACCGACGCGCGCCTGACCATCGAATGTCCCTTCAGCGGTGGTCGACAGCGGACTGTCGTAGGCGGTCGGCAGGGACAGGCGGCCGGAGTTGACGAACCGCTTGGCGAAATCGGTGTGTGCCGCCAGTTCCAGCGCCGCATTACGAAACCGCCGCTCCATCTTCGAGCGCGGCGCTATGAAGTCGGTCGAGCGCGTCGAATGGCCGATGTTTTCATCCGCCGCCTGCCCCCGCTCGTTCTCGTAGCTGTCGATCAGCCGCGCCGGTGCCGCGCCCTTGAGGACGGCGGCGAGCTTCCAGCCCAGGTTATCCGCGTCCTGGATGCCGGAGTTGGCGCCGCGTGCGCCGAACGGCGACACCTGATGGGCGCTGTCGCCGGCGAACACCACGCGGTTGTGGATGAACTTCGCGAGCCGGCGGCATTGGAACGTGTAGACCGACACCCATTCGAGCGTGAAATTGCCGTGCCCCAGCATGCGGGCAATGCGCGGGATGACGTTGGCTGGTTGCCTTTCCAGCTTCGCATCGGCGCCGGGCCCGAGCTGCAGATCGATGCGCCATACATCGTCCGGCTGCTTGTGCAGCAACGCCGACTGGCCGGCATGGAACGGCGGGTCGAACCAGAACCAGCGCTCGGTCGGGAAGTCGCCCTTCATCTTCACGTCGGCGATCAGGAACTGATCTTCGAACACCTCGCCGGCGAAGTCGAGACCGAGGTGGCGGCGCGCGGACGAGCGGGCGCCGTCGCAGGCCACCAGCCAGTCGCAGGTGAGCACATAGGGCCCGTCCGGCGTATCGATCGTGAGGCGCGCGCCATCGCTGAGGTGCTCGATCCCAACCACCTTGTTGCGCCAGCGCAGGTCGATGTCGTCGCGGGCAGCGATGGCATCCACCAGATAGCGCTCGATGTAGTACTGCTGCAGGTTGATGAAGGCTGGCATCTGGTGGCCGCCCTCGGGCAGCAGATCGAAGGCATAGACCTCGTCGTGCTCCAGGAACACCCGCCCCTTCTGCCACACCACGCCCTTTGCCAGCATGGGGCCGGCGACCCCTAACCGGTCGAAGATCTCGAGCGTGCGCTTGGCAAAGCAGATCGCCCGGCTGCCCTCACCGATGCGATCGGCATCATCAAGCAGAACCGGCCTGATGCCGCGCCGGGCGAGGTCGAGGGCGAGCGTCAATCCAACCGGGCCGGCGCCGATGACGATGACGGGATGGTGCGGCATCGCGCGTGCGTCCTGGTCGGCGCAGCGGTGATATCCGAACTGGAGCTGAGCGTTGCCTGTCATCATCACCGGCCGGGGGGCGGACTTCGATCCTCCCCCGTCATAGCCGATCAGCAGACTTTGATCACGCGTGCGCCGGTCGCACATGGTAGTGACGGGGCGTACAAAGGTTGCGGCGCATTTGCCGGCTACGCTATGAGTGCCGGCATAACAAGATCTGGGCAAGGGCTGGTCAACGGGCCGGCGAGACGAGGCACTCATGAAGGTCGACGAAGCAACCGTGCACCGCATCGCGCGGCTGGCCCGCATCAAGGTCACTGCCGAGGAAGCCCGCGGGCTCGAAAAGGAGCTCACCGGCATCCTCGACTGGGTCAAGATGCTGGACGAGGTCGACACCCGCAATGTCGAGCCGATGACCCGCGTCGTCCCGATCGTGCTGCGCCAGCGCATCGACACAGTGACGGACGGCGAGATCGCCCGCGACGTGACCGCCAACGCGCCCAAGGTCGAAGATCATTTCTTCGTCGTGCCGAAAGTCGTGGAATGAGCGGGGACACGCCGCTGCCATTCAAGATCCCGCGCATCGAGATCGCGCAAGAGGACCCGCGCCAGCCCGAGGTGATCGCCCTCATCGACGCGCTCGACGACTTCTCGAAGTCGCTGTATCCGCCGGAAAGCAACCACCTGCTCGACGTGGCCGCGCTTGCCAAGCCCGACGTGGTCTTTTTTGTTGCCCGCCAAGAGGGCCGCGCGATCGGCTGTGGCGCATTCCGCGTTCTCGATGCCCGGCACGGCGAGATCAAACGCATGTATGTGCCGCACGAGGCGCGCGGGCGTGGCCTTGGACGGGCACTCCTCGACACCATCGAGAGCGAAGCCAGGCGCCGCGGCATCAAGCGACTGTCGCTCGAAACCGGCATCCATAATCTGCAGGCGGTGCACCTTTACCATCGTGCCGGCTACGAAGACTGCCCACCCTTTGCCGACTACCAGCCAGATCCCCTCAGTTTGTTCATGACCAAAGAGATCGCCTGATCCGATGTCGAAAACCGAACTCACCAAGCTGACGCTCACCGAAGCCCGCGACGGGCTGAGGAAGAAATCGTTCACGGCCGTCGAATTGACAGCTGCGTTCAACGACGCCATTGCCGCTGGCAATGGCGGGCTCAACGCCTACGTGCTACCGACGCCCGAGCATGCGCTGGCGCAAGCCCGCCAGAGCGACCAGCGGTTGGCTGCCGGCAAGGCCGGCGCGCTCGAAGGTCTGCCGCTCGGCATCAAGGATCTCTATGCGACGAAGGGCGTGCGCACCACGGCGTGCTCGAAGATCCTCGGCGACTTCACGCCAACCTATGAGTCGACCGTCACGCAGAACCTGTGGGATGCGGGCGCGGTGATGCTGGGCAAGCTCAACAACGACGAGTTCGCCATGGGCTCGTCGAACGAAACGAGCTGCTTCGGCAACGTCATCAACCCGTGGCGGCGCAAGGCTGTCAGCGGTGCACTGTCGAACGACAAATTAGTGCCGGGCGGCTCGTCGGGCGGCTCGTCGGCAGCCGTGGCCGCCGATATGTGCCTCGCTGCCACCGCGACTGACACCGGCGGCTCGATCCGCCAGCCCGCCGCATTGACCGGCACGGTGGGCATCAAGCCGACCTACGGGCGCTGCTCGCGCTGGGGCATCGTGGCGTTCGCCTCCTCGCTCGATCAGGCCGGCCCGATCGCCAAGACGACGCGCGATGCGGCGATCCTGCTGAAGGCCATGGCGAGCCCGGACCCGAAGGACTCGACCTGCGTCGACACCCCCGTACCGGACTACGAAGCCGAGATCGGCAAGTCGCTCAAGGGCTTGCGGGTCGGCGTGCCGAAGGAGTACCGGATCGAGGGTATGTCGGCGGAGATCGAAGTGCTCTGGCAGAAGGGCATTGCGTGGCTGAAGGCGGCCGGCGCCACGATCCACGACATTTCGCTGCCGCACACGAAATATGCACTGCCCGCCTACTACATCGTCGCGCCGGCCGAGTGCTCGTCGAACCTCGCGCGCTATGATGGCGTGCGCTACGGCCTGCGCGTGCCCGGCCGCGATGTGACCGAAACCTATGAGAACACGCGGGCGGCCGGCTTCGGCAAGGAAGTGCGCCGCCGCATTCTGATCGGCACCTACGTGCTGTCGGCGGGCTACTATGACGCCTACTATCTCAAGGCGCAGAAGGTACGCTCGCTGATCAAGAACGACTTCGATCAGGCCTGGGCCAAGGTCGATTGCATCCTGACGCCGACCACGCCATCGCCCGCCTTCGCAGCGGGAGAAAAGAGCGGCGATCCGTTGGCCATGTATCTCGAAGATATCTTCACGGTCACGGTCAACATGGCCGGCCTGCCGGGCATATCGGTGCCGGCCGGACTGTCGTCGCAGGGCACGCCGCTCGGCCTTCAGCTGATCGGCAAACCGTTCGACGAGGGTACTTTGTTTCGCGCCGGTCAGGCCATCGAAGACGCGGCCGGTCGCTTTCCTGTGCCCGTCAAGTGGTGGGCGTGAAGGGCCGGCTCAGCGGCGATTGAAGGAGCGGCGGTTGCCGAACTTGCCGTGGTGGAAGCGGCGCGAGCCGTAATAGTAGGGGTCGTAGTCGTAGAACGACGAGTAGAATCCGCCGTGGTGGCGGAACCCGCCGTGATGGAACCCACGATGTCCACCGAAGTGGCCGCCGCCGAAATGGCTGCCACCGAAGCTCCTGCCACCACCGCCGTGGTGACCGCCGCCGCCTCTACCGCCGCCGCCCCGTGCTTCGGCGCTCGATGACAGTGCGTCGAAGACACCCAGGGTTGCGATGGCAGCGACTGCGAGAGCGAGTGCGAACGTTGAACGCGACATGACCGTCACTCCTGTTCGATGCTGGCGGCAGGCTCAAGGCTTGAACTGCCGCATCAGCCTATTAGGACCCCGTACGTCGTTGCGGTCCAATCTCTTTTAATCAATTTCTCGGCACGTTTCGTGGCGGGCAATGATTGAGTTGATCGTCATCTGCATCGCCACTTCTTCAGGTGAGAGCCCCTCACGCTCGACCACGGTGGCGGCTCGCGACTGGCGCGCTATCTACGCGATGAGAACCCGCGTCCGCCAAAGCCACGGTTGAAGCCGAAGCTGCGATTGAAGCCACGGTTGAAACCAAAACTACGATGGAAACCGAAGCCGCGATGGAAGCCGAACCCACGGTGGAAGCCATGGCCGTGGAAATGGCCGTGACCGTGTCGGAAGCCTCTTGCCTCGGCGCTAGTGCTCGTGGTCGCCAACGCTGCAAGCGATGTGAGCGCAGCGATGGCAACGGTTGCTGCGATGAGTGCTGGTCTCATGGACGATACTCCTGTTCGCTGATCGGCGACGGCCCGGGAAACAAGCCGGCGCTCATCTTCAAAACGTCGCGACGCCGCGAAAGGATCGCGTGCGGCACGATCAACTAATTGCGACGTCCACTTTCGATTTCTTCCGGCCGGCCAAAACGAAGTGCGCAACGGGACTTGTCTGCGACCAGCGAAGCAGGACAATGCCGCAGCGGGGCGGCCATCCGATTCGCCCCACGTCTGCAGTCTGCGTGCATGCAATTTTTCCAAGAGGCTGTCTCGTGGTGGCACCGAACCCGACCCGGCAGAAGGCCGCGCGAGAAGCGCTGGCTCGTGTGTTCGCGCAGCCAACGACCGTGTTCGTCATTCACTACGCGTGCGAGCATTTCGACCAGGGCCAGGGCTACGCGTCGCCGCGGATCACAGCGATCGCACTGCGCAATCTCGGCACCGGCGTCACGACCTCATTCTCGATCCACGCGGAAGTGGAGCTCGCCCGCCGGCGCGACCACGATGTCGCCACGCTCGATGCAAGCGAGCACACCATGCTCGCCCGCTTCTACGATTTCCTCGCACGCCACCCGTATGCCACGTTCCTGCACTGGAACATGCGCGACGAGAAATTCGGCTTTGCCGCGCTCGCCCATCGCTTCGCGCTGCTGGGCGGCGCGCCTGTCACCCTGCACGAGACGCAGAAGCTCGATGTGTCACGCACATTCGTCGAGATGTTCGGGAGCGGCTATGTTGCCAAGCCCTATCTCGAGACTCTGGCCGCGACCAACGGCCAGTCCACGTCGGGCTTCCTGTCTGGCCTGCACGAGGCGGAGGCGTTCACCGCCGGGCAATATTACAACGTGTTGCAGTCGGTGTTGTGCAAGGTCACGCTGATCGCCGAGGTGGCGGCCCGCGCGTCCGATCGCACGCTGGTGACGGACGCCGGCTGGTGGACGCTGAACGGTGGCCAACTGCGCGAGGCCTACGAGCTGTTCTGGCGCAACCCGGTGCGCGCGATCTCGGGCCTCGTCTTCGGCGTCGGCAGTGCCGCCTTCCTGCTGGTCATCAAGTTCATGTCGTGAGTAGGCATCATGCCGCCGCGCGCCGCTGAATTCACCGCCCGCGCTGATAGGCCCGCGCCGCCTCGCCGAACGCCCGGAACAGGGTGCTGTTGACCGGATTGGTCTGCGCCGCGTACTCCGCGTGCCATTGCACGCCGAGCGCAAAGCCCGGCGCATCAGCGATGGTGATCGCCTCGATCGTGCCATCCTCGGCCATCCCCTCGACGATCACACGCGCGCCGCTGTCGAGAATGCCCTGCCCGTGCAGCGAGTTCACGCGGATGGACGGCAGGCCGAGCAACCGGGCGAACGTGCCCTCGGGCTTCAGCGTCACGTCGTGGCGCTCGGCGAACACGACGGTTGGGTCGGGATGGATTTCGCCGGTCGGCAGGCGCGGCATGCGGTGGTTCATGCGCCCCGGCAGTTCGCGGATCTCGGGATGCAAGCTGCCGCCGAACGCGACGTTCATCTCCTGGAAGCCGCGACAGATGCCGAACAGGGGAATGCCACGGTCGACGCAGGCCCTGATGAGGGGCAGCGCAAGGGCGTCGCGTCGCTCATCGTAGGGCTCGTGCTTGGGATCGGGCGCGGTGCCGAAGTGGGTTGGATGCACGTTGGCCCGCGCGCCCGTAAGCAAAATGCCATCGACCAGGCCCAGCAGCGCTTCGATCTCGGTGATCTCGGGACAGGCGGCAAACATCAGCGGCATGGCGCCGGCGGCCTGGGCGACGGCGCGAAAGTTGCGCTCGCCGGTCATCTGCACGGTGAAGCGGTTCTCGACGACATGCGTGTTGCCGATCACGCCGATGACGGGCTTCTTCATCTGCCCTTATCCTTTTAAACGCGCGGATCGCTGGTGATATGGTCAAGCCGCCGCAGCGCCTCGTCCAAGGTCGGGCAGGGCGGTGCACGTTTGCAGCGATCGCAATCGAACATAGACGGCCGCTCCTGGACATTGGGCATCGCGAGACCCGCCATTCTTGCTGGCCGCGCAGGGGCTGGTCAATCGCATTCCAGGCGTGGCCCAGGAGAATTGCATGGACAATTCCTCGGCACCGCTCTCTTGGTTTTCCCTCTCTGCCCCTTGCGGGGGAGGCCGGGGTGGGGCGTGTCAAGCCGCTGGGTTCGCGCGGGAGAAAGTACATGCCACCTGCTGTGCCAAGGGCTCGTGCATGCGATGCCCTGCGATGGCCGGTGGAGGGCAAAACCATCAATGCAGTGGCCGGTGCAGCTCAACGAGCCCCAAATGACCTGACACTGGCGCTTGCGTGCATTTACTCTGGAACGGTTTTTGCCGGCTGATCGGCAAGAATTGTACGTGGCGAAATGGCGGCGCTATTGCAACCGACGGGTTATGCGCTCACCAGCCACCTATCGCACCAGCTCGAATGCGTAATTCTCGATCACCATGTTGGCGAGCAGCTCGCGGCACATTTTCTCGACCGTGGCGCGCGCCTTCGCCTCGTCGGTCTCAGCGAGTTCCACCTCGATGAACTTGCCCTGGCGCACGTCGCCGACGCCGCTAATGCCGAGGTGACCCAGCGCGCCCTGGATCGCCTTGCCTTGCGGATCGAGCACACCGTTCTTGAGGGTGATTTTGATGTGGGCTTTCATGGAAACTCGTGAGGTCGTGAGGTCGTGAGGTCGTGAGGCATGGTGATCCACCACTCACGATCTCACGCCTGCACTGCAGTTAATTCGGCTTCGTACCATTGCTCGTCACCAGCACCGGGCCGGCGCCCTTGGGCGGGCGGTTCTCGGTCAGCACGCCCAGGCGACGGGCTACTTCCTGGTAGGCTTCCAGCACGCCGCCGAGGTCGCGGCGGAAGCGGTCCTTGTCGAGCTTGTTGGCGGTGGCGACGTCCCACAGGCGGCAGCAGTCCGGGCTGATCTCGTCGGCCAGGATGATGCGCATCTGATCGTTCTCCCAATGCCGACCGAACTCGACCTTGAAGTCGATCAGGCGGATGCCGATGCCCAGGAACAGGCCGACCAGGAAGTCGTTGATGCGCAGCGCAAGGCTCATGACCTCGTCGATTTCCTGCGGTGTCGCCCAGCCGAACGCGGTGATGTGCTCCTCCGACACCATGGGATCGTTGAGCTTGTCGGCCTTGTAGTAGAACTCGATGATCGAGCGCGGCAGGGCGGTCCCCTCCTCGAGCCCGAGACGGGTTGCGAGTGAGCCGGCAGCGACGTTGCGCACGACGACCTCGAGCGGGATGATCTCCACTTCGCGGATCAGCTGTTCGCGCATGTTCATGCGGCGCATGAAGTGGGTTGGCACGCCGATCTCGCCGAGCTTGACGAAGATGTACTCGGAGATGCGGTTGTTGAGCACACCCTTGCCTTCGATCAGCGCGTGTTTCTTGGCGTTGAAAGCAGTCGCGTCATCCTTGAAATGCTGAATGAGGGTGCCGGGTTCCGGTCCCTCGTACAGCACCTTGGCCTTGCCTTCGTAGATGCGGCGGCGCTTGTTCATCACCGGTCTTCCTTTGAGGCGTCTTGCGCAGTTCTCGTGCCAGAGGTTTTTCGTCGCCGCAGTATTTTGCGGTTGCGAAGCCCCGAGATCTTTTCAAGTCTGGACCCTAGCTGAACAAGGGGGGCGACACAATGTTAACGGTTGTGGCCGCACTGCATGACTGCTGCCGTGCCTTGGAAGTCGCCGATTGCGATTGCGGCGCCTATGGCAGGCACGATATCAAGGCGTGGAAGTGGTCGGCATGCAGTCGTCAAAAGATACCGCGCAGGCCATGCAAGCAACGCGTAGTCCTCATCGGAGAATAACATGACGGGTTTCGACAGTCGCCAGAAAGCTTTCGAAAATAAATTCGCCCATGACGCCGACTTGAAGTTCAAAGCTGAATCGCGTCGCAATAAAATGCTTGCCGAGTGGGCCGCAGCAAAGATGGGCATGACGGGCTCGGCTGTCGAAGACTACGTCAAAGCTGTTCGTAAGGCCGATCTTGCCGAAAAGGGCGATGACGATGTCTTGCGCAAGGTGGCCAAGGACTTGGCCGACAAGGGCGTGAAGGTCTCGGACGCCGATATGCGCAAACAGATGGATGAGTTCCTGGCAACCGCAGTGCAGCAGATCGAGTCGTCCAAAACTTGAGGCTCAACCCGCCGTTTCGAGCTGCTTCAAGAACCAGCCGAGGCGCATGAGCCCCTCAGGCCACGGGCCGTGGCCTGAGTCGCTGTTGACGTGCCCGACCTCGCCGGCCTCGATGAAGGCCGAACCCCAGGCCGTGGCAAACTCACGAGCACGTTCGAGTGCGCAATAGGGATCGTTGGTGGATGCCACGAGGCATGACCGAAACGGCAGCTGGCCGAGGGGCACGGGGTCAAAGCCGCCGTGCCTTGCTGGCCAGATGTTGCTTTGGGTGAGGTCAGGCGCGGCGACCAGCAGGGCGCCGGCGACGATCCCTGCCGGCAGTTTGGTTGCGGCATGGGCGGTGGCCGATACGCCCAAACTATGAGCGACCAGTATGACCGGCCGAGACGCCCGCGCCACCGCCTGGACAATGTTGCCGACCCAATCGCCGATCATCGGCGTTTCCCAGTCTGCCTGCTCGACCCGGCGCGCGTTTCTGATCTTGCGCTCCCACCGGGACTGCCAATGGTCCGGCCCGGAGTTGGACAAGCCGGGAATGATGAGAATGTCGATATCGGCGATTTTCATGGGAACGGCTCAGGAATGGCCGATGCCGAGGTACAACTCGGCCAATGGAATCGTAACGCCGAGATGATCGATCACGAGCTGCGCCGTGCGGCCAGCGATTTCGACCGGATCAGATGGAAATTTGCCATCGGTGTTGCGCTGCCAAACCCACAGGATCGGCTCGTCCTGACTGGCCACGATGTAGGCTTGCAGAGACTGCAGCGCCGTATACTCGCCGAGCTTGATGTTCAAGTCCCGCACGACTGACGACGGGGATAATACCTCGACCAGCACGACCGGGTCTTTAGCCGCCAGAGCCTTCGTATCTTGGCCGGTTCTCTCGACAAGTACATCCGGATAACGAACACTGTCGGTGATCTCGACAGCGAGGTCGGTCGGGCATACGTTCCAAACAGTGTCATCGAGCCTGTTGCCGAACGCCCTGGCAACTCGGCCGACAAGCATCGAATGCCCACGCGATCCCCAGGTCATCTGCTCTACGACGCGGCCCCGCTCCAGCTCGAAACGTCCCTCCTGTCCCTGCACCCACTGCAGGAACGCGGCGTTACTCATTTGGAGATCGAGGGGCGCGTTCATGGGCGAAGCATAGCAGTGCCTGTTGGAGCCGTCATCCAAACACGCGGGCGAAGATCGTATTCACGTGCTTGGTGTGATAGCCGAGGTCGAACAGGGCTGCGAGGTCGGCCGGCTTCAGCTTGGCTGCCACGTCCGTGTCGGCCTTGAGCAGGGTGAGGAAGTCGCCCTCGCCGCGCCACACCGGCATCGCGTTGCGCTGCACGAAGGCATAGGCGTCCTCGCGCGACACGCCCTTCTGGGTCAACGCGAGCATCACCCGCTGCGAGTGAATGAGCCCGCCGAGCCGGTCAAGATTCTTTTTCATGTTCTCAGGATACACCACCAGCTTCTCGATCACCCCGGCCATGCGGTGCAGCGCGAAGTCGAGCGTGATCGTGGCATCCGGGCCGATCATGCGCTCGACGCTGGAATGCGAGATGTCGCGCTCGTGCCAGAGGGCCACATTCTCCATGGCCGGCAGCGCGTAAGACCGCACCATGCGGGCAAGCCCGGTCAAGTTTTCGGTCAGCACGGGATTGCGCTTGTGCGGCATGGCGGACGAGCCCTTCTGTCCTTCCGAGAAGAACTCCTCCGCCTCATAGACTTCCGAGCGCTGCAGATGGCGGATCTCGATGCTGAGCCGTTCGATCGAGGATGCGACCACTGCCAGCGTCGCGAAGTACATGGCGTGCCGGTCGCGCGGGATCACCTGGGTCGATATCGGCTCCGGCATCAGGCCGAGCTTGGTTGCGACATATGCTTCGACCCGGGGATCGATGTTGGCGAAGGTGCCGACCGCGCCGGAAATGGCGCACGTCGCCACTTCCGCTCGGGCGAGGACCAGCCTGGAGCGGGCGCGCGTGAACTCGGCATAGGCCTGCGCGAGCTTCAAGCCGAACGTCACCGGCTCGGCGTGGATGCCATGGCTGCGGCCGATGGTCGGCGTCATTTTGTGCTCGAAGGCGCGGGTCTTAAGCGCGGCTAAGAGCCGGTCGACGCCGGCCAACAGCAGGTCGCTCGCCCGCACCAGCTGCACGTTGAGGCACGTATCCAGCACGTCGGACGAGGTCATCCCCTGGTGTATGAAGCGGGCATCGTCGCCGACGAACTCGGCCAAGTGCGTCAGGAACGCGATCACATCGTGTTTGGTCACGCGCTCGATGGCGTCGATTTTGGCGGCATCAAAAGCGACGACACTGCCCTTGGCCCAGATCGTTTCGGCGGCACTCTTGGGGATCATGCCGATGTCGGCCATGGCGGTCGCCGCATGCGCCTCGATCTCGAACCAGATGCGATAGCGCGCCTCGGGCTCCCAGATCGCGACCATCTCGGGGCGGCTGTAACGCGGGATCATGAATGGCCTCGTTCTGGTCTGGAATGACAAACGTGCCGTAGCATTGGTTGCGCGTTGCAGCAAAGCGCGGACACGCTATGGTGGCTGCCTGTTCCCCCCTTTATCACTCCGGATGTATCTGAAATGAAAGCCGATTGTATCGTCCTGGGCGCCGGCATGGTCGGCATTTCTGCCGGCATCCACTTGTTGAAGCGCGGCCGCTCGGTCATCCTGGTCGACCGGCGGGGCGCCGCCGAAGAAACGTCCTATGGCAACACCGGCATCATCCAGACCGAAGCGATCATGCCCTATGCCTTTCCGCGGCAACTCAAGAAACTGATGACCTATAGCGTCAACGGCGCGCCGGAAGCGAACTGGCACTACAGTGCACTCGCCCATCTGGCGCCGAGCCTTTACCAGTACTGGCGCAACAGCTCGCCGGACAAGGTCGCGGCCGCTTCGCGCGCGTTCCGGCCGTTGGCTTCGCTGTGCCTTGCCGAGCACGAGGCGTTGGCGAACCACGCCGGCGTCGACGGCATGATGCGCCGCACGGGATATCTGCGGCTGTTTCGCGAGCAGAGCGCGCTGGATGCGGCAATCCAAACCGACGCGAAGCTGCGCGACACGTTTGGCGTCAAGTTCGAAACGCTTGATGCAGCCGGCGTGCGTGCACTGGAGCCGCATATCGAGGGCCCGATCGTCGGCGGCATTTTGATGCCGGAGCCGGTCAGCATCGGCGATCCGGGGCGTCTGGGCAAAGCCTATGCGGCGCTTTTCCTGAAGCTCGGCGGCCGCATGATGACGGGCGATGCCCGCACGCTTGCCCGCTCGCCCGGTGGCTGGTCGATCGGCAATGTCGATGGGCCGATCGAGGCGCGCGACGTGGTGATTGCGCTGGGCGCTTGGTCCGACGATGTGCTCGGCACGCAGGGGATCAAGGTGCCGCTGTTCGTGAAGCGCGGCTATCACATGCACTTCAAGCCGCGGGGCAATGCCTCGCTGGCGCGGCCGATCCTCGATGTGTCGGGCGGCTATTGCTTGACGCCGATGACCAAGGGCATTCGCCTGACGACGGGCGCCGAGTTCACCTGGCGCGATGCCGAGCCGACGCCCGTGCAACTGCGCAAGGTCGAGCCGATGGCGCGGGAAATCCTGCCCCTCGCCGAGAAGGTCGATCCGGAGCCGTGGCTCGGCCGTCGCCCGTGCCTGCCCGACATGGTGCCGATGATCGGTCCCGTGGTCGGCAAGAAGGGGCTGTGGGCCGACTTCGGTCACCAGCATTGGGGCTTCACGCTCGGCCCCGTCACCGGCCGCCTGCTCGCCGAGATGATGACCGGCGAAGCGACCTTCACCGACCCGTTCCCTTACCGCACCGACCGGTTCAGTTGAGGGGCGGGGTGAATTGCCGATTGGACGCCAGGCATTGGCTCATCCAATCGAGGACTTTGTGCTAAGCTTGGCTAAATGCTGACACAAGAAGACATTCACGACGCTTTCACCGAGCTTGCCGGCATGGCCAGCCGCGAAGGCAAGGTAATCGAAATTGCAGTCTATCGCGGGTCTGCACTGCTGCTCGCTTCGAATTTCCGCATTGCCACTCAGGACGTTGATGCTGTCGCAGTCGCGGACCAAACCTTGATAAATCGGTTCGCGACTGAGATCGCGGCGACACGAGGGTGGCCGGCCGACTGGCTCAATGATGGCGTGCGCACCTACCTGTCGCCGAACGTCGATGGTTTGGCGCAACACCACGAATTGTTCCGTTCGTACCCCGATGACGCATCTCCCGGCTTGCGCGTGTTCGTGCCTGCGCCCGGCTATTTGCTGGCAATGAAGCTGATGGCCATGCGAATCGATACGACGACGGGCCAGAAGGACTTGCCGGACATCCTGAATTTGATCGATGTGGTCGGCGTCACGCAGAAGAACGAATTGATGACGTTCGCACAGTCATTTTATCCCGAGGCACGCGTAAGCCCCCAGGTCATCCTCGGCATCGAAGCTCTATGGCGCGAGCGCGCCGGCCGCCAGAAGCCATCAGTTCAGCAACCCCAGGACCCCGATGAACCGCCCCGCTACCTTGGCAGAAGTGGCTCAACGCCGCAGTGACGGCGAGGATTTTGGTCCACTGGTAGCCGAATTCCTCGACACATTTTATGCCGCCGTGAAGCGCGGCGCGGCGGCGCCGTTGATCTGCGACGAACCCGTCGCTCTCAGTGATATCAACGAGCATGCCCTGCTGGGCGCGGTCGGTGAGCATCTGGCCCGTCGCTGGTTGTTGCCAATCCCCGACTGGACGAACGATGCTACGCGCTTCCTGGTACGGCCGCATTTCACAACGCCGCTCGACGGCTTTAAAGCGGTGATGAACGCGCAGAGCCCGCTCGCCTTCCGTCGGCGCCTGATTTTCACCGAAGCGGAGCCGCTGCGCCGGGCGCGAATGCCGGTTCGGGCATAACGGTGACAGTTACCGATTCGATTGGTGGCAATCGGTCGTTGTCCGCCTGTGCGATGAGCCAGCTACCCGCGGATCTGCGCGCCCGTGGCCTTGACGACGGCGGCGACGATCTTCGCGCCGAGGGCATCGATATCGGCGTCGCTGAAGGTCTTGGCTTGCGGCTGCAGCGTGACCTCGATTGCCACGGACTTCTTGTCGGCAGCTAGCGTGCCGCCGCTGAAGATGTCGAACACGGCCACTTCCGTGATCGTCGCCTTGTCGACGCCGGCTGCGGCCCGCACGATGTCGCCGCTCGCGGTCGCCTGATCCGTCACGAAGGCGAAGTCACGCCGCACGGGCAGGAGTTCGGCTGCAACAAACGGCGAGCGTGCGCGGCCCTTGCGCTTGTCCGGTGGGATCGCGTCGAGAAACAGCTCGAAGGCGGCCAGCGGCCCGGCGCAGTCGAGCGCCTTCAGGCTCGCGGGGTGGATATCGCCGAAGTGAGCGAGCGTCACCTTGGGCCCGAGCTTGAGGCTGCCGGAGCGGCCAGGATGGAACCATGCCGGTGCATCGCGCGTGATCTGTGCTTTCGAGGCGTCGAAGCCCAGGCTCGAGAGAACGGCGACCACGTCGGCTTTGGTTGCGAACAGATCGGCGTTGGCGGATGCGCCGCTCCAGTGGCGGCCGCTGCCACCGAGCAGTGCCGAGCCGGCGCGCACGCCCGACGCGCAGATCGTCTGATCTTCGGGCCGGTCGCCGCGATAGACCTGGCCAAGCTCGAACAGGGCCACGTCTGTGAAGCCGCGGTTGCGATTGCGCTGGGCGGCGCTGATCAAGCCAGGCAGCAGGCTCGGCCGCATGGACGACATCTCGACCGAGATCGGATTGTCGAGTTCGAGCGCGTCCGATCCGCCGCCGAAGTGGGTTGCTTGTGGGCGCGGCAGGAACGACCAGGTGACGACTTCGACGAAGCCGCGGCCCGCAAGCAGCCGGCGGGCGCGGCGTGCACGGCGCTGCGGCTCGGTCAGCACTGTGCGCGTGATGCCCCGCGCGCGCGGCATCGGTGTCGACGGCACCTTGTCGAGGCCGACGATGCGGATCACTTCTTCGACGAGGTCGGCTGAGCCGTGAATGTCCGGCCGCCAGGAGGGTGCCGTCACGGTCGCCGTTTTGCCGGTGGTCACGACCTTGCAGCCGAGCGCTTCGAGAATGCGGGTCGCGTCGCCCTGCGCGACGGCGAGGCCCGACAGCTTTTCGATGCGGGCGAAGTCGAAGGCGATGGCGTTCGGCACGTTCGGTGCGGCACCCGCAATCCGGGCCTTAGAGGGTGTGCCACCGCACAGTGCCATCACCATGTCGGTCGCAAGATCGAGGCCGGCAGGCAGGAATGCCGGGTCAACGCCGCGCTCGAAGCGATAGCGGGCATCGCTCTGGATGCCGCACTTGCGCCCGGTGGCCGCGATCCGCTGGGGATCGAAGTAGGCGCATTCGATCAGCACATTGGTCGTCGCGTCCGTGCAGCCGGTGGCTTCCCCGCCAATGATGCCGCCCAGGCCCAGTGGCCCGCTGTCGTCGGCGATCACGCACATGGTGTCGTCGACCGTGTAGCCCTTGTTATCGAGCGCCTTGAAGGTTTCGCCCGGTTTGCCGAGGCGGGCGCGGACGCTGCCCTTCAGCTTGTCGGCGTCATAGACGTGTAGCGGCCGGCCGCGGTCCATCGATATGTAGTTGGTGATGTCGACGAGCGCGCTGATCGGGCGCAAGCCGATCGCCTTCAGGCGGGCCTGCATCCAGGCCGGCGACGGGCCGTTCTTGACGCCGCGCACTAGGCGCCCGGCAAAGGCCGAGCAGGCAGATCCGGCGGCCACTGGGAAGTCGAGTTCTATCGCGATCGGGCAGTCATAGCTGCCTTCAACCGCCCGCAGCTTGGCTTCGGGCTTCAACGTGCCGAGGCCCGTCGCCGCGAGATCGCGGGCGATGCCGCGCACGCCGGTGCAGTCAGGGCGGTTCGGCGTCAGCTTGACTTCGATTACGGGATCGCCGAGGCCGAGCGCATCGACGTAGCGCTGGCCGACCTTCGAGGCCATGCTGGCATCGAGTTCGATGATGCCATCGTGGGCTTCCGACAGTTCAAGTTCGCGCTCCGACACCAGCATGCCGTTCGAGACGATGCCGCGCACGGGGCGCTTGTCGAGGGTGATGCCGGTGCCGGGGATATAGGCCCCTAACGGCGCGAACACGCCGATCATGCCGGTGCGGGCATTGGGCGCGCCGCACACGACCTCGACTGGCGGTTGGCCAGCTGCGATTTCGACCTGGCACACGCGCAGGCGGTCGGCATTGGGATGCTGCTTTGCCTCCAGCACGCGGGCGATGGTGAAGGCGCCCAGTTTATCGCCTTGGTCGTGGATGCTTTCGACCTCGAGCCCGATCGCGGTCAGCGTCGCTGACATCTGCGCCAGCGTCGCGTCCGTTTCCAGGTGATCCTTGAGCCAGGCAAGCGTGAATTTCATGGGCAATTCTGCGGTTGTGTGAAGAGGACAGCGCGAGGCGACGGCGGCCGCGCCGCGCTCTGGCGCATGTAACAGACCGTGCCGGTCCCTGGAAGCCCGCGATCGAAGTGCACCACGGCGGCTATTGCGACCCAGGCTGCCGTGCGCCCAGCACCTGGTCCTTGGTGGCCTCGATCAGTTCGTCGATCATGCTGCCCAGACTTGCAGCGGTGGCGGTATTGACGGCATCGAAGCGACGCTCGGCCGTGAAGCGCGCGAGGAACGAGAATGGATCGCCGTAGATATCAGCGAACATCTTCGACACGCGCGCCACTTTGTCGAGGGCGTGAGCTGCGGGAGGGAGATCGAGCTTATCGATTTCCTCAGCCAATTGCCAGGCCAGCGCACGCCGTCGCGCCGTCGCGGTCGAATCACGCGCAGCC
This sequence comes from Hyphomicrobiaceae bacterium, assembly GCA_021730785.1. Taxonomy (GTDB): domain Bacteria; phylum Pseudomonadota; class Alphaproteobacteria; order Rhizobiales; family Hyphomicrobiaceae; genus JAKFWF01. The sequence continues at coordinate 63,124 of JAKFWF010000056.1, forward strand.
CCTGTCGACGTCGTTGCTTCCTCGGCAAAGCCTGGTGCACCTGCGGGCTGCGGCAACACATCGAGCAGGTCGTTCGGGCTGACGCCCAGCAACGCGCACATCTTCACGAGCAGGCTCAGGTCCGGTTCGACCTCGGCGCGCTCGTAGCGGGTGTAGCGGTTTTCGTCAATTTCCAGTGCCACCGCGAAGCTGCGAGCCGTCGGGTAACCGCGAGGAATGCGAAGGGCTTTGAGGCGTTTAGCAAAGACGGCGCGGATCGGCGGCGGAGCTGTATTTGTCGGCATCTTATCATGTTCGTAAGCGGCATGCCGTGATGGCAGGCTTCATTATTTTCCCGCATACGTAGCATCGAAGCTGCAAATCGACCAAGCAAATAGTTGTAGGTGGATTTTTTCTGGTATTTTCATGGCCATGGCGCGGTTGGCCCGTGCCGCACTTGCGCGCGACTGCGCCCGAAAGTGCATTAGAATTGTTGCAGCATTATGCTGCGTGCGAGGTGGCAGGTTCGGTGAGCACGGCGTACAGCGATTCCCGGTCCTGGGTGGCCCGCAGGCGCTCCAATGCGCGCGGTGCCCGAACCAATCTGGAGATCCGAGCCAGGGCCTTCAGGTGATCGCCACTGGCGTGCTCCGGCCCAAGCAGCAGGAACACGATATCGACCGGTTCGCCATCGGGGGCATCGAAGGCGACGGGCTGAGAGAGCCTGGCAAACAGGCAGACGAGTGACTCAAGTCCGCGCAGTTTGACGTGTGGAATGGCGATGCCGCGGCCGAATCCGGTGGAGCCGAGGCGCTCGCGCTGCAAGAGCGCGTCAAATACGTCACGTTGTGTCAGGCCGGTTGAATGCGCCGCACGCGTGCTAAGCTGCTGCAGAACTTCGGTTTTGTCCTTGGCTCGCAGAAGCGGAACGACGTTCTGGATCGTTAGCAGGTCACCGAAGTCCATCGAGCGGTTGTCCCAAGGTAGCTGCGTCGACGCACAATGCCGATGCACAATCCGTGCCGCGAGGCGCTCTGGCGCGCTGCTTCAACGCTCGCGAACGTCGCTCGACCCGTTCATTTTTGACGCACCGGAAGGGTTGCGAGGGGTATGAGATGCCGCATCCGGTTGCGGATCAATCCAGCCGACATGACCATCCGGGCGTCGATGCACGACACTGAGGCGCCCGTGCGCTGCATTCCGGAATAACAGAAACTCTTTGTCCGTCAAGTCAAGTTGCATCACAGCTTCGCTCACCGTCATTTCCTGCAATTGCCCGACGCTCTCGGCGACAATTACCGGCGCATCCGCCACTTCCTTGCCGGCCTCCTCGTCCTCGATCTGCACGACATATTCGTTCATGCCGGTGGCGCGCTCGTGCAGGTCCTGGGCGCGGTGATGGTGGCTTTTCAGGCGGCGCTTGTAGCGGCGGACGCGCTTGTCGAGCCGCTCGATCGCCACATCGGCGCTGGCATAGGCGTCGGGTCCCTCGCCGTGGGCCTCGACCAGCAACCCGGTGCGCAGGCGCAGCGAGCAATCGGTGCGAAATCCGACCTTGGCCTTCTCGACCCTGACATGTCCCGACAACTCAGGCCCGATGTACTTGTCCAGCACATCGGCAATCTTGTCGGTCACATAAATCTGAAATGCTTCGCCCGCGCCGATATTCTTGCCTGTGACCTGGATCGTCATGTGTTCGCCCACTCGCTTCGCAGATGTTCTCCGGTCCCACAAACGCTAGTCCCGCGGCCGGGCAGGTGTCAAATGCCGCAGGCGCTGTTTGGCGCGGCCTCAGCCGACCCGCTCCATGTGATCGCTCATGCGCTTTTCCCGCCGGCGCTGGACCGAGGAGGGGATGCGCAGCGCTTCACGGTACTTGGCGACCGTACGGCGGGCGATGTCGATGCCTTCGCCCTTCAGCCGTTCGACCAGTTTGTCGTCTGACAGCACGCCCTGGGCCGTTTCCACATCGATCAGCTGCTTGATGCGATGGCGCACGGCTTCGGACGAATGGGCTTCGCCGTCGCCGGACGAGGCAATCGAGGAAGTGAAGAAATACTTGAGTTCGAAAATGCCCCGGGGGGTCGCGATGTATTTGTTGGACGTGACACGGCTGACGGTCGATTCGTGCATCTTGATCGCATCCGCCACGGTCTTCAGATTGAGCGGGCGCAGATGCTGGACGCCGTGGGCGAAGAAGCCGTCCTGCTGGCGCACGATTTCCTCGGCGACCCGCAGGATCGTGCGCGCGCGCTGATCCAGGCTCTTTGCCAGCCAGTTGGCCGACTGCAGGCAATCGACCAGGTAATCCTTGTCGTGCGCGGTGCGTGCAACCTTGGTGACGCGGGTATAGTAGCTGCGGTTGACGAGCACGCGCGGCAGCGTGTCGTTGTTGAGTTCGACGAACCAGCTGCCGTCGGAGGCCAGGCGGACGAGAACGTCCGGCACCACGGCCTGCACCTGGACACTGCCAAAGGCGAGGCCGGGCTTCGGGTTGAGGTCCTTCAACTCGGCGATCATGTCGGACAACTCGTCCATGTCGACGCCGACCGCACGCTTCAAGGCCGTGAGATTGTGCGCAGCGAGCAGGTCGAGATTGGCGAGGAGGGTCGCGATCTGCGGGTCGAAACGATTGCGCTCTTTCAGCTGCAAGGCCAGGCACTCGGCGAGGCTGCGGGCCATGACGCCGGGCGGGTCGAGCGTCTGCAGCACGGCCAAAATCGAATCCACGTGCGCGACGGGGCAGCCGAGCCGCTCGGCCACTTCATCGAGTGCCGCCGTCAGATAGCCGGCTTCATCGACGTGGTCGATCAGGTTCTGGGCAATCAGCCGGTCGACCGGCTGACTCAAGGCGATATGCATCTGCACGACGAGGTGGTCTTTGAGCGAGGTCTGCGAGGCAACGAAACTTTCCAGATTGTAGTCGTCGTCGCCAATGCCACCCCCACCGCCACTGACATTGGACCAGTTCGAGCCACCCAGATCCTGACCGCGGTCGGCGCTGAGTTCACCCGGCGCCGTGTCGGGATAAAGGTTGTCGGCAGCCGTATCGAGAGCACCGGCCGCGTCTGCGTCCGCGCGGGCGAGATCGAGGGGCGCATAGTCACCGGCAGGTGTGGGTGTCTCCACTACCGAATCGATCGTGGTGGGTAGCGCCGCCTCGGCGTTTTCGTCGCGCTCGAGCAGGGGGTTACGTTCTACTTCCTGCTCGACGAAGGCCGAGAGCTCCAGATTCGACAGTTGGAGAAGACGGATCGCCTGCTGCAGCTGGGGTGTCATCACCAGCTGCTGGCCTTGCCGTAGTTCTAGGCGAGCGGAAAGCGCCATGGTCAAGAGCCTCGGACCCTAAATCACGTTTCGGGACCAAGATGTAGACAACAGCGCTTAACCAAACATATCACCAAGATACACCCGCCTCACATCTTCATTGGCTATGATTTCGTTTGGCTTACCTTGTGTCAGAACTTGACCATCGTAGAAGATATAAGCCCGATCACTCAAGCTCAAGGTCTCGCGCACGTTGTGGTCGGTGATCAGCACCCCAATTCCCCGTTCGGTCAAGTGGCGAACCAATTGCTGGATATCGCCGACCGCGATCGGGTCGATGCCGGCGAACGGTTCGTCCAGCAACATAAAAGACGGCCGGGAGGCGAGCGCGCGGGCGATCTCGCAGCGCCGCCGTTCACCACCCGACAGCGCAATCGAGGGCGATTTGCGCAGCCGCGTGATGCGGAACTCCTCCAGCAGGCTGTCGAGCTGCTCCTTGCGCGCCTTCTTCTTCGGCTCGACCAGCTCCAGCACCGACATGATGTTCTGCTCGACCGTCAGCCCCCGAAAGATCGAGGCTTCCTGCGGCAGATAGCCGATGCCGAGGCGGGCGCGGCGGTACATCGGCAGCTTGGTCACGTCGCGACCATCGATGGTGATGCGGCCCGAGTCGGCCGGCACCAGCCCTGTGATCATGTAGAAAACGGTTGTCTTGCCGGCGCCGTTGGGGCCGAGCAGGCCAACAGATTCACCGCGGCCGAGGGCAAGTGTCACGCCTTTGACGACGGTTCGCCGGCCATAGGTCTTTTTGACATTGTGCACGGTGAGCCAGCCGTCGGCCGCCTGCGGTTCGTTCTGGTCGCCGAACTGGGCGGCCTGATCGTCGAAGGTCAGTTCATCCGCATCGCCGTAGGTTGGCCGGGACTTGGTCTTGGAGCCGAAAGAGAACAGCTTCACGGGGACGCGCTTTCTGCTGGCGGTGGCGCTGTGAGTTTAGTTTGTCGGTCCGCTGGACGTCCAGCCGGACGCTTCCGGCGCCTTGGTCGGCTTCGGTGTGGGCGCCGTGTCGGTCTGCCAGGGCAGCGCCGAGCCCTTCTTGGTGTCCGACTTTGCCGGCGGGGCGTCCTTGTTTGAATCTTTCGGGTCGAAGCGAATGCAGGTCCTGCCCGGCGCACAAGCAGCCGGATTGGTGTCGAACGCCGGCGGCGTCGGCGTGACGTAGGGTTCCTTCTTCGCCGGCAGATCAGGCAGCACGTAGGGTGCGCGCTGCTCGCTCGGCGCGGGACCGACCCTTGGACCGGCCACCGCCACGGTCTCGAAATACGTCAGTCCGGTGATCATGTCGATCAGCACTTTCGGGCCATAGGCGACGGATGATCCCTTCTTGACGGCGACGTTGCCGGTCAGCGTCACCTTGTTGGCCTTGACGTCGAAGTCGCCTTGGTCGCCCGTGGCGCTCTGGCCGTCGGCGGAGGTGACCTCGACTTTCTGGGGTGCGCGCACGCGGGTCAGCTGGGTGGTGCCTTGCTGCTTGTTGGCGGCGCTGCCGCCCGAGGTCGGCAGGCCGAGGCCCGATTCGCCGGTGAAGGTTGCGACCAACTCGGCCGTGCGAATGACGAATTCGCCCTGCACCGCGTGCACGGCGCCGCGGAAGGTCGCGGTTTTGGCCTTGTCGAGCACGTCCAGGGTTTCCGAATCGATATCGATCGGCGCATTGGGATCCGTCTTGAACACGAAGCCGTTGGCGCCCTGGGCAGCGCCCTGGACCGCGGCGGCGGTCTTTGCTGCTGGCTTGGGGGCGGCAGTGGCAGCTGCGGCCTGAACGAAATGGGCCGAGATCCGGCCCGGCGGCTGGCCGGCCGTGATGGGTGGCGTCGACAGCTTGGTGGTGCCAGCCTTGCGGTCAACGAACAGGCGTGCGCCGCGCAGGAGGTTCTTTTCCTGCTGCACTTCCACATTGCCGGTCAACAGGGCGGTGTCGGCGCGCTGGTCGAACTCGCCGCGCTCGCTCGTGGCCCGGCGCTCCGCGCCGGAGGTGATGTTGACGCGGCCGACCAGGATCGCGGTATCGCGCTCGACGTCGAACTCGCCGGATTGGCTGGTCACGCGGTCGGTGCCCTGGGTGAGGGTGACGTCGTTGGGGATGACGAGGCGCTTCAGCTTGCCGCCGCCCGGGGGGGCCGGGGCAGCGGGGGGATTTGCA
>JAKFWF010000009.1 GCA_021730785.1 Hyphomicrobiaceae bacterium
GCCTGTTGCGCCCGCGCCACGCTGCCATTTTGCACGCCACTTTTGGGTCACAAACCTCGTCGACAACTGCGTCGTTAACGAATGGCGGAGCGTGGTCGCAAGCGCATGGCACGCGTGCGTGGCGGCAGCGGTCGGCAGAGTTGAGTGCTGCGCCCTGTGACCCTAGGGTGCTGTTGCGCATGGGCAATTGCGCTCGTGTCGACGACACCACTATGGCCCTGGGAGGCGACGAGAGATCATGACCACGAACAAATTCGACAAGGCCAAGCTGCCGAGCCGCCATGTGACGGAAGGACCGTCGCGGGCGCCGCATCGCTCGTACTACTACGCCATGGGGCTGACCGAGGAGCAGATCCATCGGCCGTTCGTCGGCGTGGTGTCGTGCTGGAACGAGGCCGCCCCCTGCAACATCGCGCTGATGCGCCAGGCCCAGTCCGCCAAGAAGGGCGTCAACGAAGCCGGCGGCACGCCCCGCGAATTCTGCACCATCACCGTGACCGACGGCATCGCCATGGGCCACCAGGGCATGAAGTCGTCGCTGGTGTCGCGTGAGGTCATTGCCGATTCGATCGAACTCACCATGCGCGGCCACTGCTACGATGCCATGGTCGGCATCGCCGGGTGCGACAAGTCGCTGCCCGGCGTGATGATGGCCATGCTGCGGCTCAACGTGCCAGCCGTCTTCATGTACGGCGGCTCGATTCTGCCCGGCAAGTTCAAGGGCCGCGACGTCACCGTGGTCGACGTGTTCGAGGGCGTGGGCCAGCATTCGGCCGGCAAGATGCTGGAATGCGACCTGACCGAACTCGAGCGTGCGGCCTGCCCGGGAGCCGGCGCTTGCGGTGGCCAGTTCACGGCGAACACCATGGCTTGCGTATCAGAGGCGATCGGCCTCGCGTTGCCGGGTTCAGCCGGTGCTCCTGCGCCCGATCTCGCCCGCGACCACTGGGCGGTCGAAAGCGGCAAGGCCGTCATGCGCATGGTCGCCGAAGGACTTCGCCCGCGCGACATCGCCACCCGAAAAGCGTTCGAGAATGCCGCGACAATCGTTGCCGCCACCGGTGGTTCGACCAACGCTGCACTCCACCTGCCGGCCATGGCGCACGAATGCGGCATCGACTTCGATCTGTTCGCCGTCGCCGAGATCTTCAAGAAGACGCCCTACATCGCCGATCTGAAGCCCGGCGGAAAGTATGTCGCCAAGGACGTGCACGACATCGGCGGCGTGCAGCAGATCATGAAGGCGCTGATGGATGGCGGCTTCCTGCACGGCGACTGCATCACGGTGACCGGCAAGACGATCGCCGAGAACCTCAAGGGCACGGTTTTCAACACCAATCAGAAAGTCGTCTATCCAACCTCCAAACCGCTGTCGCCGACCGGCGGCGTCGTCGGTCTCAAAGGCTCGCTGGCGCCTGAGGGCGCGATCGTCAAGGTCGCCGGCATGAAGGAGTTGCGGTTCACCGGGCCGGCGCGCTGCTTTGATTGCGAGGAAGATGCTTTTGCCGCCGTCGAGCAAGGTCGCATCCTCGAAGGCGAAGTGATCGTGATCCGCTACGAAGGCCCCAAGGGTGGCCCCGGCATGCGCGAGATGCTGTCGACCACGGCGGCGCTGTATGGCCGCGGCATGGGCGACAAGGTGGCACTCATCACCGATGGCCGCTTCTCCGGCGCGACGCGCGGCTTCTGCATCGGGCATGTGGGACCTGAAGCCGCCGTCGGCGGGCCGATCGGTCTGCTCAAGGACGGCGACATCATCGTGATCGATGCCGAGAAGGGCACGCTGGACGTGAACCTTTCGGCAACGGAGCTGCAAAATCGCCGCAAAGCATGGGTTGCGCCGCCCAACAATTACCAGAGTGGTGCATTACGCAAATACGCAGATCAGGTCGGACCGGCGCTGAAGGGCGCGGTTACGCACGCTGGCGGAAAGGCTGAAGTTGTCTGTTACGCTGACATTTAAGTCGGGCCGGTTGAGCTGCGGCCTGTTCGCGCGGGTGCGTTCCCTGTCCCAGGGGGCGCTGCTCGGCGTCGCGCTGTGCGCGGCGGTGCCGATGCTGGCTTTGGCGCAGGGCACGTCGCGGACGGCGCCCGCGCCGCAGCTGGCCGGTCGCACCTCAATCGCAACGACAACCTATGCGTCGCCCGAAGCAGCCTATGATCTGGGCTACGGTGCGTTGCGCAGTGGTCATCCGGAGATGGCGATCCAGGCCTTTGAGTACGCAGCCAAGCACGACAATCTGCTGGCCCAGTTCTACCTCGCGCGCATTTTCTCGGACAACACCGCACCCTATACGAACCACGGCCGCGCGTTCGAACTCTATCAGCACATCGTCACCGAGAACGCCGACATCGACGTCGATGATGATCCGCTGGCGCCATTTGTCGCCAAGGCCATGGTGGCGCTGGCAACCTATCTGCGCCAGGGGATACCCAATTCCGGCGTTGTTCCCGATATGGAGCAGGCCGTGAACTTGCTGCGCAACGCTGCGAACGGCCTGCGCAATGAAGACGCGCAATTCGAGTATGCCAAAATCCTGCTCAGGGGCGAAGGCGTTGCGCCGAACAAGAGCGAGGCGCTGCGGTCGCTGCACGACCTCGCCCAGCGAGGCTATGCCATCGCCCAGGCATTCCTGGCCGATCTGTACTGGCGCGGCACGCACGTGAAGCGCGACCATACGCAGGCGCTGCTGCTGATCGATATGGCTGTGCTGAATGCGCCTTCATCGGATCGCATCTGGATCGAAGACACCTATCAATACATCTTCTGTGGCGCTGGCGAAGGGGTGCGCAAACAGGCCCAAGGCGCGGTTGCAGACTGGCGCAGCAAGTATGTGCGCCCGCCCGAGGACAGTCTTGCCCGTGATGGTCTGACAAGGATACCGCCGCGGCCGACGCGCACCTGCAGCAATGGCGAACTCGCGCTGCCTGTGCGCAGCAATGACCCGCCATCGGACGCGCCCAGGCCGCGTGGTGCGACCAGCGGGGGCACCGGGTATGTTGCCGCGCCGATGCCGGGCGCCGCGGTGGGCGGGAGCACGGGCTTCGTCCAAGGCAATTCGGGCGGGTTCACGCTGCGCGACGCCGGTCAGCTGACCCTGACCCCGCCGCGGTAGGCGTGTGTGCGCCGTGCCGAAAGGCGCAAAAGCGCAATCTGTATTGCGTTGATGCACCCAGCGAACAAGTGGCAAGCCGCATAACGCACTTGGCTTCATGCGACAGACGGTTGTCGGCGCCGAGCTTCAGGCGGCAAGCTCAACCCATACCGGCACGTGATCTGACGGCTTCTCCCAGCTGCGGGTGTAACGGTCGACGCCGGCGCTCTGCAGCAGGTCGGTCGCCTGGGGCGACAGCAGCAGGTGATCGATGCGGATGCCGTTGTCCTTCTGCCAGGCGCCGGCCTGATAGTCCCAGAACGTGTAGACGCCGGGGCCAGGATCGCAGCTGCGGATGGCGTCGGTCAGGCCGAGTGCCAGGAGGCGGCGCCAGGCTGCGCGGCTTTCGGGCTGGAACAGGGCATCGCTGTTCCAGGCATCTGGTATCTTTGCATCGGCGCGCTCTGGAATGACGTTGTAGTCGCCAGCCAGAATGAACGGCTGTTCGGTCGCGGTCAGCGCGCGGGCATGGGCTTCGAGACGGGCCATCCAGGCGAGCTTGTAGGGAAATTTCTCGGTGCCGAGCGGGTTGCCGTTGGGCAGGTACAACCCGCCGATCCGCACCGACCGGCTGCCCGCCATCACGCTGCCTTCGATGTAACGTGCCTGCTCGTCACCCGGGTCGCCCGGCAAACCGCGCACGACATCCTCGATACGCGACTTCGCCAGCAGCGCAACCCCGTTGAAGCCCTTCTGCCCGTGCACAGCGACGTTGTAGCCGGCAGCCTCGATCGCCTCGGTAGGGAAGCCCTCGTCGACGCTCTTGATCTCCTGCAGGCAGACGACATCGGGCTTGCTTTCAGCGAGCCAGGTCAACAGGCCTTCGATCCGCGCCTTCACGCCATTGATGTTCCAGGTGGCGATTTTCACGGATGAACTCCTCGGTCATTGCGCCGCATCTTTCTGACAACGTTAACGGTGAGTAAGGCAATGCTTGCTACAGTTCTGCAAAACTTGGGCGCGGGTGTCCAAGATGCACGGGCGAAGCGATGTCACAGCTTTTGCAACTTGCCAAGGAAGTCGATCTGGAGCGGCGGCTGCGCATGCTGTGCGGCTTCAATGTGCTGTTGATCGCCGTCAGTCTGGCCACCTGGAGCTCGATCGTGCGGATCGCGGCCGACCCCCTGCAATGGGCGACGTGGCAATATGTGTCGCCGCGGGCGGGGTATCTTGAGTACCCCTTGGTCATGGTGTGGGGCTTGCCGCTGGCCGGCCTGTTGGTCGCGTGGGTGCTGCAACGCGGCGGTTCGACGCGAATCGCGGTTTGGGCCGCGGGCTTCCCGTTGCTGTACCTGGGCACACTTGGTGTCTGCTTCCACGTTCTGCCGCTGCTCATCCGCTGATCGCATGTAGTGCTGTGCTCAAGTAATTGTGAACGGCTTACGCTCGCGCGTTCGGCGGAATGGGTGCGCGGGCAAGCCCATCGGTTAATGCTGGCAGTTGGCGGAATTTGCGCATTTAATACGTCGTTAGGGCCGCTCACGTAGCATGACCATAAGGCTGATCATGTTGCCGGCGTAGCCTGGGTTACTCAATGAGCCAACGCATTTCAGCGGTTCCCATGAAACCGGCGGCATTTTTCAAAGTGCCCAAGCGCCTGATGGCCCCGCTCATCGGCTTTATGATTATCGCCGTGGCGCCGACGCTGTTCTGGATCGGTATGCTCAGGGTGCTGTGTTGGAGCCTGAACATCGCCCTGCCGATGTGGGTAGTCGGCCTGGTTGGCCTGCTGATATTTGCGTTGCTGACTTGCATCTGGGCCAGTTTCACCATGGCTGGCCGCAGCGATGCGGATGGTGCATGACGCGCGTGCGTCGTGCGGTTCGCAGGTCTCCATCATCAATGCCCGGGGTTGCGTTTTGCGGCTTTTTTAATGTTGGGCTGGTAATCGTCGACGTTAGTCCCATGCGTCGGCGAGGATCGTCATGATCGATGTAACAGTCGCGGTTTTCTCGAAGGTTTTCGAAATCTACACGCACGAAATCCCGATCTTAATCGGGTTGGCCCTCATTTTCACCGGCCTCACGATATTCGAAAGCCAAACGTCGACGCCCGGCAAAGTGTGGTGGCGTAATCCTGGACTGCCGACCGACATCTGCTATGCGCTGATCCATGCGGTCGTTGGACCGTACTTCCGCATTCCGGCCCTGATCGTGCTCGCGCTGCTGCTGAACGGGGTGATGACGGGCGATGAGGTCACCCAGTACTTCAAGAACGGCCGCGGCCCCTTGAGCGGGCTGTCGTTCTGGTGGCAAGCGCTGATCTATCTGCTGCTCGCCGACTTCCTGTCGTACTGGATCCACCGCGGCTTCCACACGGCTGCCATGTGGCGCTATCACGCGGCGCATCACTCGTCGGAACAGGTCGATTGGACGTCGAGCTATCGCTTCCACCCGGTCAACCTGATGCTGCAGCACTCGCTGGTCGGTGTCATCATGGTTCACATCGGCATCGCCCCCGAAGTGATGGTGTTCTTCCTGCCGTGGGACATCCTGAGCGCCGCGTTCGTGCATGCCAACGTGAACTGGACCTTCGGGCCGGTGAAATACATTCTGGCGACGCCGGTGTTCCATCGCTGGCACCACGGCCCGGTCAATGAAGGCGGCAGCAGCAACTTCGCACCGACCTTCGCCTTCTGGGATGTGCTGTTTGGCACGTTCTATATGCCCGAGGGACGCCTGCCGCAGGAGTTCGGTGTCGACGACCACCACTTCCCCAAGAGCTATCTCGGCCAGCTGATCTATCCGTTCACGCAGAAGGAGCCCACGGCAGCGTCCGCCGATGCTGCCTCGCCGGATGTGGCCGGGGCGACGCCATGAGCCGGCAGAACGTCACGGCGGCCGCGGCAGGGATTGTCCTGGCCGCCCTGTTCGCGACGCTGGTCGGGGGCTATCCGGCAGGCTCGGTCTCGGCGCCCAGCGTCAGCGCATCGATTCCCGGCATGCCGGTACCGCCTGGCCTGCAGACGCCGGTGCCAACGACCGTCGAAATCAAGGACCTGAGTTGGGTCGAGGTGCGCGCCGCGCTCGAAGCCGGCCATACCACGGTGATCGTCCCAACCGGCGGCATCGAACAGAACGGCCCGCACATGATCCTGGGCAAGCATGACTACATCGTCGGCTGGGCCGCCGCGCAGATTGCCAAGCGGTTGGGGAAGACGCTGGTGGCACCCGTTGTTTCCTATGTGCCGCAGGGCGGCTATGAGCCGGCCGAAGGGCATCTGCGCTACGCCGGTACCATCGGCGTGCCCGAGCCGGTATTCGCCCACATGCTGGAGGGCATCGCCCGCAGTTTGCGCGCCGGCGGCTTCAGGACGATCGTCTTCATCGGCGATCACGGTGGCAGTCAGAACGTGCAGCAGCAGGTCGCCCTGCGGCTCTCGAACGCCTGGCAGCATGCGGGGGTGCGGGTCGTCCACGGCGATGCCTACTACGACGACCGCCAGCAGATCGCCCGGCTGGTCGAAGCGGGTGAGACGCCGGCAGCGATCGGTGAACATGCCGGCATCATCGACACGTCGGAACTGATGGCGATCCGCCCTGCCGGTGTACAACTCGACCGCATTGCGCGGCCTGCAACGGCGCTGGTCGAAAGTGGCGCCAGCGGCGATCCGGCGTCCGCGACCGCCGAGCGGGGGCAGATGCTGATTGCCCTGCGCATCGAGGCAGCCGTGCGGCAGATCAAGGCACTGCCCGCTGAAAAGCGGTGACGAGCGAAGTCCCTCAAGGCGCCGAGCGCGAGGCCCGCAGGTTGGCGAGGATCGACAGCTTGATGCCGAGACGGTGGCGGGCGACGAGATTGTTCATCGTTGCTGCGAACACGAGCGCGAGCGTCGTTGCAGTGGCGGCCCCGTTCAGCCCGAAATGCGGTACCAGTGCGAAATTCAAGCTGATGTTAAGGGCGGCCGTGATCGCGAGAACGATCGCGCACAGGCGTTGCTGGCCCATCATGTTGAGCAGGAACTCGGACGGTCCCATGGCGGCCCGGAACAAGAAGCCGAGCACCAGGATGAACATGACCGGATAGCCCGCCAGGAACGCTGGTCCAAACAGTCGCAGTAGCGGCCAGCCGAGTGCCAGAAGCACGGCAGCGGCGGCGAGCGAAGGCCAGAAGGTCCAGCGCACGGCATCCGCCACCAGCGGTTGCAAGGCTGCCCGATCGCCGCGCGCATGCAATGTCGAGAAGCGGTTGGCCGCCGCACTGCCGACCGCATAGTGCACGAACAGGACGAGGCTCATGGTCTTGGCGGCGGCAAAGTAGATGCCGACCTCGGTCGGCGACAGATAGCGCGACACGATCAGCACATCCGCGGTCTGCATGACGATCTCGCACATGCCGATCACGAGCAGCGGCGCCGATGTGGCAAGCCAGCTGCGCAGCGCAAAGGTTCGGGGGCCGGCCGGCATTGCGGCTGCCGCGCGGCGATTGATCAGCAACAGCTGCACGAGGCCGGTGATCCAGGTCGCGAAGATGGCGGCAACGGCTGCCGAACTGGCGTCCAGCGGCAGGCCCATTTCGTGGGCCGTGACCAAGGCTGCGAGCAGCACCAGCGGGCGCATGACATAGGGCGGCAGAAGCGCCAAGGCGATCCATGCCTTGCCGCGGCCGATGCCGTCCTGCACGTCGGTCACCGCAAAAATCGGCACGCAGGCCAGCGCGATGCAGAGCGGCAGGATGTAGGGACCATGGATGCGGTCGCCCAGCAGCCATACGCTGGCAAGGGCGAGGGTGGCCAGCAGCGTGCCGGTGCAGAACGCCAGGACCCGGCTGCCGAACATCAAGCCGCGATGCAGGTCGAGACGCCCATTTTCGACGTAGGCCGGGAGTAGCCGGATCACGCCCATGCCAAGTCCCAAGTGCGAAAGTCCGCCGAGGATCAAAACCCAGGTCCACACCGAAACGTAAACGCCGTATTCGAAGCCCCCCATCCAGCGGGCGAGCATGATCTGCGACAGATAGAGGATCGCGGCGCTGGCAACCCGGACCGAGAAAGCCACCACGACATCACGCTGCATGCGTGTGCGCTCGGTTGCGCCCGACAGGACGCAGCGGACGAGGTCCAGTTGTTCGCGAAACATGGCGAGGGCCCCGGACTGCGGTACCGCCTCGGCAGTCTTGTGGGTCGTCATAGCAATTCAATCCCTGCGGACGCGTTGACCGAGCGGCTCCGTGCACGCGGTTCCTTTCACAAGTCGTGCCATCGGCCTCAGCCTTGCACCCGCAGGCGCTCGCGGTGACGCACAACCTCCGCCACGCCGGCCCAGGCCCAGGTGCGCCCCGCATCATTGTTCTGACCGTGCACCGAGGCAAAGAACTCCGCCACGTCGGCGGCGAGAAAGCCGTGGCGCCCTTCGAGCACGCAAGCCATGGTTTCCACGTCCTGCGGTGAGGGCGTCACATCTTCGTCCGGATGCCAATTGAGCGTGGCAGGCTGCGGCATTGTCTTTGTCCCAAAGCGATTGCGGTCGGGGTGGTTACAGCAAAATTGACGCCAAGTGCGACCGGCGGCGGGATCTCAGCAACGGCCGATTATGCAGCCGCACTTGTTAAACGTCGTGCCAATTTGATACGCTGTATCGAGCGATCTGAATCAGGCGAACCGACGTTCCAACTGTGTCCCGAGCGGAGCATTCGATCATGCGACTTCACGGCAGGATGCGGACGAACTGGCTGCTTGCACCGGCCGTGCTGTTGATTGGCTTTGCTGCCGCTACGACGAGCGCGTGGGCCCAGCAGTCAACTCGGCCAGCCGAGTCGTCAGAGCAGACGAAGCCCGAACCTAGGCCCGATGCGCTGCGTCCCCCGCCCGGCATGAGCATCATGCCGGCCCCCCCGCCGTCGTTTTCGCCACCGGCTGGGGATCATGCGCCGCATGGCTGCCCGGTCAACGACCTGAAGCCGCTGCAACTCCTGGTTTGATTTCGATCCGGGCATTTGGCCATGCTGGATAAACCTGCTTTAACAGCAGCTGCAAACCTGCGCCGGTGGCGACGGGCGCAATCGCAGTTCAGGAGACCGCCATGGCCACACTCGAGCTTCACCAGTTCCCCTGTCTGAGCGACAATTACGGCGTGCTGGTGCGCGATGTAGCAAGCGGCAACGTCGCTGCCATCGACGCGCCCAATGCCGAGCAGGTCGAGGCAACGCTTGCGGCCAAGGGCTGGAAGCTCACGCATATCCTCACCACCCACCATCACGGCGACCACACCGACGGCAATCTGGCACTCAAGGCCCGGCACCGCTGCACCATCATCGGTCCGCGCGCGGAGGCAGCAAAAATACCCGGCATCGACACGCAGGTGGGCGAGGGCGACAGCTTCATGTTCGGTGAGACCGAGGTGCGGGTGTTCGATACGCCGGGCCACACGCTCGGTCACATTTCGTACTGGATGCCGACTGAGAACACAGCCTTCGTCGGCGACACGCTGTTCGCGCTCGGCTGCGGCCGGGTGAGCGAGGGCACCATGGAGATGATGTGGACCTCGCTCGCCAAGCTGATGAAGCTGCCGCCGGCGACCATGATCTATGCCGGCCACGAGTATACCGTGTCGAACGCCAAGTTTGCGCTGACGATCGAGCCCGAGAACGAAGCGCTGCAGGCGCGCGCGCGGGAAATCACAGCGCTGCGGTCGGCCGGCAAGGCGACGTTGCCGACGCGACTCGAGGTGGAACTCGCGACCAACCCGTTCCTGCGCGTGACGAGCCCGGCCATCATCAAGCGGCTCGGCATGGCGGGTGCTAAGGAGTGGCAGATTTTTGGCGAAATCCGCGAACGCAAGAACCGGGGCTGATCCTGCGTTGCGGTGTGCAGGAGAAACAGCACTTCACGGATCGACCGACAGTCCAAAGCAAGCCCGAGTACCAATGACCGCCATACCAGCCGACGTTGCCGGCACAAAATCGCTCCTGCAAGCCGGCGGCTACATCGCCGACGACGCGGTGGCGACCGCCGTTTTCCTGGCGCTCAAGCTGGAGCGGCCGTTGTTCCTCGAAGGGGAAGCCGGCGTCGGCAAGACCGAGATCGCAAAGGTGCTGAGTGCGGTGCTGGCGCGTCCGTTGGTCAGGCTGCAGTGCTACGAAGGGCTCGATATCGCGGCCGCCGTCTACGAGTGGAACTACAGCCGGCAATTGCTGCACATCCGCGCGGCGGAAGCTGTGGGGACGGCGACCTCGGTGCAGGTACTGGAGCGCGATCTCTATGGCGAGAGCTACCTGCTCAAGCGGCCGCTGCTGAAGGCGCTCGAGCTGTCGAACAGCGGCGAACCGCCGGTGCTGCTGATCGACGAACTGGATCGCGCCGACGAACCGTTCGAAGCGTTCCTGCTGGAGTTGCTGGCCGACTACCAGGTGACCATTCCGGAGTTCGGAACGATCAAGGCCGTGCGTCCGCCGATCACGATCCTCACCTCCAACCGCACGCGCGAAGTGCATGACGCGGTGCGCCGGCGCTGCTTCTATCACTGGGTCGACTATCCCAGCGCCGAGCGCGAGCGGGCGATCCTGCATCTCAAGGCACCGAACGCGGGGCGCGCGCTGACCGACCAGATCGTCGCCTTCGTCAACGCGCTGCGCCAGATGGACCTCTACAAGAACCCCGGCGTGTCGGAGACGCTGGAATGGGCGCAGGCGCTGACCCAGCTCAACTGCGTCGCACTTGATCCAGCCGAGGTCGATCGCACGCTCGGTACACTTCTGAAATATCAGGACGACATTACGCGCATCCAGGGCAGCGAAGCCGCGCGCATCCTGGAGCAGGTCAAAAGCGAAGCACGCCGCACGGCCTTTGAGGCGGAAAACCGGTGACGCGGGCCCCGATGCCTGCCAACGACAACGCCGGCGTGCCACCGCACCGCCCGGTGCGGCTCGACGCCAACCTGATCGCGGCCGATGTCGATGGCGGTCGCATTGCCGAGAACATCCTGTTCTTTGCCCGCCTGCTCAGGGCCTCTGGCATGCACGTCGGCCCCGACAAGGTGGTGCTCGGCACAGAAGCGGTGATCGCCGCCGGCATTCGCGACCAGCGTACGCTGTACTGGGCTTTGCACGCAGTCTTCGTCAATCGACGTGCCGACCGCGAGCTGTTCAACCAAGCGTTTGTGATGTTCTGGCGCGATCCCGGCTACATCAACCAGATGTTGTCGCTGATGGTGCCGGGTCTGCGCGCGCAAGCCGCCCCCGACGATAAGGCGCTGTCGCGGCGCCTGTCCGAGACCCTGTTCAAGCATGCCGACCGGCCGGCCCCGCAAGCCGACGACCAGCTCGAGATCGATGCCGAGGGCACGGTGTCGGACTTCGAGCGGCTGGCGGGGAAGGACTTCGAGCAGATGAGTGCGGCCGAACTTGGCCGGGCGCGCGCAGCGATCCGCCGCATGACACTGCCGTTCGAGGAATTGACGACGCGCCGGCTGGTGCCGGCCCGCCAGGGCGCGCGCATCGATCTGCGCCGCATCCTGCGCGACTGCGCCAGCAAGGGGCCCGATCACCTGCAGCTGCACCGCGTCGCGCGGGCGACCCGCCGGCCACCGCTGGTCGTGCTGTGCGACATCTCGGGCAGCATGGAAACCTATGCCCGCATCTTCCTGCATTTCCTGCATGCGTTGACCAACGACCGCGACCGCGTGTTCTCCTTCCTGTTCGGCACCCGCCTCAGCCACGTCACCCGCAGCCTCAAGGCGCGCGATCCCGACGTCGCGATCGCCAAGGTCGGCGCCGACGTCACCGACTGGTCGGGTGGCACGCGGATCGGCGCCAGCCTCGATGAATTCAACCGGCGCTGGGCACGCCGGGTGCTGGGGCAGAATGCGACCGTGCTGCTGTTCACCGACGGGCTCGATCGCGACGGCGCCCAGGGGCTCGATCTCGCCGCGCGGCGACTGCGGGCAAGTTGCCGGCGCCTGGTCTGGCTGAACCCGCTGCTGCGCTACGACCGCTATGCGCCGGTGGCGGCAGGCGCCGCCGCCCTGCGTCCGCACGTGACGGAACTGCGCAGCTGCCATAATCTCGCAAGCCTCAGTGATCTGGCGGATGCCTTGCGGGGGCCGCCCGCCGACCGGAGAGGCCAACGCGCGTGAAGTTCACAACCTTCGAGATCGGCGAGGCGGCCGGCGCCGTCCTGGCGCATACGGTGCACCTGCCGTCGGCTGTGCTGAAGAAGGGGCGCTTACTCACCGCGGCCGACATCGATGAGTTGCGGTCGGCCGGCGTCGTGCGCGTGATGGCGGCTCGGCTCGACGCCGGCGATGTGGGCGAGGATGAGGCCGCCGCACGCATCGCGCGGGCCTGTTGCGGGCAGGGGCTGGCCGCGGGGCCGGCATTCACGGGGCGGACGAATTTGCTTGCCGCCGCGGCAGGCGTCGCCGTGATCGACCGTGAACTGCTGATCCGCCTCAACAGCATCGACGAAGGGCTGACCATCGCCACGGTCCAGCCGTTCGACACGGTGGCGGCCGGCCAACTGGTCGCCACCATCAAGATCATCCCGTTCGCCCTGTCGGCCAGCGTGATCGCCGAGGCGGAAGAACTGCTGCGCAACGCAACTCCGCTCGCCCGGGTCGCCCCGTTCACGGCCCACCAAGCCAGCCTCATCCTGACCCGCGTCGCCGGCATGAAGGACGCCTTGCACGGCAAGCGCGTGCGGGTGATGGGCGAGCGCTTGCGCGCGCTGGGCAGCGAACTCGCTGGCTACGAGACCGTCGCGCATGAGACGGCAGCCGTGCATGATGCCTTGCGCCGGCAGCGCGCGAGCGGCCGTGATCCGATCCTGGTGTTCGGAGCGTCGGCCATCGTCGATCGCGGCGACGTGATCCCGCAGGCGATCCTCGACGCTGGCGGGGAGGTGGTCCATGTCGGCATGCCGGTCGATCCGGGCAATCTCGCGCTCGTCGGCAGGCTCGACGGCGCCGACGTGATCGGCGTGCCGAGCTGTGCGTCATCGCCCAAGCTGAACGGGTTCGACTGGATCTTGGCGCGGCTGCTGGCGGGCCTGCCCGTTGGACGGCCGGAGATCGTGGCAATGGCGCCTGGCGGCCTGCTGATGGAAATCCCGACCCGCCCCCAGCCGCGACACGGTTAGCGCGGTCCGATCCGCGTGACGGCGCGTCCGAGCAACTTCGGGCGGCGAGGCGATGGACCGGGCACGAGCGTCAGGCGGCGGCGCGCGGGTCCAACGATGCGGGCCGGCCGGCGCGGCCGCATGACAAGGACTGCGGGCAGGATCTTCGCCGGCCGCCGTGGCTCGTGGGTCCGCAGCGTAGCGATGCGCCGGTCGCCCAGCATCAGGCCCCAGACCAGCGCCATGAGCAGATAGAAGTGACGCCAGTGATCGATGTCGACGACGAAGCCCTCGACCACGTTGCCGACGAAGGCAGCATAGGCGACCAGAAACAGCGCCTGCGATGCGGTTCGCTTGAAGACGTGGCGCAGGCCATAAAGCGTGGTCAGCCCGCACATCAGCGCGAAGATCAGGCCGCCGAGCCAGCCGGCGTTGAGGAACATGCTGAGATAAACGTTGTGCACATCCTCGTGGTGATAGGCACTGGTGAACGAGCCGGCGCCGAGCCCGAGCGGGTTCTCGATGATCAGCTTCTTCGCCTTCTCATGACCGCCGAACCGCCCTTCGGGGCCCTCGTCATAACTCTGGCTGAGCTGGGCGCGATCCTGCAGCAGGCGCCCGATCTCGTCGATCTGGGTCGCTGCAAACAGCGCGGCGCCGATCACGCACGCGCCGATCAGGCTGAGCACAAGCATCTTCAGGCGGTGGCGATTGGTCCTTGCGCATACGAAGCTGAAATAGCCGTAGATCGCGACGGCAACCGCAAGGTTGATCCAGGCGCCGCGCGAGAAGCTCAGCAGTATGCCGAGCCCGAGCAGCATCAGCATCGCGGCCGGCACCGCGATGCGCAGCAGCGGCCGCGTCAACACCTGATGCAGGACATAGACCAGCGCCGGCACCAGGAACGGGCCGTAGACGTTCGGGTCCTTAAACGTGCCGCTCGCGCGTGAGAACTTCGTGAACAGGTCGCTCGCACCGGGGATGATGCCGAAATAGCCGATGATGCCGGCGGTCGCGGCGATGACGGCGGCCCACTGGTAGGCATGCAGGACGAGGCGCGTGTGCAGCACCGGCCGGCGGGCGACGAAGGCTGCGAACACGAAAGCCCCGACGTACAGATAGACCGAGATGCCGGAGTGGATCGTCGAGCGGGCGACATCGGTCGAAAAGGCGCTGGCGACGAAGGCTGCCGCGGCGGCTGCGAGCCAGATCGAAAGGAACACGATGAGGCCGGGCTTGATCGCGACGAGCCCGATCACCGGCAGCAGGACGATCATGATCACGGTCAGCAGATCGACCGGGGCCGGTTCGGTGAACACGATCGCGCCCGCGGCGACGGCGGTCCACACGAGGCCAAGAGCCAAGGCATGGACGATGCTGCGCCGCGCGTCCTCGCCGGGCGGATTGCGCGAGGAGCGCGGCGGCCACTCGAAGGTCAGGGCTGGCATGGTCGTGGTCACGGCTGCGGCTCTGCAACTTTGGAACAAGGCGACGTCGATTTGAACTAGGCCAGCACGCCAGACTCACACCAGGATCTGAGGCTCAGTAGGCATTCTTGTCCGACAGCAACGCGAGCGGTGTCCTGGCCAGGATGTAGAGATCGAGAAACACCGACCAGTTGTTGATGTAGTAGAGGTCGAACTCGACGCGCTTCTTGATCTTCTCGGCCGTGTCCGTTTCCCCGCGCCAGCCGTTGATCTGCGCCCAGCCGGTGATGCCGGGCTTGACCTTGTGGCGGGCGAAATAGCCCTCCACCACCTCGTCGTAGAGCCGGTCGGCGGCCTTGGCCGAAAGCGCATGCGGGCGCGGCCCAACGAGCGACAGGGTGCCGTTCAGCACATTGAACAGCTGCGGCAACTCGTCGAGGCTGGTCTTGCGGATGAAGCGGCCAACCCGCGTCACGCGGGGATCGTCGCGGGTAACGAGGCGCTCGGCCTTCGCGTCCGCAGCCTCGGTATACATCGAGCGGAACTTGAAGACCTCGATCAGCTCGTTGTTGAAGCCGTAGCGCTTCTGGCGAAACAGCACCGGGCCGCGGCTGTCGAGCTTGACGGCGATGGCGACCGCGATCAGCACCGGCGTCAGCAGCAGCAAGGCGGTGGCGCCGACGCTTCTGTCGAACAGCCATTTGGCAACCGAGCCCCAGTCGTTGAGCGGCTTGTCGATGAGATCGATCATCGGCACCGCGCCGATATAGGAATAGGCCCGTCGGCAGAACCGCAGCTGCGAGTTCTCGGCGGCGAGCCGCACTTCGACCGGCAGGACGGCGAGCTTGCCCAGTACCTGGTTGATGCGGTCTTCGGCGGCGAGCGGCATGGTCAGGATCACGACGTCGACGCGCGTCTTGCGGCCGAACGCCAGCAGTTCGGCGAGGGTGCCGAGGTTGGGATAGCCCGAGACGAGCCGCGCCGACCGTTCGTCGCCGCGGTCGTCGAACACGCCGCAAATGCGAATGTCGCTTTCGGCGTCGGCTTCGAGCCGCTTGATCAGCTGCTCGGCCGCAGCCCCGCTGCCGTAGATCACCGCGCGGCGCGTCAGGCGACCCTGTTTGACCCAGGCGCGGGTGAAGAGTGCCAGAACGAGACGATCGGCAACGAGTGTTGCACCACCGATGGCGAACCACAGGGCCAGCCATACGCGGCTGAGCTCAGGCCCGACCTTCAGGAAGAAGATCGCCATCACCAGCAGTCCGAGCGTCAGGCTCCAGCCCAAGACCAGGCGGGGCAGATGGCGCAACGGCGAGGTGAGCGCCTGGGGCGTGTACAAGCTGAAGGACTGGAATACCACGATGGTGCCGAGTGCCGCCGCGACAAGGGCGACCGCGTAGGTCCAGGAATTCCCGATATCCTGGACGTTGACATAGCCAAAGGCGATGGCGAGCCCGGTGGCCAGTACCAGGATGGCCTCGACCGCTTTGACCATGACGCCGAGCACGATCGGCGACACGAGGCTCGATTGGCCGGTGGTTCGGAAGTCGGCGAGCCGCGGCACGTGCAGTGAGATCGGCGATGCAGCGGTGGTGCCGATATTCACAAGCGGGCTATTCGACATTGGCATTAACTCTTCGAAGACAGGACTCGATTGGGTAGATCGAGGTCTCCAAAGCACGCGCTATGCCAGTTAGCTGCGTTCAGGGGCAGTGATTAGCGTTTTGATAATGTTGACCCGGGAAAGGGTAAATATTATCGCGCTGCGGCCTGATAGAAATCCAGAATATCATTTGTCATGCGGTCTACCGTGAAACGGGCCGCAATGACTGACTGCAGGCGGGCAGCGCGCGCGGCGGCGGCGCGTAGGTCGGCTATCGCAAGTTCGATGCCGGCGCGCAATGCGTCGACGTTGTCCGGGGCGACGAGTTCTGTGTCGGTGCCGGCGGTGATTTCCGGGATGCCGCCGACCGCCGTGGCAACGAGCGGGATGCCTGCCGCACCCGCTTCGAGGACGATGTAGGGAAAACTTTCGGCGCGCGACGGCATGACGAGGATGCGACCAAGGGGAAAGGCCTTTGCCGCCGGCATGGCGCCGGGAAACGTGACGCTGCTGTCGAGGCCAAGGCTCGTAGCAAGTGCCCGGAACTCGGCCGCATCCGGTCCATCGCCGACAATTGTTGCGGTCGCACGGCGTCCGCCGAACGGTTCGGCTATCGCGCGCAGCAGCAGATCGACCCCCTTCAGGCGCCGCAGTTCCCCGACAAAGACGATGTCGCTGGCGGTGGCGATCGGTGCGTGGGCTGCAAACTCGTGCGGCAGGAGGCCGTTGGGAATGATCTTCTCGGCGCGGCCAAGGGCGCCGACATTGGACGCATAGACGCGTGCCGAGTAGGCGCTTTCGAAGATGATGCCGTCCGTGCTGCCGGCCAGATGCCGTTCGAGCGCCATGAAGATGCGCCCCTTCAGGCTCGAAGGGGCATAGTGCAGGCTGCCGCCGTGCGGCGTGTAGAACGTCTTGATCGGCCCACCTGCCGCCTTCAGGCGAGCACCAGCGAGCCGGGCATAGGCGCCGCCCTTGGCGCCGTGGCCGTGGATGATGCTGATCTGCAGGCGTTCCGCAATCGCGGCGGTTTCCCGGGTCGCGGTGAAATCGCGCCAGCCGATGTCGCGGCTCATGGGTGTGCGATGCAGGCCAAGGCTCAAGTGCTGGGAAAGCGCTGCGAGGCGCTGGTCGGTCAGGCCGTCATTAGACGCACTGTCAGCGAGCGCGCCGACATCGTGCCCCAGCGCTGCCTGGGCGGCACTCAGATCGCAGACATGGCGGAACAGGCCGCCAACCGGCGCGCGCAAACAGTGAAGGATGCGTCGTTTCAACATCTCTTCCTGCCTGCGCGCGCCGTTATCACAGGCGCACAGACTTACCGCACAACCACAAATTACGGGTTAATCAAAAGAACCGTTCGTAGACGTAGACGGTGTCGCCGGGCTGCACGACATAATCCGGCGGCACTTCGAGGACTTCGACCAGGCCATCGATGCGGCGGGTGATCTTGGCGCGGCGTTCGTTGGCGCGCTCCGAGTAGCCACCCGCTATGGCGACCGCGGTTTCGACCGTCATGCCGCTGACATAGGGAAACTGGCCGGCGGTGCGCACTTCGCCCAGGATGTAGAACGGCCGGTTCTGCTGCACGTCGACAGTAACCTGCGGATCCTTGACGAACTGCGCGCCGAGCCGGGCGCGGATGGTGCTTTCCAGCGCATAGGTCGTCTGCCCGCGGGCCTTGACCCCGCCAATCAGGGGCACCGTGACCTTGCCGTCATGATCGACGATGTAGAGGCGCGACAGGTTCGGTTGGCCGTACACAAAGATGCGCAGGCGGTCGCCGGTATCGAGCAGGTAGGGACCATCGGTCGAGGCGACGGCCTTGGGGCCGACGAGGCCGATCGGCACCGCGGTCGGCTCGCCATAGGACTGGGTGACGCCGACGTGCACCGGGGCAGGCGCGCCAGCGGTTTCGGCAACCGGATCGTCAGTCCGCAGGAACAACCGCTCAAACAGCGAGGGGTCGCCCGGGCCCGATCCGTCGTGGGCGCAGGCGCCAAGGGCAAGCGTGCTGATAAGCGAAAGCATAAGGGTGCGCGACGACATCTGACCCGATCCTTGCATGGATGTCCAATGCCGACAGCATTAGTGGCGAGAAGTTAAAAAACGGCGAACACGTGTGTTTGTTTGACCCAATTAATCGTTTCGCAACCACGAGTCGCTCTAATCCGAGACAGATAGACATCATCCCGAAGGGCTCCCGTCCCATGCGCTCGAACACCCCCAGCAGCCCTGATGACATCGATATCGTGTCGATCTGGGGCGCCGTGCGGCGCAGCCTGCCGCTGTTGCTCACGCTGACGATCGGCGCTGGCGTTGCGACCTTCGGCGTGCTGTCGACGATGGCATCGCGCTATACGTCGGAAGCGCAACTGGCGATCGGTACCAAGGCGACCAATGCTTTCCCCGACAAGGACAAGACCGGGACCCCCGACAGCACGACGCAGCGCATGGATCCGGCTGCGATCAACACCCAGGTGCGGGCGCTGCTCAGCAACGACCTGCTGCTGAAGGTCGCCCGGAAGCTCGAGTTGGAGAAGCTGCCGGAGTTCAATCCCCGCGAGGGCGATGTCGATGTCTACAACAAGGTTCTCCGTCTCGCTGGCTTAGCCAAGATTCGTGACGGCGAGACCGTCGATGACACGGTGCTCGGCGTCATCACCCGGCACCTCGAGGTGGCATCGCCGAAGGAAAGCCGGGCGATTTACATCCGCTTCACGTCGACCGATCCGAACCTGGCCGCCACCTTCGCCAATACGCTTGGCGAGGAATACCGCCGGTCGCTGGTCAGCGATGTCGTCGAAGAAAACGGCGACGTGGTGAAGGCGCTGCAACCGCAGGTCGCCCAGCTGCGCCGTGATCTGATCGAGGCAGAAGCCGAGATCGAACGCACTCGCGTGCAGCTCGACCGCACCAAGGGCGGTCCGCAGAACATCCCGCTCATCGAGCAGCGCCTGGCCGAACTGTCCGCCGAGCTGTCGCGAGCTGACGGATTGAAGAGCGATGCCGAGTCGAAGTGGCGCGCCGCCCGCGAGGCGCAGCAGTCCGGTAACGCCGGTTCGCTGCCCGAGGTGCAACGATCGCCGTTGATCCAGAGCCTGGAACAGCAGCGCGTGCGCCTCGAGCGCAGCATTTCCGAGCTGTCGGCCTCCCTGCTGCCGGGCCACCCGCGCATGCAGCAGCTGAACGCGGACCTTTCCGGGTTGAAGCGCCAGATCATCGGTGAGATCCAGAAGTTTGCCGTCGGGCTGGAGAAGGAATCGCGCGTCGCGACCTTGCGCGTTGAATCGATCACCAAGCAGATCGGCGAACTCAAGAACCGGGTGGTGTCGACCAGCGGCGATGATGCCAAACTGAAGTCGATCGAGGCCACCGCTCGCTCGAAACGAGTAGAGCTCGATCGGCTGCAAAAGCAGCTCGACGAAAATACAACGCTCTTCAACACGAAGACCGTTCCCTTGGAGGCTCGCATCGTCGCCCAGGCGCGCAGCTCCAGTACGCCGACCTTCCCCAAGAAAGCGCCGTTTTCCATCCTGGCCATGGCGGGTTCGTTGCTGCTGGGGCTCGCCTGGGTGGTGACGCGCGAGTTGCTGACCGGCGCCCGCGTCACTCCAGGTGCAGGTGGCGGCAACCAGCCCCGCAGTCCTGTGACGCCATCGCTCGGCGGCACGGCCTCGGTCCTCGGCCGGGCCACGGCCGGGCGGATCAGTCCGGCAACGGCCGCGGCAGCCTCTTCGGCCGCATCCACCCGGGCCGACACGGTGGCAACTCCAGCGCCAGCGGGTGCACCAATGGCCACAAACACCGGCACGATGGCAGCGATTGCTGCCCGCCTGGCGGCCAAGTCCGCAAGCCAGGCAGGCTTCCGCACCATCGTCGCCCCCGAGACCCGCTTGATCGATGCGACCGAGGAAGCCGTGGCACTCGCCTCTGTACTGAGCGAGGCTGGCCGCCAGGTCGTGCTCGTCGACTGGAACCTCGAAGGCAAGGGAGCTGCCGATCGGTTGGGCATTCCACGCAAGCCCGGCATGACCGATCTGCTGCAAGGTGACGTGTCGTTCGAGGATGTCATTGCGCTGTTGCCCGACAGCGAGGTGCACCACATTGCCTGTGGCGACGCGCTGAGCGATCCGATGATCGCGCAGGACGCGGACCGGTTGAACCTGGTGCTCGACGCGCTCGACGAGGCCTACGACGACATCGTGGTGGTGGGTGCGCATGATGCCGTGCGTGCACTGTTCCAGACGATCGAAGGGCGGTTCGATGCCGGTATCACGGTCGCCGAGCCACGCAAGCGCCAGCCCCTTGTCGAGGACGAGGCCGGCAGCTTCCTCGGCTTCCAGGTGAGCGATCTCGACATCATTCGCCACGAGCGCCCCGCAGGCGCAATGGCGGCACCGGCCGGTGGCCAGCAAAAGCGCATCGTTGCCGGTCCGATGTCGGGCGCCGAGGCGCGCGGCTGAGTAACGATCGTCGGTTGCGCGGGCAATTGCGCTATCGCAGCTTAACGAAGGTTTAAGGCTGTCCTGGCGGCATCAGTCGGCAGCAAGCCATCCAGCACGACGATTGCATGGCGGCGGGGTGAGTGATCGGCCCGTGCCGCTTCAGGACTTAACCCTCGCATGAACAGCGCATCGACGAAGCTGCTGAAATCCGTGCTATCGGCCCTGCACTATACGGGGCTCGGCTCGCTGGTAGCGCCGTTGACGCGTGGCCGGGGTGTGATCTTCACCCTACATCAGGTGCATCCGGAAACCCGCAAGGGGTTCGACCCCAACGGCATCTTGCGGGTAACGCCGGAGTTCCTCGAGCAGGTCATCCTGCAGGTGCGTGGCCTGGGGTTCGATCTGGTCGATCTGGACGAGGCGGTCGATCGCATCACCGCGGCTGAACCATCGGCCCGCCCCTTTGCCAGCTTCACTTTCGACGATGGCTACCGCGACAACCTGATCCACGCCTATCCCGTCATGCAACGGCACGGGGTGCCCTTTACCATCTACGTGCCGTCGGACTTTCCCGATGGCCGGGGAGAGTTGTGGTGGCTGGCCCTCGAAGACGTGCTGCGGCGGTCGAACGAGGTCACTGTTCAACTCATGGGCGCGGTGCGCACCTTTCCCTGCGCGACCACGGCAGAGAAGCAGGCGGCCTTCGAGACCATCTACTGGTGGCTGCGCGGATTGCCCGAGGATCGGGCGCGCCAGGTGATCCGTGAGCTGGCGGCCGGCGCCGGTGTCGATCTGGCGCAGCAGTGCCGCGATCTGATTATGAGCTGGGACGAGGTGCGCACGCTCGCCCGCGATCCGCTCGTCACGATCGGTGCCCACACCCGTCGCCATTTCGCGATTTCCAATCTGCCCGCGGACGAGGCGCGCCAGGAGATCGCCGACAGCATGGCTCGGATCGAGGCCGAGATCGGCCGCCCCTGCCGGCATTTCAGCTTTCCCTACGGCGATGAAACGAGTGCCACTCAACGTGATTTCGATATCGCGGCCGGCCTTGGCCTTGCCAGTGCGGTGACGACGCGCAAGGGCCTGATCCATGCTGCGCCGCGCCATTGCCTGACCGGCCTGCCGCGCGTCTCCCTGAATGGCGACTACCAGCGCAGCCGCTACGTCGAGGTGCTGTTGACCGGTGCCCCGTTCGCCCTGTGGGACATGCTGCGCCGGTCGCAACCGGCTGCGTCCTGAGGCGGCGGCGTCACCGCGCGGGAAAGTCTGGTTGCTGCATCCACCAGATGATGGCGCCGGCCGGGATCACCCACAGCGTGCCGGCGACGACATAGTAGATCAGTTCCGCAACCTTGCCCGCATTCTGCAGCTGCAGAACGATCGCGACGGCGAGCGCCAGCAGCGAATATACGACGATCAACAGCAGCAGCAGGGCCGTGCCGATCAGTTTGCGCGTTCGCATGGTCATGTCTGCACGCCTTGTTCGTGTCGTGTCGCCCGTGGTGCCGCGCCCGTTGGGCGCATTGGCGCTTCACTCGGGACGGTCTACCACAGGCGGACCAGCGCCACAGGAGACCCGCGATCATGGGCCGCGCCGTTCCTTTGCCAGTCCAACTTGGTGCGCGACCCGCGACCGCGGACGGGGCCGTACGGCGCTGGCTGCTGACGGTTGCGGCCCTGGTGCTGCTGATGGTCACGATCGGTGGCGCGACGCGGCTGACCGGCAGCGGGCTGTCTATCACCGAATGGAACTTGTTCATGGGCACGATCCCGCCGCTGACCGAGGCGGCCTGGCTCGATGTCTTCGCCAAGTATCAGGCCATCCCGCAATACAAGCTCCTCAACAAGGGTATGGGGCTCGACGGCTTCAAGTACATCTTCTGGTGGGAGTGGGGGCACCGGTTTCTTGGCCGTATGATCGGGCTCGCCTATGCCGTGCCGCTCGCATGGTTCTGGCTGCGAGGATGGCTGCGTGCGGACTTGAAGCTGCCACTGCTGGGGCTGCTGATCCTGGGCGGCCTGCAGGGCGGAATCGGCTGGTTCATGGTGCAGTCCGGCCTCAGCGATCGCCTGGACGTCAGCCAGTACCGCCTGGCGCTGCACCTCGGTATGGCGTTTCTGCTGCTCGGTGGCCTCATATGGATCGCGAGCGAGCTGACCGATCGGCCGACGCGTGAGCGGTGGCACCCGATGCCCCCTGGACACCTGACTGCTGCCACCGTGGTCGTCGGACTGATTTTCCTCCAGGTGCTGGCCGGCGCGTTCGTCGCGGGGCTGAAGGCCGGACTGACCTACAACACATGGCCGCTGATGGATGGCCGGCTGATCCCGAACGGGCTCGCGACGCTGTCGCCGTGGTACTTGAACGTGTTCGAGAACATCACCACCGTGCAGTTCAATCATCGGCTGCTGGCCTACGTAGTGACGGGCGTGGTGCTGTGGCATGCGGCCATGATCGTGCGCGGCGCCGACGACGAGCGGCTGTGGTTCTCGGCGGCACTGCTGAGTGCTGCCGTCGTGGGCCAAGTCCTGCTCGGCATCTGGACTCTGCTGTGGGTGGTGCCGTTGCCGCTCGGTCTCGCGCACCAGGGGCTCGCCGCCGTTCTATTCGCGCTCGCCGTGCGCCATGCGCATCTGGTGCGTCGAGCCGCGGCGGCTATTTCAGGCCCAGCATCAGTTTGATCGACTGGACTGCCGCACCGGATGCGCCCTTGCCCAGATTGTCGAGGCGCGCGACCAGCACCGCCTGCTGGCTAGCATCATTGGCGAACACGCGCAGCTCCAAGATGTTGCTGTCGTTGAGGGCTTCGGGCTCGATGCGGCCGGCCTTGATCGCGGCGTCCTCGTGGTCGAGCACTTTGACGAACGACGCACCCTGGTAGTGCGCAGCAAGGGCTGCGGTCAGCTCGGCGGCGGCCACCTTACCCGGTAGCAGGTCGAGATGCAGCGGGATCGATACCAGCATGCCCTGGGCATAGGCGCCGACCGAGGGCACGAACAGCGGCCGCCGGGACAGGCCGGCATACATCTGGGTTTCGGCAAGGTGCTTGTGACTGAGGCCCAGCCCATAGAGTTCGAAGGCAGGTGCCGCACCCGCCTGATGGCGCTCGATCATCAATTTGCCGCCGCCCGAATAACCTGAGACGGCGTTGATCGCGACGGGGAAGTCCGCCGGCACGAGACCGGCGTCGACCAGCGGCCGCAGCAGCGCCACGGCCCCGGTCGGATAGCAGCCGGGGTTCGAGACGCGCCGTGCGCCGGCGACCATTTTGCCTTGCCCCGCCGTCAACTCGGGAAAACCATAGACCCAGCCGGGCGCCACGCGGTGCGCGGTCGAGGCATCGACGATTCTGGGGCCGCCGTTGGGCAAACTATCGGCAACCGCGACGGTCTCGCGCGCCGCATCGTCGGGCAGGCAGAGCACCACCAGATCGACTTCGGCCATCAGCGCGCGCTTGGCGGCGGGGTCCTTGCGCCGGTCAGGCGCGATCGAACGGACGGCCAACCCCTCGACGGCGCCGAGCCGCTGGGCAATGCCAAGCCCGGTGGTTCCAGATTCGCCATCGATGAACACGGTCGGCAGTTGATGATTATGGCTCGCGGCAGGCGATTTTGTCGGCATGGGGCACCTTCGAAGAGGGGGGCGATGAAGGGCGCGGCAGCAACAAAAAAGCCGCGCGGAGGAGCGCGGCGTTGACAGGACCTTGCGCTGCAAATGGCCTCAACGTCGCGACAGCAAATGGCTGCGACGTCGGCGGACCAGATGGGAAATCGCGTGGGGCATACCAGTCTCTATGTCTAGTCGGCGACAGTTTGTCAACAACGGTCCGACCAATCAATCGACGCTGGCTTGCTCGACGGGTTTGCTGCCAGCGGGCTCGATTCTGATCGCCGACCAGCCGCGGGCCGCCGCCTGATGATTGCGCTGCTCGGCGCTCACCCAGCGGTCGTCACGCTTGGCGGCGCTCACGCTGCGCAGTGGCAATGGCGTAGCTTCGCAAGGAGCCATGGAGGTGATGCCGGTGTCGCGATCGAGCTGCAGGGTGCTGCAACTGTGAGGCTCCGGCATGACGGCCAAGGCCGTTACACCCGACACGCGATCCTTGAGCTTTGGTGGCGCGGACGCTTGCGCAATCTCGGTGTCACCCGTTCGGCTCTTGAACATGACCTGGCCGACAAAGTCCCAGAAGCCGACGAAGTGCCAGAAAATCGCGCCGAGGACGAACCCGAACAGCCCGTAGCTCAGCGCCGAGACGATTGGCCGTCGTGCCCCACCAGCCTTGGCTGCCCGGACACTCGCCTCCGATATCGGTGCAACGCCACGCACGCGATCGCGCAAGGGCACGAAGGGCTTCTGTGCTGGCGCCGAGGATGCCGGTTCCGGCCATCGCTGTTTCGTCGTTGTCGTTCGCATCGCCTGCCGTTGTTCGATCCGGGCAGCTGCCCCGAATCTCTGACGCGCACGCGTAACGATGTGCTCACTCCAAATGATCAATCAATGGGGCGCTGCGATTTGGCGGCCGTGGCCGGCAGGTTTCCCACAGTATGGCAAGACTGTGACGGTGAGGGCCGGCATTCGCCTCACCCGCGTGCTTCAACCGCGTACCGGTGGCACATACACGCGATCGGCCCGGCAGGCCTTGGCCTGGTTCTCGTTTCTGCCGCAGGCGCGGAACTTGCCCTCGCGGGTAAAGCAGACGCGCACCTCTTCCAGCCGGTTGCCGGGGTTGCCGCACTTGACGACGATCATGTCGCGGCTGAGGCCCGGGTTGGCCGTGACGAAGTCGGTAATCAGCTCGGTTGTCGCGACCGTCAAGCGCGGATCCGTGACATTTTGATACTTGGCCGGGACCTTCACCTGCCCGTGCAGCTTACGGGCGAGATCGAAATACCCATCCACGCCGAGGCCCGAGCAGGTGCCGTGCTTGCGATACTCGTGGAACACCAGCTTGTCGCTCGGCATGATGTCGAGCATGCGATTGGCCACGGGCCGCGGCACGAAGCCGTTGTCGGCCGTCTTGCAATCCTGCGGCCAGCCGCTTTCGAACTGCGGCCACAGGCCGTGAAGGACGAAGGCGAACTTTCTGCCCGAACGCGGTGCGCATTGCTGGCTGTCGCGGGATGATGCCGCAGCACTCGCACAGTAGGTCGGGCTCCACGATAGCGACACGACGTAGTAGTCGAACTTGCCGGCTTCATAGTTTTTTGTCTGGCGGTTGCCCTGGCTTTGGCCGCGATCGAAACCGCCCCAGGTGCCAGCACGCTGGGCTTCGGCGGCGAGGCCGGCCACGAGGGCAACCGCTGCGACGGCGATGCCAAGGATACCGCGCCTGCCGGCGAATTTTGGAAGCGTGAAGCGTGCCATGAGAGGGATGGTCCAGGTTGCCAACGTATTCAGGTGTCGGGGAAATATGGTGTTCACGCAGCCTTGGCAAGCCGGTCGATGATGCGGGCCCAGCTGCGCGCCCCCTTCTTGAAGCTCGAAAGGTTGTACTTTTCGTTCGGCGAGTGGATGCGGTCGTCGTCGAGGCCGAAGCCGACCAGCAGGCTGTCCATGCCGAGCGTCTCCTTGAACGACTGCACGATGGGGATCGACCCGCCCATGCCCATCAGGATCGCGGGCTTCTTCCATTCCTCTTCGAGGGCGGCGGCGGCGGCGGCGATGTAGGGCGCGGTCGTCTCGAAGGCGACGGCCGGCGAGCCGCGCACGCCGATGAACTCGGCCCGGCAGTCGGCCGGCAGGCGCTCCTCGACAAACGTCCGGAATGCCTTGGTGATGGAATTGGGATCCTGTCCCGACACGAGGCGGAACGTGAGCTTGGCGGATGCTTGTGCGGGGATCACGGTCTTGCTGCCGGCCCCCTGGTAGCCCCCCGTTATGCCGTTGACCTCGGCGGTCGGGCGCGCCCACATCTGCTCGATGATATTGTAGCCCACTTCGCCGGCCGGCACCGACAAACCGACCGTCTTGAGGAAGTCGCAGCGTTCGTCGGCGAGCTTCTGCCATTGGGCACGCACGGCCTTGGGCGGCATCTTGATGCCGTCATAGAAGCCCGGGATTTTCACCCGGCCCTTCGCATCGTGCATGTCACCGAGAATGCGGTTCAGTGCACGGATCGGATTGATGGCAACCCCGCCATAGAGCCCCGAATGCAGATCGCGCGAAGGCCCGTGAATGATCACCTCGGTCGAGGCGAGGCCGCGCAGGTGCGTCGAGATCGCGGGCGTGTCCTTGTCCCATTGGCCGGTGTCGCAGACGAGGGCGAAGTCGCAAGTCAATTCCTTGCCCGAGGTCTTGAGGAAGCCCGGCAGGCTTGGCGAGCCGCATTCCTCTTCACCCTCCAGCAGTACGGTGATTGCGATCGGCAGGTGGCCAGCCACTGACGTCCAGGCGCGCATCGCTTCAAAGAACGTCATCAGCTGGCCCTTGTTGTCCTCGGCACCCCGCGCAATGATGACCTTCCCGTTGCCCTTCTCGGTCGCGATGCGCGGTTCGAACGGTGGCGTCGTCCACAGATCTAGAGGATCGACCGGCTGCACGTCGTAATGGCCATAGAACAGCACGTGCGGCATGCCCTTCGGCACTTTCGCGTGGCTGTGGCCAACGACCATGGGATGCCCGGTGGTCGGGCGCACGCTGGCGGTGACACCGATGTCGTTCAGGGTCGCGGCACACCAGTCGGCTGCAACCTTGCAGCGGGCAGCGTACGCCGGGTCGGTCGAGATGCTGTCGATGCGCAGCAACTCGAACAGGCGCGCAAGTGCCGCCTCTTCGCTGGCATCGAGGGTCTTCAGGACGGCCGGCAAATGGTTCGTCATCGGGGCACTCGGCTGGGTGGGGCGAGGGTTTGAGTCGCTCGCACAGTGCGCGGGCGATGACCGCACTGTCAAAGCCAAAGCAGCCGCGGGTCGTTCAGCCGCTCATGCGGCCTCGAACGCCACTCTCGCCCGCCAGAGATCATGGCTTGCCTGCATCGCGACCAGCAAATCGGCAGACGTTCCGGTCGCTGCTTCAAAGCGCACGGCCAGATCGGCGCTGACGGCCGAGCGCTCCGTCAGCACGTTGTAAAGCGCCGCGCGGGTGACGCCGAGGCGGCGCGCCATTTCGGCCTTGCTCACGGCCAACGCCGCAA
This sequence comes from Hyphomicrobiaceae bacterium, assembly GCA_021730785.1. Classification (GTDB taxonomy): domain Bacteria; phylum Pseudomonadota; class Alphaproteobacteria; order Rhizobiales; family Hyphomicrobiaceae; genus JAKFWF01. The sequence goes on from JAKFWF010000009.1 coordinate 27,821, forward strand.
TCACCTCGGCGACGACGGCGCCTGGATGGCCAGGCTCGATGGAAGCGTGGCGCACCGTTGCTGCCGCCGTTTTCATGGGCATTGCTCCCCTAGTGATAGTCTTCATAGTCGACATCCACCGCATCAGGGCCGCTTGCGCTCCATGCAAACGTGAGCCGCCAATTGCCAGTGACACGAACGGCGTACCGATCCCGCATGTCGCCGCCGAGAGTGTGAAAGTTCCAGCCTGGCACATTCATCTGCTCCGGCCGTGTGGCAGAGTCGAGAGCCGATAATCTGAGATTCAAGCGTTTCATGTGGTCAGTCGGTAACCCACGTGCGTCGCCCTTTAACCAGTACCGCTCCAATTTTTTAGATCGAAACGACTTGATCATGGCGGCAGTCAAAAATTTGTGGTGCAGGCCTATGATCGTATAGTCTAACTATACATACGTCAAGTAATAGTATCCAGTTGCAACAATGATGGGTACCGCTGAATATGGTGGTGAGGCTGGATCGGGGCAATGCCCTTACCGTTTGATTGCGCGGGGCCGTCCGCGTATTGAAGCGCAACGGAATCACTGCAACTGAGGAGCTACAACCCATGAGCCAAGCCCCGATGCAATCGAGTGCTGCTGCGAAATGGGTCTATGCGTTCGGTGCCGGCCGCAGCGATGGCGATGCGGGCATGAAGAACCTGCTCGGCGGCAAGGGCGCGAATTTGGCGGAGATGGCGAGCCTCGGGCTCCCCGTTCCACCGGGCTTCACCATCACGACCGAGATGTGTACGGCCTATTACGACAATGGCCGGACATGGCCGGCAGGGCTCGAAGCCCAAGTCACGGCAGCGCTGTCGTCGGTTGGTGCGCAGGTCGGCGCCACCTTCGGCGATGCGAAAAACCCGCTGCTGGTGTCGGTGCGGTCGGGCGCGCGCGCCTCGATGCCTGGCATGATGGATACGATTTTGAACCTCGGCCTCAACGATGCGACGGTCGAGGGCCTGGCTGCCCGCTCGAACAATCCGCGCTTCGCCTGGGACAGCTATCGCCGCTTCATCCAGATGTATGCCGACGTGGTGCTCGAAGTGGATCATGGCGTGTTTGAGGATATCCTCGAGAACCACAAGAACCTGAGCGGCCAGTCGGCCGACACCGAGTTGTCGCCGGGCGACTGGAAGAAGGTGGTGGCCGAGTACAAAGCGGCCGTGCAGCGCGACACCGGCAAGCCCTTCCCGCAAGATCCCAGCGCACAGCTGTGGGGCGCCATCGCAGCCGTGTTCGGCTCCTGGCAGAACGCGCGCGCCAACACCTACCGCCGCCTGCACAACATCCCTGACAGCTGGGGTACGGCCGTCAACGTGCAGGCGATGGTGTTTGGCAACATGGGCGAGACCTCGGCCACCGGCGTCGCCTTCACGCGCAACCCGTCGACCGGGGTGAAGGCGCTGTACGGCGAATTCCTGGTCAACGCCCAAGGCGAGGATGTGGTTGCTGGCATCCGCACGCCGCAGAGCCTCACCGAGGTTGCGCGCAAGGAAGCCGGCGACAAGGCGCCCTCGCTCGAAGCGCTGATGCCGGCGACATTCAAGGAACTGATCGCGGTGTTCGCCAAGCTCGAGGCGCGGTATCGCGACATGCAGGACATCGAGTTCACGATTCAGAACGGCAAGCTGTGGATGCTGCAGACCCGCTCCGGCAAGCGCACCACCCAGGCGGCCTTGAAGATCGCCGTCGACCTCGCGCGTGAAGGCGTCCTCACGCACAACGAAGCGGTGATGCGGATCGACCCTGGTGCCCTCGACCAGCTGCTGCATCCAACGATCGACCCGTCGGCCAAGAAGCAGGTGATCGCGACCGGCCTGCCGGCGTCACCGGGCGCTGCGTCCGGCGAAATCGTGTTCGATGCCGACGAGGCCGAGATGCTGAAAGGTCAGGGCCGCGACGTGATCCTGGTGCGCATCGAGACCAGCCCCGAGGACATCCACGGCATGCATGCGGCAACCGGCATCCTCACCGCGCGCGGCGGCATGACGAGCCACGCGGCGGTCGTCGCGCGCGGCATGGGGCGTCCCTGTGTGTCGGGCGCCGGCAGCCTGCGCATCGACCTCAAGGCCGGCACGATGACGGTGATGGGGCAGGTCTACAAGAAAGGCGATCAGATCACGATCGACGGCAGTACGGGCGAAGTCCTGAAGGGCTTGGTCAAAATGCAGCGGCCCGAGATGTCGGGCGATTTCGCGACCATCATGGGCTGGGCCGATGCCGCGCGTCGCCTCAAGGTGCGCGCCAACGCCGATACGCCGCGCGATGCCAGCCAGGCCCGCGAGTTCGGCGCCGAGGGTATCGGTTTGTGCCGCACCGAGCACATGTTCTTCGACGAGACCCGCATCCTCGCCATGCGCGAAATGATCGTCGCGCTGGACGAAGCGGGCCGACGCAAGGCCCTGGCGAAAATCCTGCCCATGCAGCGTGCCGACTTCGAAGGCCTGTTCGAGATCATGGCTGGGCTGCCGGTCACGATCCGCTTGCTCGATCCGCCGCTGCACGAGTTCCTGCCGCACGGCGAGACGGAGGCGGCCGCCGTTGCAGCCGCACTCGGCGTGCCGGTGAAACGGGTCGCGGAGCGCGTTGCCGAGTTGCACGAGATCAACCCGATGCTCGGCTTCCGCGGCTGCCGTCTCGGCGTGCGCTACCCCGAGATCACCCAGATGCAGGCGCGCGCGATCTTCGAAGCCGCGGTCGCAGCGGCCAAGAAAACCGGCAGCGCCGTGGTCCCCGAGATCATGGTTCCGCTCATTGCATTCCGTCGAGAATACGACGTGATCCGCGATCTGATCACAGCGACCGCCAAGGCCGTCGAAGCCGAGACCGGGGCAAAGCTCAGCTACCAGATCGGCACCATGATCGAGCTGCCGCGGGCGTGCCTGACGGCGGCCGAGATCGCCAAGGGCGCAGGCGGCGCCGAGTTCTTCTCGTTCGGCACCAACGATCTGACGCAAACCTGCCTCGGCCTGTCGCGCGATGACGCGGCGCCGATTCTAGCGAGCTACGAGAACGCCAAGATTTTCGAGGTCGACCCGTTCGTGTCGATCGATGTGGACGGCGTCGGTGCGTTGGTGCGGATGGGGTGCGATCAGGGCCGCGGTGTGCGCCCTGACATCAAGCTCGGCATCTGCGGCGAGCATGGCGGCGATCCAGCGTCCGTTGCCTTCTGCCACGAGGTCGGCCTCGACTACGTGTCGTGCTCGCCGTTCCGCGTGCCGGTCGCGCGGCTGGCTGCCGCCCAGGCCGCAATCGCCGGCAAGGCGACGATGAAGGAAGGGTGATGATGCGGCGGCTCAAGCCCGGGGGCGCCGCCGTGAACGCCCGGCCGGTTGCGTTGGCGCGCTCCCGTGCGGCAACGCCACCACCGCTTCGAGGTTCGGGAACGCTTCGACCGCATTGGGAAACGCCATCGCGTTGACGAAATGCTCCTGGAAGCGGGGCTCGAGTGCGGTTTCGATTCTTTCGATGCGCGTGACCAGTGCTTCGACCTCGGCCCGGTGCGCGCGCGACAGCAGCGCCATGCGTGCGCCCGTGCCGGCGGCGTTGCCGACCGAGGCGACGTGAGACAGATCGCAATCGGGGATCAGGCCGATGATCATCGCGTATTTCGGCTCGATGTAGGAGCCGAAGGCGCCGGCGAGCTTGATGCGCTCGATCGAAGCGACGCCCATGCGGTCCATCAGCAGCCGGCAGCCGGCATAGAGGGCGGCCTTGGCCAGCTGGATCGCGCGCACGTCGCCTTGCGTCACGCGCAACTCCTGCGCGCCGCGCCACAGGATGTAGGCAGCCGTGCGTCCGGTCGCGACCATGCGGGTGGATTTGGCCGACATCGCGCCATCGACAATGCCGTCCGGGCGGATGATGCCGGCGAGATACATCTCGGCAATCGCTTCAATGATGCCGGAGCCGCAGATGCCAGTGACGCCGAACGCAGCCGTGGCCTCGGCGAAGCCCGGCTCGTCCGACCACAGATCGCAGCCGATCACCTTCACGCGGGGTTCGAGCGTCAGGGCGTCGATGCGTACACGCTCGATGGCGCCGGGGGCTGCGCGCTGGCCGGATGAAATCTCCGCGCCCTCGAATGCCGGTCCGGTCGGTGACGATGCTGCCAGGATGCGCGTGCGGTTGCCGAGCAGGATTTCCGCGTTGGTGCCGACATCGACGACCAGCGTCGTCTCGTCGTGGTGGTGCGGGCCCTCGGCCAGTGCGACGCCGGCCGCGTCCGCGCCCACGTGTCCAGCGATGCAGGGCAGGACGTAGAGGCGCGCGGCTGGATGCAGTGCCAATCCAACGTCACGGGCGGCGAGCCGCTGGGCACCCGACACGGCGAGTGCGAACGGCGCTTGTCCAAGTTCCGTCGGGTCGAGGCCGAGGAAGAGGTGGTGCATGATCGGGTTGCCGACGAACACAGCTTCCAGGATATCGGCACGCGCGGCGCCGCCCTGACCCGCCACCCGATCGATCAGCGCGAGAACTGCTCCGCGCACGGCCGTGGTCAGCGCCTCGCGGCCGTCCGGGTTCATCATCACGTAGGACACGCGGCTCATGAGGTCCTCGCCGAACCGGATCTGCGGGTTCGACGTGCCGGCCGAGGCAATCGTTCGCCCGCTGACGAGATCGACGAGGTGACAGGCGATGGTGGTCGAGCCGATGTCGCAGGCGATGCCGAGCAGGCGCTCATCGCCGGCGGCGCGAATGTCGAGCAGCAGGGGCGGGCCGTCGCCGTCCTGGTGCACAATCGCGGTTACATCGAACTTGGCGGCCCGCAGCTTCGCTTGGATCGACGATAGCAGCGACCCATCGCAGACCGGCCGCGAAAGCCCGTGGCGCTTGACAAGTGCGGCGATCAGTCGGTCGGTGTCTCCGAGTGGCCTGTCCATGTCCGGATCGTCGATCTGCACGCGGTAGAGGCGCAGTGCGGGCTCGATCTCGATGGCTCGCGCTTCCGAGCGCTTGCGCACCACCTGGCCCTGGATGGCAACGTCGACCGGCACATCGATAACGATGTCGCCGGCAACGCGCGCCTGGCACGACAACCGCCGGTCGGCCGGCAGCGTGCGCTTGGCCGCATAACGCAGTTCGACGTCGTTGCTCGGCGTCAGGCAATCGCTGCGGCTCTCGATGCCGTGCTTGGCGAAGTGGCCGATCGCTGGCATCACCTGGCAGCGCCCGCAGATGCCGCGCCCACCGCACACGCTCTCGACGAATACGCCGAGGGTGCGCGCGGCCTCCAGTATGGGCGTGCCGATCGCAAAGCGCGCCCGCCGTCCGCTCGGCATGAACACCACGAGCGCGTCCTTTGGTTGCGGTGGATCGACTGGCATACCTATCCACGTCCCCCGTTGGCGATCAGCTGCTGCAGGCGGGGCAGGTCGTAGGTGGCGACGAGCGCGGCGGCTAGACGGTCGGCTTCGGTCGCGAGGTCGTCGCTGCATACCTCGGGCGCGCTGCGGCGCCATTCGTTGAGATAGGCGTCGCTGTCCTTGGCGCCGATCGCCATCGCCGCCGCGTCGATCGCCTGGAGGAAGCGCTCGGGCAACTCGCGCTTTTCGGCACGCCGCCCGTGCCTGACGATCACCTGGGCCGGGATGTCGCGCCAATAGACGATGATGCGTTGGGCGGTCACGGCGGGGCTGGCCTCGTGCTGCTGAATGACGGCGGCACTTTAGCATAGTCGGCCTGGCTGCCTGCGCTGCCGACGCGAATTATGCTCAACAGATGTTGCCGTCGCCCGAGCAGCGTTGCGTGTGTCTTGCCGCTGCTGTAACCCTGGCCCAGATCGCCGCGCACAGCGCCCGAGGCCCCATGCCGACACTGCAAGCGATGCTCGATAAGCGCCCCTGGCTGCTGGCGGATGGCGCCACCGGCATCAATCTGTTCCACATGGGCCTGATGTCCGGCGACAGTCCGGAGATCTGGAACGAGGAGCACCCCGAGCGCATCCAGAAGCTCTATCAGAGGTTCGTCGATGCGGGGGCCGATATCATCCTGACCAACACGTTCGGCGGTAACCGGCGCCGCCTCGCGCTGCACCAGGCCGACGGCCGTTGCCACGACATCAACAAGAAGGCAGCAGCACTTGCGCGCGAGGTCGCGGATGCTTGCGGCCGTCCGGTGGTTGTTGCCGGCTCGGTCGGGCCGACGGGCGAATTGTTCGCCCCGCTCGGGCCGCTCACTGACGAGGAAGCGATCGAGGTGTTCGTCGAGCAGATCGAAGGGCTGAAGGCGGGTGGTGCCGACGTGATCTGGATCGAAACCATGTCGGCGATCGAGGAAATGCGCGCGGCTGGCCTTGCGGCCGCCAAGCTCGGAATGCCCTACACAGTGACGGCGAGCTTCGACACGGCGGCGCGCACCATGATGGGGATCACGCCGCAGGCCTTCGCCGATGCGATGGCGGAGTTGGACCCGAAGCCGGTGGCGATCGGTGCCAACTGCGGCGCTGGCGCGTCGGACACGCTGGGCTCGATCCTGGCCATGACCGGGGCGCGGTCCGACATGGTGGTGATCTCGAAAGCGAACGCCGGCATCCCGAAGTATGTCGATGGCCACATCCACTATTCCGGCACGCCCGAGCTGATGGCTGCCTACGCAGCCTTGGCGATCGACGCGGGCGCCCGCATCATCGGCGGCTGCTGCGGCACCTCGCCCGAGCATCTCGCTGGCATGCGTCGCGCACTGGATGCGCATGTGGCGGGCCCGCGCCCCGACCACGCGGCGATTGTTGCCAGGACGGGCCCCTTCCTGCACCGCCCCGCCCCCACCGGTGGCGGCGCCATGGAGGGGCGCAAGCGGCGGGGGTGAGCGCGCTTCAGCCGCCAAACCCGAAGGCGTCACGCATGGCGCGGCTGTAAAGGGACGAGGCGAGGTCCGTGAGCTGCATCGGGCGACGGTCGAGGGCTGCAACCGCTGCGAACGCATCCCCCGTAAGCGGCGACGCATGTCCTTCGGTGCGGGTCAGGACTGCGCTGATGTGGTGGTCGAGCGTCAGGCTGCCGGCAGCTTCCCAGCTCTCGAACAGCTGGTTGCCGCTGAGCCGGATACCCGGCGGCATTCGCGCGAGGCGCCGTGTGGCGTCTGATCCGAGGAAGGTGGCGCCCGCGCCCGCGCCGCGCAATTCAGCGGCCGGATCATCGCCTTGGGTCGCCGCTGGCCAGCTGAGCGTCGCAGCCAACTCAGCATCGACCACCAGCTTATCAATAGACACACCATCGTCGAGATCGACCGCGCCGATTGCCCCGATGATCGCATTGGCGCCGAGGTGCCACGCCGCCGTTAGCCAGCGTGCGGTCTCGGCCGAGCCAAGCGCGTCGAAGCCTTTGGAGCTGGTCGCCGGGCCGAAGGCATAGAACGGCAGTTGCCAGTGCCGGCTGAGGGCGATCGCCCCGCCCATTGTTGCGACAGCGTCGGCCGTACCGACGAGTGGCAGGCCATTGCGCATCGACACGTCGGCAAAGGTGCCGCCGATGGCGACCGGCTGGCCCGGTGTCAGTGCCTGGGCCAGCGCGACGCCGGCCATCGCTTCGGCGGCGAAGCGGACGAGCGCCCCCTCGCGCGTGGCCGGCGCATTGGCCCCGATCAGAATTGTGGGCGCAATGATGAGGCCTTGGGCGCCAGTTCCGGTTGCCATCAACGCTTCGAGCAATGGCTCATCGAACGTCAGGCACGCGGCGACCGGCGCCGCGATCATCAGCCGGCAGTCACCGTGGCCGCCCACTGCGGCGACCAGATCGTGCGCCGCGATCGACGATCCGGCAACTGCCAGCAGCGGGGAGGTGCTGCTTTGGATGAGCCCCGCGAGACGGGCAGCCGCGCTGACGTCGCGCGCTGCCAGATGCAAGGCCGAGGCACCGTAGCCAAGTGCGGGCATGTGGGTGGCGATCGATGCGAAGCGCTGCGCGTCGTCAGTTCGCAGGGGACGGCGGATCGCACCTTCCCACACGTGTGCCGCGGTCATCGCCGCTCCGAAGGTCGACAGTGCAGCAGAAACCTCCAGCGATCGCGCCGGCTCGCGCGCCACGTGTGTGAAGCGGCGCGGCGCCAGCGCCAGCAACTCGCGCCCGCGTTCGGCGGGGAACTTCACGCTGGTGGCCGTGGCCAACAGTCCGGCCTTGGTGCACCGCTCGGCGAGGGCCGCTGGCAACTGGCAGGCGATGCCGACGTCTTCGAGTATCGACACAGCAGCGGTGGTTAAACGCGCGAGATCCAAGCCGGCGCCGCCCTCGGCCAGGCATGGTGGCAGGCGGCCGCGTGGCGCTGCTGCGGCTGCCCTCGCAACCTGTTGTCGCCGCCGAACCGGCTGTGCTCTCTCGTCATCTGCCACCGTCTGGCGCTCCCACTGTGCGGTATCGACTAGCCCTTGACTTCGCCTAGCGCAGAATGGACCACTATGTCTGCGCCGTAGCAGGCGACCCCAGAGGACCTCGTTGCATGGCCGACGACGACATCATTCTAGCCAATCTCGACGATGCCGCGCTGGTCGAGCAGATGCACCAGGACCTCTATGACGGCCTGAAGGACGAGGTTGTGGAGGGCGTCAACATCCTGCTGGCGCGCGGATGGACACCCTACAAGACGCTGACCGAAAGCCTCGTCGAGGGCATGCGTATCGTCGGTATCGATTTCCGCGATGGCATTTTGTTCGTGCCCGAAGTGCTGCTCGCCGCCAACGCCATGAAAGCCGGCATGGCGGTGCTGCGGCCGTTGCTGATCGCCAGCGGCGCGCCACGCCAGGGCCGCATCGTCATCGGCACCGTCAAGGGCGACATCCATGACATCGGCAAGAACCTGGTGGGCATGATGATGGAAGGCGCCGGCTTCGAGGTGATTGATCTCGGCATCAACAATGGCGTCGAGAAGTACCTGGCGGCCATCGAGGAGCACAAGCCCGACATCATCGGCATGTCGGCGTTGTTGACGACGACGATGCCCTATATGAAGGTTGTGATCGACACGCTGAAGGAAAAAGGCATGCGCGACGACTTTATCGTGATGGTGGGCGGCGCGCCGTTGAATGAGGATTTCGCCAAGGCCGTGGGCGCCGACGCCTACGGCCGCGACGCCGCCGTGACCGTCGAACTCGCCAAGGACCTGCTCATGCGCAAGCACAACCAGCGGATGGGAACGTGATGAGCCGAATTTCAACAACTGAAACCAGGAGAACGATGTGAGGACTGCGTCAAGACTTTGGACTGCGGTTGGAATGGCTGTTCTGCTGCCATCTGCGACCATGGCCCAGACGCCGAAAACGGGCGGCATGCTCAGCTATGCGGTGACAGCCGAAGCGCCAACTACCGATTGTCACTCGACGACGACCTACGCCGCCGTGCACGTGCTGGCGCCGCATTACTCGCTGCTGCTGAAGGTCGATCCGGACAATTATCCCAAGCCCAAGCCCGATATCGCCGAGAGCTGGACGGTATCGGCCGACCGCCTCACCTACACGTTCAAGATCCGCTCCGGCGTGCTGTTCCACGACGGCACGCCGCTCGGCGCGCGCGATGTGAAGGCGACCTTCGACCGCCTGCGTGCGCCTCCGGCCAGCGTGCTGTCGATCCGCAAGGAGCTGTTCAGCGACATCGCAACCATCGAGGCGCCGGATGCCTCGACCGTGATCATGAAGCTGAAGGCGCCGGATGCCTCGCTGCTCGACACACTGGCGCTGCCCTACAACTGTATCTACAGCGCCGACCGCCTGGAGAAGGACCCGAACTTCCCCGAGAAGAATGTGATGGGAAGTGGTCCCTTCGTGCACGTCGAACACGTCAACGGCTCGCACTGGGTCGGCAAGAAGTTCGACAAGTACTGGGAGAAGGGCAAGCCCTATCTCGATGGCTTCCGCGCCAACTTCATCAAGTCGAGCGCGCTGGTGACTTCGATTCAGGGCGGGCAGGTACAGGCCGAGTTCCGTTCGATCTCGCCCGGCGAGCGCACGCAGCTGGTGACCAACCTCAAGGATCGCATCACGATCCAGGAGTCGCCCTGGGTCTGCAAGGTCGACCTCCTGTTCAACAGCGAGGCCAAGCCGTTCGACAACGCGAAGATTCGCCGCGCCCTGTCGATGGCGATCGACCGGTGGGGCGCATCCGATGCGCTGTCCAAGATCACGATCCTGAAGCCCGTAGGTGGGCCGCTGCTGCCGGGCTCGCCCTTCGCAATTGGCAATGATCAGCTGGACACATTGCCGGGCTTTGGCCGCAACATCGAGAAGGCGCGCGCCGACGCCAAGCAACTATTGGCCGACGCCGGTTTCGGCGACATGAAAATCAAGCTGCTCAATCGCAACGTCAACCATCCGTTCACCCCGTTGGGCGTCTATGTCATCGACCAGTGGCGCCGCATCGGTGTGATGAGCGAGCACGCCCAGGTCGACGTCGCACAGCAGAAGTCGGCGATCGCCAAGGGCGAGTATACGGTTGCCCTCGACGCGTTCTGCGCCGACTCGGATGATCCAAAGCCGTTGTTCCTGCAGCACCTGTCGAAGAGCCGTTCGCCGCGCAACGTGACGCGCAACGAAAACCCTGAACTCGATGCGCTCTACGACAAGTTCAAGGCCTCGACCGACGACGTCGCACGGCGAGCCCTGGCGACGGACATGCAACTGCTGATCATCAACGGCGCCTATAGTGTGCCGGTGCTGTGGTACAGCCGGATCGTCGCGCACACCTCGGCCATGAAGGGCTGGAAGGCACTCCCCACACACTTCGCCAACCAGGATCTCGCCGACGTGTGGTTGAGCGAGTAGGAACGGGCGAGGGGACGCCGTGACGCGGAGGGGCAATCGTGCGATGATTGCGCCGGCCCAACCATGCGGATGCTTCTCATGCTGAAGGCGAAATTCCCGGAAATGACCGCCGACGAATTCCTGGTCTGGAATTTGTCGCAGGACGAAAAATATGAACTCGTCGACGGCATTCCGGTGCCACTGCATGCCCGAGCGGGAGCGGCGCGTGGGCATGATTTCATCATCGTAAACCTCATCAGGCGGTTGGGTAACCGACTGCAGGCAACACCCTGCCGCCCGACCACCAGCGATCAGGCCGTGCGAACGGCGATCAAGAAAATCCGCCAGCCTGACGTGACGATCGAATGCGGATCGGCATCGGATGACAGCCTCGAGGTTGTCCAGCCGGTCGCCGTGTTCGAGGTGCTTTCGCCCAGCAACCGCCCGGGCGATATCGTGCGCAAAATCGAAGAGTACAAGCGGCATCCAGCGATCCGGCATATCATTCTGATCGAGCCTGGCGTGGTCAGCGTCACCTGCCTGAGCAGCGATGCGGCCGGCGTGTGGTCCGACCGCACCCTCACGCGGCTCGCCGAGACGCTCACCCTCGATCCGCCGGGTGTTGGGTTGCCGCTCACCGAGATCTACGAAGGCCTGTCGCCAACCGAAGACGCCAGAGACGACGCGTGAGTTCGCGTCCGACGCCCGCCTCCCCCCGCTCCCTCGTCATCGCCTGCGGGGCGCTGATCCGTGAATTGCAGGTGTTGATCGCCCAGGCTGGCCGCACCGATATCGACCTCAAGGCGATTCCGGCGAGCTATCACAACCGGCCCGAGAAGATCACGCCGGCAGTGGCGCGGCGCATCGCTTGGGCACGCTCTCGCTATGACCGCATCTTCGTCGCCTATGGCGACTGCGGCACGGGCGGCAGTCTCGACCAGCTTCTTGCGCGCGAAGGCGTCGAGCGGCTGCCGGGCGCCCATTGCTATGCGTTCTTTTCCGGCGTCGAGGCGTTCGCCGCGCGCGGCGATACCGACATGACGAGCTTCTTCCTCACCGATTTCCTGGTGCGGCATTTCCAGTCGCTCGTCATCCGCGGCCTCGGCCTCGACCGGCATCCCGAGCTGCGCGACACCTACTTCGGCAACTACGAGAGGGTCGTCTATCTCTCGCAGATGCCGACGCCTGCGCTGATCGCCGAGGCAGAGGCTGCGGCCCGCACGCTCCGCCTCGCCTTCGAGCACCGCTGCGTCGGGTTCGGCGAGTTGAGTCGCGCGGTCGGCGCCTGATGTCTGCAGTCTTGCCATTGTCATACCCAGCGACACATAGTGTCACCTATCAGTCGTTCAGCACACAGGAACAGGAGCCTGCCATGGCCAGTGACCGCAACTTCGAGGCCGATGCCGCGAGCCTGAAGCCCATCACCGACTTCACCCGCAGGAGCATGATGGTGACGACTCTTGCAACCGGCTTTGCCGCCTCCGTCCAGCCGGTGATGGCGCAGACGACGATCACCACCGACACGGCCGGACTTGAGGCTGGCGAAGTCAAGATCAAAACCGCCGATGGCGAGATCCCGGCCTATCGCGCCATGCCGGCCACTGGAACGGGCTTTGCGACCATCCTCGTCGTGCAGGAGATCTTCGGCGTGCACGAGCACATCAAGGACGTGTGCCGCCGCCTCGCCAAGATGGGCTATTTTGCCGTCGCACCTGAAATGTACGCGCGCCAGGGCGATGTTTCGAAACTGAAGTCGATCGATGAAATCCGCCCCATCGTCGCCAAGGTGCCGGACAAACAAGTGATGGCCGACCTCGACGCCACGGTTGCCTTCGCCAAGGCCTCGGGCAAGGCCGACGTATCGAAACTCGCCATCACCGGCTTCTGCTGGGGCGGGCGCGTCACGTGGCTCTATGCGGCGCACAATCCAGGCCTCAAGGCCGGCATCGCCTGGTATGGTCGCCTCGTGGGCGACGCCTCCGAGATGACGCCGAAGCACCCGGTCGATCTCGCAGCCGACCTCAAGGCGCCGGTGCTTGGCCTCTATGGCGGCGCCGACGCCGGCATTCCGGTCGATACGGTCGACAAGATGAAGGCTGCCTGCGCGGCCGCCAAGAAAGCCTGCGACTTCACGGTCTATCCCGACATGCCGCACGCCTTCCATGCCGACTACCGCGCTAGCTACCGGGAGGCGGCGGCCAAGGACGGCTGGGCGAAGCTGACTGCGTTCCTCAAGGCGCAGGGTGTTTCGTGACCAAGCGCATCGCTTGCCTGCATACGGCCGAGAGCAACATCGCGGTGTTCGAGGCGGCCGCGCGCGGCCTCGACGTTAAGCTCATCCACGTGGTGCGGGGTGACCTGCTGAGCGAGGCCGAGGCGGTGGGCGAGCTCACGCCCGAGATCACCCGGCAGACGGCGGACGCGTTGCTCGCCATGACCGACGGCGCCGATGCCGTGCTGTTGACCTGCTCGACGGTCGGGCCTGGTGCTGGGGAGGCGGCAGGCCAGGCGGACATGCCGATTTTGCGCGCGGATGCGGCGCTGGCCGAGGCCGCGGTACGTGCCGGCGGCAGAATCGTCGTGCTGTGCGCGGTATCGACCACCGTCCGCCCGACGCGCGCCCTGTTCGACGCGGCGGCGCAGGGCTCATCGGCGATCATCGACGTGCGGTTGATCGACAAGGCTGCGTGGGCCGCCTTCCGCGCCGGCAAGACGAAGACCTATTTCGAGTTGGTGGCCGCCGCCAGCGATGCCGCGTTCGAAGCCGGCACCGACGTTGTCGCATTCGCCCAGGCGTCGATGACGGGGGCGGCCGGCCTGGTGACTCAGGGCACGGTGCTGACCAGTCCCAGCGTCGGCCTCGCGCTCGCCCGAGATGCAGCCATGGGCAAGCGGGCGGTGGGTTGATCGCTGACGGTCGTGGGACTCACATCGTCGCGCCGATCTGCCAGGGGACGTATTCGGCATCGCCGTAGCCGAGCAGCTCCGACTTCGTTTTCTCGCCGGACGCCACGCGCAGCAGCGCGTCGAATATCTCGGCGCCCTTGGTTGCCAACGGCACGCCGTCGAGCACGTCGCCGCAGTTGATGTCCATGTCGTCGATCATGCGATGGTACATCTCGGAGTTGGTGGCCAACTTGATCGACGGCGTCGGCTTGCAGCCGTAGGCAGAACCGCGCCCAGTCGTGAAAATCAGCATGTTGCAGCCGCCCGCCACCTGCCCCGTCGCCGCGACCGGATCGTAGCCGGGCGTGTCCATGTAGACGAAGCCCTTCGTGCGTACCGGCTCGGCGTAGTGGTAGACGCCGCGCAAGGTCGTTGAGCCGCCCTTGGCCGCCGCCCCCAGCGACTTTTCCAGGATCGTCGTCAGTCCGCCAGCTTTGTTGCCGGGCGAAGGATTGTTGTCCATGCTCATGCGCGCGCGTGCGGTGTAGTCCTCCCACCACTTGATGATGCCGACGAGCTTCTCGCCGATCTCGCGCGATGCAGCGCGGCGCGTGAGCAGGTGCTCGGCGCCGTAGATCTCCGGCGTCTCGGACAGAACCGCCGTGCCGCCGTGGCGGACGAGTTCGTCGACCGCGAGACCAAGCGCCACGTTGGCGGTAATGCCCGAGTAGCCGTCCGAGCCGCCGCACTGCAACGCCAGCATCAGTTCCGACGCCGGAATGGTCGTGCGCGTCGCCTTGTTGACGATCGGCAGCATGGCGCGGACGGCCTCCACGCCGGCTGCGATCGTCTTCTTGGTGCCGCCGGTGTCCTGGATGGTCATGGTGCGGAACGTGTCGCTCTCCTTCACGTTGTAGGCAGCTTTCATGCGGGCGATCTGGAAGCCCTCACAGCCCAGGCCCACCACCAGGACGCCCGCCATGTTGGGGTTGCAGGCATAGCCCCACGTCGTGCGCTTGAGGACTTCGAACGTCTCGCCGTCGCTGTCGATGCCGCAGCCGGTCGAGTGCACCAGGGGTATGATGCCATCGATGTTCGGGTACTGTTCGAGAATGCCCGATCGGTTGACCGCTTCGGCAATGAAGCGGGCGACGGTCGCCGAGCAGTTCACGGATGTCATCACGCCGATGTAATTGCGCGTGCCGACCGCCCCGCTGGCGCGGCGGAAGCCCTGGAAGGTTGCCTGCTGCGCGATCGGCAGGATCATTTCGTCGCGCGCGTCCTGGGCATAGGCGTAGTCGCGCTCGAAGGCGGCAAAGCTGCAGTTGTGGGTGTGCACGTGGTCGCCGGGCGCGATGTCGCTCGAGGCAAAGCCGATGATCTGGCCGAATTTCAGGATGGCTGCGCCCTTGGCAGTCGCGGCGGTCGCCATCTTGTGCCCGCGCATGACGCGCTGGCGTGCCGTGACGCCCTCTGGTCCAGCGCCCACCTCCACCGTGTCGACGGCGACGATGACGTTGTCATTTGGGTTGAGGCGCAAGGTGCGGGGGGCGTTGGGGAGCTTGGGCGACATGGGCAGCGATGTCCTCGGGCAGACCATTTTGGAATTAGCGAATTCAGCTATTCTGGTTACAGCTGCAAAATCAAGGACGCTGCCCGCATGGCGGATGCTGCACAAAAGCTCATGACCGTCGAGGAATTCCTGATCTGGTGTCTGAATCAGGAAGACCGTTGGGAATTGGTCGATGGCGTCCCAATACCGCTCTACGAGGAGCGCTGGGAGGTGGTCGAGGGCGTGCGTACCAAGATGATGATCGGCGCCAGTTCGGCACACGATCGCATCGTGATCAATGTCATTCGCGAATTGAGCATTCAGCTCCGCGGCACGCGCTGTTCGCCGACCACAGCCGATGTTGGCCTGCGAACGCGACCACGAGGCATTCGCCGGCCCAACGTGACCGTGACTTGTGACCAGCCGCGGCGTGATGTCTACGAATCCAATGATCCGAAGATGGCGGTCGAAGTTCTGTCGCCGTCCAACAAGGGCATCCGCTGGCAGCGCAAGCTGGAGGAGTATCGCTTGCGTGACGGCCTCCATTACATCCTGTTGATCGCCAGCGATGAGGCGAAAGCCACGGTGATCAGCCGGTCGGGCGAGGCTTGGACCCCCAGCGACTTCGATGGTCGCGACGGCATCATCGAGTTGCCGGCCATCGGCTGCAAACTGGCCATGGCCGAAATCTTCGACGGGCTGGAGTTCGCCGACGAGGCGTGAAGCTGACGCCCCCAGCCCTACGCGAACCGCCTGGCGCCGACGACGCAGAGGATAACGGCGACGGTGACCGCCAGCATCGTCGAACTGACGGGCTCGTTCAGGAGGGTCGCCGCAAGCGCCAAGCCGAAGAAGGGCTGCAGCAATTGCAACTGGCCGACCGCGGCAATGCCGCCTTGAGCGAGGCCGCGATACCAGAACACGAAGCCGATCAGCATGCTGAACAGCGACACGTAGGCGAGGCCAAGCCAGGCGTTGATGCCGATGCCGGCAAACGAGGACGGCATCAAGAGCCAGGTCAGCGGCACCATGATCGGCAACGACAGCACCAGGGCCCATGAGATGACCTGCCAGCCGCCGAGCGTGCGGGAAAGTTTGGCGCCTTCGGCATAGCCGAGCCCGCAAACGATGATGGCGGCGAGCATCAACCCATCGCCGATCGGCGATGCGGTCAGCCCCGCACTCAGCGCGAACCCTGCGACGCAGGCACTGCCGAGGGCCGAGAACAACCAGAACGCCGGTTTTGGGCGCTCGCCGCCGCGGATGACGCCAAAGATCGCGGTTGCTACGGGCAACAGGCCGATGAAGACGATGGAGTGCGCCGAGGTGACATGGCGAAGCGCCAGCGCCGTCAGCAGCGGAAAGCCCGCGACCACACCCAGCGCGACGATGACCAGCGGGACGATGTCGGCGCGGCCTGGGCGCTTCTCCTGGAAGGCCAGCAGCAGGCACAGTCCAAGGAGACCTGCAATGGCGGCCCGCGCCACGGTCAGGAATACCGGATCGAAGTCCAGCACGGCAACGCGCGTTGCCGGCAGCGAGGCACTGAAGATCACCACGCCCACCAAGCCGTTGATCCATCCACTCGCGGCCGATTTCATGCGCAGCATTCCCCGTTCAACGCCCCAGTGGCGAACGCGACGACAAGCACTACCAGGAGTGATGCGGTGCGGTTTGATAAATTCGAAGCGGCTACAGTCGCGTTTTGAATTCCGAATTCGGTATGCTACTGGTGACGCCAACCATTGCACGACAGGCGGTTTCCCATGGCTTTGGCTGAACTCGAACTGCCGCCAGCCCTGATCGATCAGGTGCACGACCGGTTGCTCACCGCCATCGTCGACGGCACGCTGGCGGCCGGCCATCGGCTGACCCAGGATGGCATCGCCGAGATGCTCGGCGTTTCACGCCAGCCGGTCAGTCACGCGATCCAGGTTCTGAAGCGGCGCGGGCTGTTGGTTGATGCGGGCAAACGCGGCGTCGTGGTGGCGCCGATCGACGGCCGCCGCCTGCTCGATCTTTACCGCGTGCGCGAGGCGCTCGACGGGCTCGCGGCCGAATTGTGCGCCACCCGCGTGCAGGCTGGCGAAGTCACGGCAGCGTCTGCGGCCGAGGCCATGGGCGCCCTCACCGTGGGCATCGCGATTGCCGGCAATGCCAAGATTGCCATGTTGATCGATGCTGACGTGGCGTTCCATTCGGCCATTCACCGACTGTCAGGCAACACCGCGATTGCGGAGACGGTCGCCGAGCAGTGGCCGCACTTCCGCCGCTCCATGGGGCTCGTGTTGGCCACGACCGACATGCGTGTGCGGGTGTGGGCCGAGCATCGCGACATTCTCGACGCCATTCTGTCGGGTGATTCCGTGCTCGCAGGCCGCCTTGCCCGCGCGCACACGGCGCAGGCCGGGCAGGACACGGCGCGGCGGATCGACCGTGTGACAGAGGTTGCGTGATTTGACGGCGGTGATTGTAACGAGCAACGGAGGAAGGTCCCATGAAGCTGACCCAAGCGCAGATCGATACGTTCAACACGGAGGGCTGGCTGTTCCTGCCCGAGCTGTTTTCACCTGAAGAGATCGCGGTGCTGCGCGAGGAGTCCGCCACCGTGTTGGCCGGCGACCGCCCGGAGATCTGGCGCGAGAAGAACGGCGCGCCGCGCACCGCCTTTGCCTCGCACACCTACAACGAGGCGTTCGCGATCCTCGGCCGCCATCCGCGCATGATCAACCCCGTCGAACAGGTGTTCGGCGAAAAGGTCTACATGCACCAGTACAAAATCAACGCGAAGGCGAAGTTCGACGGCGACGTGTGGCAATGGCACCAGGACTACGGCACATGGCTCCGCGACGACGGCATGCCCGAGCCGCGCGCCATGAACATCTCGGTGTTCCTCGATGAAGTGCACCCCTTCAACGGCGCGCTGATGCTGGTGCCGCGCTCGCAGAGCCACGGCAATTTGCAGGCCGGCCACGATAAATCGACCACCGCCTATCCGCTGTGGACGCTCGACAACGCGACGGTCGAAAAGCTCGTTGCCGAGGGCGGCATCGTGGCGCCGACCGGCAAACCCGGCGGCATGCTGATGTTTCACGGCAACCTCGTGCACGGTTCGGCCGGCAACATCACGCCCTATCCGCGCCGCATCGTTTATCTGACGCTCAACGCCGTCTCGAACTACATCCGCAAGCCGACGCGGGCGACGTGGATCGCGCACCAGGACTTTGCACCGATCAAGCCCGGCGCCGACGAAGAGCTGCTGCAGTACGCCCGGCGGCATACCAGTCGGCAGGCGGCGGAGTAGGGTAGCGGCCTGGCGAGATCGAGGCAGCAGATCCGATGCAGTGCGTGGCGTCCAGCGATCACCGCACTGGAATGACGATTGCCGCCGCACCCACGAGCAGCGCCATGATGGTGAAAATCGTGATGTTGGCGTCAAATCCGATGCGCGTGCCAAAGATGGTCCGGTAGACCGGAGGCACGCCGTTTTCGTCATGGTTCGCCCCGCCGTAGAGCGTCTTCAGGAACACGGCTGCAAAGAACCCACCGTAGACAGCTGTGGCGATCACCAGTGCCAGCCAGAGCCGTTCGATCGGCAGTGGCCCTGGTCCCCAGATCAGTGCCAGCGCAATGGCACCAACGCCAAGGTAGCTCGAAACCTGCCATACGACGTGGAAGCGCGCATGCGGCGTCCAGCGCGGGTTGGTCGCGTGCGTCTGGTTGAAATCGACGAGCGCTGGCACCGCGCTGTAGCCGAGGGTTGCCAAGGTCAGCAGCACTTGCGCGATCAGCATCTTTTCCCTCGGAGAATATTTCGATGTGCGACGCAGCCGCTGCCGGTCAGTTGGCCCGGCTCGTGCGTGTGGTGCAGTATCAGCGGTGACAGGGCAAAGGTCCGCACGCCTGCTGCATAGCGGCAAGTACAAGCGTCACGGTAGTTCGTCGCAGCCGGTCGGTCCAGCGTTGCCCAGCATGCTCTGTGGGGCCGACCGGTTGATGGGCACACCCGCCCCCCTCATTGCGCAAGGCTGATCCTCGGGCGGGCGGCATTGCGCGGCGGTGGCCGGGCGGTAGAGTCGGGGTCAAACCATGCACGCGGAGACGCTCCCACCATGAACCTCAGCACCATGTTGAAAGCCCGCGCAGCCAGCAACAAGCCGATCCGCATCGGTCAGGTCGGCGCCGGCAAGTTCGGCACCATGTTCCTGTCCCAGGTGCGCCTGACGGTCGGCATGCACATGACCGCGCTGTGCGATCTCAACGTCGCCCGCGCGCGGGAGCGCCTGCTCGGCGTGCAGTGGACCCGGGAGCAGATCGCCGCCACCTCGATCAGTGACGCAGTCAAGACCGGTCGCACCTTCATCACCGACGACGCAGATGTCTTGATCAACGACCCGCAGATCGAGGTCATCATCGAGGCGACGGGCGATCCGGCGACGGGCATCCGCCTGTGTCTCGCGGCCATCCAGGCCGGCAAGCACATCGTCATGGTGAACGTCGAGGCCGATGCGCTGGCCGGTCCCCTGTTGGCCAAGCGTGCGCGCGACAAGGGCGTCGTCTACAGCCTCGCCTGGGGCGATCAGCCGGCGCTGATCTGCGAGCATGTGGACTGGGCGCGCACCTGCGGGTTCGAGGTGGTCGCCGCCGGCAAGGGCACGCGCTATCACCCGACCTATCACGCCTCCAACCCCGACACGGTGTGGGCGACGCTCGACAAGTACCTAAAGATCAAGGACCGCAGCCACATCAACCCGAAGATGTTCAACTCGTTCATCGACGGTACCAAGAGCGGGATCGAGATGACCGCCGTCTGCAACGCCACGGGCCTTAAGTCACAGGCCAACGGTCTGGCCTTCCCGCCAGCGTCGCGCTTCGAGCTGTCCGAAGTGTGCAAGCCGAAGGCCGATGGCGGCACGCTTGAAATGGCCGGCGTCACCGAAATCGTGTCGTCCGTCACGCGCACCGAAGCCGACGTGCCGCATCACCTGGCCATGGGCACCTACGTCGTTGTCACCAGCCAGGGCGACTACGCCAAGCAATGCTTCGTCGAATACAACTGCCTGCAGGACAGCACCGGCAAGTACGCAGCCCTGTACCGGCCGACCCACATGATCGGGCTCGAACTCGGGCTGTCCGTCGCTTCGGTCGTCCTTCGCCGCGAGCCGACCGGCCAGCCGGTCTGCTTCAACTCGGATGTGGCTGCGACCGCCAAACGCGCGCTCAAGGTCGGCGAGATGCTCGATGGTGAAGGCGGCTTCTGCGTGTGGGGCAAGCAGCAGCCGGCGGCGACGTCCCTCAAGCAAGGCTATCTGCCGCTCGGTCTCGCCAGCGGCGTCAGGCTGAAGCGTGACATCGCCGAGGGCCAGTGCCTGAAGTGGGAGGACGTCGCCTATGATCCCAAGGACGCAGCGGTGCGGGTGCGGCGTGAGATGGAAAAGATGTTTGCCGCCTGATCAAGAGTGGAGACGGTGATGTCGCAGAAAAAGTCGCCCCCGCGCGTGGCACTGATCACGGGCGGCGCCTCCGGCATCGGCCAGGCGACGGCCACGCTGCTGCTGGAGGCCGGCTGGAAAGTCGCGCTGTTTGATGCCAACGAGGCGGCGTTGAACACGGTCGTCTCGGGCTTTGGTAAGTTGAAGTCTGTGTATGCGGCACGCCTCAACGTCACCGACGAGACGGCTGTTGAAAAGGCCGTGGCCGAAGCCGCAGCGGCGCTGGGCGGCATGAACGGCGTCGTCAACTCGGCCGGCATCGCTGCCGACAAGCACGTGTTCGACACCTCGGCCGAACTGTTCCGCAAGATGCTCGACGTGAACGTGGTCGGCACCTTCATCGTCGCGAAGGCGGCGGCCCGCATCATGAAGCATGCCGGTGGCGGCGCCATCGTCAACATCGCCTCGATTTCGGGCATCCGCGGGTCGAAGGGGCGGTCGGCCTACGGCGCCTCAAAGGGGGCGGTGATCACGCTGACGAAGGTGATGGCGAATGACCTCGCGCCCCTGAAGATCCGCGTCAATGCGGTGGCGCCGGGGCCGGTCGAGACGCCGATGGTGCGCGCCGTCCATACCGCCGAAGATCGCCGCAACCACGACCACTATGTGCCGATGCGCCGCTATGCCGAGCCGGTCGAGATCGCGCACGCCATCGAATTCCTGCTGGACGAGCGCCGTTCGAGCTACATCACCGGCGAAATCCTCGCCGTCGATGGTGGCTTCCGCGGCGCCGGCGTGATCATGACGAAACCGACCTGAAGGGAGCCCCTGCATGAACACGTTGCAGACGATTACGGCGCACGGCTGCACCATTCCAACGATCGGGCTCGGCACGTGGACGCTGCGCGACCAGGCCTGCGCGGAACTCGTGTCGGCGGCGCTCACGAGCGGTTACCGCCACCTCGACACCGCCCGCATGTATGACAACGAGGTCGCGGTCGGCGATGGATTGCGGGCATCGAAGGTTGCGCGCGCGCAGGTGTTTGTCACGACCAAGGTGTGGCCGGATGATATCGCCGACGGCGATCTGCAGCGCTCGGCCGAAGCGAGCCTGAAGCGGCTGGGGCTCGATCACGTCGATCTGCTGCTGATCCACTGGCCGAACGCAAAGATCCCATTGCAGAGTTCGATAAAGGCGCTGTGCGAGACCAAGAAGCGCGGCCTCGCGAAGCACATCGGCGTGTCGAACTTCACGGTGGCGCTGCTTGATGAGGCCGTTGCCTTGAGCAGTGAACCGATCGTCGCCAACCAATGCGAGTATCATCCCCACCTCGACACCAGTAAGGTGATCGCGGCCTGCAGGAAACACGGCGTCGCATTCGTATCGTACACGCCGCTGGGTCGTGGCGCGATCGGCGGCGTGCTCGACGAGCCGGTCGTCAAGACCATTGCTGCGCGCGTGAAGCGGACGCCGGCCCAGGTGACATTGCGCTGGCATCTGCAGCAGGGGATCGTCGCCATTCCCCGCTCGACGAACAAGGGTCGCGTCGCGGAAAATCTTGCCGTCTATGATTTCGAGTTGACGGCGGCCGACATGGCAGCGCTGTCGAAACTCACCCGCGCTGACGGCCGCGTCGTCAACCTGGCCATCGCGCCCAAATGGGATTGATGGGCGCGCAGTTTGGGCATTCTTAAATGTGAACCTCGCCACCATCACCCATCACGGATTTTTGCTTGCCGTGTGCCCGCCCAAAATGCGACCGTCGGCCCGGATTCTGAACGGTTTGTTGGATTGCAATCGGCGCTGCCGGGGACGACTGGATAAATGGCTGGCACCGATACGCCGCAAGCGGCCTCGAAGCTGGGGTTTGGTCTTGAACGCCTGGGTCTTGGCGCGTTGGCTGCGCCGTGGCTTGCAGTGCTCCTTCTCGTGCTCCTCACGATCGCGGCAGCCCTCGGCCTCGGCCGCATCCGGGTCGACGACAGCTTGTCGGAGCTGTTTCGCACCAACACACCCGAATTTGCCAAGTACGAGGAGGTCGATCGCCGCTTCCCCTCGAGCGAGTTCGATGTGCTCGCCGTCGTCGAAGGCAAGTCGCTGCTGACGCGGGGCGGGCTCGACGCCTTCACCAAGGCGGTGATCGACCTGCAGCTGGCCGACGGCGTGAGCGGCCTCGTCTCCATGGTGTCGGCGCGTGGCAAGCCCGATGCGAACGGTTATGCTGCGCCGATCGTGCCCGACGAACTACCGGCCGACGACAAAGCGTTCGCGGCCATGCTCGACAACTTGCGCAAGAACGAGATCGTCGCCGGCAAGTTCCTGTCTGCCGATGGCACCTTGGCGCTGATCGTCATGTCGGTTGATCGCGTGGCCATGCAGGGGCAGGGCGCGAAGCCGATCATCGAGGGAATTCGGGAAACGGCCGTCAAGGCGCTGGCGCCCGCGGGTCTCAACGTCAAGCTCACCGGCGCACCCGTATTCCAGCTCGAGATCCGCAATGCGGTGGAGCGCGATCGCCTCGTCTATAACGGCTTAGGCTTCGTGCTGGGCGCGATCATCGCCTTCGTCTTCTTTCGTCGCTTCTCCTTTATGCTGATGGCCGTGGTGCCCCCGATCCTGGCGGTGGTGTGGTCGTTGGGGGCACTCGGCTGGGCCGGCTTCAAGCTGAATTTGTTCTTCAACGTGATGACGCCGCTCGTCATGGTGATGGGTTTTGCCGACAGCATGCAGATGACGAGTGCCATCCGCGATCGCCTGCGCCAGGGCGATACGCGGGACGAGGCGCTGCGCTTCGGCGTGCAGGTGGTGGGACCGGCCTGCGTGCTCGCCCACGGCACGGCGCTGCTGTCGTTCCTCGCCTTGACCTTCTCGCCCTCGGGATTGATCCGCTCATTTGGGATGGCAGGCGTCCTGTCGGTCATCGTGTCCTATATCGTGGTGATCGCAGCCCTGCCCGTGCTCGGCCGCCTGCTGATCCAGGCCGGCGGCGGCAATGCCGGCGGCAGCGCAGCTGTCGATGGCGCCATGGATGCCCTGGGCCGCTTCGTTGGCGTCATCGTCGACCGCGTGGTGCGCCACCCCTATTTCTTCTCGATCCTCGGCGTCGCGAGTTTGGCCGTCCTGGCCCTCGTTTATGCGGGCCTGGAGCCGCGCTATCGCCTTGCCGACCAGGTGCCGGACCGCGAACAGGCCCTGTCGGCGACCGCGCGCCTCGACGAGAAGCTCACCGGCGGCAATCCGGCCCACATCATGATCGAGTGGAAGGACGGCCGATCGATCTATGATCCAAGCGTGCTGGCGGCGATCGCGAAGGCGCATGATCTGCTGGAGAAGCAGGCCGGTGTGGGCAACGTGTGGTCGCTCGACAGCCTGCGGCGCTGGCTGGCCGAATCCGGCGATCCGCGCATCGAGACCGTGAAACGGTTCGTTGGCGTGTTGCCGGAAACGCTCGTGCGCCGGTTCATCGCCAAGGAAGAGACGGCGGTGCTGGTCACCGGTCGGCTGCCGGATATCGACAGCAGCCGCATCCTGCCAGTCGTCGACAAGCTCGACCGGGCCCTCGACGAGGTGCGCAAGGTGTCACCCGGCCTCGAGATCTCGGTGACCGGGCTGCCGGCAATCGCTGCGCGGTCGTCCGCCAATATGATCGGCCAGCTCAAAACGAGTTTGTTCGTCGAGGTGATCTTCGTGTCGATCCTGCTCGGCCTCGCCTTCCGCTCGTTCGGCGTGCTGATCCTGAGCCTGCTGCCCGGCCTGTTCCCGGTGGTTGCCTCGGGTGCGCTGCTGAAAGCGACGGACGGCGGGCTCGAGTTTGCCAGCGTCGTCGCGCTCGTCGTGATCTTCGGCCTCGGCATCGACAGCCTGATCCATTTCCTCAACCGGCTGCGGCGCGAGGAGCGGGCCGGTGAAGATCCAGCGCTCGCCATCCGGCGCGCCCGCGTGCTGGTCGGGCCAGCCATCATCCTGACTACGATCGTCCTGGTCCTGGGGCTTGGCGTCACCATCTTCTCAGACCTGCCCTCGCTGCGCCTGTTTGGCCGCGTGTGCGCCATCACGCTTGCCGCCTCCCTGATCGGCGACCTCGTGTTCCTGCCGGCAACGATCATGCTGTGGCAACGTTGGACGAAGCGCGCGTAAGGGCCGCCAACAGTCAGCTTTTGGTTGGTAGTTTCGCCAGCGGGTGATGGTCGAGGACCAGCCGGCGCAGGCGTTCTTCAAGCACGTGCGTGTAGATCTGCGTGGTCGAGATATCGGCGTGGCCGAGCAATTGCTGCAGGCTGCGCAGATCCGCCCCGCGATCGAGCAGGTGGCTCGCAAAGGCGTGGCGCAGGACGTGCGGCGAGACGCGTTCAGGGTCGAGGTCGGCGTCGACGCACAGTTCCTTCAGTTCCTGGGCGAAGCGCTGGCGGGTGAGGTGGCCCTGGGCGCCGCGCGAGGGGAACAGCCATTTGGTCTTGAGCGTGGGGGCAACACCACTTGCCGGGTCGCGTGCGACGTCGAGAAAGCTGGCGAGCGCCGCGCGAGCAGCACCATTGAGCGGCACGAGACGCTCGCGGCCGCCCTTGCCGGTGATGGTGAACATCCGCTCGTCGCCGGCAAGCACGGTGCGCGGCAGGGTGACGAGTTCGGTGACGCGCATGCCGGTCGCATACAGAACTTCGAGCAGCGCATGGAGGCGCAGCGACCGCACCAGTTCACGCCCCTTGCGGCCGACGATGCGTGCCTTCGCCATGGTCAGCAGGCGGTCGACTTCGGCCACCGACAGGGTCTTGGGCAGGCTTGCCGTCTTGCGCGGGCTGTCGAGGCCGAACGTCGGGTCCTCGTCGATCTCCTCCTCGGCCACCAGGAACTTGAAGAATTGCCGCAGGGCGGAGAGCTTGCGCGTGCGCGACGCAGCCCCCAACCCCTCGTCGTCGAGGCGGCGCATGTGCGCGGTCACGTCGGCCGGCGCAACGTCGTCGAGCAGCAGATCCCGGCGGCCGATCTCGTCGAGGAATGCGGTTAGATCGCGCCGGTACGCATCGAGCGTGTTGGCGGCGGCGCCACGCTCGGATGCCAGCATGTCGAGGAAGCCGTCGAGATGGCTGCGCGCCTCGGGCGTCATCGCTGCATGCCCTAACTGCCCGTGCGCGGCCACGCGGCGAACAGGGCTTCGAACGCGAGGCGCCGGGCATCGGGCTCGAGACCGGCCCGCTTCAGGGCGCGAATGGCATCCCCGAGCGCGATCATGTGTGCACCCTCCGCGCCGCCCGGCCCGAGCGAGCGCAACGTGAGAAGCACGGTGCGGCCGAACTCCTTTTTCTTGGCGGCATCCTGCAACTCACTCAGCACGCCGGTTTCGGGCAGGTGTCCGCTCGAGGGCTGCGGCGTTTTGCTGGCCGCCTCCCACAACGGGATCGGCACCTGGTAGTCGAGCGCATCGAGTACGGTCGCCAGCCGATGCAACTGATCCGGCGTGAAGCGTCCGGCCAGCGCCAGCTGTTCGACCGATGTGAGCCCCTGTCCCCGCGTCGCACGGTTCGCAGGGTCGGCAATGTCGATCAGTGCCAGCCAGTGCTGGAAGCCGCTGCTGCCAAGCTCCGACGCCGGCCGGTCGAGGCCCTGGCCGAAGGCTGCCCAGCTGCGCGCATCGTCGTAGCGCTCGGCCGCGATCATCGCTTCGACTGCGGTTTCTGCGAACCAGCCGATCTCGACCTGGCGCTGCAACGATGCGATCGACTTTGCCGCCACCCGCAGCATCGGCAGATAGAGGCCGCTGCGGCGCGCATCGTCGAGCAGCGCACGGACAAGGCGCGTCTTGCGCTGCGGCGTGCGCTCGCTGTCGGCCGCCTTCAGCAGTAGCGCCCGGCGCAGCAGCGGGTCGGAACGCGCGGTCAGCGGTTCGGCAAGTTCGGCGGCTGTGAAGCTCTGGGCCCGGTAGATCTCGGCCAGGCGGTCCGGCGTGATGATGTTGCTGCGGGCTGCAGCCTCGGCAGCCGCCAGGCGAAGTTTTGGCGCAGCCCCCTCGGCCGCGACCAGGAGCGCGAGCAGCGACGGATCGGCCCGTTCGAGGATCTGGGCCGGCTCGTGCGGGGCGGTCAGGACCAGCAGCCGGTAGTCGATGGCATCGATGCGCTTGGGCAGGTCGATCTTCTGGGTGAGCGCGGCCTCGGACCCAAGCGCGATCACATCCAGTGCCGAGAGCGCCATTGCAGCCTCATGGCCATCTTCGCGCGCGAGTTCGGCGGCCAGTCCGGCTGCGGCGGCATTGCCGGCGATGGCGGCGCAGTAGCCGCCGAGCACGATCATATCGCCCTGCAGCCGCTTCGGCAGGTCAGCCTTGCGTGCGCCCGCCTCCCTGGCCGCGGCACAGCCTGTTTCGACGCGTCCGGCGGCGAGGTCGGCACGGGCCCTCAAGACCACAAGTGCGGCGTCGATCTCGCCGGCCTTGCCGGCGCCGATCGCCTTGGCGAGGACGTCGGACTGTTCGTGCAGCAGACCGGAACGGCGATAGGCTTCGGCCCGCAGCGCCTGGAACTTCGCCGCGCTGCCGGCCGGTGGCGAGGCTTCGGACTGCAGGAGGCGCCGCCACAGGCCGTTGACGGCCGCTGAACGGGGCGGGATGTCGAGGCGGGCAAGGTGAGCTTCGACGCTGGCGATATCGAGGCCGTTCCACAGCTCGAAGGGCAATCCAGAGCCGTCGGCCGTGACCACCGGGGCGAGTTCGCTGCTTTCGACGGCCGCGGCCTTGCCTGCCAGGGGCGGTGCGCTCGCGTTGGCCGGCGGCTGCCACGTCGGGGCGCCGTCGGGCGATGCCAGGGGACGGCCGCTCGCCCCATCGCCGAGTGGCGGCAAGAGGGGGCGCGCCGGTGGTTGTGCTGGCTGCCGGTCACGCCTCGCGGCCGCCGCATCCTTCTCGGCGAACGGCTTCCAGCCGTCCTCGCCGGCCGCCGGCGTGGCCAGGAGCAGGGCGATGCAGCCCGCGCACAACGCTCCGGCGGCACCCTTGAAAGCTCGCATCGACCGGGCGCTCATGCTTTGTTTCTAGGCCAACTTCCAGACCGACCTGGCACCATGGGACCAGTAGAACGGGATTTGCAGCATCACTTGCGGATCTTGACGCCGGGCACCGCTTTCGACACTTCCTTCGGCTCGGGCTCGAAATAGGTTGCCATTGCGTAAATCCCTCCGAATGCCACGGCCGACAGGAGACCTACGATCACGAGGAACCGGAAAAGACTGGGCATCGGGTAACCTGCTGTGCGATCGTTGTGCTGGGCCAACGTGACTTCTTTATGGCCCATGCCGGCTTCCGCCAAGCGGGCCCTGGAGCGGGCGGTGAAGTGGCATCGGCATGCCCAGGTGCAATCGCTTGTATGGCAGAGGTTTTTTGGTTTCTGGAGGGTGTGTGTGAGTGGCTCGGTGCAGGGCGCTGGAGCGGTGGGGTGAGGCTGTGAACGGCGTTGAAGCGACAGGATGATTCGGTTTGCCATGAGATGCTTGCCATGAGACGTGGGCGGCAACACGCGGCGGGCGACGTGGCGGCACTGACCGATGCGCTGCGCGATCGCACGCTGGTGCTCGTCGGTCTGATGGGGTGCGGCAAGACCTCCGTAGGCCGTCGCCTTGCCAACGTCCTCGAACTGAAATTCGTCGATGCGGACGAAGAGATCGAGAAGGCGGCCAACCAGAGCATTCCGGAGATTTTTGAAGCGCACGGCGAAGACTTCTTTCGGGCCGGCGAGCGGCGCGTCATTGCGCGGCTGCTGCATAACGGTCCCCAGGTTCTGGCAACCGGGGGCGGCGCCTTCATGAGCGAGCAGACGCGCTTGAACATCAAGAACCGGGGCATCTCCATCTGGTTGAAGGCCGACCTGCCGTTGCTGATGAAGCGCGTCATGCGCCGCGACAACCGTCCGCTGCTCAAGACCCGGGATCCGGAGGCGCGGATGCGCGAGTTGATGGCGACGCGCTATCCGATCTATGCCAGGGCCGATGTCACCGTCGACAGTCGTGATGTGCCCCACGACGACATGGTCGCGAGCGTGATCGCGGCACTGCGCAGCGGCCCCCTGGCGCCGCCCCGCGCACTCCTGCCGGAGCAGCCGGCAGATGTCCGTCCGTCGGAGGCGCCCGGCGAATGACCTCGATCACCGGGCCTGTAACGGGCGCAACGACCGTCCACGTGGCGTTGGCTGCGCGAGCCTATGACGTGCTGATCGGGCATGGCTTGTTGCCGCGGGCGGCCGAGCTGTTGGGCGAGCGGCTCGGGTTGCGCCGCGTCGCGATCGTAACGGATGGGAACGTGGCAGCCCACCATCTGTCCACGCTGGCCCAGCCGTTCGAGGCTGACGGTCGGTTGCGGGACACGATCATCCTCGAGCCGGGCGAGGCCACCAAGAACTTCAGCCAACTGGCGCACGTCTGCGAGCGACTTCTCGCGGCCGGCGTCGAGCGCGGCGACGTCGTCGTGGCGCTCGGTGGTGGCGTGATCGGTGATCTCACGGGCTTTGCTGCGGCCATTCTCCGGCGCGGCGTGCGCTTTGTGCAGATCCCGACGTCGCTGCTGGCCCAGGTCGACAGTTCCGTCGGCGGCAAGACCGGCATCAACAGCCCGCAAGGCAAAAACCTGATCGGCGCATTCCACCAGGCAAGTCTGGTGATTGCCGACACCGGCGTGCTGACGACGTTGCCCGCTCGCGAGCTGCGTGCCGGCTATGCCGAGGTTGCCAAGTACGGATTGCTCGGCGACGCAGCGTTCTTCGCGTGGCTCGAGGTGCACGCCGGCGAAATGATGGCCTTGCAGCCGGCCGCGATTGCGAAGGCGGTCTCGCGCAGCATCGAGATGAAGGCGCGGATCGTGGAGCGCGATGAGACCGAGATTGGCGAACGCATGCTGCTCAATCTCGGGCACACGTTCGGCCATGCGCTCGAGGCCTTCACGGGATACTCCAGCCGGCTGCTGCACGGTGAGGGGGTGGCGATCGGCATGTGCCTCGCATTTCGCCTGTCGGAAGAGTTGGGGCTGTGCGTGCCGCAGACCGCGGCGCGGGTGGCAGCCCACCTGAAGGCGGTCGGCCTGCCGACGCGCATTGCCGACATTGCTGGTGCGCCGCCCGATTCAGCGACGCTGCTCCGCCTGATGGGCCAGGACAAGAAGGTCGCTGACGGTCGCCTGACCTTCATCCTCGCCCGCGCGATCGGCGACACGTTCGTTACGCGGGACGTGACCGCAGCGCGGGTACAGGCATTTCTGGCCAGCGACTTGGCGCAGAGCTGAACGGCCGGGCGCGCCGAGTGCCTCGGCGTCGCAAATGTCCGAGCAACCCGCGAGACTGAACGCCCCCAGTGCCCGAGCGCCGATCGGGGACACCCCGGCCGTTGCCGTGCATCACTATCAATAGGTCTTCGACGCCTCGGCCGGTGCTAGCCCCTTGGTCTCCTTGATGAGCGCGTTGACGGCATTGGCCATGACCCGCACATCGTTGAGCAGCGTGCAGAACTGGTAGCCTTCGGCATAGCGCTTGGCCGCAGTCTTCGGGCCATCGGTATGGGCGCCGGCGATCAGACCCTTGGCGCGAGTTTTCTTGGCGATCTCGGCGATGGCGCCAAGCACGTCCTTGTCTGACGGGTCAAGGGTCGGCGTTTTGCCCATGGAAATCGACAGGTCGCTCGGACCGACATAAACGCCGTCGAGCCCCTTCACAGCCAGGATCTCGTCGAGGTTTTTCAGCGCCTCCCGCGTTTCGATCATTGCGATCAGCAGCACTTCGCTGTTCGCATGCTGCCAGTAATCCGCGCCTGCATACTGGGCCGCGCGGAACGGCCCGAAGCTGCGCGCGCCCATTGGCGGATAACGGCCCGCTTCCACCAGGGCCTGCGCCTCCATCCTCGTGTTGATCATTGGGCAAATGATGCCCATGGCACCGGCGTCAAGGACGCGCATGATATCGGCTGGATTGTTCCACGGCACGCGCGCCATCGGCGTCACGTTCGGTGACAGGCAGATCGCCTGCAGCAGCGGCACGGCGTCATTGATGTCGAGCGCGCCGTGCTGCATGTCGAGCGCCACGCTGTCGAAGCCCTGGGCGGCATAGATTTCGGCGGCGAACGGGCTTGGGATCGAGATCCAGCCATTGACCGCGGTCTTACCGGCTGCGAGTAGCGATTTCAGAAGATTGGGCTTCATGGTCGTCTCCATGGGTTGCAGGGATCTGTCGCAGACATCGGCGCCGGCACGCCTGATCGGGCAAGCAAACTCAGCTCGTGACCAGGGGGGCGACGCCGGCCTTTGCTGCCTCGGCGTCGAGTGCCGCCACTTCCGCGGCCACGTAGGGAATGCCCGTTTGCTCGCGCCGCGCCATCTCTCGTGCCTCGGGCTCGCCTGGCAGCAGGATTTCGTCAAAGCCCGCCGCCTTCGGAACATTCCGGATGCGGGCGAACAGCGTGTCCATCCGCGCCTTGTAATCGGCCTCGGCAACGAACAAATCGGGCTTCATGGCCAGGAAGAAGTGACCGACATCCTGCGGACGGTCGAATGTTTCGTACTGGTTCGAAACATCGCCGCCGAAATCCGAGCCCGAAAATACGCCGGCAAAAATATCCATCATGATTGCCAGGCCCGACCCCTTGTGCCCGGCCATCGGCAGCACCACGCCGGCCAGAGCCGCGGTTGGATCCGTGGTCGGGCGGCCGTCCTTGTCCAGCGCGTAGCCGAGCGGGATCTGCTCACCCCGTCGTTCAGCCTTGCGGATCTTGCCCCTGGCCGCGACCGAGGGCGCCATGTCGAGCACGAACGGGGGGAGCTTGCCGCCTGGCGCACCAGCCGCGAAAGGACTGGTGCCGAGAAATGCCTCACGGCCCCCCCACGGTGGCATGGCACGCGAGGCGTTGGTGAACACCATGCTCATCATGCCAGCCTCGATCGCCTGCAGGACATAGGCGGCTGCCATGCCGAAGTGGGTCGAGCGCCGCACCGTCACGATGCCGATGCCATAGGTGCGGGCGACGGCAATCGCATCCGCCATTGCGAACGTTGCGGTGACGAAACCAAAGCCATGTTGACCATCGAGCGCACCGGCGATGGGTGTTCTGCGATCGATGGCAAGGGTTGGCTTTGCAGTGATCAGGCCGCGCCGAAGCCGCTCCAGATAGCCTGGCATTCGCATCAGGCCATGTGTGTCGACGCCACGTAGATCCGCGAGCACGAGGCAACGGGCGACCGTCGCGGCGTCTGCCGTCGGTACGCCGAGGGCGAGCAGCAGCCGGTGCGCGAATGCGGTGGACTCGGCCGCGGAAGCATGGCGATGCGTGCTCAATGGATTTCATCCATTTTGTTCAGTGCCTCGCGCAGGTCGGCGATGGTAAACCCCTTGGCCCGTGCCGCGCCCAGGATGATTGCTTCCTTGCGGGCGAGGAGATCACAGACGGCTGGGATTTTGTCGGCGACCGCGTGGGGAATGACCGCCGCCCCATGGCGATCGGCATGGATCAGGTCGCCAGAGTGCACCGTCAGGCCGGCAACACGGATTTTCTTGCCAAAGTCGGCGAGATGCACCCAGGCGTGGCTCGGCATAATGGAACCAGCCAGCACCGCCAACTCCGGCGCCCATTGCGGGATGTCGCGGATACACCCATCGGTGAGTACGCCCACGCAGCCAAGCCCCTTGTGGACCGCGCTCTGCACCTCGCCCCAGAAAGCGCCAAAGCCAACGTCGGCACCATCGAGATCCTGGATGACCGTGATGCTGGGCGCTGGCCCGCCTTCGGCGATGTACTCGTAATAGGCGACACGCTGCGCCTTCGCAGCCTTGCCCTCGACCTCGTTCTGGGTGGTGGCTCGAATCGACGCGGTACGTGCATACCCGACCATGGGAGGCAGGTCTGGAAATGGGCATACTAGCGGTCTGGTCGTGAAACCGGTCACCCGAAACTTGGCGTCGATGAGTTCGAGGGCGTTGCAGATCGTCGGCGTATCGACGGCACGAAGTTTGGCGATCAGTTCGGGGGGGTGGGGG
>JAKFWF010000060.1 GCA_021730785.1 Hyphomicrobiaceae bacterium
CGGTGATCGGGGATGGCGGACAGCGCCTCGAACAACGTGCCGGTCGTCATCGTCGGTCTCCTTGGCTCGGGAGACCTGAAGACACTTGTTCGCTGTGCAATACGATGCGGTGAATTGAATCACCCTGCCTGTGTGGAGGAAGCTGAGATCGAGGTGAGCGATCCGTTCGTCGCCCACGTTGAATGCTCCGAGTTGCTCAACGGCAAACTCACGCTCAGCTTCAGGCCGGGTGACGGCAAGCCCGCCGTGCAGAGCCATGCCAAGGCGGCCGGTGGCTGAGTGGTCGCGGGAAAGTCCTTTCTCGCTGCATCCCACCTCAAGATGGGGTCCTCGGGCCGGTCCCGAGGACCCTTCGTGCTACACGGTTGTGGGCACGCGGGCGCGGTCACGATGTTCCGCCATCTTCACTGTCAGCTGCATGTTCCGCAGCCACTACAACGAACAATCAACGAATACCGTCAGGGATCAGTCCGGTTCAAAGTGGCAGGACTCAACGCGGTCGAACACGACTTTGACCCTGCCAGATGCCGGACCATGGCCTCGATCGCCAGAAAGTAAGAATTGAGACCGAAACCGGAGATCATGCCGACGGCAGCCTCGGCGGTGACCGAGCGCATGCCGCGCTTGTCGATGTTCGAGATGTGGATCTCGACGGTCGGCATGGCGATGCCGCGCAGGCAGTCCTTGAGTGCGTGTCCGGCATAGTGAAAGCCCGCCGGATTGATCAGCAGGCCGTTCCAGCCCGCCCGGTCCGCTTCGTAGATGAAGTTGATCGCCTCGCCCTCGATGTTGGAATAGCGGATCCTCAACTCGATGTTGCGGCGTGCCGCTTCCGCCAGCAGCATCTGGTCCAGTTCGGCCGCCGTCGTGCGGCCATAGATCTCGGGCTGGCGGCGCCCCAGATATTCCATGTTGGCGCCTTGGATGAGCAGTAGTTTCATCGGGCGATCTCGCTGTGTTCGAGGGTGCAGATGAGGCGATAGGTGCCGAGGTCGAGGCCGGGGAGGGCTGTGGCGATCGATGCCCTGGCTGAGGTGGCCTCGTTGACATCGACGAATTCGGCGACGAAGCAGCCGGCAATCTTGTTGTCGCGACCGCGGATCTGTTCCTCAGCCGAAGGCGCAAGGCCTGCCGGTTCCGCAGAGACCCAATGCTCGGCGCGCAGCAGATGCGGCGCTTTGCACAGCGACGGCCACGCTTGGTCGATCTGTGCGGCCAGGCCTGCCGTGGCCCTGGCCGCAATCACGACCGCGCCGCTCATCTCGCCGAACTTCTTCTGCCGCCGGCACACCGTCCGCGTCATGTTCTGGAACACGGTCTGCATGATGCGCGTCGTCATCGGCGTCGGACTGGCGCCGCGCGCAAGGTAGATGGGCGATGACAGCACATCGACGGTCTCGGTCTCGTAGAACGTGAAGTAGCGCGGGGTGGTGCCGTCGATCGACACGTAACGGCGGCCGCAGACGAAGCCCGGCAGGCCGACCCGTTCACGCAAGTGTTCGCCCCGGTACCAGGCTTCGTACTCGACCTCGCCACCGGGCTTGCAGTCGTTCCAGATGGCGAGAATGCCAGGGCTCTTGTCCATTCTTGTTCTCCCTGTTGCTTTGCGACGGCGAGCGGTACGATGTTTCAGCATTGAAACAATGCACGTCCGCACCGATCGGCCAATTCAATTTGCAAGTTGGCTCACTTTGCCAGTTTGGCGTAAGAACGGGGTCCAATGGGGCTGGGGCGCATCCAGGTGTCAAAGAAAATTGCAATCATCGGTGCAGGTGCGGCGGGGCTGTGCGGCGCCAAGCATATGATCGAAGCCGGCTGCGACGTGACACTCTATGAAATCGGCAGTCACGTCGGCGGTATGTGGGTTTACAATAACGACAACAAGTTGTCGTCGGCCTACAAGACGCTGCACATCAATACTGCGCGCGATCTGACCGCCTTCGAGGATTTCCGCTTCGACGGTAACGTTCAACCATTTCCCGATCATCGCGACATGGCGCGTTATCTTGCCGCCTACGCCAGTGCATACGACATCACTCGGCGCATCATGTTCAAGACGCGTGTAACCGATGTGCGACCGGCGCCGACGTATGCTGTCGAGCGCCCACGCTGGCAGGTCGTCACGGAGCATGGCGACACCGAAGACTACGACAGCGTGATTGTGGCATCGGGTCACCTGAGCAAACCGGAAGAGGTGCCGCTGCTGCGCGACGGCTTCACGGGCGAGTATCTGCACAGCCATTATTACCGCGACCCTGCCGTCTACGCCTCGAAGCGGATTTGTGTCGTCGGCGTCGGCAACAGTTCATGCGACATCGCCAGCGACGTGTGCTCGACCGCTGAGCGGACGGTTCTCGTCGCCCGGTCGACACCCCTTATCATTCCGAAGCTGATTTTCGGCCGGCCGTTCTGGGAAGTTTTGAAGCCGTTTTATAATCCGTGGGTGCCGGCAGCGGTGCGGGGCAGCGCCATAAAATTCTTTACGTGGGTTGTGCACGGACGCATGGCGGATCTCGGCTTCGCGCCGTCGACGAAGAAGGTTCACGCAACCTCCAACGCCAACATCGTCAACCATATCCGCTATCAGCGCGTCACGGTGAAGCAAGGAATTCAAGCTGTACACGGTCGCACACTCGTGTTCTCGGACGGCACTTCGGAAGAGTTCGATACGTTGATCGCGGCAACCGGTTACGCGCTCGAGCTGCCGTTCATCAAGCCGGAGGTGATGGCGGTCAAGGACAACGGCCTCGATCTTTACATGCGGATGGTGCCGCCCGAGTGGCGCGGTCTGTATTTCCTGGGCTTCTTCAATTCAGATTCGGCGTTGAACTGGATCGTAGAGGGGCAGATCCGTTGGATTCGCGAATTCGAACTGGGCCGTGTCGCGCTCCCGACCAAGGCCGCGATGCTGACCGAAATCGCAGAGCGCAAAGCGTGGCTGCAGCGCACCTTCAAGGCGTCGTCGCGGCATAACATCGAGGTCGAGCATATCCCTTACTTCAAGGACCTGCGGCGGACCATGAAAGAGGCGCAGCGGCGGACGGGCGTGCCGGTAAGAGATATCGGCATCGGCACCGAGCGGCGGTTGGCGGCACCCAATCCGCAGCCGGCAGCTGCGGAGTAACGGTTCATTGCGCGCACTGCAGAACCTGCCGCACGCCAAGGCCGTCGGCAAGCTGGTCGAAACCCGCGTTGAGGCCGCTGAAGCCGATGACCTCGGTCCTCAATTTGTCGATCGGCATCTGTCCGGCGAGCACTAGGCCAACGAGTTTTGGGATATCCCGCGATGGAACGGCGCTGCCCATGTAGCTGCCTTTGATCACGCGCTCGTCGGCGACCAGCGCTGCCGACGGCATTGGAAACGTCGCCGAGGCGGACGGCAACCCGCCGCAGACCGTCGTGCTGCCGCGGCGACCGATGCTGTAGGCAAGGGTCATGGCTGCAATCGATCCGGCCATCTCGAAAGCCACTTCGACGCCACCATGGGTCGCCTCGCGCACTTTAGCCGCGCAGTCCGGATCGCTGCCGAGAAAAGTGTGGGTGGCGCCGAGTTGGGAAGCCAGCGCCAACTTGTCTGCGTTGAGATCGATGGCGACGATCGGGCTGGCACCGGCGTTCACTGCGGCAAGTAGTGATGACAATCCGACGCCGCCCAGGCCGACGATCGCCACTGCTTTGCCCTTGACGTCGCCAGCCGCGTTGAACACCGCCCCCGCGCCGGTAATGACCGCGCAGCCCATGATCGCAGCGTCGAGCAGCGGCAACTCCTTCGGGATCGGCATCAGAGAACGTTCCGATACCACGGCATACTCGGCGAAACAGGAAATGCCGCTGTAGTGATGCAACGGCTTGCCGCCGAGGCTCAATCGTCGCGCGCCGCTCTGCAAGGTGCCGGCAGCACGTGCCGACCAGGACGCTTGGCAGAGATTGGGGCGCCCCTGGCTGCATAGATCACAGGCACCACAACTGGCGACAAACAACATGACGACGTGATCGCCAGCGTTGACCCTCGTCACGTCGCGGCCAACTTCAACGACAACGCCGGCCGCCTCGTGGCCGACAACGGTCGGTACCGCACGCGGGCGATGGCCCTCGATCGCTGACAAATCGGAGTGGCACAGGCCGGCTCCGGCGATCCTGACGAGAACTTCGCCAACGCCTGGGCCCTCAAGATCGACGGTTTCAATCCGCAGCGGAGTTGTGGTGGCATAGGGGCGCGGCAAACCCTGCTCGAACATGACGGCTGCGGTAATTTTCATGTGGTCTCCTGCAGAACACGATCCAAGGCCCGAGACACAACTGCCGACGTGGTGCAACCGGCAGCGCTACTCAGGTCTCGTAGTGCTGCGTCGCGCAAAAATAAAGAGGAGTGGCATCGCTCGTGCAGCTGTCGTAGTCTCAGGATCATCAGGTCAAAACAAACGACCGACTCAACTCTTCCGGGGAGGAAGCAATCCATGGTTCCAGGGACGACGTTTGTCCGCGTGTGCAAAGCCGTATTGGTGGCCACCGGCGTTTCGATAATCGGGCTCGCGACCGCCTCTGCACAGACCGCAACACCGCCTGCCGTTGCGCCCGTCAAGCTCGGCATCGTGACCTTTTTGACAGGGGCTGCCGCCGGCCCGTTCGGCATTCCCGGACGCAATGCCGCTGAAATCATGATTGAAATGATCAACGCCGGTAAAGTTCCCGAGCCCTATGCGACCCCAGGTTTAGGGGGCGCGCCGATTGAAACCAAAGTTCTCGACGAGAACGGCTCGACTGCCAATCAGGTCACGGAATTCCGCAATCTTGTCCAACGCGACGGCATGCACGCGATTGTCGGTTACATCTCTTCGGGCAATTGCCTGGCAGTCGCACCGGTTGCCGAAGAACTCAAAGCCCTTACGGTGCTGTTCGACTGCGGCACGCCGCGCATCTTTGAAGAAAAGTCGCTGAAATATGTGTTCCGTGCCACACCGCATGCAACAATGGATAGTGTTGCGGCTGCCCGCTACGTCGTCAAAAAGTATCCGGAATTGACGAGCTACTCAGGCGTCAATCAAAACTACGCTTGGGGACAAGATAGCTGGCGCGATTTCGTTGCAGCAATGAAAGCGCTGACGCCCAAGGCCAAGGTCGAGAAGGAACTCTTTCCGAAACTGTTCGCTGGTGAATTCGGGGCGGAGATCTCTGCGCTGCTGACGGCGAAGTCACCGATCGTGCATTCCAGCTTCTGGAACGGCGACCTCGAGAGCTTTATCGTTCAAAGCGGCGCGCGTGGCTTGTCGAAAGAGTCAACCATGGTCTACACCGCCGGCGAATCCGCCATGTTCCGCATGGGGTCCAAAATCCCGGACGGCTCCATCATCGGCGCCCGTGGCCAACACGGCGTGCTGGCACCTGAAAGTGCGCTCAATACGTGGTTCCGCAAGGTGTATGAAGATCGTTTTGGTACGCCGCCGCTCTATCCCTCGTATCACATGGCGCAATCGCTTCTCGGCTTGAAGGCCGCGTGGGATAAAGCTGCGATCAAAGCCGGCAAGAGACCCACAACGGACGAAGTGATCGCAGCATTCGAGAACCTTGAATTCGAAGGCCCGAGTGCAAAAATTCGTATGGCCATTGGCAATGGGCACCAGGGCATTTCTGACATTGCCTATGGAACTTTCAAATACAACAAAGCCGAGGCTAGGCCTGAGATCGTGGATATCGTACGGTTTCCAGCCGAATGCGTAAATCCGCCCGCGAACATGACGTCAACCGCATGGCTGGAAGCCGGCATGCCAGGCGCAAAGTGCAACTGATCCGGGCGCTCGATTGCGGAGTGCCGCCGCGCAGGAGGCGTCGCGGCACTGCGCTGATGATTGCCTGTCCCGGTCGTGGTTCGTGCCGGGCAGACTCTAACAGCTTTTGTGGGCAGCGTTCGTGATCACCGCCATTGCAATCGTGACCGACGGGTTGGTCTACGCGGCGTGGCTGTTCGTCGTGGCGATCGGTCTGTCGTTGATTTTCGGCGTGATGAAAATCCTCAATGTCGCACACGGTGCCTTCTACGCATTCGGCGCCTATATTTCGGCCACGGCGATCGGGCTGTATTTCGATCGCGGCTGGCCGGCGGCCGGCGGATACGTGGCGATCGGAGCGTCGGCCATCGCAACAGGCCTGATCATGGGGTACGTGCTCGAGCGCGTTTTCCTGCGTCGCGTCTATGGCAAGGACGAAGTCGTTGTCGTTCTGGTGACCTATGCCCTGTTCCTGATCCTGGAGGACGTGCTCATCCTGATTTGGGGGGCGGAGGGTAAAGCTGCCTATCAGCCCTATAGCGAAGCTGGCAGTATCGACATCGGCGGGTTGGCGGTGTCGCTCTATGACATCGGGCTGGTGATCTTTGCGGCGCTGCTGGCGATCGCCGCCATTTTCGCGATCAAAAAGACGACGTTCGGGCGTCTGCTCACCGCTGTTATTTACGACCGCGAAACCGCATCCGCTTTCGGCGTCGACGTCTCGCGCGTGTACACCCTGACGTTCCTGCTCGGTGCAGTACTTGGCGCGCTCGGCGGCGCGATCACCGCGCCGAAAATCTCTGTTTCACCCGGCCTTGGCGTCGAGGTCATCGTGCTGGCCTTCGCAGTCGTCGCCATTGGCGGCATGGGCTCGATCGAAGGCGCTTTGTTAGGGGCGCTGATCGTCGGACTATTCCGCGCTTGCGCCGTGCACCTTGCACCGAACCTCGAATTGTTCGCCATCTATGCGGTTATGGCGCTGGTCCTGGTGTTTCGCCCCCATGGGCTGTTCAGCCCTGCCCTTGCGAGAAAGATCTGAGATGTCTGTCAGGCATACTCTCCTGGGCGCACTCGTCTTTGCAGGGCTTGCAGCCTGCGTGCCCTTGTTGCCGCTATGGTTGATTTCGTTGATCACGATCGCCATGTCGAGCGGGCTTGTGGTTTCGGGCCTCATCATCTTGTGGCGTGCCGGACTGGTGCCGTTTGGGCAGGCGTTGTTTTTCGCGACCGGGGCCTACACGGTGGCGCTGGCTGGCTTGTGGCTGAAAATTTCCGATGCGGTCGTGCTGGTGATACTGGCCATCGTTGCGGCAGCGCTGGTTGCCGCGTTTGCCGGATTGCTGCTGGCACGATACCGCGAAATTTTTTTTGCCATGCTCAGTCTTGCGCTGTCGATGATCCTCTACGGCCTGCTCGTCAAATCGGAGGCGCTCGGCTCCACTGATGGCATCAACGTGGCGCAAGCGACGTTCTTTGGCATGAAGCCGCGGGGAGCTGCCTACACCATCGCAGTGTTCTGGTTGTCGCTGGTTCTGGTGTTTCTGGCATGGCTGTCTGTGACGGCATATCTGGGCTCGGTCGCAGGCCAAATGGCGGGCGCGATCCGCGACAACGAAATTCGCGTCGAGTATCTCGGCATCTCCGTGACGCGCCTGATCCATTTGAAGCTGACGATTGCCGCCGCACTCGCAGGGGCTGGCGGCGCACTTGCCGCCCTTTCGATAAGCCACGTCGATCCTCAGATGGCCTATTGGACGACGTCGGGCGGGTTCGTGTTCGTGACTATTCTGGCGGGTGCGGTGTCGGTGCCGGCGGCCTTCATTGGTGCGTTGATCTTCGAGGTCATCCGCAGCATTGCGGTGGCAGTTCTGCCCGGCGGATGGCAGATGATCCTCGGCACCGTCCTGCTGGTGACGATCCTATTCGTGCCGAATGGGCTTGGCTCATTGATCATGCGTAAGCGCATCGCTGGACAAGGCGGCAGCAAATGAGCGCGCTGTTGTCGGTCAGGGACCTGCAGAAAACCTTCGGCCAGGTGGTGGCGGCGCGCGACATCAATGTGGATGTGCCGGTCGGGCAGACGGTCGGCATCATCGGTGCGAACGGCGCCGGCAAGACGACGTTCGTCAACATGATCACCGGTCATCTCAAGCCGTCCGGCGGCGCCATTATCTTCGAAGGCGGCGCCATCACTGGGCTGCCGTCGCGCAAGATCATGCGGCTGGGTGTGGCCCGCTCATTCCAGGTGGCGCAATTATTCCCCACCTACACGGTGTTTGAAAACCTCTGCGCAGCCATCGCCATCGCGCACTCGGGTACGTCCGTGTTTTCGGCCGCCGTGGCACGTTTCGTGTCCGATCGAACCAAGGGTGAAGCCGAAACCGCGCTTGCGCATTTCCAAATCGCGCCATACCGCGATGCCCTGGCCTCGACCCTGCCGCAGGGTATGCGCAAACTGCTGGACATCGCCATGGCGACCGCGGGCAACCCACGCTTGCTCCTGCTCGATGAGCCGACCAGCGGCATCAGTCTCGAAGAAAAGTTCGACTTGATGGAAGTCATCATGGCGGCATTGAAGGCCCGCGGCACGACGGTGCTGTTCGTCGAACACGACATGGAGATCGTGCGCCGCTTTGCCGATCGCGTGCTGGCCTTCTACGACGGCACGGTGATTGCGGATGGGCCGCCGACCGTCGCGCTCGACGATCCCCGCGTGGCGGAATTCATTACCGGAACGTTGATCCGGGCCAAGGACGGCACGCTGAAGGCGCCGACGGTGTCGCATGCTTGAGATTTCCAGGCTCAATGTTGCCATCGGCCCGGTGAGCATCATCCGTGACGCCGCGCTGTCGCTGGGCGAGGGACAGTATTGCGGTTTGATCGGGCGCAATGGCGCGGGCAAGACGACGTTGCTGCGCGCCTTGATGGGGGCAATACCCGCGCACGGTTCAATGCAGCTCGACGGACGCGATCTGCTGGCCGAGCCGCCGCACCGGCGCGCGTTTCTGGGGCTCGGTTACATGCCCGAGGACCGGCGGCTGGTGCCGGAGTTCTCGGTCGAGGAAAATGTGCTGCTGCCGGCGCGTGCGACAGGGGCGACAGACAGCATGGCGCGGCTCGAACAGATCTACGGTTGGATGCCGGAGATCGCGAACTTTCGCCGCCGCCGGGCGCTCGAGCTGTCCGGCGGCCAGCAAAAACTCGTGGCTTTGGCGCGGGCGCTCATGGCGGGCCGACGCCTGCTGGTGCTCGATGAACCGTTCGAGGGGTTGGCGCCGGCGCTGGCGCGGCGGCTGGGCGAAGTGCTATCGAACCTCAAGACCGAAAAGATCTCGGTGCTGATGTCGGAATCCAACGAAAGCCACGTCATCGATCTGCTCGACCGGACGTTTCGCATCGAACGCGGCGCGGTCACGACAGGGTGATGTCGTCGCTCGGCCCGGCAGATCCTATTCGGCGGCAGTGCGGCGATGCGTGTCGAGCAGCCTGGCGCTCACCAGCGCTGCCCTGATGCGAGCGATTTCCGCCGGTGGGATTTTTACCAGTGGCGGACGCACCGCGGCACACTCGAGTTTGCCTAGGAGCACCAGCGCTTCCTTCATGCGGTTGTGCATGTCGACGGCAGGACTGGCGTAAAACACCTCCGCCAGCGGATAGATGCTTTCGTGCAAGCGTCGCGCTTCCGCTAGATCGTTGCGTTGGACAGCCGCAAACAGCCGCGCTTGCAACCCGGCGATGACGCTGCCGGAGCCCGACAACAGGCCGCCGCACCCGAGCACGAGCGAGCTGAACAACCAGGCCGAATGCGTCGACAGAACGGTGATCGGCTTCGACAGTCCCTGCAGCACGCGAATGTTGCGCTCGTGCTGGACGGGGTTGTTGCACCAGTCCTTGATGGCGCGCACCGTCGGGACCGCTTCACCCAGTGCAACGATCATGTCGGTCGTGTAGCCCTGATTGATGGCGAGGGGATAATTAAAGGCGATGAGCGGCACGTCGCCGGCCGCGTCCGCGATGCGTTTGAAATGCTCGATCACCATGGCTGGCCGATGGCCCATCGTGAAGGGACCGGGTGGAAACACCAGCAGCGCGGCGGCGCCACCGTCGGCCGCCTGCCGGGCGATGCGCGCGCCTTCCAGGCTGCCCTCCGCATAGACGCCGTGCACGATCGGCAGTGCCGCGCCGATCTCGTCCTGTGTGATGTCCATGATGCGCTGCTGCTCATCGAGCGAACACGACGCGGCCTCGGTGGAATGGGCGTTGATGGTCACGGCGGACAAGCCAGGGGTCGATGTGACGTCTCGCAAGTGGCCTCGGAACGCGACCTCGTCGATGGCAAGGTCCGCCGTCATTGGGAGCAAGACTGCAGGGATCACCCCGGCCGGGTGGAATTTTGCATGGCGCGTCACGGACGTCTCCTCAGCGGTGTTCGTGTGCCCAAGAGTTTGGTTGAAGCCGCAGGAGTGCGCAACGGCCCCACGCGACGATCTGAGGTGCTGCAGGGACGGCTCGACCGGAAAGGAGCCGTGTGCGAGCTTTGCTCGAAGCGAAGCAATAGGTGAGCGATGACCATCGGTCCGCAATCGCAAATTCCCGGTGTCTATCACCGTCGGATTGGTGACATTCATGTCGTCGCACTGAGCGATGGCGTGTTGTTGCGTGATCATCACATGATGATCGGCGTTTCGGCTGGGGAAGCCGCGGTCCTGTTGGCACGTGCATTCCGCTCGGCCTTCGTGCTGTCGGTCAATGCCTTCCTGATCTTCAATAAGGGCCGTGTGGCGCTGATGGAAACCGGCTCGGGACACTATCTCGGGCCGACTGCAGGGCACTTGCTGACCAATCTTGCAGCCGCTGGCGTCGCGCCTTCAGCCGTCGATACGATCCTGCTGACCCACATGCACCCCGATCATTCTGCCGGGTTGACCGATATGTCGACTGGCGCCGCGCACTACCCGAATGCCGAACTCGTGGTGCACGCCAATGAGCCCAGACACTGGTTCGATGACGCCGCCATGGCGCGCGGCACCGAGCGCGAGAAGAAGTTGATGTTCCAGCAGGCCCGTGAGCAGGCGGCGCCTTATCGCGACCGCACGAGAACGTTCGTTCAAGGCGACGTCTGGCCCGGGGTGACCGCCATTCCGAGTTATGGCCACACGCCTGGACACAGTTCGTTTCTGATCGATTCCTGCGGCGAGCGCCTGCTGATCTGGGGCGATACTGTCCACATGCCGGAAGTGCAGGTGCCACGTCCCGAAGTGTCTATGGTCGTCGATGTGGATCCGGTCGCTGCCGCCGCATCGCGGCAAGGGTTGTTCGAGATGGCGGCGAGCGAGCGGATGCTGGTGTGCGGCATGCATATGCATTTTCCAGGCTTTGGTCATATCGGGCGTGACGGCGCCCAATTCCGCTTCGTGCCCGAGGCGTGGCGCCTGGCGATATGAACGCGCGGCGGAGAGCGCACAAATGAGCAAGGTTGCACTTATTGCCGGCGCGACCGGCGCTGCCGCCAAGCGATTGGTCGAGGAATTGGTGGCCGACGAGTGGCGCGTCGTCGGCGTCAGTCGCACGCCGCCACCAAGCCGTAGTCGGGTGACGTATGTCGCGTCCGATCTTGGCAACGCCGACGCCCTCACACGCGCGCTCGCAGGCCACCGTGACATCACCCATGTATTCTACACCGCACGCGCCGCGCACGGCGAAAGCGGCGTCGAGGATGTCGGCGCAAATCTCGCATTCTTGCGCCATACCATCGATGCCGCGGAGCGCGTCGCAACCAACCTCGCACACATTCATTTGGTCGAAGGGACCAAGTGGTATGGCATGCATCTGGGCCCCTTCGCGACGCCGGCCCGCGAGGATCAACCCCGTCACGCGCCGCCCAACTTCTACTACGACCAGCAGGACCTGTTGGCCGCGAGGCAACGCGGCGCGGGCTGGAC
Organism: Hyphomicrobiaceae bacterium; assembly: GCA_021730785.1. Lineage (GTDB taxonomy): Bacteria > Pseudomonadota > Alphaproteobacteria > Rhizobiales > Hyphomicrobiaceae > JAKFWF01. The sequence goes on from JAKFWF010000060.1 coordinate 11,708, forward strand.
CTGGTCGGCGTCACGGCCGAATTTCCTCTGCGACTTTGCACCGGAACGGTCCCGCAATGCGCCGGTTGTGATCGGCGCCTATGCCGCGCTGTGCCGCGAGTTGGGGGTGCCGTTGGACTTCCCGGGATCAGAGGCGTGTTATCGCGCCTTGCTGGATGTGACCGACGCGCGGCAGTTGGCACGCGCGATGGTGTTCCTGGCCACGTCCGATCATGCGCGGAACGAGGCGTTCAACGTCACCAACGGCGATGCCTATCGCTGGTGCAACCTGTGGCCCAAGATTGCCGACTTCTTTGGTATTTCGTGTGGCGTTGTGCGACCGTTGACGCTCGCTGACTGGGTCGCCGATAAAGCGCCGCTCTGGCAGCGCGTCGTTGCGCGCCATGGCCTGCAGCCTTTGGCACTCGCCGACGTGGCGCTGTGGCCGTTCGGGGATTTTCTGCTGCGGCAGGGCCACGACAACATCTCCAGCACGACCAAAATCCGCTCGATCGGCTTTCATGAAATGGTCGATACCGAAAGCATGTTCCTGACACAGATTACCCGATATCGCGAAGCGCGCGTGCTGCCGTAGTTCCAAACCTCGCTGACGGGGATCGCCTGTTCGGCCGGCAGAAGTTGCGCCACGCGGGTTGGCCTGGGGCGCGCATCGTCGCTGCGCTGGCGCAGCCGGCGAACATGTCGGACTGGCATTCCTCGATCCGGCGCTTACAGCAGTCGACGCCTTTGTCCTCGCACCACACCATCAAAAGCGCCCACAACAACGCGACCTTCGATGGCTCCGAAATCGAACGGACCCTGGCTACCCTCTGTCGGCATCGGGGAAGCCCTCGCTCAGGCGTGAAGTCGGTGCTGTACAACACCATTCGCTAAGTCGGCGCCCCAATGCGACTACATAGGTTGAGAACGGCGGACTCGTCCGGATGGCCCCTGGGGACTTGCCGATGCTGGAAAACAAATAAGCGTACTGAGAAAATGAGATTTGTCGGGTAGGTAACGAACTCGTTGCCAAGCGCCCGCAGTGGTCGAGCCAAAATCGGAGCTGCGCATTCCCCGAGCGTCTCCACCGACTTTTCAGTCCTTGCTACGCCGCGCCCCACTTGTTTCAATCGCTCCAAGTGTTCGCCGCGATCCAACCCGAGGCAAAACCCATGGGCTTTCTCACCGACAAGGAAGTGCTGAGCCTCAATCCGTCCGAACTGCTGCCGCACGCGACACCGATCCCGACGCAGATCGTCTCCAGTGACGAGTTCACGCCCGCGCCCCAGAGCCCGGCGCAAAAGCTGGTCGAAGCGCGCCTGCTCGACATGGCCGACACCTACGGCCGCCAGCACAACATGAGCCGGCGCCAGTTCTTCCAGTCGGCGTCCGGCATGGCGGCAGGCTTCGTCGCGCTCAACGAGGTGTTTTTCCCGGTCTTCGATGCGAGCCGCGCGGAGGCAGCGACCCCGGCCCAGGCGCAGGAGCGCGCGGCCGGCCTCAAGGACCAGTTCATCATGGACATGCACACGCATTTCCTGAGAGACGACACGCGCCTCGTCAATTTCGTGCGCTCGCGCGAGGCGGTCGGCAAAGCCGGCTGGAACCCGACCTTGGTCGACAAGCCGCAAACGCTCGAAGACTTGAAGTTCAACAACTACTTCAAGGAAATCTACCTCGACAGCGATACCAAGATCGCGCTGATTTCCTCGTCGCCGTCCGAAATCCCGGGCGACTGGTTCCTGACCAACGAGATGACGATCGCGGCCCGCGACAAGGTCAACAAGGAGGCCGGCAGCCGGCGCATGTTTGCGCATGCGATCTTCACGCCGGGGCAGGATGGCTGGCTCGAGCATCTCGAAGGTTCGCTCGCAGCCAAGCCGGAATCGATCAAGGGCTACACGGTCGGCGACAACACCAACAAGGACCTAGCCAAGCACCCCTGGCGCATGGACGACGAGAAGATGACGTACAAGGCCTACGAGATGGCCGTGAAGTACGGCATCAAGAACATCTGCGTACACAAGGGCCTGTTCCCGACCGCCACCGCCGAGCGCTGGCCGCATCTGCTGCAGTACGCCATGGTCGGCGACGTCGGCAAGGCGGCGAAGGACTGGCCGCAGCTGAACTTCGTCATCTACCACGGCGGCTACCGGTGGGCAGCCGGCGGCAACGTCAACGACGGCTGGAACGAGTTCGAGACGACGGGTCGCGTGTCGTGGGTATCGGACCTCGCCGAAGTCCCGGCGAAGTACGGCGTCACCAACGTCTATGCCGACGTCGGGCAGCTGTTTGCCCAGAGCGTGGTCGCCGATCCGCGCATCACGGCTGCGATGATGGGCATTCTCGGCAAGGGCCTGGGCTACGATCGGGTGGTGTGGGGCACCGATGCGGTGTGGACGGGCAGTCCGCAATGGCAGATCGAGGCGCTGCGCCGGCTGGAGATCAGCGAGGAGATGCAGAAGAAGTATGGCTTCAAGCCGCTCGGGCCCGCGACCGGCGCCATCAAGACCGCGATCTTCGGCGGGACCAACGCCAAGCTCTACGACTTCGACATCTCGAAGCGCGGCGACATCGGCCCCAACCGCGACAAGTTTTCGATCATGAAAGCCGAGTATGAGCAGCGTGGGCCCGCGCGCAGCAATCTGCGCTACGGCTATGTCAGTGATGCCGTCGATTGGTCCGCCTTCGCGTGATCCCTTCGACGCCGACGCCCCCCCGCGCAACCTTGCCGGAGATGGCGCAACGGTGTCGCGAGGGCCGAGGACGGGGCCAGTCGTACTGCCGCCCGTCGGTGGGCCGCCGTCCGGTCACGGCTGCGTGCGGGCACAGGCAACCAACTCCGGGGGACAGCACTGCAGCGGGCCCTTACTTCGCCCGGGCGGTGCGGGAGTTGCTCGAAAGGGCGAGCTGCCGGCCGCCGGTCCGGGACATGCCGTGGCCTGCGAGCTGGCCAGAAGCGACGAGCGCCTCGCGTTCGCGGATCAGCCGTTCGGCTTCGGCGCGGGCGCGCATCGCCTCCTGCGTGCGCACCGCGGCCGTGCGGCGATGCTTGCCCTGGCCGAGCCAGGTGGCGCAACCGCCCAGCAGTACACCGGCGATCAGCATGGCGAACAGGTAGGCGTAGAACGGCAGCGCATCGATGGCGATAGCCGGGTTTTCCGGGTTAAACGCATCGAGGTTGAGGCGCACACCGTGGCGGTTGGCAATGGCAATGTAGAGCAGGACCACGGCTCCGACGAGACCAAGGAACCATCTGAGAAGTTTATTGAGCACGGGGCTCTCCTGCTGCCGAGAGTGTGAAATGGGACGTCACGCCGATGCGTCGGCGTCAGCGTCACGCGTCCGCGTTGAGGCGCTCGCGCAATTCCTTGCCGGTCTTGAAGAAGGGCACGAACTTCTCATCGACCGGGACGGCTGCCCCCGTGCGCGGGTTGCGGCCGATGCGGGGCGCGCGATGCTTGACGGTGAAGGCGCCGAAGCCGCGCAACTCCACCCGGTCGCCGCGCGCGAGGGCCGCGATGATCTCGTCGAAGATCACGTTGACGATGCGCTCCACGTCCCGGTGAAACAGATGCGGATTGCCGGCGGCAATTTTCTGGATGAGTTCAGACTTGATCACCGGCGTGCCCCACTTCAGCATTGACAGCGCCCCCGCGATGTGCCGCGAAGTGCGCGTGAAGATGTTGTAAATGCTCAGTTTTTACCAGGGTGCCAAATGGAGAGCATGCCGTCAAGGCCAACCGTTCTGAGCGCTGGATCCTGGGCGATGCGGGTGCCAAGATCGCCAAACAGGCGGCCGGCGAGCCACGTCGCGAGGCTGGCGTCAGCGCCCGCCCCCAGCGGCCAGTCGCCCGGGCGCTTCGGCTTCCAGTCGACGATCTTGAGGTCCTTGCTGATGTTGCGCTTGTCCTGCAGATAGCGCAGCACTTCCGGTTCGCCGCCGATTTCATCGACCAGTTTCAGGGTCTGCGCTTCGCGGCCGGAAAACACGCGGCCCTGCTCGAGGCCGGCGATCTCCGCCGTCTTGACGTTGCGCCGCGTGGTGACGAGGCCCAGGAACCAGCGCTGGCCCTCCAAGATCATCGACTGGGCCACCTGCCGACTCGCCTCGTCCACCGGCTGGAACGGCGAGGGCGACGCCTTCAGCGGACCGCTCTTGATCTCGTTCATCTTGACGCCGATCTTGCCCAGAAGTTCCGTGATCTCGGGCCACTGCATGATGACGCCGACCGAGCCGGTGATGGTGTTGCCGCGCGCGACGATGTGATCGGTGCCGAGGCCGACGATGTAGCCGGCGGAAGCGGCCACCGTGCCGAACTGGGAGACAACGGGCTTCTTCTCGGCGAGGCGGCGCAGGGCTTCATAGAGTGCTTCGCCGCCGGTCGTCGTACCGCCCGGCGAGTTCACGAACAGCACGACGCCTTCCACGTGCTTGGCTTCTGTGATGCGCTTCAGCATTTCGAGTTGCGCGCGGTCCTCGGTAATGACGCCCTCGATCGTCACACGGGCGATCTGGCGCGGCTCGGTGAGCGCAAGGCCGCCCGGACGCATCGATGCCATCACGCCGAGTGCAACGACGCCGGCAATGATCGCCAGCGTGCGCCACAGCGTGAGGTGGCGGCGTAGGCGGCGGCGGTCGAGTACGGTTTCGGTTTCGAGTGTCATGGGGGCCTCGATGGCGACGGCGCGGCGCCGTCCGGTTGGCGCAGAACTTAAGGCGATGCAGTGCCAAGAGCAATGCGGCAGATGCGGGTGTGCAGGTTGGTGCCGAGCGCATGCGGGACCCAATAGAAGCAAGTGCTCGACACGCGCAACCGACGGGCTGTCCGGTCGCGGCCGGCAAACAGCAACGGCGCGGCCCTTGCGGGTCGCGCCGTTGGTCATGTCGCAACGTCGGGCAAAACTTCAGGTGTCGCTGCCTTCGCGCTTCTTGATGGCGGCCTTGAAGATGTCGCCCAAGGATGCGCCCGAATCCGAGCTGCCGTACTGGGCGACGGCCTGCTTCTCCTCGGCCATTTCCAGCTGCTTGATCGACACCGAGATGCGGCGCGCCGCCTTGTCGACGCTGAGCACCGAGGCATCGACCTTGTCGCCCACATTGAAGCGCTCGGGGCGCTGCTCGGCCCGGTCACGCGACAGATCGGAGCGGCGGATGAAGCTCGTGATCTCGCTGTCGCCGATCTTCACCTCGATGCCGTTGTCCTGCACCATCACGACGACGCAGGTGACCGCATCGCCCTTCTTGTACTTGGCGAGCGTGTCGGCCGGGTCGCCGGCCAGTTGCTTGATGCCGAGCGAGATGCGCTCCTTGGCGCTGTCGACGTCGAGGACGGCGGCCTTGATCGTGTCGCCCTTCTTGAACTCCTTGATCATCTCGTCGCCGGGCTTGTTCCAGTCGAGGTCCGACAAGTGAACCATGCCATCGACGCCGCCGTCGAGACCGATGAACAGTCCGAACTCGGTGATGTTGCGGATCGGACCCTCAACCACCGTGCCCTTGGGGTGAGCGGTGATGAAGGCATCCCACGGATTGTCCTGGGTCTGCTTCAGGCCGAGCGAAATGCGGCGCTTGTTGGGATCCACTTCGAGGATCTGCACGTCGACCTGCTGGCTGGTCGAGACGATCTTGCCGGGGTGGATGTTCTTCTTGGTCCAGCTCATTTCCGAGACGTGGATCAGGCCCTCGACGCCCGGCTCCAGTTCGACGAAGGCACCATAGTCGGCAATGTTGGTGACGGTGCCCTTAAAGCGGCCCTGCACCGGATACTTCGCCTCGATGCCGGACCACGGGTCGCTCTGCAGCTGCTTCATGCCGAGCGAGATACGCTGAGTTTCGGGATTGATGCGGATGATCTGTACTTTGACGGTATCGCCGACGTTGACGATTTCCGACGGGTGGTTGACGCGGCGCCAGGCCATGTCGGTGACGTGCAGGAGGCCGTCGATGCCGCCGAGGTCGATGAACGCGCCGTAGTCGGTGATGTTCTTGACAAGGCCGTCGATAACTTGGCTCTCGGCCAACCGCGCGACGATTTCGGTGCGCTGTTCGGCGCGGCTCTCTTCGAGGACCGACCGGCGCGAGACCACGATGTTGCCGCGGCGGCGATCCATCTTGAGGATCTGGAACGGCTGTGGCTGGTGCATCAGCGGGCCGATGTCGCGAACGGGGCGCACGTCGACCTGGGAGCCGGGCAGGAAGGCAACCGCGCCGTCGAGGTCGACGGTAAAGCCACCCTTGACCTTGTTGAAGATCACGCCGGACACCTTTTCGCCGGCCGAGAACTGCTTCTCGAGTCGGGTCCAGCTCTCTTCGCGCTTGGCCTTGTCACGGCTGAGCACGGCTTCGCCGAGTGCGTTCTCGATGCGCTCCAGGTAAACCTCGACCTCGTCGCCGACCTTCAGTTCCGAAGGCACGCCGGGCATGGCGAATTCCTTGACGGCGACGCGCCCCTCCATCTTGAGGCCGACGTCGATGATCGCCATGTCCTTTTCGATGCCGACGATCTTGCCGCGCACCACACTGCCTTCGAAGGCATCGTCGGCGCCGAGCGTTTCGGTCAGCATGGCCGCGAAGTCGTCGCGGGTCGGGTTGTACTCTTTAGACATTTGTGCGGTTGCCATTGTGCTTCCTGTTGAACGGAATCGTCCACGAGAACCAGCCCGCGGAAACGACGGTTAGGCGCCAAGTCCGCTAAGCCGGACACGTTTGCGTGGCCGGCCGGACGGAACCGGCACGTGTGCATGGAAATTGTCTCGATTGCCGCTGCGGAGGGGGCTTCCCACCAATGAGATTGGGTCGCGATGTGCTTCCGTATCGCCCGCAGGGCGCCGCGTGAAGTTCGAACCCGATTGGCCAACCGTCCTCTTGATCAGTCCGCTGGCGGCGTCGATGTCACACGCTATAGCGAGTTCGCACGCGGCCGGCAACAGTGGTTTTCGAGGAAATGGCGGGCGCGCGATTAGAGTTGCGGTCACACTTGTCGCGCCCAACCCCAATCCCTGGACCTTGACCCACTGCCCTCGCCAAAGTAACACCCGTAGCGTTACCGTGGTGATTTGGCCGGCCAGCTTGCAGCCACGTAAAACAACTCGCTAAAGGGCCGCCTGTGGACTGAGGGGCACCTCGCGCCCTACGCTCCAGATGCGGTTTGGCCGGCTGTTCCAGCCGGTCGCTCCCTCCAGATGAGGGCGCCGCATCAGGAGTTGATCACGTCCATGACCACCGATCGCAAACCAGATCCAGCCCTCTGGTCGCCAGAAACCCAGCTCGTGCATGGCGGCACGCTGCGCTCGCAGTTCGGCGAAACGTCCGAAGCATTGTTCCTGACCCAGGGCTTCGTCTACGCCAGCGCCGAGCAGGCTGAAGCCCGCTTCAAGAACGAGGAGCCTGGCTACCAGTATTCGCGCTTCGGCAATCCGACCGTCGCCATGTTCGAAGAACGCATGCGCCTGCTCGAAGGCGCCGAGGAAGCGCGCGCGACCGCAACCGGCATGGCAGCCGTCACCGCCTCGCTGATGAGCTATTTGCGGACCGGCGATCACATCGTTGCGGCCCGCGCCATGTTCGGTTCGTGCCGCTATGTGGTGGAAGATCTGTGCCCGCGCTTTGGTATCCAGTCGACGCTGGTCGATGGCCGCGATCTCGCCAACTGGCAGCAAGCCATGCGGCCCAACACCAAGGCGGTGTTCTTCGAGACGCCGGCCAACCCGACGCTGGAACTCGTTGACATTGCCGGTGTCGCCAAAATCGCCCATGCGCGCGGCGCGCTGGTGTTCGTCGACAACGTGTTCGCAACGCCGATGCTGCAAAAGCCGCTGCAACACGGCGCCGACGTCGTCATCTACTCGGCGACCAAGCACATCGACGGCCAGGGACGCTGCCTTGGCGGCGTGATTCTGGCGTCGAAAAAGTTCGTCGACGAGCACTTGCAGACCTTCATCCGCCAGACCGGGCCGTCGCTGAGCCCGTTCAACGCCTGGGTGATGCTGAAGGGGCTGGAGACGCTGTCGATTCGTGTGCGCGCGCAGATGCAATCGGCCATCGTCATCGCTGATCACTTGGCGGGGCGCAACAAAGGCGTCGCCCGTGTGCTCTATCCTGGCCGCGCCGATCATCCGCAGGCCGCAATCGCGGCCAAGCAGATGACGGGCGGCGGGCAGGTCGTCACGTTCGACATCGAGGGCGGCAAGGCGGCTGCCTTCCGCTTCCTCAATGCGCTGCGGATTGTGCGCATCTCGAATAACCTGGGCGATACCAAGAGCCTCATTACACACCCGACGACGACGACGCACCAGCGCTTGAAGCCGCAAGCGCGCGCCGAACTCGGCATCTCCGACGGCATGGTACGCCTGTCGGTCGGCCTCGAAGCGGTCGAGGATATCATCGCCGACCTGGACCATGCCCTGGCCCAAGCCGTCATGTGACGTGTGACCGGCAGCCGCTGGCAGTTCACAAGGCTCTGATCCGGCGCAATTGCACTTTCGCTTTTCGACTAAAGTGGTAGACGACGGGAAAGCAGTCAGAATTCACGAGGAGACGCCATGTCGGCTGGAGATACAACGCGGGGCTTTACCCCTGGTGTGACTTTTCCCGAGTATGTACCGCCAGTGCCGCCATCTTCGATGCATGCGGCCTGGCAGCCGTCGAGTGCGAGCCTCGCGCCTGGCGCCAACAACATGCCGATCCCAGCTTTCACCCGCGACGAGGAGATGACGGCCTACAAGGAGATGCTGCTGATCCGCCGCTTCGAGGAGAAGGCTGGCCAGCTCTATGGCATGGGCTTCATCGGCGGCTTCTGCCACCTCTACATCGGCCAGGAGGCCGTGGTGGTTGGCTTGCAGATGGCCGGCAAGAAGGGCGACCAGGTCATCACCACCTATCGTGACCACGGGCATATGCTGGCCTGCGGCATGGACCCCAAGGGCGTGATGGCCGAGCTGACGGGGCGCCGGGGCGGCTATTCCCGCGGCAAGGGCGGCTCCATGCACATGTTCAGCCGCGACAAGCAGTTTTTCGGCGGTCACGGCATCGTCGGTGCGTCGGTGCCGCTGGGGGCTGGTCTCGCCTTTGCCAACAAGTATCGCGGCAACGACCACGTGTCGTTCTGCTACTTCGGCGACGGCGCGGTCAACCAGGGCCAGGTGTACGAAACCTTCAACATGGCCGAGCTGTGGAAGCTGCCTGTGATCTTCGTCATCGAGAACAACCGCTATGCCATGGGCACCTCGATCGAGCGGGCGTCCGCCACCACCAACCTGTCGCAGCGCGGGCTGTCGTTTGCGATTCCCGGCGAGCAGGTCGACGGCATGGACGTGCGTGCGGTGAATGCCGCCGGTGACCGCGTCGTCAAATGGGTGCGCGCCGGCAACGGCCCCTACATCCTCGAAATGCTGACCTATCGCTATCGCGGCCACTCGATGTCGGACCCGGCCAAGTACCGCACCCGCGAGGAAGTCGACAAGGTGCGCGAGGAGCGCGACCCGATCGAGCGCTCACGCGTGCGCATCATGGAAAACCGGTTGGCCTCCGAGGACGAGTTGAAAGCGATCGACAAGGACATCCGCGAGGTGGTCAATGCGTCGGCCGAGTTCGCCCAGAATGATCCGGAGCCCGATGTGGCGGAACTGTACACAGACGTGCTGCTGTAGGGGGGCGGCGGTCATGGCAGGCGGCGAACACGATCCGCAGGCGACCATACCCGACTACATTCGGGCGGCGCACAAGTTCTGCACCCGCAACCAAAAGATGATTGCCGACAGCGGCGTCTGCGGGTGCTTCTATTGCTTGGCACAGTTCCAGCCGATCGAGATGAAGAAGTGGATCCCCTATGACGGTGCCGATACTGCCCTCTGCCAGCTGTGCGGGATCGACAGCGTGATCGGCGACGCGTGCGGCCTGCCGCTCACCCCGGCGTTTCTGGCTGAAATGCATGCACATTGGTTTGCATTCGAGAAACCATAAGGCCCCGATGTCTGACGCCGCCCACAAACCCGCCACCTACGCCGACCTGGAAGCGGTGCCGCCGCATCTGGTGGCGGAGCTGCTGTTCGGCTCGCTCGTCACCCATCCCCGACCCGTTCGCCGCCACGGCGGAGCTGCGAGCGCACTTGGTGCCATTTCGGCGGGTTCATACCAGTTTGGTATCGGTGGTCCCGGCGGCTGGATTTTTATGGACGAGCCTGAGTTGCGCCTGGGACCACATGTGCTCGTCCCCGATATCGCCGGTTGGCGACGCGAGCATGTCACGGAGCCGGCAGAAAAGCCGTTTTTCGAAGTAGCACCGGACTGGGCTTGCGAAGTGATTTCGCCAAGCACCGAGAAATACGACAAGGGTGCCAAGCGTCAAATCTATGCGCTTTATGGAGTTCTGCACCTATGGTTCGTTGACCCCCGCGCGCGGACCCTGGAAGTATTTGAGCGGCACGAAAAAAACTGGTTGCTGACCCACACGTTTTTCGATGCGGACGAGGTCTGCGCCCCACCATTCGGCGAGCTGAAATTCTCGCTCGGCTTGCTCTGGCCCTTCGACCCGCCAACCGAACCGACGACCTGACACCACCACCCACCGCCCCCACCTTCGGACCCCGCACCCCATGGCCACGCAAGTTCTGATGCCCGCACTCTCCCCCACGATGGAGGAGGGTAAACTCGCCAAATGGCTGATCAAGGAGGGCGATGTCGTCAAATCCGGCATGGTCATCGCCGAGATCGAAACCGACAAGGCGACGATGGAAGTTGAAGCCGTCGACGAGGGGCGGATCGGTGCCATCCTGGTCCCGGCCGGCACCGAGAAGGTGAAGGTCAATACGCCGATCGCGACCATCCTGGTCGATGGCGAGACGGCGAGCACTGCGGCGGCAGCGATGGCACCAAAGCCCGCGGCCAATGGCCATGCCGCGCCGCCGGTTGCCATGCCGATGGCGCCGGCACCCATGCCCATGCCAGCCGTCCACACGGCGCCCGCCACCCCTGACTGGGCGCCCGGCACCGAGATGATCACGCAGACCATGCGCGAAGCGCTGCGCGATGCCATGGCCGAGGAGATGCGCCGCGACGCGGACGTCTTGCTGATGGGCGAGGAAGTGGCGCAGTACCAGGGTGCCTATAAGGTCAGCCAGAACTTGCTCGCCGAGTTCGGCGACAAGCGCGTGATCGACACGCCGATCACCGAGCAGGGCTTTGCCGGCATCGGCGTCGGCGCGGCGCTGGCCGGCCTGAAGCCGATTGTCGAGTTCATGACGTGGAACTTCGGCATGCAGGCGATCGACCAGATCATCAACTCGGCGGCAAAGACACTCTACATGAGCGGCGGGCAGATGGGCTGTGCAATCGTGTTCCGCGGACCCAACGGCGCGGCCGCCCGGGTCGGTGCGCAGCACTCGCAGTGTTATTCGTCGTGGTATGCGCACGTGCCGGGCCTGAAGGTCGTGTGCCCGTCTAACCCGGCCGACGCCAAGGGCCTTATGAAGGCCGCGATCCGCGATCCAAACCCCGTGCTCGTCCTCGAAAACGAGATGCTGTACGGCATGAGCGGCGAGGTGCCCAAGAGTGCCGACTTCGTGCTGCCGATCGGCAAGGCGCGGATCGCGCGCGCCGGTCATCACGTGACGATCGTGTCGTTCGCGCGCGGCATGATGTATGCGCTCGATGCGGCGAAAACCCTGGCGGCCGAGGGCATCGAGGCCGAGGTGATCGACCTGCGTTCGCTGCGCCCGATCGACTGGGACTGCATCATCGGCTCGATCAAGAAAACGAACCGTCTGGTCACCGTGGAAGAGGCCTGGCCCACCTGCTCGGTCGGCTCCGAGATCTGCGCGCAAGCAGCCATCCAGGCCTTCGATTATCTCGATGCACCACCCGCCAAGGTCAGCGGTGCCGACGTGCCGATGCCCTACGCAGCCAACCTCGAGCGGCTCGCGTTGCCGACAGCGGCCCAGGTGGTCGCGGCGGCGAAGGGTGTGTGCTACGGTTGAGCCATCGTGAATAGGTGGAAGTCCTGATGCAGGACATCGTCAAGCGCAGGGCAACTTATGCCGACTTGGAGGCGGTGCCCCCGCATCTTGTGGCGGAAATTTTGTTCGGGGACCTGGTGACACATCCGCGCCCACACGGGCGACACAGCCGTGCAGCGGCACGGATCATGGGTGCGCTTGGTGGTCCGTTCGATCAGGGCATTGGCGGGCCAGGAGGCTGGGATTTCTATTACGAGCCGGAATTACATCTGGGGGCCCACGTCGTGGTTCCCGATATCGCGGCATGGCGTTCCGGACGGGTGACCGTCAACGTCGACGACCCCTATTTCGTCGCGATTTCGCCCGGCTGGGTTTGCGAGGTGCTGTCGCCGTCGACCGAGAAATACGACCGCGTCTACAAAAGGCAGATCTATGCTGACTTTGGCGTGCCTTATTACTGGTTGATCGACCCGCGGACCGATGTCCTGGAAGTGTTCGCACTGCGCGGCGGCCAATGGTTCCTGCTCGGCTCGTTTGCCGGTGATGTGGACGTTGTCGCCACTCCGTTCGACGCCTGCCCGTTCCGTCTCAGCCAGTTCCTTCCCGCAATCGCCGAACCAAAGCGCGACGCTTAGCCATCCAGGAGAGGACTTTGGCAGACGTCTTTATCTCTTATTCGCAAAAAGTGGTCGATAGCGCCCTCGCTCTGACCGTCATCTCGCCCGAATGGAAGCGTTCCGAGTGGACGCAGCGTGAGCTGGCATTTGCTCGCGAGATCAAGAAGCCGCTGTTTCACTTGCGCTTTCGAAGCCCCGGGCCGACACTCGCAATCGCTGGTGATACCTATTTCGATTTCGAACGCGGCGAGGTTGACGCCTTCGCCAAGCTCGGCATCGAATTGGACAAGAAAGGTTTGTGATCGTGTCCGCTTCACCAAAATCCACGGGACACCCAGCAACCTATGCCGATCTCGCGGCTGTACCCCCGCATCTCGTCGCGGAGATCCTATTTGGCAGCCTCGTCACTCACCCGCGTCCGGCGCCGCCACATGGCTCGTCTGCGACCTCGCTAACGTTGGAGCTGGGGGGGCCCTTTCAGAAGGGGCGCGGAGGCCCTGGAGGCTGGATTTTCATTCTGGAACCCGAATTGCATCTCGGTCCCCACGTTGTTGTTCCAGATTTGGCCGGCTGGCGCTGCGAGCGACTGCCGCACATGCCGAAGACCGCGTTCATCGAAACACCACCCGATTGGGTATGCGAGGTATTGTCGCCGTCGACCGAGAACGTCGATAGAGGAGCAAAGCGGCGCATCTATGCCGCCTACGAAGTCCTGTATGTTTGGCTTCTTGATCCAATCTCGCGCCGCCTCGAGACTTACGTCCTGCGCGACGGGCAATTTACGCTGCACGAAACCTTCGACGGCGCCGACGAGGTGAAGGCTCCGCCATTCGACGCTGTCCCGTTTCCGATTACGGCGCTATGGCCGCTCGACCCCGCCCCAGATCAAACTTGACCCCACGAGACCCCCATGCCGACCCAGATCCTGATGCCCGCGCTCTCTCCCACGATGGAGGAGGGCAAACTCGCCAAGTGGCTCGTGAAGGAGGGCGACACGGTCAAGCCCGGAAAGGTCATCGCCGAGATCGAGACCGACAAGGCGACGATGGAAGTCGAAGCGGTCGACGACGGCACGATCGGCAGCATCCTGATCGCGGCGGGCACCGAGAAGGTCAAGGTCAACACGCCGATCGCAATCTTGCTGGCCGAGGGTGAGAAATCGGGCGCCGCTGCGCCCGCGGCGCCGCTCAGCGTCACGCAGCCGCCGGCCCTGGCGCCCGCCGCCTCGCGTCCGACGCCGGCTGGAGCATCGATGGGCAGCGTCGCCGCCGCAGCCCCGGCTGTCGCCCCACAGCGACCGCCGATTCTGGGTAACGGCGCGCCACCCTTGACCAGCCTGCAGCCGCTGGCGGGCACACGCATGTTCGTGTCGCCGCTCGCCCGCCGGCTTGCGCGCGACAACGGCATCGACCTTGGCGCCGTCCGAGGAACGGGTCCACAGGGCCGCATCGTCCAGCGCGACATCGAAGCAGCGAAAGCGTCGGGTGGCGCTCGTGCCGGCGCCCAGCCGTTGATGCCGATAGGTGCCCAGCAGCTTGCGGTGCAGGCCGCGTCGATGCCAGCGGTCCAGCCCATGGCCGACGACAAGATCCTCGCCCTGTACGAAAAGGGTTCGTTCGAGGTGCTGCCGCACGACGGCATGCGCAAAATCATTGCCGAGCGGCTCACCCAGTCGAAATCGACGGTGCCGCACTTCTATCTGACGGTCGACGTGCGGCTCGATACGCTGTTGTCGGCGCGCGAGCGGCTCAACGCACGGTCACCGAAGGAGGGCCCGCGCGCCTACAAGCTGTCGGTCAATGACTTCATCATCAAGGCGCTGGCGCTCGCTTTGCAGCACGTGCCGGCGGCGAACGCGACTTGGACCACGCAGGGCATGCTGCGCCACCAGCATTCGGATGTCGGCGTGGCGGTGGCGATCGAGGGTGGGTTGTTCACGCCGGTGATCAGGCACGCGGAATTGAAGACGCTGGCTGAAATCTCGAACGAGATGAAGGATCTGGCCGAGCGCGCGCGCAAGCGCCGCCTGGCCCCGCACGAATACCAGGGCGGCACCACGTCGATTTCCAACCTCGGCATGTTCGGCATTAAGAGCTTCGACGCCGTCATCAACCCGCCGCACGCGACGATTCTGGCGGTCGGCGCCGGCGAAAAGCGCCCCGTGGTGGTGGGCGACAAGATCGAAGTTGGCACCATCATGAGTGCGACCATGAGCTGTGATCACCGCGTGGTCGATGGCGCGCTTGGCGCCGAATTGCTCAATGCATTCAAATCGTTCCTCGAAGATCCCGTGCGCATGCTTGTATGAGCCGCAGCACGATTAACCGCCCCCCGGAAAATGTGTCGTGGTCGCCACAGAGCAGGTGTTTTGCTTGCGAATTCTCTGGTCCGCGGTGGATTGACGGTGATAGGCTCTGGCCGGACCTTGTTGCCTGCCCGGCGCGGGTCTATGGGGCTGGGAGCGTATAGGGCGTAAAACCGCAGTTCAATTGGGGAACACCAGGATGTTCAAAAAGCTCCACACGCCCACCGCACTTCTGGCCACCGCCACGTTGCTTGCGGCGTGCGCCGAGGGCGCCACCAACTTCGGTGGCGTCAGTGGCGGCAGCAGTCTAACCACCTCGGCTGTTGCCGAGCCGACGAAGACCGATCCGGCCTGCACGACACTCGCCAGCCAGATCGATGGCCTGAAGAAGGAGGGCGTTGCCGATAAGGTCGCCCAGGCTTCGATCAAGAAGTACACCATGAAGCCGGCCGATCTGGTCAAGGCGGATCAGCTGAACAAGGCCAATGCCGAGTTCCAGGCCAAGTGCTCGCTGGTCAATCCGACCATCACCCAGGCGGAAGCTCCCGCTGTGCCACCGGCCGCTGTTGCAGCCGTCGCACCTGCAGCGACAGCCGCAGTGAAGAAGGTAGTTCCGGTGACCGGTATTGCTCCGGCCGTGGCCAAGGCCGCTGCAGTGGCGCAGTAGTGTCCACGTGCGAGCCGTATCCTGCGGGCAAGGGTGCCTGCAGGCGCTTGTCCGAGCAGTTCGGACGAGCTTAAATTCTGCCGAGCGCGTATCGGAAACCGGAGCCGGCCGTTTGAATGGTGCGTGTCGCTCCGCTAAGCCGGTTCTGGTTCATCCAGAGGGCTGCCGACTCAGGTGGATATGACGATCTGGAGGCAATTCGTGATCAGTCTTGAATACTTGACCCTACGCCGCGCGGCCACGATTATGGTTGCCGCCGGCCTCACGGCTGCTATGGCAGCCTGCACCTCCAGCGGTACGAGCAATGGCGGCGACCCTGGCGCGGTTGCGTTGCCGGCGGGGATGTCGTGCCAGTCGGTACGTTCCGAACTCAACAAGCTTGATAGCCAGGGCGCCCAGTCCAAGGTCGAAGCGGCGAGCCAGGGCAAGGGGTCGCCTGAAGCGAAGGCCGTGGCCGCGAGGTACAATCAATTGCTGAATTTATACCTCGGTGCCCGGTGCCACGTGTGATGTGACGGGATGCCCGGACGTCATGACGCGTATCAAAAAAGGCTCCGCTCCAGGCGGGGCCTTTTGTGCAATTGATCGCGGTTGCAGGCGGCAGCTGTGGTAATTGCCGGCGGCGGTGGTTAGTCTACTCGCCACGCTCCCGTCCCCACTCTGCTGTCCCGTCCAACAGGATTACCATGTCACCCTACGACATCATCGTCATCGGCGCCGGCCCCGGCGGCTACGTCACCGCGATCCGCGCGGCGCAACTGGGCTTCAAGACAGCGATCGTCGAGCGCGAGCACTTAGGCGGCATCTGCCTCAACTGGGGGTGCATCCCGACCAAGGCGCTGCTGCGTTCGGCGGAGATCTACCACTATGCGACGCATGCCAAGGACTATGGGCTCGTCCTCAACGGCACAATGACGGTCGACAATGCTGCCGTAGTGGCGCGGTCGCGGGGCATTTCGGCCCAGCTGAACGGGGGCGTCGGCTTCCTGCTGAAGAAGAACAAAGTCGATGTGATCTGGGGCGAGGCGTCGATCACCAAGCCTGGCGAGGTGGTCGTTGCAGCGTCGAAGAAGCCACCCGCCCTGCCGGCACACCCAGCGCCCAAGGGCACGCTCGGGTCCGGCACTTACCAGGCGAAGCACATCATCGTCGCGACCGGCGCCCGGCCGCGGGCGCTGCCCGGCATCGAGCCCGATGGCCGCCTGATCTGGACTTATTTCGAGGCCATGGTGCCGCCTGCGCAGCCGAAATCGCTGATCGTGATGGGCTCGGGCGCCATCGGCATCGAGTTCGCCTCGTTCTATCGCACCATGGGCGCCGCCGTGACCGTGGTCGAAGTCATGCCGCAGATCCTGCCCGTGGAAGATGCCGAGATTGCGGGCCTCGCCGCCAAGCGCTTCGAGAAGCAGGGTATGCGGCTGCTCACCAACGCCAAGGTGACGGCCGTGACGAAGGGCGCCAACAGCATCACGGCGACGGTCGATCTGGGCGGCGGCAAAAGCGAGTCGATCACCGCAGAGCGGCTGATTTCGGCGGTCGGCGTGGTCGGTAATATCGAGGGCCTGGGGCTCGAGAAGCTCGGTGTGAAAACCGACCGCGGCTGCGTCGTCACGGACGGACACGGGCGCACCAATGTGGCAGGCATCTATGCGATTGGCGACGTGGCTGGTCCGCCCATGCTCGCTCACAAGGCCGAGCACGAGGGCGTCATCTGCGTCGAGACCATCAAGGGCTTGCACGCGCACGCGATGGACAAGGCCAAGATCCCGGGCTGCACCTATTGCCATCCGCAGATCGCCTCGGTCGGCCTCACCGAAGCCAAGGCAAGGGAGGGCGGGCGCGAGGTCAAGGTCGGTCGCTTCCAATTCCGCGGCAACGGCAAGGCGATCGCGCTCGGCGAGCCGGACGGCATGATCAAGACGATCTTCGATGCCAAGAGCGGCCAGTTGCTGGGCGCGCACATGATCGGCGCCGAGGTGACCGAGTTGATCCAGGGCTATGTGATCGCGATGCAGCTCGAGACCACGGAAGAAGACCTCATGCACACGGTCTTCCCGCATCCAACCCTGTCCGAGATGATGCACGAGAGCGTGCTGGACGCCTACGGCCGCGTCATTCATATGTGACGCGGGCAGCAGCCGCCTCCGCCGCCGCCCCCTCTCAGCTGGCTGCGGCGCGGCGATCGGCGATGCGCTGGGCGGTGCCGGCGATGATGGCGGCCCGAAGGGCTGCGGGCTGCTCGAGGGTCGCATCGATGGCGACGTGCTGGGCGCGGGCGAGCGCCCGCAGGTGTTCGGGATCATCAATCCGTGCCAGCGTCTGTTCGAGGCCAGCGGCGCCCTGGCGCGTCATCACCACGATCAAGCTGAACGCATGCGGGTCGAATGCAGACGTCACCGGCATCGCGTCTGCGACTGGGAGCGGCGGCACGGGCACAACTGGCGGCAAAACGGCTGTCACGGGCGATGGCACTTCCGCGGCAGGGTTCACCTTGCGCAACGACACGTGTGCCCGCACGCGCATATGTGACAGCTCCGCGTCGAACTTGTCGGTCAAGCGCGCCGCAGCTTCAGGCGTGACGCCTGGTTCTACCGAAAGAACATCGCGGAAATACTTGCGCTTGGCTGGACCTGACAATGCTTTTGTGTTCTTGGCCATGGATGACGTCCTGCCGGTCCTCGATCGTCTATTCGGCTGCAAGGCGGGCGGCCATGACGGGGGCGACCTCCTCATAGAGCGTGCGGAGCGCGGCGGTTGCGCTGCCGTACTTCTCCTCGATGCGCTTCGGGCTCGCATCCCAGTCGAACGCATTGGCGATATCTTCGCTGTGCGGCAGCTGCGCCGTCAACAGGGGATGATCGAGGCCAATTTCATCGATGATGTTGCGATCACGCGCGTTACCTCGCGCACCGTTTGCGACGCAAATGTAGCGCCGGGCCGAAAGGTCGATCTCCCGTAGATCGTCGATCGTGCGCTTCTCCTCGATCAGCAGTGCCACCCGGTCGACGGCAAGTTGCGACACGTAGTCGGGCCGAAACGGCACGAGAACGAGATCGGCGGTCTTCAGGGCGGCAAGGGCTGCGAACGACAGTCCCGGTGCACAATCGAGGATGACGAGGTCGAAATTCGCTTCGAAACGGCGCAGAAGGCGCAACAGCCGACCCTTGACGCGGCTGGCGACCACGTCGGGGTCCTTGGCCTGTCGCGCTTCCTTGACATACAACTCGCCCTGGACGTCCTCCAGCATCAGCGAGCCGGGCAGCAGCGACAGGCGCAAGGCGCGGCCGTCGGCGTCGCGCACGTCGCCGGTGTTGTGCACCAGATAGTCGCGCGGCGCACCGGCACTCTCGTCGAACATGTCGAAGAAATAGTCCGAGATGGTGCGGTTCGCCTTCTTGGCGTCGAGCCAGCCGCGCCCGCCTTGCAGGATCAGCGAGGCATTGCACTGGGAATCGAGATCAAGGACGAGCACGCGTTTGCTGCCCCACACGGCGCTCGCGTGCGCGAGCCCGACCGCGACCGTCGACTTGCCGACGCCGCCCTTGCGGTTTGCCACCGCCAGAAAGAAGGCCATATCCGCTCCATGCCTGAACGACTTTACTCATATCGGTGTCGCTCTTGCGTTGATTCCGGCGGCCATTCCAAGGCAGACCGCGCAAACCGGGGCGAATTGGCGTAACTGTTGCTAACAGGAGTTGACGTTGCGGTACGGTTCCCCCCCGACAGCGCATGCGATAAGCATGGCAACGGGTGCGATCGGCGGAGCTGCGCCAAAACTGAACGACGGGGACATTACGCACATGACACGCCGCTACTTTGGCACCGATGGCATACGTGGTCTCGCCAACCGCCATCCCATGACGTCGGAAGTGGCGCTCAAGGTCGGCATGGCCGCCGGCCACATGTTCCGCAACGGCAGCCACCGGCACCGCGTGGTGATCGGCAAGGATACGCGGCTGTCGGGCTACATGATCGAGAGCGCGCTGATGTCGGGGTTCACGGCTGTCGGCTGCGACGTTTTCCTGCTCGGGCCGATGCCGACGCCGGCTGTTGCCATGCTGACACGCTCGCTGCGCGCGGACCTCGGCGTGATGATTTCCGCGTCCCACAACCGCTTCGATGACAACGGTATCAAGCTGTTTGATCCCGACGGCTACAAGCTGTCGGATGAAACGGAAGCCCAGATCGAGCACCTGATCGAGGCCAAGGCCGACACCATGCTGGTGCCGGCCGAGCGCATCGGTCGCGCCACTCGCGTCGAAAGCGCCCAGGAGCGCTATATCGAGTATGCCAAGCGGACGTTGCCCAAGAACCTGCGCCTCGACGGCCTGCGCATCGTTATCGATTGCGCCAACGGGGCTGGCTATAAGGTCGCGCCCGAGGCGCTATGGGAACTCGGCGCCGAGGTGATCAAGATCGGCGTCGACCCCAACGGCCGTAACATCAACCACAAGTGCGGCTCGACTGCGCCCGAAGCGTTGATCGAAAAGGTGCGCGAAGTGCGCGCCGACATCGGCATCGCGCTCGATGGCGATGCCGACCGCGTCGTGATCGTCGACGACAAAGGCCAGATCGTCGATGGCGACCAGCTGATGGCGGTGATCGCCGAAAGCTGGCTGAAGCGCGAGGAGCTGCAAGGCGGCGGCGTCGTTGCGACCGTGATGTCGAACCTCGGCCTCGAACGCTACCTTGGCACGCTCGGGCTCGAGATGATCCGCACGCCGGTCGGCGACCGCTACGTCGTCGAACACATGCGCAAGCACGGCTACAACGTCGGCGGCGAGCAGTCCGGCCACATCGTATTGTCCGATTTCACGACGACGGGCGATGGCCTCGTCTCGGCGCTGCAGATCTTGGCGGTCGCGGTTGCCTCGCAAAAGCCCGTGAGCGAAGTGTGCAAGCGATTCGTCCGCTTGCCGCAGATCCTGCAGAACGTGCGCTATGCCAGCGGCCGGCCGCTGGAAGATGCGCGCGTGAAAAAGGCGATCGATGCGGGCAAGGCAAAACTCGGCAGCGGTGGCCGCATCGTCATCCGCCCGTCCGGCACCGAGCCCGTGATCCGCGTGATGGCGGAAGGCGACGACGAAGCCCTTGTTAACGGCGTGGTCGGCGACATCGTCGAAGCCGTGCGCCTCGCCGCCGCCTGACGTTCGTTTGCGAACCATTCACGATTGGCGCCGTCGCAGTAATCGCGGCGGCGCCTTTGTCTGTGCAGGCGGTTACGGCGCTGAAACGTATCGAACTGCGACTGCAATTAAGCGTCCCTTAAATCTTCTGAACCATAGTCCTGAGCTGAAACAGTACCGCGTTCAGGTTCAGCATCGGTTTCCGGCGGCAGTGCTTCCGGTCAGACAAGAGAAAGGGACTACAATGATCTCGTTTGGCAGATCCATGCTGCTGGGTGCCGTCTTGGCGATCGGTTCGGTCACCGGTGCAACCGCCGCCGACCTCGGCGGCAGCCGCGGTGGCAGCCTCAAGGACTACGGCTACCAGCCCAACATCGTCGCTTCGAACCCCTCCTTCTACCTGCGTGTCGATGGCGGCTTTGCCCAGCACGACAAGCCGTTCCTGATCGAGAACGGCACGGTCGAACTCACCGACCCCAATCATGGCTCGGCGTTCACCGTCGGCGGCGGCATCGGCTATTACTATTCCAAGAACATCCGCTTCGACATCACCTACGATCGCCGCTTCCAGTCCGATATCTCTGGCTATCGGTTCGACGTCGCCCAGCAGAACCCAGCGGGCAATCCCACCGGCGATTGCAAACCAGCCGCCGGAAACCAGACCTCGTGCTACGGCACCCGCCGCTTCGGTCTGACCAGCGACGTGGTCCTGGCCAACGCCTATTTCGATTTCGACTGCCGTTGCCACGTGACGCCCTATGTCGGCGTCGGTCTAGGCTTTGCCCATCATCAAACCAATCCTGGCACGGTCACCAACGTCAACGGCGTCGTCGGCGATATTGCCAGCGCCTCCAACATCACTGTTGCTGCCGCCCTGATGGCTGGCTTCTCGCTGCAACTGCGCGACCGCCTCGCCTTCGATGCGGGCTATCGCTTCCTCTATCTGGGCGATGCCGCCACGGGCGACGTCAAGGATCGCGTCGCAGCCCAGGTGGTTGCGCCCGACCCCACGGTCGAAGCGATCCACGCCCACGAGTTCCGCGTTGGTCTGCGCTACGACTTCCGCTGAACCTGAACTGCAAAACGACGTTTGCACGATTGGACCGGCCACCCTGGCCGGTCCCCTTCCCAGGCCCGAGACCCTCGGCCGAGGCGTACCGTTTGCGTGCTGCGGATCTGGACACAACGTAAGTGTCCAGCGGTGCTGCGTTGATGGACGAACTGGCATCTGAGACCTGTCGCGCGAACGCTCGCGCACTATCGTCTCCAGCGAGGGATCGACGTTATGACTCGGACAATTTCACGAACATCGGCCGGCCTTGCGGGACTCGCAGCCGGGGCAATCGCGCTCGGTGCCGTGCCGGCCCGCGCTGGCGATTGGAACAACGGTGCAGGCACGCTGAAGGACCGCGGCTCGTCCGCCGTTCCGGTGCCAGCCCCCATCGCCAGTCCCGACACTCCCAGCGGCTGGTATGTGCGCGTCGACGGCACGGTCGGCAGCGACACGAACTTCAACGCGCGGCAGAAGGGCCTCGTCGTTGGCGCCGGCAACTTGAACGAGTCTTTTTCCACCAGTGGTGCTGGCTTTAACCCGTCCCTGAGCCGGTCGGGCGATTCGCTGCCCACCATCTTCAGCGGCGGCATCGGCATCGGCTACAACTGGGGCCACAACTGGCGCTCCGACGTGACGGTCGATCGCCGCTCGACGATCAACTACCAGCTGCGCGGGTCATACCAGTATCTGAACAATGTCACGAACCCGAACTATGCGGCTGGCAATCCCACAGCGACGACGCCCTACATTTCGCCGACGCTCCTCGCGCCCCCCGCTCCCGCTTCCCGCATCGACGGCACCGTAAACGACGAAACCACGATCAAGAGCGGCGTGCTGCTGGCCAACACCTACTACGACTGGAAGAACCGCAGCTTGTTCACCCCCTTCATCGGTGCGGGCGTCGGCATCGCCTACTTCGACGTGCGCCGCAAGCAATCGACCAGCGATACCTCTTGCGATCCCGACCAGGTGCCCCAGAGCTGCTTCACGCGGACCCCGCATGCGGGGTTCTCGGCCGAGCGGGATGACTCGCAAATCCTGTTCGCGGCTGCCGCGCATGCGGGCTTCAGTTACGAATTGACCAGCAGTGCTTCGCTCGATGTCGGCTACCGGTTTCTCTATATTCCAAGCACCGGCCTCGATCTGAAGGTGAATGGCAGTCAGAGCCGGGTCACGCTCAGCGACACGACCGAGCATCAGCTGCGCGCCGGCCTGCGCTGGAACATCAACTGAAGATCATCAGGACCCGTCGACTGCTCAGCACCAACGAGGCGGGACCAGTTCCGCCTCGTTTCGCTGTATGCGATCGGCAGCCGCGCCGGCACGCACGCATCGCGCCTCAGGCCGCAGCTGCAGTGCGCTGGCCCGTGCCGAGGGCGGTCTTGGCGAAGAACAACGTGACCTCGCCGATCTTGATGCCCCACTTGGAGACGGTCGCGCGGTTCATCGCGTTGCGCCTGTCGATCCGATAAATGCGATCGTCGAAATCAACGACGACCGACTTCGACTTGAGCTGCAGGTTGAACTTGTAGCGCATGATGATCGTGGCGTCGGCACAGTGCACCATGGCCGCGCCGATGCAGTGTTCGGTGGTCGCGAGAAAGGTGCAGGCGCTGGCACGCCGCAGGCGCCAGACCCGATGCTCGGTCGCGCCGTCGTCATAAACGAAGTCTTCGGTCATTACGAAGGTGTCGCCGGCCCAGGCCCCCCGGATCAGTACGGTAAAGCGGCGGCGCACACGGCCAAATCTGTCTTCGAACACGCCCCAGGCACGCGTTTCACCGGTGAAGAACTCGGTGAGGTCGAAGATCTGGCCTTCGGTGATCGGGCTCATGTCAGTGGCCATCGCGCACCCTCCAGGATGTAGAACGGACGACACTCGTCTCGGGGGGAAACGGCCGCCGTCATGCGTTGGATGAGGCGCGGATGGTCGCAGGTTTGGTCAACCGATAGTGTCCGACATCAGTGACGCCGCGATCGAAGCCCACTTCGCAATAGATCAGGTAATAAAGCCACATGCGGCGGAACTTCTCATCGAAGCCAAGTGCTGCGATCTGCGGCCAGGCTTGTTCGAAGGATTGACGCCAGGTCTGCAGGGTACGCACATAGTCGGCACCAAAGCGTTCGACCACCTCCAGTTTTAGGCCCGCCTGTTGCGCATGCGCCGCCATCAACGCCTCGGTCGGCAGCATGCCGCCGGGGAAGATGTAACGCTGGATGAAATCGGCCTTGGCGCGGTACTTGTCGAAACTTGCCGGCTCGATTGTAATCGCCTGGATGAGTGCCTGTCCGTCGGGTTTCAGCCGAGCGGCAATGGTCGCGAAGTAGCTCGACCAATGGTCTTCACCCACTGCCTCGATCATTTCGATCGACGCTATGCGATCGAACGTGCCGGTGGTGTCGCGATAATCCTCGAACCGCAGCTCGGTGCGAGCACCGAGGCCGGCGGCGGCGAGCCTGGCCTTCGCATAGCTCAGCTGTTCGGCCGAAATCGTCAGACCGGTGACGGTTGCGCCAGCCCGCGCGGCAGCCTCCGCAAAGCCGCCCCAGCCGCAGCCGATCTCGAGAACGGTGTGGCCCGGTTGCAGCCTGAGGCCCGCCATGACCCTGCGATTCTTTTCCCCTTGTGCAGCTTCAAGCGCAACAGTCGGGCCGGTAAAGCGCGCGCTCGAATAGGTCATCGAGGGATCGAGCCAGGCGGCGTAGAACGCGTTGCCGAGGTCATAGTGGGCGGCGATGTTGCGTTTCGCGCCATCCCGGCTGTTGCTGCGCCGGCGATGGAAGTGGCGGTCTGGTCGGCGCACGCGAAAGAAGCCGCGGCCACTTTCGTTCAGCTGTCGCTTGTTGTCGACGAAGAACCGCAACACCTCGCCGATCGCCGGGCTGTCGAGATCGCCGTTGATGTAGGCCTCGGCAAAGCCGATTGTGCCGCGGCGCAAGCCCTTCGTGAACACACTGAAATTGCTGAGGACGAGATGGGCATCGACCGTTCCGCCACGGCCGATCACGGCACTCGCCCCCGACGGCAGCGTCAACCGCAGGCGGCCACGGTCGATTGAGCGCGTCGCGCGTGAGCACAGGCGCAGCAGCAGCTGGTCGCGCCACAGCCGGCCCGCGGCAAAGGCCGAGCGGTCGCGTCGCGGGAGGGTGGTCTCGTCTTGCATGATCGGGGTCAACTGCTCTTCGAAGGTACAATCGTGACGGAGTAACGAGACGAGCGTAGGTGTCGGACCACTGGTGTGCCCTTCAGCCACAGCTTAAGCGCCTCGAAGTGGATGGCGCCGACCACTTTCACGGTCAGCAACGGGAAGCGCCACGTCAGTCGACGTAGTGCCTTGTCGGTCAGGGGCGCGGCTTGTGCCTTGAAATGGGTGCGAATGAGCGCGCCCGCGGCATCGTGGAACTGGACAGCCAGCAGCAGAGTGTCGCCGGGCGCGGTGACGCGAAAGCCATAGCGGCCGGCGGTTGGTGCGAACGGCGACACGTGAAGCTCCTTGGCGCATGCTTGGGCATACGTACCGCTGCTCGGTGTGCCGGCCGCAATCACGTAGCTGCGCCGTTCGCCAAACGTGTTGTTAACTTCGTAGATCAATCCAACGAGGCCGCCATCCGCGCGCCGGGCGTAATAGACGCTGATCGGATTGAACACCGAGCCGAGGATGCGCGGATAAGCCAGCAGTTGGATAAAGCCGCCGGGTTCGATGTCGATGCCGGCGTCCCGCAGCAGCAGCCGGGCATGGTGCCCAAGCGGCGTGCCGTCGCCTGCACCGTGGTCGCGGTCATGCAGCGAGAACAAATTGAACCGGTTGTGCGAGATCAGCCGGCAGCCGGCGAAGGCCTCGTCGATGCGGTCGACGTCGACCAGCAGGGAGAACACGCGATAGCTCAGGCGATGCGCGCGCGGCCGCAACCGCACATGCACCACGGTGCCTTCGTAGAGGGATGCTGGAGACGCGGTCACTGCGCGGCCTCGGCGCGGGAATTGCCATCGCCGCCCACCAGGTCTTGCAGCCGCGACGATTGATCGGGGATCCTCCAGGGGCGCCGCACGTTGCCCATGTCTTCGGCGGCGGCAAGGCCGGCCTGCAGGGCGTCCTCGTGGAAGCCATAGGCGAAATAGGCGCCGGCAAACCAGATCGAGCGGGTGCCCTGGAGCTGCCACAGGGCGCGTTGGGCTGCGATCGCCGCCGCATCGTAGATCGGGTGCGTGTAGGTGAATTTGCCATGGACGCGGCTGGGATCGATCACGCGTCCCGGGTTCAAGGTGACGAAATAATCAGTCCGGGCCGCGAGCGGCTGCAAGGCATTCATCCAGTAGCTCACCGAAAGGTGGTCGCTTGCTGGCTGGCCCATGTAGTTCCAACTGGCCCAGAGCCGGCGGCGCTTGGGCATGTGCGATGGATCATCGTGCAGGATCGCCGTGTTCGGCTGATAGCGGAAGGATGCCAGAATGCGCGTCTCGTCGGCGGTTGCCGCACCGCCGAGCAAGGCAAGGGCTTCGTCGGCGTGGGTTGCGATCAGGCAGCGATCGAATTCGGCCCTATGTCCGCCAGCTGTGCTGATCGTGACGCCGGTCCCGGTGCGCAGAACCCTCGTTACGGGATCGCCCGCTACGATCGTCCCGCCAAAGTCGTTCTTTACGCGTGTGACGTAGGCACGCGATCCGCCGGCAACCGTGCGCCATTGCGGCCGGTTGCGCACCTGCAGCAGGCCGTGATTGGCAAAGAACCGGGCGAACGTCGCCGCCGGATAGCCAAGCATTTCCCGTTTCGGCGCCGACCAGATGGCGGCCGCCATGGGCAGAATGTGCCGGTCAACGAAGGCTTGGCTGTAGCCGCGCTGGTCAAGCCAGGCGCCAAGGCTCGTGGTTGGATGGGCAGCGTTCTCCTCCAGGGCGCGGGCCTCCCGAAAGAAGCGCAGAATGTCGCGCACCATGCGCCAGTGGTCGGCGCTGACGAGATTGGCCGGCTGGCCGAACAGCCCGCGCGCGCCACTGCCGGAGTATTCGTAGGCGCCACCGTCCAGGGATACTGCAAAACTCATCCGGCTGGGCGCCGTTGCTACTTCGAGATGATCAAACAGCGCGATCAGGTTGGGATAGCACTGGGTGTTGTAGACGATGAAGCCCGTGTCGATTGGAAGCGCGCCTTGTGGGGTCGCGACATCGACAGTGTTGGCGTGCCCGCCGAGCCGAGGTTCGCGCTCGAACAGGGTCACGTCGTGGCGGCGGGCCAGCAGCCAGGCCGCACCCAGGCCGGCAACCCCGGCACCGACCACGGCGATTTTCAGTCGGCTCATTGCAGTGTCCGGCCAGTGACGCGTCTGTCCATGTTTAACTGGGATACGGACACAACCGGGCGCTGGTTTCAACCGCTCATTGCTCGCCGGGCATTGCGTCGCAGCATTGTTTTCGCAGATGCGAGATCAAACGGAGTTTAAAAGTAATGTTTGTTAATGAACACCTGATTTTTACTCCGTTTTAACTATGATAACCGCATCCTGAATACACGTTGGCGTCCCCAATACTGGGTGTAGTGGTGTGACGAGCCAGCGGAGCTGGTGTAAGGAGTCAGTCGATGATGAGTGAAGTCATGCGTCTCGCGACCTTCTTTGCGACCCTTTCTGTAGCGGGCTTGTTTTTGACATCGATTGCGCTGGCAGCTGCTGGTGCGACCAATACCAGCGGGGTTCCGCTGCTGTGCCGGGACTGCGCCGCTGCCACCACCGTCAAGTTGAAGCCTCCCAATGTCGTCCGTCAGCACGCGGGGCGCATGGGGCTACGCCCGTTCAGCGCGATCTGAGCGCAAGGCAGGTTCGTGATGCGGCGGTTCACAGTGCGCGAGCCGCCGCGGCGAACCTGGACCCGATTACCGGACCCCATGATCGGACCAGGGCTACAAAAACCGCACTCTGGCTATGCGCAGCAGTGCCATGGACGCACCTGGACCCTTGGTGGCATCATGTGCCTCGTGGACCTCAGGAGCACCTGCCATGCAGAAGCAAGTCGAGACGGCGCCCAAGCATGGCATGACCGAAATCGAGTGGCAGGCACGGGTTGACCTCGCCGCCGCCCACCGCATCTGCGTGATGAATGGCTTCCACGAGGGGGTGTTCAACCACCTCACGCTGACCGTGCCCGGCCGCAGCGATGGCTATTATCAGATCCCGTTCGGGCTGCACTGGTCGGAGGTGACGGCCTCGTGCTTCATGGAAGTGGGCTGGGACGGCAAGGTGCTGCGTGGCGACGGCGAGGTCGAAGCCTCGTGCTACGCAATCCACGCGCCGATCCACCGCAGGTTGCCGCAGGCGAAGGCGGTGTTCCACACGCACATGCCGTTCGCCAGCGCCCTGACCCGGCTCGCCGATCCCAAGCTCAAGCCGATCGGCCAGACCGAAACCATCATGATGCGCTATGCCGGCTATGACATGGACTACACCGGCCCGGCCGAAGACCCGGAGGAGGGCGAGCGGCTGGCTGACATCATCGGTGCCGGCGACCACAAGATCCTGTTCATGGGCAACCATGGTATCGCAACGGTGGCAGGCTCGGTCGCACACGCCTTCGATCTGTTGTATTACACGGAGCGTGCGGCGCAGGTGCAACTCTATGCCATGTGGACCGGTCAGCAGCTGTTACCGATGACCAAGCCTGTCCAGGAAAAGACCATGAACCTTGGTGGTGGTCAGAAATTCCTGCACGGGCGGGGCTACGACTACCATTTCCGCGCCCTGAAGCGGATCCTCGACCGCCGGGAGCCCGATTACCAGGATTGATGAGCGGGCAGCGACGCGGCCACCCAGCAGCAGAATTGCGAAACGGCCGCCCTGCTGGGCGGCCGTTGCTATGTGTCGCAGTTGCGCGCGATAATCAGTGCGCGGCTCGCCAGGTCCGCTTCTTGGCGATGTACAGTAACACGCACGTCACCAGCATGTAGAGCAGGACGCCGAGGCCGAGGCTCTTGCGCTCCGAAAGGGTCGGATCGGCGGTCCAGGACAGGAAGGCTGCCACATCCTGGGCATTCTGCTCGATCGAGGAGGTGGCGCCAGAGTTCGGCTGATAGGCGACGGGACTGGCAAGGGGAGACGGCATGGCGATCTGCCCGCCGGGGAAGTACTTGTTGTAGTACTGGCCATCCTGCAGCTTGTTGCACACGTCCGGCGCGCCCGCGTCGCCACGGCTGATGGAGGCGCAGCGCTCGACCGCCTTCTCGTCCTTCACGTCTTTGTCGGCAACTTCGACAAGTTGACCAGCCTTGTTGCGGGCGTAGGCCGGCGGCTGGTCCGCATAGCCGGTCATGAGCGCCTTGATGTAGTCGGCGCCGCCCTCCTGGTAGCCGGTCGCTATATCGCGCGCCATCGACAGGGGGTGATAGGCGACCGTGCCTTTGTACTCGACGTTGCGGGAGCGGGCGATCAAGGACAGATCAGGCGGCAGAGCACCGTTCTGGGCTGCTCGCGCCTGCTGGTCGTTGTCGTAGGGGCCAAGGATCGGATCGGACAACTTGGCCGGCCGCTTGATGATGTTGCCCTTGCGGTCGGCGATGTCGCCATTGTCGTTGGGGCCGTCGAACACCTTGTTTGGCCAGCTGGCGGCCAGCTCCTTGACGCTCTCCTCGGGGAACATCGGCCCCCCCTTCTGCACCAGATTGCGGAAGTTGACGCGCTTCAGGCCGTGGCAGGACGCGCACACTTCCTTGTAGACGAGGAAGCCGCGCTGCAGCTGGGCTTCATCGAAGTGGCCAAAGATGCCGCCGAAATTCCAGCTGGACTTCTTGATTTCGGGCCCATCGCCGGCAGCCAATGCCACCGGCGCGCCGGCCGCCAGAACGACAGCGGCAATGCCAGCCTTGAGAAACGTCGTCATTGTCGTGATCCTGCAGTTCATGTGTTTACGCACCGCTCAGCGCTTTTCAGGCGCAGCGGTCGCCCCTGCCATGGCACCGGCGCCGCCGCCGTAATTGGCACCCAGCACCGATTCGGCGATCGAACGCGGGAGCTTCTTAGGCGTCTCGATCAGGCCGACCACCGGCATGACCACCAGGAAGTGCAGGAAATAATAGGCCGTGAAAATCTGCGACCACACCACATACCAGCCCTCCGCTGGCTTAGAGCCGAGATAGCCGAGCGCAAGGCAGGTGAAAGTGAATAGCCAGAAGAACCAGCGATAGATCGGCCGATACTTGGTCGAGCGCACGCGGCTGGTATCGAGCCACGACACGAAGGCCAGGATCGCGACCGCGGCAAACATCAACAGCACGCCGCCGAGCTTCGAAGGTACGGCACGCAGGATCGCGTAGAAGGGCAGGAAGTACCACTCCGGCACGATGTGCGGCGGTGTTACGAGTGCATTCGCCTCGTTGTAGTTGTCGGCGTGGCCGAGATAATCCGGCACGAAGAATACGAACCACACGAACAGGGTGACGAAGACTGCGAGTGCGAAGATGTCCTTCATCACTGCATAGGGCGTCATCGGCAGCGTATCCATCTTGCTCTTCACGTCGAGGCCGGTTGGATTGTTCTGACCGGCCACGTGCAGGGCCCAGATGTGCAGGACGACGAGGCCCGTGATCACGAACGGCAGCAGGTAGTGCAGGGCAAAGAAGCGATTGAGCGTCACCCCGGTCACGGCATAGCCGCCCCACAGCCACTCGGTCACCTTGGTTCCGACCACAGGGATCGCCGAGAAGAAGTTGGTGATGACCGTCGCGCCCCAGAAGCTCATCTGGCCCCACACCAGGGTGTAGCCGAGGAAGGCGGTTGCCATCATCGCGAGGTAGATGAACACGCCGAGGATCCACAGCACCTCGCGCGGCGCCTTGTAGGACCCGTAGTAGAGACCGCGGAAGATGTGCAGGTAAACGGCGAGGAAGAACATCGACGCGCCGACCGCGTGGATGTTGCGGATGAGCCAGCCGTAGTTCACGTCGCGGCGGATCGCCTCGACCGAGTCGAAGGCGTCCTTGGCGCTCGGCACGTAGTGCATGGCGAGCACGATGCCGGTGACGAGCTGCGTCACGAGGCAGAACATCAAGATGCCGCCGAACGTCCACATGTAGTTCAGGTTGCGCGGCGTCGGAAAGTCGACGAACTGGCCATGCATCATGCGCGCGATCGGCAGGCGATCGTCCATGAACTTGGCGAAGCGCGACTTGGCGACGTAGGTCGATTCATGTCCGGACATGGGCTTGTTCCTCAGCCGATCTTGATCTTGCTGTCGCCGACGAATTCGTAGGGCGGCACTTCGAGGTTGCG
Organism: Hyphomicrobiaceae bacterium; assembly: GCA_021730785.1. Taxonomy (GTDB): domain Bacteria; phylum Pseudomonadota; class Alphaproteobacteria; order Rhizobiales; family Hyphomicrobiaceae; genus JAKFWF01. Next base: position 42,663 of record JAKFWF010000060.1, read on the forward strand.
GGGCGCTGGACCTTTGCGGATGCGGCCGGACATATCGTAGTGCGAGCCGTGGCAGGGGCAGAACCAGCCGCCGAAATCGCCCTTGGCGTCCGAAAGGCTCTGGCCCTTCGGCACGCAGCCGAGGTGGGTACAGACGCCGACCAGGACGAGCCAGTTTTCGCGACCCTTGACGACGCGGTTGGCGTCGGTCGCGGTGGTCGCGTCTGGCAGCTTGTCGTTGCGGGCCCTGTCATCGCGCAGTTCGGCTATCTGTACCTTGGCTGCCTGTTCAATCTCAGCCTTGGTGCGGTTGCGGATGAACACCGGCTTGCCGCGCCACATCACCGTGATGGCCTGGCCTTCCTTGACGCCCTTGACGTCGATCTCGACCGAGGCGAGCGCCTGGGTACTGGCATCCGGGTTCATCTGGTGCACGAACGGCCACAGCGTCGCTGCCCCGCCGACGGCGGCAAAGCCCAGGCCGGCCATGGTCAGGAAGTCCCGGCGGTTGGTCGGGTCATGTTCGTGGGATGCCAAGGATGCCTCCTGTGGTCACGCTTGAGCGGCGCCGATCGACGGCGCGGCGTGATTAGTTCTGAATCGTTTGCATTCAACATGAGCATCACCGCTAATGCAGTGACGCGAATTGACGCGCGGCGGTTCTGACATCCTTTGCCGCCGGCCTCAAGGCGCTTGCACGAATGAGCACAAGAGGCAATTTGGCGCAGGCGCACGAACGGTCACGGCTTGATGGTTCCGGCACGCAAGCGCTCGATCCAGGCGTTGATGGCTTCGAACGATCCGAACTGGTCGTGGTTGTTATGGCCAGCGCCCGGCAGAGTCACCAGTTCTTTCGGCTGATTTCCGAGCGCATACAACTTCCGTCCCATGGCGACCGGGATTACCGTGTCGGCTTCGCCATGCACGATCAGCAGCGGCCTGCGCATAGCTGTGATGTACCGGCGGCTTTCGTAGCGATCAATCACAAGCAAGCTAACCGGCAGCCAGGGGTAGAGTTCGGCGGCGCGATCGACCACGGCGGTATAGGGGCTATCGAGGATGACGCCGGCGGCCGGTTTCGCCAGCGCAACCTGCACGGCCACACCGCTGCCGAGCGACTCGCCGTAGAGGATGATGTCGGCTGGTTGCACGCCTTCTTGCACAAGTGCGTCGAAGGCGAGCCTGGCGTCGGCGACGTTGGTGATTTCGCTTGGCTGCCCGGTCGAGCCGCCGAAGCCGCGGTACGACATCATGAGAATTCCGCGTCCCGCCGCCATGAACTTGGCAATGATGCCGTGTCTGCCAGCAACATTCCCGCCGTTGCCGTGGAAATACAGGAGCGTTGGCTCACCGGGTTTCGCCGCGCCGTACCAGGCAATGAGTTTTTCCCCGTCCGGTGTCGCAATGACACGTTCCACCACATCTTTCAGGCCGGTGGCTTCGGGGGCGATGCGCGCCGTATCGGGAAAATACAGCAACCGGCGCTGGCCCAGGAACATGCCGAGCAGCAAGATGAGGTAGAGTGCAGCGAAGGAGATGAGGGCGACCTTGATCACGAATGACATGCGCACGCCGCACTCCCGTCCCGCTGCCGTCTGCAAAACCCATCGATCAGGCTATGCATGCCGGCCAGTGCAAGGTACAGCCCGCCGGTGCAAGTTTCATGAGTAGTGCGCTTCCAAGGAGCAACGCCAAGGTTAATTCGAAGTGCGGAGCAAGTCTTGGGGGCGGATCTGGAAACTCGAGACCGTCCAGGCCGAGGCAATGGCGTCGGGATCGCTGCATTTGGCAGCTAGGCTGCCGTTCTGCTGCACGGCGCAGGAACTGCGCACGTAGCGAGCGCGGACGTAAATCCTCGTCGTCTCAGGCAGGTCGAAGTTGGGGTCGAACGTGATGTCGGTCGTGCGCAACGGCCAAGTCAGGCCGTATGATGCCTCCGAGAGTCCGCTGGATTTGATCGATCCAGCGCGTAATCGCAGCATGTGGGCCAGGGGCAGACGCACGGCTTTGTCGCCGTAGATTCGGTAGCGGAACAGTTGCTCGAAAGTGTAGGCTGTCCCGATCGCCTTCGAGAACGCCTCACGATATGGTTGTTGTTCACTGGTGAATTGGAATTTGCCTATGGTGGTTTTACCAATCGAACTGAGGGCAAAATCCTTGGCTGACACGTTGGGCAGATAGAGATCGAGAAAGCTGTCGAGGAAGGACCAGCGCTGTCCATTCCAAACTTCGAGCGCCGTATGGCCGCCGCCCGGGTACCAGACCCGGATGCGGGGATCGAAACCGCCGACCAGCCGAGAGCGAATGCCATTCATTTCCAGCATCGCGCCGACCAGATCGTTCACGGCACCGCACGCGGCGACACCGGCGCGGAATGTGTCTATCGGCTGGTGTTCGATGGTGTTGCCGCCCCACGTCAGCGTCATGCGGCCGTATTCGTAGATCTCCCGGATCAGGTCGTCTTGCGTCAATCCATGGCCGAGGAGCTTGGCGGTCTTCACAAGGTGGCTGAAATCTATGTTTCCGCGTTCGAGAGGCAGGCCCATGGCCGTAACCCGGAATGGGAACCGCACGGCGTTCGTTGGCACGTAGTCGCGGAGTGTCGTCCGAAATATGTAATAGGATAGGCCCTTGGTGGTCGTGAGATTCTGGATGGGCTTGAGGTTTGCCACTGCCGTGGTCGGCATCAGGGTGGGATAACGCCATAGATTCCGACTGGTGAAACTCGGATCAGTGTCGAATTCGAAGTAGACGTTCGATGGCGTCCAGAACAAACCTCGCCAACCGGCATAGGTGGCAGTGACGGTCGGCCACGGTGTATCTGATTTTGTAACGGCCACGCGCAAGGGCGGCAGTGTGGCATCGACCTTGAGAGTTGGCACATCATCTCCGGTGTAGCGACCGGTCGTTGGATCTTTAGGTAAGGTTCCAACTGGCGAATAGCGATAGAACATACCAGGCCGGTCGTTGGCGACCTCGCGCTGCATGTGTGCCGCGCCAACCGTATCCCACTCAACTTTCTGTGGCTTCTCCTCGAACAGATCGGTATTGACCTCCCATCGATTGAGCAACGGCAACTCGTCTGGACCCAATTCGGGCGCGATCAACCGCGCCTCGGCTTCCCAGCGCCGCCGGTCGATCTCGTCCTGCGAGCGCGCCAACAGAGTGCCGACCCAGCCCTCCAGTTGCTGCACGCGCTGGTCGGCCTTGCTCAGCTTTTCTGACAGGGCCGCGATGGCCGCGGCGTCGGTCTCGGTTGGAGCCGCCGGAACATTTCGTGCGTAATTGGGGACAGGATCGAGGTTGACGGGCTGCGCAATTTCCGCTGTCTGCGCCGCCGCATTGACAGAAGCGATGAGGATAGTGCCGCTGGCAACGAGCACAGAGCACACGAACCGGGTCGCAAAGGTGCGCATGTCCGACGTCATTTGGATAAGGTCCACTATCGTTCTGGACTCACTAGAGTGTCGCACACTAGAAGCTTTTGACATTCCGTGGCAGGGGCAAAACCGGGGATGACAGAGCTGGTTGGACTCAAACGCTGTCCAATACGGCTAACGGCACTGCGGCAGCACCGCAAGCGTCAATACCGCTCCCTCCGACAACGTCAAATGCGTCGGCGCATTCTGTGATCTCCGCGTGGACTATCGGCAACATGGCATGCGGTGCGCTATCACTTTGAGTTCCGTGATCGGTGTGCGGCGCGCAATTGAGGACTGCCACTCCCCATGCGCTTGTGCCTCTACCAGCCCGACATCCCGCAAAACGCCGGCACCTCGTTGCGCCTTGCCGCTTGCCTCGGCGTTGCCGTCGATCTGATCGGGCCAGCCGGCTTCGACATGTCCGACCGCGCGTTCAAACGCGCCCACCTCGACTATCTCGACCACGTAGTGATCACACGACATGAAAGTTTCGCAGCCTTCCAGCTGACCGTCGCCAAGCCAGCGCGCCTCGTTCTGTTGACGTCAAGGGCGACCACCAACTATCTCGATTTCGCGTTTGCGGACGACGATATCTTGATGCTCGGCCGCGAGAGTGCCGGCGTGCCGGATGCTGTGCACGCGGCCGTCGATGCCCGCATCGGTATTGCCCTGCGGCCCGGACTGCGGTCGCTCAACGTGGCGGTGGCGGGTGCCATGGTGCTCGGCGAAGCGCTGCGGCAGGTCCGCCCGCGCCCTTGACAGAGGCGCGACCCAGCGTGTCCATCGCGCTGAAACACCCGCGGAGAGCCCCATGATCAATCCCATCCTCGTCGAAGTGACCCGCGGTGCACTGGTTGAAAGCGTGCATACGGGCATGCTGGCGGTCGCGCGGCCAAATGGCGAGTTGGTGGTGAGCATCGGCGACGTGCGGCGGCCGGTGTTTCCGCGCTCTGCCATCAAAGCGTTCCAGTGCCTGCCGCTGATCGAAAGCGGAGCCGCAGACGCGTTTCAGTACGGCGATGCAGAAATTGCGCTTGCCTGCGCGTCCCACAGCGGCACCGCGGCGCATGCCGAACTCGCAGCGTCCATGCTGGCGCGCGCCAAACTCGATGCGACCGCGCTCGGCTGCGGCGCCCACGAACCGATGCTGCAAGCGTCGGCCCGGGCGCTCGCTGCTTCAGGCGCCACGCCGACGGCGCTGCACAACAATTGTTCGGGCAAGCACGCCGGCATGTGCGCCTGCGCCGTCCACCACAAGGAGGATCCGGCCGGCTACTGGCTACCCGACCATCCGGTGCAGCAACGCATCGTGCAGACCCTGCGCGCCTATACCGGTGAGGCGCTGGGCGCCGACGTGCGCGGCATCGACGGCTGCTCGGCGCCGAACTGGGCGATCCCGATCGCTAGTCTCGCGCGCGCGTTCGCCGCGTTCATCACCGCCGAGGGGCCGGGCAAGCCGCACCGCGCTGCATCGGAGCGCATCGCCAAGGCCGTCTGGGCCGCCCCCGACATGGTCGCTGGCCCTGGCCGTCTCGACACGGTGATCATGGGCCGGGTGCCCGGCCGCGTCTTCATGAAGACCGGTGCCGAGGGCGTCTACTGCGGCGCGTTCCCTGACCTCGGCCTCGGCTTCGCGATCAAGATCGACGATGGCGCCCATCGTGCTTCGGAAGCGGTGACGCTGGCGCTGCTCAACCGTTTGCTGCCCGCAACGAACGGGCTCGCAGAGACGGCGATAATGAAGAACTGGCGCGGCTTGACGGTCGGCGAAACGCGGATTACCGGCACGGTTGCCACCGCATTGGATCAGCTGGCAGCCCTGGCAAAGTGATCCAAGTCGAGGAAAAACCGCGCGACGACCGATCGAGGACGGGCGGCATCGCGGGCATTGATTGAACACCGGGCCGATCGGGCAAGGACGCCAGAAGCTTGTCCGAGCAATGCCGTGTTTCCCAAGTTTGACTTGTGCACCGCAGGCTCTGCAAGTTGTCAGCAGATGCTGACTGCATTTTCATCGGTGACGTAACGCGAGGACGCCCCCATGTTCGAACTCAAGCCCGAACGCTTCGGCATGGGTGATTTCAACACCCAGCCGATCACCATCTGCGGCAAGTCGTTCATCGCCGACCAGTCGGGGGCGCTGTACTGGCCGGGCGAAAAGGCTCTGATCATCGCCGATCTGCACCTGGAAAAGGGCTCGTCCTATGCGGCGCGCGGGCAATTCCTGCCGCCCTACGACACGCGGGCGACGCTGCTGCGGCTCGCCGAGACCATCGACCGGTTCGACGTCGCAACCGTGATCGCGCTGGGCGACAGCATCCATGACGAAGGTGCCGCCGACCGCATCGCTGCCGACGATCTCGACATCCTGCACATCCTGCAGGACGAGCGGCGCTGGATCTGGGTCACCGGCAACCACGATCCGGTCCTGAGCAACGCGTTCGGCGGCGATGTGGCCGACGAACTGGAGTTGGAAGGCCTGGCGCTGCGGCACGTGCCCCGGCGGGCCCGCGTCACGCACGAGATCGCCGGCCATATGCACCCGGCCGGCAAGCTGTCGCTGCATGGCAGCGCGCTGCGCCGACCCTGCTTCGTCGGCAATGGACTGCGGCTGATTTTACCAGCGTTCGGGGCCTATGCCGGTGGCCTCAACGTGCTCGATGATGCGTTCGGCCCGCTGTTCGGCGATGACGGGTTGTCGGTGTGGATGCTCGGCCAGGAGGGGCTCTACCCCGTCGCGACCCGCCAGCTGCGCGGCGATTGAGCAACGTTCAGGAACGGCCCCTTGCCCTGCGGCCGGTTACCCGCCATATACGGGGCGGGGAAGTTGGCTGCGGACGTATCTCTCGCCAACCGGGTCAGGACCGGAAGGTAGCAGCCCTAACGAACCGGATATGGGTCGTTGGTCAGCTTCCTCATTTTCGCAACGGCTGCGCGCCAGTTTAACCGCTGCACAGAGGCGGCCTTTCGCGATGGCGAAGAAGAAATCGGATGGCGGCGAGGGAACGACTGCATCGTCGGCCGCGGGCGAGGCGATAAAGCCCGCGGCTCGGCCCTATGTGGTGCTCGCCCGCAAGTATCGGCCCGAGACGTTCGATGATCTGATCGGCCAGAAGGCCATGGTGCAGACGCTGGAAAACGCGTTTGCCGCCGACCGCATCGCACAAGGCTACATGCTTACCGGCGTGCGCGGCGTCGGCAAGACGACGACCGCCCGCATCCTCGCCCGCGCTCTGAATTACGCGAAGGACGGCCTGCCCGACCGCCCGACCGTCACCATGGACGGCTATGGCCAGCACTGCGCCGAGATCATCGCCAGCCGCCACCCGGACGTGGTCGAGATGGACGCCGCCTCCAACACCGGCGTCGACAACATGCGTGAGATCATCGAAAGCGCGCGCTACCGTCCGCTGGTCGCACGCACCAAGGTGTTCATCATCGACGAAGTGCACATGCTGTCGAAGGGCGCATTCAATGCGCTTCTGAAGACGCTGGAAGAGCCGCCGGCGCATGTGAAGTTCATTTTCGCGACGACCGAGATACGCAAAGTGCCGGTGACGGTGCTGTCGCGTTGCCAGCGCTTCGATCTGCGCCGCGTGGAGATCCCGGAGCTCTCGCGCCATTTCGGCAAGATCGCCGCAGCCGAAGGGGCAACGGCCGAGCCCGAGGCGCTCGCTCTCATTGCCCGGGCAGCCGAAGGCTCGGTGCGCGATGGCTTGTCGATCCTCGATCAGGCGATCGCCATGGGTTCGGGCGCGGTAACGGCCACCAGCGTGCGCGCCATGCTCGGGCTCGCCGATCGCAGCCGCATCCTCGATTTGCTGGACGACATCGTCGGCGGGCAGACGGCGTCGGCCCTCACGCGCTTTGCCGAGCTGCATCTGGCCGGTGCCGAGCCGGTGCAGGTGCTGGCTGACCTCGCGGACGCTGTCCACGTCACGACGCGCATGAAGGTTGCGGGCGACGCCGGCGCCGGCGAAGCCCTGTCCAGCGAGGAGAAGCGCCGGACGGGCGCGCTCGCCGCGTCCCTCGCACTGACCTTGCTCAGCCGGGTATGGCAGATGCTGCTGAAGGGCATCGAGGAAGCGGGCCGCGCCGGCAGTCCGCTCGCCGCCGCCGAGATGGTGCTGATCCGCATCTGCCACACCGCCGACCTGCCGACACCGGACGAAATCATTCGCACGCTGGGCGGCGCCACACCAGTGCCGCGTGGCGCAATTGCGCGACTGGGCGAGGTGCAAGCACCGGCGCAGCGCGGCCCCCTCAATGCGGCGCCCGCGATGCCCGATGCCGCCATTGCACCCACGGCAGAACCGTCCGATGCAGGGCCTGCGACGTTTGCGGCGGTGGTCGAACTCGCCGGTGTGCGGCGCGATGCCAAACTGAAGCTTCATCTCGAGGATCACGTCAGCCTGCTGAAATTCGAGGCCGGGCGGATCGAGGTCGCGCTGCTGGACGGGGCGCCGTCCGGCCTCGCGGGTGAACTCGGCGAGAAACTCAGCAAGTGGACCGGGCGCCGCTGGGTCGTCTCGGTTGGGCGGGGCACGGGCGAACGGCCGATCGGCGAGGTGCGCCGGGCGGCCGAGTCGGCGGAACTAGAGACAATCAAGGCGCATCCGGCAGTGGTGTCCGTGCTGGCAGCCTTTCCCGAGGCAGAACTCAAGGCCGTGCGTCAAACCAGGAAAAGCACCGCCAGATCCGAGTGAAGGAGCAATGCGTGAAAGACATCATGGGCATGATGAAGCAGCTCGGCCAGATGCAGGGCCGCATGCAGACGCTGCAGGAGGAACTCGCCAAGGCCGAGATCGCCGGCCAGTCGGGCGGCGGCATGGTTGCCGTCACCCTTGACGGCAAGGCGAGCCTCAAGCGTATAACGATCGATCCCTCGCTGATGAAGCCCGAAGACACTGAAATCTTGGAAGATCTGATCATCGCCGCCGTCCACGACGCCAAGGTGAAGGTCGAGGCCGCCATGCAGGAAAAGATGCAGGAACTGACCGGCGGTCTGCCGCTGCCGCCCGGCATGAAATTGTTTTAGCTCTGGCAAACGCACTGGCACCGGGCTTGCACACCCAGCCCGCAGATCCAACCGAGGTCGAGGACTTACCCATGCTGACGATCTATGGCGTCTACCGTTCGCGGGCGTCGCGCAACTTATGGCTCGCCAATGAACTCGGCTTGAAGTTCAAGCACGTGCCGGTGATCCAGGCCTACCGCATGACGACCGATCCCGATGCCGCCGACGCGCCAATCAACACGCGCTCGCCGGCATTCCTGGCCGTCAACCCTGGCGGGCAGATCCCCTCGATCGATGATGATGGCCTTGTCCTGCACCAGTCGCTCGGCATCAACTTGTATCTGGCGAAGAAGCATGGTGGCCCTTTGGCGCCGGCAAATCTGGCCGAGGACGGGCAGATGACCATGTGGACCCTGTGGGCCGCGACCGACGTCGAGCCCCATTCGATCCAGGTGCTGTATCACACCATCGGCAAGCCACCGGCCGAGCGCGATCCCAAGATTGCGGCGGTGGCAATCGAGGCGTTGCGCCCGCTGTTCGCCGTGCTCGATCGGCGACTCGGCCAAACCGGGTTCATCGTCGGCGACCGGTTCACGGTGGCTGACCTCAACGTCGCCGAGGTGGTGCGCTATGCGCAGCCGGCGCCGGCACTGTTCGACGCCGCGCCCCGCGTGAAGGCGTGGCTCGCCGCCTGCCATGCGCGCCCGGCCTTCAAGGCCATGATGTCGATGCGCGACGCCGAGCCGGCTTAAGGGCGAATACGTAGTATTTGGACACACTTGAGCGTGTCGAGGCCGTCAGAAATGAGCACCCGCCCTCCGCGCGCCTGCATTGGCGCGGTCATGCGGTTCGAGGCGCCCTACATCGTCGAGTGGGTGGCCTGGCATCGCATTTTGGGCTTCGAGATCGTGATCGCCGATAATGGCGGCGATGATGGGCAGCCGCTGCTGCTCGCCAAGCTAGATGCACTGGGCCTCATCACCCGCATCGATGTGCGGGGGTGGAGCGGCAACATCCAGCGCAGGGTGTATGCGATGCTGTTCCGCTGGGCGCAGCAACAGGGCGTCGATACCATCGGTATTCTCGATACCGACGAGTTTCTGGAGCCGATGACAATTGCCGACCAATTCGACGGTAGCGGCGCGGCGCTTGTCCATGATCTCTTCAACAACTCCCAGGCGGCGGCTCTCGCGTTCAACTGGATGATCTTCGGCGACTCTCATCTGCCGACGGGCACTCTCGAACCCGTGGTCAAGCGCTTCGTGTGGGCGGCCGAGCGCAGCTTCGGCGGCAACGCTCTGGTGAAGTCATTCTACCACATCAAGCGCTGCGAGGCGCATGTGCGCACTCATCTGGCGTTCGCGCAGCTGACCCGGGTCCACGTGCCCAACCTGCCCGATCGGCTGATGCTGCACGATGGGGAACCGGCGGTCGTGCGCGCCAACGCCGAGCTTCGCGCCACGCCGGCAACCACGCCGGAAGTATCCTGGCGCCGCGCGCGCGTGCGCCACTACGTGATCAAGACCCTCGACGAGTATCGCACGCGCAAGGCTGGACGCGACACCAAGGCTCGCCTTGGTGAATGGGCCGACTACAACCAGCAGTTCTTCGACCATCACAATCGCAACGATGTGCTGGCGCCTTTGCCAGTTCACGCGCTGGCTCGCCTCGACCACGAAATCGATGAGATAAACGGCCAACTGGGCAAGACTGCTGCCGTCGCCATTCCTGATTTTGTGCCCTACACGCGGGCCGATCTGCACAATCGCTGGCAGTCGCGGCCCTACCTCTTGGGTTCATGCCGTGCGCTTGTGCGTCGCCTGCGCCGCGAACTGGGAAAAGCGACGGGGCAGATCAAGGTGGAGCCGAAAACGTCGGTGTGATCAGGCGCTGGCGTTTGCCGCAGGCATCCGCGTCGTCAGGCGCTGGCGCACGAGATCGATCGCGGCACGCAATGAGTAGAACTGGTCGGTGAAGGCGAGCGGCACGGGGATGGCGGACACCGCTTCCTCGATCTCGTGGATTTCGTCGGTGTGGGCGGCACGCTGCGTGCCGGCGGTATCGTGGCGCACGCGGTCCTCGAGCTTCTTCAGGCGGTCGTACCAGAAGAAGATGCGCCGCTTGATGCTCCACCGGTAGATGGCGGGTCCCAGTTTCATGATCGGGAACAGCAACGTGGCGAGCGGGATCACCAGAACACTCATGCGTTCGACGAAAGACGCCAGCCAGAACGGCAGGAAGCGCTGCAGGAACGGCGGGCCGTTCTTGTAGAAGCGCAGGGCATCGTCCGACATGTCGAACTCAGGATCTTGCGCACGGGGAAAATCGCCGATGCGCTGGAACAACGCGCCGGGACCGTGGATGTCCTTGGCGGCCTCGACCAGCAGTCCGATCAGGGCAGGGTGCAGCTTCTCCGACGCGATGAGCGCGGTCGCGGGCGCCAGCATCGCCACATCGCGGGACGGAATGCCGCGAATCAGGTCAACAACGCCTTCCGGCAAGGTGATCCGCGTGAGATAGGGCAGGGTGCGAGTATAGGCTTCCGCTTGGGCAAAGCTCATGAGTTTGACGGTGGGTTCGCGCAGCAGTTCCTGCACGAGGGGTGCTTCCGGCGCCATCACCAGGAACACCGCGTCGACCTCGCCCGCCTGCAGTGCCTTGACGGCTGCGTCCCCGCCGAGCGGCAATAGCGTGACGTTGCCGGCGTGCAGTTCGTTGAGCTTCAGCATGGCAAGCGCGAGCTGGCGCGTGCCGCTGCCTTCGGGTGAAATTGCGATTCGCCGACCCTTGAACTGGGTCAGCCGGTCGATCGTGTCGGGCGAACGGTAGAACACCCACAGCGGCTCGAGGAACATGCGGCCGAGCGAGGCGATCGTCTCATGTTTCGTGGCCGTGGCGATGCCGCCTTGAACGAGGGTCAGCGCCACGCCGGACTTTGGATCGCTGACGCGCGCCAGATTGTCCACCGAGCCGGCCGAAGTCTTGAGCTGCAGGGTGACGCCCGACTTCTTCAGCGCTGCCGCGTAACGCTTGGCGATGGCGTGATAGCCACCGGTCTCGGCACCGGTCGACATCACAAGCGTGCGCGGCGGCGCCGGCTCGACGAACTGGAAGGCGGCCCACAAGGAGCCGAGCACCAGCAGTACGACGGGACCGATGACCCACAGGTATTCGCGCACCTGTGTCAGGTTGATGAAGCCCATGGCGCAGTTTTTCCCCTCGAGCACAGCCAGTTGCGGCCCCCCGGCCGCGTTGCATCAGGTCTCTATACTGTGGGCACAGATCGAGGAGCAAGCACAGCGGTTTACCGGCCGCCGGCCTGATCCGGTTTCACGGCTGCCCTTCGAAGGGCGGCGACAGTCCCGGCAAGCCGAAGGCGGGCGGCGGCGGCACCAGCGGGGCGCGAGCGGCGACGCAATCGTCGGCCGGTCAGTCACACAACCCGATGTGCGACAGGCCGTTCGGCTACAGTGGTGTGCCCTTGCGGCTGTCGCTGCCTTCGAGGCGCTTCATGGCCTCCTGCAGCTTCTTGACCATGCGCTCCATGTAGCTCACGGCCTTATCGACATCTTCCTCGCTCGGCAGACCCAATCCGCCGCTGCGGCCGCCTGGGCGCTGTTCGGCCTGGGGGCCTTCGCTCTTCGGCCGCTCGCCGTTGAGACCGAGCAGATCCTCCAGGCGCTTGACCTCAGCCCGTAACTCCTTGTTCTCGCCCTCGATTTTGCCGAGCCGACCCTGTGTCTCGGCAGCCGTATCGCCCATCGGCTGGCAGTTCCAGGCGCCCGCGCCGGCCGCATTGCCCGGCAGCGCCCGGCACAGCGCCATGGCGCCGGTTTCCGTGTCGAGGCGAACGAACCCGCCATCGATGGGGCTCATGGTGAAGCGGCCCGGCCGATCCTGGGCGCCTGCACTCGTCATGCCGGCGCCCAGCAGGGCCAGGGCCGCAGCGATACCGAGCGCCGTGCGATGATGTGCGGTTGCGTCCATGGGTGTCTCCCTGCGGAACTCTGTCGTGTCAGATATAGGGCGCCGGACGCTGGCGCGGAATAGCTGGCGGATCTGTTTTTGCCCTTCGACGAAAGTGATTCGCAGGCCCGAAAAGTGCGCAAAATGGCGTCTGCATCGGCTGAAACGCCCGTGCTCACGGGGCTTAACTGAACATTTACCGGCAATTGCGAGCCTCGACGTCGACAGGGGTCCCACTCGTGCCGCGTCCGGCGAGACCTGAACCGACGGCTGATCGCCATGCGGAGATGGGCGCCTTCCCATTCCCATGCCCCGAACGGGGACGATCCGCTGTCGTGATCGAGAGACATGGCCGGGCGATGGGGAACTGAGATGTCTAAGACCGCTGGCGACTACAACTACGGTGCGATGGCCCGGCACGACGGCGGGCGCCAGCCCGAACTCGTGTGTGGTGCCGACGAACTCAAGGGCATGCTGGCCGATCTGGCTCAGCAGTTCGCCGAGTCCGATCGCCGCCATCTCGATACCTTGCGCGATATGCAAAGTCGGCTCGAAACGCTTGGCCGCGGTGCCGAACACGTGCGCGAACAGGTTCCGCAGCACTACGCATCGGCGTTCGCCCGCATCGAGGACGGCGTGCAATCGCTGGCCGATCGCGTGGCGAAGGTCAGTCACGAGCGGGAAATTGCCAAGGCGGCTGCCAGCCTCATGCATGTCCCAGGGGCGAGCGAGGGGGCTGCTGCCGCACAGCCCACGGCCATGATGACTGGCGCCGACGTTGCCGTGCACGTGCATGCACAGGCCGCTCGCCCGGCCGACAAACACGATGAACCTCTTGTGTCGCCGATGGCGCCCACACCCTCCCAAGCGGCTGCCGTCAAGCCTGCCAGCACCGTGGTGCACAGTGTGCCCGGCGCGCCGGACGAGCCGTGGGATCAAGCGTCGGCCAACGCGCTCGCCGAGCTGTATGACTCCGGCATCGCCGATATGCGGCCCGCCGCGCCGCACGATGCTTCGCTTGTGGCTGCGGCGCCCATGGCTGCCCCCGTGGTGGCCATGCTGCCGCTCGTGCAGGCACCGCCTCTTGAAGCCGCTGTCCCAGTGGATGCCATGCCAGCCCAGACCGGCACGTACACCGACCAAGCCTGGATTGCTGCACGCTTTGCCGAAATTGCCCGCCAGATCGAGCAATCGGCTGCCGTCATGCGTCCCGACAGCTCGCTCGCAATGCTCGACGAACGCCTTGGCCAACTCGAAAGCCGTCTCGGGACTGCGCTTGAGAACGTTGCGACGCGGGCCGATGTCGATGGCTTGCGCATCGTCGAAGCGCATATGAACGAACTTGTGATGCAGTTCGAGCGCACCGAGCAGCAGCTGAACCGGATCGATCAGGTCGAGCAGCAACTCGCCGCCGTCGCGCATCACCTGTCCGACGAACGCCTCACGGCCCTGTTTGCGCAGGCCATGCCGCCGGCTGCCGGCCCCAGCGAAGACGATATCGAGGTTGTGGCCATGGCGGTCGCAGACCGGGTGGCTAGTCGCTTGCCGGCGCCGATGGCTGCAGCGGCCAATGGCGTCGATCAGGGCTCGATTGCCGACTTGAAGCGCATCGTCGAGAGTTTCGCGGCCGGTCAGCGTGAGACGGAAGATCACACCTCGACCATGCTCGATACCATGCAGCAGGCAATGATCCGCATGCTGGACCGGATGGACGCGATCGAAGCCGCAGGCTCGTCCTATCCAGCTGCGCCGGCCAACTTCGCACCGGTCTCTAGTGCACCACCGCAGGCAGCACCATCGCCTGCACCGCACGCAGCCAGCGCCCAGGCCGCCATGTCGGCCCGTCCCGACCAGGCAGCGTTCGCAGAAGCCATGGCCGAGGTACGGGCGAACCAGGCCCAGATGCAACCAATGATGCAGCCTGAGCCGCACGTGCAGCTGCCCGCCGAACCTCCGGCTGGCCGTAAAGGCGCTGCTCCAGCACGGGAGGATTTTCGGGCAGCGGCGGTGGCCGATGCGCGGCGGGCTGCGCGCAAGGTGGCAGCCCAGGCTGCCGATGGACCAAGCCTCGACGCCGACCCCGTGAAGATGCGTCGCGGTGCACCGGCCGTGCAGATGTCCACACCCGAACCCGTGCACGAAGAAAAAGTGCGCTCGCGCACGCCACTGATGGTGGCGGGCATCGCGCTGGTGGCAGGCGTCGGTCTGCTGGCTGCGTCGGTGACGCTCAGCCGCGGCGGCTTCTTCGGTGGCGCCCAGCAGACTGCGGAAGAGCGCTCGAAGCTGACAATCGACAATGGTGGCGCGGAAGCCGGTCAGGCTGAAGAAGCGGTGACCGGCAATGGGCAGAAGAGCATTGTTCCCCCGTCGGAGTTTATGCCCGATGGCGGCACTCCGCGCGCGGCGCCAGCCGGCGCGCCCAAGCCCGGAGCATCGGTCGATCCGCGTACCCGCCTGCGCGTCGACACTGAAGCCGGCGCGGAGAGTGCCGGCACCGTGGTACTGCCAGCCAATGCTGGAGAGGCGACCCGCACTGCGGCCCTGCAGCCGGGGCTCGGGTCGAACGGGCTCGGCATCGCCGTCACGCCGGCCAGCACGAACTCGATCCCCGACCACTCCGACCTTGCCCGCGCGCGCCAGCAGCGCAATCTCGCGAGCCTGGCCAGCCAGTTGGCCGCGGTCCAGGCGAATGCACCGGCGGTTCCAGCGTCCCTGATTCCGGACGGTGGTGCTTCGCTGCAGCAATCCGAACCCTTGCCGCCATCCGAGCTGCCGCCGGCCTTCATCGGCCCGATCTCGCTGCGCACCGCAGCCCAAAAGGGCGATCCGTCGGCCGAGTTCGAGGTCGCCGCCCGCTTCGCCGAAGGCCGCGGCATCGCCCAAGACTTCAAGCAGGCGATGACATGGTACCAGCGATCGGCGCAGCGCGGCTTCGCGCCGGCCCAGTATCGTCTCGGCACGCTCTTTGAGCGCGGTATCGGCACCAAGGCCGACATCGCGCGCGCCAAGATCTGGTACGGACGAGCTGCCGAGCAGGGCCACGTGAAAGCGATGCACAACCTCGCGGTTCTGAATGCCGGACGCGATCCCTCGGCCGACTACGCTGCGGCCCTGCAGTGGTTCACGGCCGCTGCCGAGCGTGGTCTCGCCGATAGTCAGTACAACCTCGGCGTATTGTTCGAGAGCGGCCTTGGCCTGCAACGCGATTACAAGCAAGCTTACCATTGGCTGTCGCTGGCAGCCCTCGGCGGCGACAAGGATGCCGGCCGCCGTCGCGATGCCATCCGCGGCAAGCTCGACGAAGCCGATCTCGCGACCGTCGAGGCCGGCGTGAACGCCTGGCGCGCCAAGCCGACCGACAGTGCCATCAACGACGCCCGCGTCGCCGGCGAGGCCTGGAAGTCGCGGCAATCGGTTGGAAGGTAGGCCCAACGGGGACAGTTACCGGTATCTACGATCGTGCGGTAGTCGCGCAGAACTCTGCCGATCGGTGACTGTCCCCGAGGCACCCCCGTGCTTTGCGGAACTTCTCGCGCTGCCCGGATTTGCCGGCTTCGCGCTTCGGCTTGCGGACAGCGGCGCGCACGGCAACCGAGGTGAGATGGTTCAAGGTTGCACTCTGGCGCGCGGTCTTGCGGGCCGACGGCTGCCGGGGTGGCAGCACTGGAACGCGCCGCCCCATGACAGATTTTTCCAGGCGGCGCAGCATGCGGCCGTTCAGGCGCAGCGTGCGTTTGGCGAAACGCTGCATGTCGAATAGGATGCGCATACAACCATTGTTCCGTTGACGACCCATCTTCGGGCCGGGCCGGCTTTTCGCCGGTGAGGGGACGCGAGGTGGCCGGAAGCCGCGAGCGGGCTTCCGCGATAGTGAGGAGAGCGGCTTCGAGCCACCCCGCGACAGGATTTTTGGCCTACCCACAGCATTCAAGGGATTGCGTCCCACTCCGGGTTCCACGGAGCTGGTGTGGCGAGCCTCCGATCGGCACCGCGTGCGGTGACTGACGCCTGTGACGGCATCGGCCTTCGGCTCCCGTCTGTCAGGCGTTCGACCGCTGCCGAAGCCGTCCGCCCGCGTGATAGTCCACACGTCGAGCGTTCTGCTCCGTCCACAAATCGTCAACCATCGAGACAGGCGCCACGCGGGTTTGACCCTCGGACCTGTAACCCCTGCGCCATCATGGTCGCCACCGGTGACATCCCCTCGTGCGCAGAGGTCGAGGGGAAGAATAGCGCGAGTGGAGGTAACCGTGGATAAGTGCGGGTGACGCGAGGGCGGAATTTCTGCTTGGCGTGGTTAAGCGAGGGCGGGAATGTGAGGGAGAGCGAGGGCGTTTTTGAGCCGGAACTCGGCGGTCGGCTTGCGTCTTGACGCGGTTGCTTCCGGTGTTGAGACTAGGGCGTGTCGTCAGTTGAGCCAGAACAGTACGCAGACCAGCGCGACCGCTGCAAGAAAAGTATTGGCGAGCTTGTCATAGCGGGTTGAGATTGCTTGGTATTGCTTGAGGTTGCAGAAAAACC